>CASDSD010000027.1 GCA_949283205.1 uncultured Alistipes sp. | reverse complement strand
ACCGCTCCCGCACATTAGAACGCGCCGTCCACATCACTCCCCACTCCGCTCCCGCACTTTCTCACGCGCCGGAACCCGCATTCATTCACACCGCTCCCGCACATTAGAACGCGCCGTCCACATCACTCCTCACACCGCTCCCGCACTTTCTCACGCGCCGGAACCCGCATTCATTCACACCGCTCCCGCACATTAGAACGCGCCGTCCACATCACTCCTCACACCGCTCCCGCACTTTCTCACGCACCGCCCCCGGCACCGGTTTTTACCCGGCGGACTGATGATTGTCACATAGTTACAGACCCAGAGCCGATATATGCGGAAAGGGATGCCCGCAGCCGCCTAATCCCGGAACAATACTCCTGCGCAACTGAAGGGACGCAAAAATGGTATCTACAAATATAGACAAAAAAAATCTCATCCGACTCGCTTCAACTCCAAAAAATTCGAGCCTTCGATCTTCTTTTTCGCATATGGAAGCGTCACGTCGAATCGTGCCGCGCCGGACGACGGAACGTCGTACATGGCATCTATCATGATGGCCTCGCATATCGAGCGCAGGCCGCGCGCGCCGAGCTTGTACTCGTCGGCCTTATCGACGATATAGTCGAGCACCTCGTCATCGAAATGCAGCTGCACGCCGTCCATGGCGAACAGACGCTCGTACTGCTTGACGATGGCGTTGCGCGGCTCGGTAAGGATCGACCGCAGCGCCTGCTTCGTCAAGGGCTGCATGTATGTCAACACCGGAAGGCGCCCCACCAGCTCGGGGATCAGGCCGAACGACTTGAGGTCCTGCGGCATGATATATTTCATCAGGTTGTTGCGGTCGACCGCCGACGTACTCTGCACGCCATAGCCTATGGCCCGCGTATTGAGACGCTGTGCGATCTTCTTCTCGATGCCGTCGAAGGCGCCGCCGCAGATGAAGAGTATGTCCTTCGTGTTTACCTGTATGAACTTCTGGTCGGGGTGCTTGCGCCCGCCCTGCGGCGGGACGTTCACGACCGTGCCCTCGAGGATCTTCAGCAGGGCCTGCTGCACTCCCTCGCCCGAGACGTCGCGCGTGATGCTCGGGTTGTCGCTCTTGCGGGCGATCTTGTCGATCTCGTCGATGAAGACAATACCCCTCTCGGCCACCTCGACATCATAGTCCGCAACCTGCAGCAGCCGCGTCAGGATGCTCTCCACATCCTCACCCACATATCCGGCCTCGGTGAGGACCGTGGCGTCGACAATGGTGAAGGGGACATTCAACACACGCGCAATGGTACGCGCCATGAGCGTCTTGCCCGTACCCGTGGGGCCCACCAGCACGATGTTCGACTTGTCGATCTCCACATCGTCCGTTCCGCCCTCCGCCTTCGCGCCGGCCTTGCCGTCGTTTCCGGCACGGCTCAGAAGTCGTTTGTAGTGGTTGTACACCGCCACCGACATATAGCGTTTGGCATCGTCCTGACCTATGACGTACTGGTCGAGGAATGCCTTTATCTGCTGCGGCTTGAGCAGCTCCTCCATCTTGAATTTCGGGCCCTTGTCGCCGCGGCGGCCCGCCATGGCGGCCTTGCTCTCGGCAAGCATCTCGTGCGCCCGCTCGACGCAGTTGCTGCATATGTTGGCGCCGTCCACGCCCTGAAACAATATGGGCACGTCGCTGCGCTTGGCACCGCAGAACGAGCAGCAATCCTCGCCGCCGCGTCCCGCGCTCTTATCCTTGTATCCTCGTGTATTGGGCATATCTCTTCTCCTATTCCTTGTTGCGTTTCGAGAGCACCTCGTCGATCAATCCGTACTCCCTGGCCTCGGCCGCTGTCATCCAGTAGTCGCGGTCGGCATCGCGCTCTATGCGGGCCATGTCGGCACCCGAATGGTGCGCCAGGATCTCGTACAGTTCGCGCTTGGTCTTGGCGATCTCGCGCGCCGTGATCTCGATATCCGACGCCTGGCCCTGCGCACCGCCCAGAGGCTGGTGGATCATCACGCGCGAATGGGGCAGCGCCGAGCGCTTGCCCGCGGCACCCGCCGTAAGCAGGACAGCACCCATAGATGCTGCCAGACCCGTGCATATGGTCGCCACGTCGCACGAGACGAGCTGCATCGTATCGTATATGCCGAGGCCGGCCGTCACCGACCCGCCGGGCGAATTGATGTATATCTGCACGTCCTTCGAGGGGTCGACCGACTCGAGAAACAGCAGTTGCGCCTGTATGATGTTGGCGGCATCGTCGTAGATGGGTGCGCCCAGGAATATGATGCGGTCCATCATCAGTCGCGAGAAGACATCCATGGTTGCCACATTCAGCTGGCGCTCCTCGATTATCGTCGGCGAGATGTATGCCGACTGCACCGATTGGAAATCGTGCAGCGCAAGGCTGCTGATGCCGCGGTGTCCGCGTGCGTATTTCTCAAATTCGCTCATAGAAACATTCGTTAATTTCGGGATGCGGCACATGCGCCGAACGGCCTCCGGCACCCGCCTCCACAATCAAAAAATGGACTCTGCAAACATTACGCCCAGAGCCCATATCAAGAATATTTTGTCAAATATTACTCCTCTTGCGCCAATTTGGCAAACTCCTCCGACGTAACCGTCTTGGTCGACACCTTGATCTTCGACTTAACGTAGTCGACGACCTTCAGCTCGTAGAGCTTCTCGTAGATCTTCTGCGCCTGCTCCTTGTTGGCCAGCACCTGCTTGGCGAAGTTGTCGACCATCTCGTCGGGTGCCGACGGCATGCCGTACTGGGCGAACTGCGCCTTGGCGAACTCCCTGGCCTCGGCCTCTGCCTCCTCCGTGCTGACGTTCAGGTTGCCCTCCTTGATGAAGTGCTTCTGCAGGTAGTTCCACGTGAACATCTTCACGAAACCGGCGAAGTCCTTCTCTATCTCCTCCTTCGAGAACTTGCCCTCGTTGATGACGTAGAGCCAGCGCTTGAGGAACTCCTCCGGCATCTTCAGACCGGCCTTCTCCATGATGAAGTTGCGCACGCGGATCGTGAACAGGTAGTCCGACTCGCGCTTGAGCTCGGTCTCGATCTCGCCGTCCACGAAGGCATCCAGATCGGCCTCGTTCTTGACGTTGCCGGCGGGGAAAGCCATCTTGAAGAACTCCTCGTTGAGCTCGGGATTCGAGAAACGACGTATCTGCTTGATCTCCATCTCGAACTTGGGGTTCACGTCTGCCAGCTCAGCCTCCTTGACCTGAAGCACGGCGGCGCGCTGCGACGGCGTCTTGTAGAGCTCGTTCACGTCGACCTCCATCTTGTCGCCCACCTTCTTGCCGAGGAAGGGCTTGCGCTCCTCGTCGCTCATCGAGATCAGGCCGACGTATGCATCCTCGATGCGCATGTCGCCGTTGTCGAGCACCACCGTCAGGGACTCGTCCTTCTCCACGGCCTCGACATCCACCAGACGGCCGTAGCGGCGCAGGTAGTTGTCCTTGTATGCCTCGTGCATCTTCTCGTCGATCTTGATCTTGTAGTAGGTCAGCTTGTCCTTCTCCGAGAGCTCGATCTTCACCTCGGGGGCCTCGCCTATCTCGAACATGAACTCATGCTCGGTATTGTGCTCGAAGTCGAAGTCGCCCTGCTCGTCCGACGGAATCACGTCGCCCACGTAATCGATACCCTCCTTCTGCAGATACTCGAAGACGGCGTTCGACGCGGTGCGGTACGACTGCTCGGCCACGGCGCTCTTGCCGTACATCTTGCGTATCACACCCATGGGGACCATGCCCGGACGGAATCCCGGAATGTTGGCCTTACGCTTGTAGTCGCGAAGCATCTTGTCCACGGCCTCGCCATAATCCTTCTCGTCGACCAGAACCTTCAGTAACGAGACGTTCTGCTCACGCTGTTCTCTTGTAATCTTCATAATCGGTATTTGTTGTTTATATTTGTCGCAATATGCCGCACCGCACCCGTTCGGGTCGGGTTCGGAGTGCAAAGGTAAATAATTTTAATCAATTAATGCACGTTCACGGCTTTTTATTCCGAGCGGGCGGGACAGTCGCGCAATTCGTAAAGCTGATTGCGCAGGCGCGGCGTGAAACCCGCCTCGCGTATGGCCCGCTGAATGCCCTCGGCATCGAACTCGTTGTGCGCGCCGGCGCTCGAGACCACGTTCTCCTCGATCATGATCGAGCCCATGTCGTTGGCGCCGCTGTGCAGAGCCAGCTGCGCCGTGGCCTTGCCCACGGTGAGCCACGAAGCCTGTATGTTGCGTATGTTGCACAGGATCAATCGGCTTACGGCTATCACACGCACGTACTCCAACGGTGAGAAGACGGTCCTTACGCCCTCCTGTTCGAGCCGCGTGCCCGTCGAACGGAAGATCCACGGGATGAAGGCCAGGAAACCGTAGTTGCCCTCGGGACACCGTGCCTGCAGGTCGCGTATGGCCAGCAGGTGGTCGATGCGCTGCCGCGGCGTCTCCACATGTCCGTACATCATCGTCGCCGACGTAGGCAGGTTCATCATGTGGGCCTCGTGCATCACCTCCAACCACTCCGCCGCGCCCGGCTTGGCGGGAGATATGCGGCGCCGCACATCCTCGACGAGGATCTCGGCCCCGGCGCCGGGCAGCGAATCCAACCCCGCCGCGACGAGCCGCTCGAGCGTGCGCCGCACCGTGAGACCGCTTATGCGGGCTATGTGCGCCACCTCGGGCGGACCCAGGGCATGCAGCCGCACATTGGGATAGAGGTGCTTCAACGTCGAAAACAGCTCCTCGTAAAACGTTATGCCGAGGTTGGGATGCAGGCCGCCCTGCAACAGCAGCTGGTCGCCCCCGAACTCCAGCATACGGTCGATCTTCGAGCGATACTCGTCTATCGTGGTTATGAACGCCTCATCCGTGCGGTGCGGCGGACAGTGGAAGTTGCAGAATTTGCAGCCCGAGATGCAGACGTTGGTTATGTTGACGTTGCGGTCTATCTGCCACGTCACCACATCGGGATCGGGGACCACGGCGCGCCGCACCTCGTCGGCCACGGCCGCCAGGGTGTCGAGAGGCGCCTCCTCCCACAGCGCATAGGCCTCCTCGCGCGAGAGCATCTCCCGCGCAAGGGCCTTTTCGTATATCTGCGACAGACGCCCCATCTCCTACCTGTTGCGTTTGCCCACGATGAGTTCGAAGTCGAGCGTGCGGCGGCGCAGGTCGGCTCCCTTGACACGGATCCACACCTCGTCGCCGAGCGTCAGACGACGTCCCGTATTGCGGCCTATGACCTCGAAGCGGACCTCGTCGAAATAGTAGTAGTCACCCTCGATGTCACGCAGGAAGGCCATGCCCTCGATATGCGTCTCCTCCAGCTCGACGTAGACGCCCCACTCGCTCATGCCCGAGATGTGGCCCTTGAACATCTGGCCGATCTTGTCCTTCATGAACTCGACCATCTTGTACTTTATCGAGGCGCGTTCGGCCTCCGACGCCACCACCTCGCGGTCCGACGCATAGGCGCACTGCGCCTCGAGCGTCTTCTTGTCGGCCGAGCGGCCGCCCGCAAGGTAACGCGCCAGCAGGCGGTGCACCATCATGTCGGGATAGCGGCGTATGGGCGAGGTGAAATGCGTGTAGTATTTGAACGCCAGGCCGTAGTGGCCTATGTTGTCCGTGGTGTAGAACGCCTTGGCCATGCTGCGCACCGCCAGCATCGAGATGGCGTTGGCCTCGGGACGTCCCTTGACCTCCGCCACAAGGCGGTTTATGGCCTTGGCCACGGCGCGCCCCTTCGAGGCGCGGAACTGGTGCCCGAAGCGCAGCACGAACTCGCGGAAACGCGTCAGCTTCTCCTCGTTCGGCTCGTCGTGCACACGGTACACCATCGTGCGGGCCGTACGGCGCGTGCCATCCACACGGAAAGCGCAGTACTCCGCAACGCGGCGGTTGGCCAGCAGCATGAACTCCTCGATCATCTGGTTCGACTCCTTCTGCTCCTTGGTGTAGACGCCCAGCGGCCGCCCCTTCTCGTCGAGGATGAACTTGAACTCCTCGCGCTCGAAGCTGATGGCGCCGTTCTTGAAGCGGCGCTGGCGCATCGTCTGCGCCAGACGGTTCAGCGTACCGATCTCATCGGCATAGTCCCCCACACCCGTCTCGATGCGCGCCTGCGCCTCGGCATAGGTGAAGCGCCGGTCGGAATATATCACCGTGCGACCGAACCACTCCTCCTGCACCTCCGCGTCGTCATTCAGCGTGAAGACGGCCGAGAAGCAAAGGCTCTCCTCGTTCGGGCGCAGCGAACACAGCTCGTTCGAGAGGCGCTCGGGCAGCATCGGCACCGTGCGGTCCACAAGATAGACCGACGTGCCACGCTCGCGCGCCTCGCAGTCCAGGACAGAATCGGGACGCACGTAATGCGTCACGTCGGCAATATGCACGCCCACCTCCCACAGGCCGTTCTCCAGCTTGCGGATCGAGAGCGCGTCGTCGAAGTCCTTCGCATCGGCAGGGTCGACGGTAAAGGTCGTAACGCCGCGGAAATCGCGACGCTCGGCATAGTCCTTCTCCGTTATCTGCCCGGGGATGGCCTCGGCGGCACCCTCGACGTCGGCATCGAACTTGTACGGCAGATTGAACTCCGCCAGGATGGCATGCATCTCGGTGTCGTTGTCGCCCTCGCGGCCCAGACGCTCGATCAGCACGCCGCGCGGGCTGTGGTCGCCCTCGCGCCACTCCGAGATGCGGAAGACAACCTTGTCGCCGTCATTCACACCCGGGCAGTCCTTGCGCGAGAAGTATATGTCCATCGGCAGCTTGCGCGAGTCGGGATGCACGAACACCGCCTGACGGCTCACCTCGGCCACGCCGACGTAACGCTTGCCGCTGCGCTCCAGCACCGCCGTGATCGCACCCTCGGGATGGCCGCCGTCACGCGCCTGACGCTGCAATGCCACCTCCACGCGGTCGCCGTCCAGCGCATGGCCCGTGTTGTGGTGGCTGACGTATATGTCGTTCTCCAGCTCCTCGACCTTGACATACGCGGCCCCCGAGGCCAGCATGTCGACCACGCCCTCGTAACGGGGCAGCTGCGAGGTCGAGAGCTGGTACTTGTCGCGCCCGCGGCGCTCTATGACGCCGTCGCGTTCCAACGCCTCGACGATGTCGCGCACGGCATAGCGGCTCTCGCGCGAGGCATCGCCCGAGGCCGTGGTAAGCTGTTTCAACGTAAAGTTGCGCTCGGGATACTCCCGGAACATATCCGCGATAAATCCCGCCCTGTCCTGTGCCGATACACTCCGGCGCGACTCCTGTCGCTCGCCGCGGCGCGATTCTCTCTTTCTTGACTGTCTCATCTGTTCAGAATGTTAAGTGCCAGCTGGTACATGAACTCCTCGCCGACGGCCAGCGCCCGTTCATCGGGGAGGAATGTGGCCGTATGCGCGCGGCCCGAGGCGCGTCCCACGCCCAGACGATAGAAGAGCGAGGGATAGACATGCGTATAGAAGCCGAAATCCTCGGCCGTGGTGCGCATCTCGAGATCCTTCACCACGAAGCCCTTGCTGTCGGCCAGCAGCATCGCCTCGTACGTGAGGCGGCGGTCGTTCTCCACGCACGGGTAACCGTGGCGGATGTCATTCTCCACCGTCACGTCGTACTTGTACTCGATCTCCTCGGCTATGTGTGCGATCATCTCCTTGACACGCGTGCGGAGATTCTCGTCGAAGGTGCGCATCGTGCCGTCGCAGACGGTCTGCTCGGGGATGACATTCGTAGCCCCCTCGGCCAGGACATTGCCTATCGACACCACGCACACGTCGCTGTTGAGGCGGTTCAGCCGCAGGATGAGGTCCGCCGTTGCCACGACCGAGTCCTTGATACGGTCCCGCATGGCGGCATGTCCCCCGACGCCCCTGACCTTGAAGTGCAGTTCGTCGGCCGAAGCCATGAACTTGCCCGGACAGAAACCTATCTCGCCAACCTCGAGGTCGGCATCGACATGCTCGCCCATGACGGCGGCGACATCATACCCCTCGAAGGGCTTCTCGGCCAGCACCAGCGACGCGCCCCCCGGGTCGCGTTCCTCGGCGGGCTGGAAGAGCCCGAAAAGCGTACCCTCGAAGTCGGGATCGGCCTGCAGCCGCTTCAGCACCCCGTACAGTATGGCCGCATGGCAGTCATGGCCGCAGGCGTGCATGACGCCCTCATTCTGCGAGGCCCACTCCACGCCCGTCATCTCGCAGACGGGCAACGCGTCTATGTCGGCGCGCAGCACCACGCACCGCGTCGGATTGCCGCGACGTCCCTCTATGCGCGCCAGCACTCCCGTCGTGGCTATCGGGCGGTTCTCGATACCCTCCTTCGACAGCTCCGACGCAATGAACGCCGCCGTATCATGCTCCTCGAACGAGAGTTCGGGATGGCGGTGCAACCTGCGACGAAAATCCTTGATATCCATATCTTACGACTTATGAATCCGACAATCGGGAACATGCGGGGGCGGACTCTGGCCCGCATGTGCCTCCCCGCGCCATAGGCCCGCGGCACGCCGGTGCCGTACCGACGGCACCCACGCCCCGGGACTCGGCCGCTACTCTCCGAACATACGCGGAGAGTAACGCATCGCCATGCGCGAGAGCAATCTTACATATTCCGGGGTGGTGCCGCAGCAGCCGCCCACGATATTCACCAGGCCGCGGCGGCAGAATGCCTCCATGCCGCGTGCGAAGCTCTCGGGGAGTGCGGGCGAAGGACCCGCAGCGGGGTATGCCGCGATGGGCTTCGAGCACTCGGCGGCCAGCACCTCCAGCGAGGCGCTCATAGGCCGCGGCCCCTCCGAGCAGTTGAATCCGACCACGTCGATACTATCCATGGGCAGCTCCTTGAGGAAGGTCGCAATCGGCGCGCCACTGGCCACACGCCCCTCCAGGCGCGACAGCACCGCCGACACGATGACCGGGATGCCGGCATTCAGCCTGCGGCACTGCTCCACGGCTATGGCGGCATTGCGCGAATCCATCACCGTCTCCACGAGGATAATCTCCGCGCCGCCGTCCAGAAGACCCCTAATCAGGGTCTCGTAGACCTCGCGCAGACGCTCCTCCGTAAGGTCGGTCGCCAGCGATATGTTGCGGGTCGTCGGCCCCACGGATCCCGCCACGAAACGCGGCCGCTGCGGCTGCGAATATTTCGCGGCGCAGGCGCGTGCGATCTCGGCGCTGCGGCGCGCTATCTCGTACGACTTGTCGGCCAGGCCGTAACTCTCAAGACAGAGGGCGTCGGCGCAGAGCGTGTTCGTCGTGATGATGTCGGCCCCCGCCTCGAGATAACTCTCGTGCACGGCGGCCACCGCCGCCCCGTTCTCGAGCGTCATCGCCTCGAGGCATCCTTTGCCGCCATGCCGCATCAGCTCCGTGCCCACGGCGCCGTCCAGCACCATAATACGCTCCATGAGCGTTTTATTCAGATTATCCATCGTCAACGTTTTACTGTCTCGACCTCGAAAAGTTTGTTCCACCGCTTGCCCGTGACAAAGATGCGTCCCGTCGCGGCGTCGTATGCTATGCCGTTTAAGACATCCGTATCGTCGAAGATATCCTCCGCACCCAGCAGCCCCGAGAAATCGACAACACCCTCCACGACTCCCGTCTCGGGGTTGATGATCATCACGTAGTCCGTAGTATATACGTTGGCCCATATCCTGCCGTCGATCCACTCCAGCTCGTTGAGGTAGTTGACCGGTTCGCCGCGCAGCGTCACCGTCACGCTCCCCTCGCGGCGGAAACCGTCGGGGTTGATGCGGTAGATCTGCGCCGTGCCGTTCGACATGTAGAGTTTCTCGCCGTCGGTGGTAAGGCCCCAGCCCTCACCCGGGTAGTGGACATCCTCGATGAGCCGACCCTCGAGGTCGTATATGTGTACCGTATTGTTCGTCCATGTCAGCTGGTAGACCCTGTCGCCCAGCACCGTGATCCCCTCGCCGAACTCGCGGCGCGGCAGCCGCACCAGCACATCGGCCTTGCCGCTCTCGAGGTCTACCTTCTGCAGCACCGACTCGCCCCACTCGCCCGTGCCCTCCCACAGCACGCCGTCCACATACTGCAGCCCCTGCGTATAACTCGACCGCAGATGGGGATATACGGCCTTGACATTATATCCGTACATTACGGGCTCCACGGGTTTCACCACCGTCACATTCCGGCCGGTCGGGCGCGAGCCGCACGAGGCTATGCCGGCACACAGGGCCAGAGCCGCCATCAATATCTTCATCGTCATCCTGCTTTTAGGCAAAAGAGCCATCCATCTTTTTGGCAAAGATACAAAAAAAACACAAACCGCGCCACCGTCCGCAAACGACGACGGCCCCTCCCGAAGGAAGGGCCGCCATGCGATCGCCGCACCGCCCGTTTATGCTACGGCGCTGGCGATAAGGAACGTTGCCGCAACGGTAAGGATGGCGTACAACTCGGGGTATGCCGCCAGAATGAGCGTCTTACCCATCACGTCGTGGCCGTTGCCGATGGCAGCGATACCGTTGGCGCACACCTTGCCCTGATAGATGGCGGCTGCGAGGTTGACGATACCGACCAGAATGCCGATACCCAGAACGGCTGCGCCCTGGAGCATCGTGATCTCGGGGGTGATGATGTCGTAGATGCTCGTCACCATGAAGAAACATACGAAGCCGTAGAGGCCCTGCGATCCCGGCAGTGCCGAGAGGGCCATATAGCTACCGAATGCGCCGCTGTTCTTCTTCATGGCGCCTACTGCCGCCTGACCGCAGATCGAAGTACCCACTGCCGAAGCGATACCTGCAAGACCCACCATGAGAGCTACGCCCACGTAGGCCATTACCAATGCTGTTGAATTTTCCATAATAGTGTTTGTGTGTTATTGAATTTTACGTTTGTTTACTTGTCCTCGTTCCGCAGCGGTTCGAACGCGCGCGTGGCCATCTCGAAGCCGGCGTTCTTGTAGAACTCCACGAAAGTGAGTCGCATGGGGTGCACCAGCGACGATATGGTCGACATGAAGAGGTTGATGCCGTGCCCGATCAGCAGTATGATCGAGGCGCCCAGCACCTGCAATGCCACGGCCCACCAGGGCGAAGCCGACAGGTCGCCGTCGAGCCCCGTGATACCCAGCGCCAGAGAGTTGAACACCAACGCCAGCACGCCGCCCGAGAGTCCTATGGCAAAGAGACGTATGTAACTCAGCACGTCGCTCAGCAACCCCGTGACGTTGTTGTAGGTGTTCCACAGGCCCGAGCCGAAGTTGACGAATATGTTCTTGCCCGGCGAGTTGAAGAACAGCATCAGCACCACGCCTATGCCCGCCACGGCAAGGAATGCCGGCGAACCAATCGTGAAGCCCGGGATCACCCACGCCTCGTTGAGGGTCGAGAGGCCCGCCGCCAGACAGAACGACAGGATCAGCAGGAACCACCCGAGCGTACCCAGCGCATGCCGCAGGCCGAAGATGTGCGTCGTCATGCAGATGTTTATCAACAGTCCCAGCATTATCTGCACCACACCCAGCGCCAGCGCTATGGAGAAGAAGTCCTGCTGGAAGTTGAGGAAGTGGAAGCCCTCGAACAGCGGCACCTTCGAGATCGAGAGGCCGAAGAACGAGTTGGAGTAGAATCCGAACAGCACCGTGGCGCCGCCGCAGATTATCGTCAGCCATGCCGCACGGTGGAGGCTCGCGCCGCCCTTTTTGAGCAGCAGCAGTCCCGCCAGCAGCAGGATCAGTCCGTAGCCCGCATCGTTGAGGCAGATGGCGAAGAAGAGCATGTAGAACGGTGCGAAGAAGGGCGTCAGGTCCAGCGTCCCGTACTTGGGCAGCGCATAGAGCGACCCGATAAGCTCGAACACGCGCGCGAAGCGGTTGTTCTTCAGCTTCACGGGGGTATCGTCCTCGGGCGTGGGGTCCTCCTTGATATATACCACGTTGGGGTACTCCTCAAGCAGTGCGTCCAGCTTCTGCGAGGTCTCCTTCTCGGCCCACCCCTCCATGACGATGAGCGAACCGTCCGCAGCCTCCGTGGCCGTTCCCCGTATCTTTACGTTCTGCATCCGCACCGTAAGCTCATGCAGCCTGGCGCGAATGGCATCCAGGCTCGCGGCACAGCGCGAAAAGATGCTGTCCAGCTCCGCGATCGAGGCCTGCGCCCTGGCCGCCTCGGCACGCGCCGCGCGGTAGTCCATCGCCGGAGCCTTTATCTCCTGCGCATCTATCGAGACCTCTTCGTCGGGCGCCGCCGCCACGACGAAATATACTGTCGAGGCCGTGCGGTTGATCTCCGCAACGGTATAACGCTCTCCCCACTCCGCCTCCGAAGCGTCGAAAACAGAGGGCTGCGCCGTGAAATACCGCAGCACGACACCCGCACGCGACAGATTGGCCCCGTTCTCGGCCGAGAATTCGCCCCACGGCTCGATCTCGTCGGCCATCTTCGTCAGGCGCGCCGCATCGCTCGCAAGCGACGCCTTGCGCTGCTGCGCCTCCGTATAGGCGGCATAGGCCTCGCCGCCGTCGGCATAGGGCGCCGCATCCTTGCGCATGGAGTCCGTACGGGCAAAGGTCTCGAGCCACGCCACCGCCTTGCGGTAGCCCTCGATGTCGGTAAGCAGCTGACGGTCCGGTTCCGTCGGCTCCCAGCCCGTGGCCGTAATGTCCACGAGCCCCGTCTCGCGCAGACGGGCCAAAAAGTCGTCGCTCTGTGCGGCAAACAGCACAAAGTCGTATCGCGACATCTTAACTATCATAGCATAGACCCCTCCGCAGCCTGTTGTTGACGGTTTTTCACAATTTTCTGAGCCGATTTCGAGAGGTTCTCCTCGTCCTCCATGAATCGCTTGATCTTACGTATGGCATCCTCGTAACCGGGGATCTGCACCTTTTCGTAGAGGTTCACCTTCTGCGTGGTCTTGCGGCGCGAGTAGTCCAGAAGCTCCATCTTGCGGTTGTAGACCTCGCACTCTATGCCCAGCCGCGCCGCCCGCTTCAGCAGGTCGACACCGTCGGCATACCACGCCGGTGACGAGAAGAGATCATAGGCCTTCTCCTCGAAGACAACATCCTCCAAAGCGGGAGTGCGCACGCCGGCGATCTTCTGCGTCGCCAGCCTGACGTCGGCCACACGCAGCAGACTACAATCAAATTCGCCCCACAGCGCCGACATGTAGTCGTACTCCGCCGTCAGCGCATCGAGACGACGCCGGAAGTCCCGTGCCGTATCGCGCGCCTTCTTCACCTCGGAGCGCAGCGCCGACTCCTTGCTCTTGATGGTAGGGAGCGCCGTCTGCCGCATCTTGAGCTGTTTGTTCAGCTCGCCCAGCGAAGTCTTGTTATATTGAAATTTGATTGCCATAAATCGTTACGCTTTCCAGTACTTTGCGATAAGGTCGGCCTTGATGGCCACCTCCTCCTTCGAGAAGTACTCGGCAAAGAGGCGCCAGGCCGTATCGAGCATGCTCTCGATCTCCATGTTGACGTCGATCGACAGCAGCTTCTCCGAATAGTCGTGCGCGAACTTCAGCGCGCGCTCGTCGTAGTCCGACAGGTCGAAACCGTTCTCGAGCTTGGTCTTGGCATTGGCCGCATCCGCATACAGACGCACGCAGGCATTCATCACCTGCGAGTGGTCCTCGCGCGTCTTCTTGCCTATGACGAGCTGCTTGAGTCGCGACAGCGAACGGAACGGGTCGACGATAACCTTTCCCGTATCCGAGTCGTTGCGCAGGAAGAGCTGTCCCTCGGTGATGTAACCCGTGTTGTCGGGCACGGCGTGTGTGATGTCGCCGCCCGAAAGGGTCGTCACGGCGATGATGGTGATCGAACCGCCGTTGGGCAGCTGCACCGCCTTCTCGTATATCTTCGCGAGGTCCGAATAGAGCGATCCCGGCATCGAGTCCTTCGACGGGATCTGGTCCATACGGTTCGACACGATGGCCAGCGCATCGGCGTAGAGCGTCATGTCGGTGAGCAGCACCAGAACCTTCTCGCCCTTGTCCACGGCGAAGTACTCGGCCGCCGTCAGCGCCATGTCGGGCACGAGCAGTCGCTCCACGGGCGGGTTGTCCGTCGTGTTGACAAACGACACGATACGGTCCAGCGCGCCGGCGTTCTCGAACACCTGCTTGAAGTAGAGGAAGTCGTCGTTCGTGAGGCCCATGCCGCCCAGAATGATCTTGTCGGCCTTGGCACGCAGCGCCACGTTGGCCATGACGGCGTTATAGGGCTGGTCGGGGTCGGCGAAGAAGGGAATCTTCTGGCCCGACACGATGGTATTGTTGAGGTCGATACCGGCGATACCCGTAGCGATCAGCTCCGAGGGCTGCTTGCGCTTGAAGGGGTTCACCGTGGGGCCGCCGATCTCGCGCTCCTCGCCCTCGATGGGCTCGCCCCCCTCCAGGGGCTCGCCGTAGGCGATGAAGAAACGTCCCGCCAGCGCGTCCGAAACGCGCAGCTTGGGCGAGCTGCCGTGGAATACCACCTCCGAATCGGTGGCCAGACCCTCCGTACCGGCGAAGACCTGCAGCGTGACGTTGTCACCCATGATCTTCACCACCTGCGCCAGCTTGCCGCCGACGGTGGCCAGCTCGTCATTGCCCACGCCCGTGGCGTGCAGCGTGATGGTGGCCTTGGTGATATTGTCTATCTTGGTATATACTTTCTGAAATGCTCGTGTTGTCATAGCTGCCCTTATTTTGAGAGTTTTCCGTTAACGTACTCCTCGACCTGACGCTTGTAGTCGAGGAACTTTTCGCTCTGCCACTCCGAATAGTTCATCTGGCGGAAGAGGTTGATCAGGCCCTTGAAGTATTGCGAGCAAGCCTCGAAATCCTGGAAATCGAAATCCTTGCGGCAGATGTCGAGAACCATCTCGTACATCATCTTCTGGCGCTCGATCGGGCAGTTGGCGTCGATCTCGTCGAAGGCGTCCTGCTGCAGGATCACGTAGTCCAGCAGCTCGCTCTTCCAGAAACGCTCGTGGTACGATACGGGCACGCCGTCGTCACCGAGGATGTTGATCTGGTCGTTCGCCTCCTTGCCTCGCTGCACGATGGTCTTGCCCTCGTACACCATGTCGACCCAGCTCTTGCCTATGTGGCCGTCGAGATACTCGCGCACCTCGGGATACTCCAGATACTTCGAGTACGACTCCAGCGGGTCGATGGCGGGGTATCGCTTCGAGTCGGCACGGCCCTGCGACAGAGCGTAGAAGCAGCGTGCCGCCTTCTTCGTCGACTCGGTCACGGGCTCCTTGAGGTTACCGCCCGCGGGCGACACCGTACCGAGGAAGGTCACCGAACCCGTCTCGCCGTTGTTGAGCTTCACCAGACCGGCGCGGGCGTAGAAGTTCGAGATGATGGCCGAGAGGTCCATCGGGAAGGCGTCCTGTCCGGGCAGCTCCTCCAGACGGTTCGAGATCTCGCGCAGCGCCTGCGCCCAGCGTGAGGTCGAGTCGGCCATAACCAGCACCTTCAATCCCATCGAACGGTAGTACTCGCCGATGGTCATACCCGTATACACCGACGCCTCACGCGCCGCAACGGGCATGTTCGACGTGTTGCATATGATGATCGTACGCTCCATGAGCTTGTGTCCCGTGCGGGGGTCTACCAGCTCCGGGAACTCGGCGAAGATCTCCACCACCTCGTTGGCACGCTCGCCGCACGCCACCATGATGATGACGTCGGCATCGGCCTGCTTCGATATGGCGTGCTGCAGCACCGTCTTGCCGGCACCGAAGGGCCCGGGGATGAAGCCCGTACCGCCCTCGGCCATGGGGTTGAAGGTGTCGATGGCGCGCACGCCCGTCTCCATGACGCGCGACGGACGCGGCTTCTCGGCATAGCAGCGTATGGCCTGCTTCACGGGCCACTTCTGCACCATGGTTATGTTGTAGTCGTTGCCGTCGGCATCCGTAACCACGGCCACCGTGTCGGTGACCTTGTACTCGCCCGCCGCGGCGACGCTCTTGACCGTATAGTTGCCCTGCATGATGAAGGGCACCATGATCTTGTGGTCGATCCACTGCTCCTTGACACGGCCCAGCCACGACCCGGCCGACACCTTGTCTCCGGCCTTCGCTATGGGTGAGAACTCCCACTTGCGCTCGAAATCGACCGGGTCGGTGATCGAGCCGCGCGAGATGAAGAGTCCGTCCATCTTCTCCAGATCGTTCTGCAGACCGTCGTAGTTGCGCGACAGCATTCCCGGAGCGAGGGTGGCCTCGAGCATGTGGCCCATGAACTCAACCTTGTCGCCGATCTTCAGACCTCGGGTGCTGTCGTATACCTGTACATAGGCGTCGTCGCCTATGACCTTGATGACCTCGGCCATCATACGGGTCTCGCCGCAGTAGACGTAGCATATCTCGTTCTGCCCCACCGCGCCGTCGGCCTTGACGATCAC
Organism: uncultured Alistipes sp.; assembly: GCA_949283205.1. Lineage (GTDB taxonomy): Bacteria > Bacteroidota > Bacteroidia > Bacteroidales > Rikenellaceae > Alistipes. The sequence goes on along the minus strand of CASDSD010000027.1, from coordinate 77,358 downwards.
GATGTTGGAGATGATCCCGTTTACATGTCCCAATGTTTTCATCTATATCTCTTTTATTGTTTATTTATCAAATCCTTGCCGTCGAGTTCGGCCAGCAGCCGCTCGAATATCTCGCGGCCGCGTTTTGCGTCGAGCGCGCTCCAACGGGCCACGATGTTGATCTTCACCAGATAAGACAGCACGGCGCCGATGTTGAAGTAGTCGAAGGCGGCCAGTTCGCCCGCCATATCCCAGCGCACCATGTCGATCTTGCGCTCCTTCTCGAGCATGTTGGTCTCGTCGTTGACGGCCGCGATCACGGCATCGATATACGGCAGTTCGCCCCGCAGGCCGAAATCGGCCGACGAGGAGCGCTGCAGCTGCTCCGCCACGTCACCGCCGCCCACCGTAACGCTCTCCACGGGACGCTGCGCCGCGCGTGCGGCAAGGGCCGCCGTGATGTTGCGCAGCGTGCGGTCGAACTCCGACCACTCGCGCAGGAAACGGCATGACGAACGTTCGCACGCCCGATAATAGGCGGCGAAGAGCGCCGTCTCGAACCCGCGCGTAAGATCCACCTCTTCGGCATCCTCACCCTCGGGATCGGCAAAGGCGCGGATCACGCACGCCACCTCCGCGGGCAACCCGGCAGGGTTCTTCAACGCCTCCGCCACCTCCTCCTGCGAGAGGTTGCCCAGAGGGTTGTATGCCGCGCGGCCGCCGCGTGCAGCCGCGATATTCTCGCAGTCGTAGTAACCGTAGAGCAGGCGCACCGCCGCCGCGTCCTTCGACGAGAGCTCCTCGAGAATCTCGCCGACGATCTGCGCGGCATCGAAACCCTTGGTGTCGGAATCGAGCGCGTACTCCTTCAGCCCGGCTACAAGACTGTAATAATTCTTCTCGAACATGGGCGTCAGGCCTTAAACAACAGATCCGAAACCTTCTCGCGCAGGTAGCTGCCCAGCAGAGCCTCGAAGCTCTCGTCCGAGAACGAGATGTAGTATCCGCCGTTCTTCTCCCCCACCTTGAAACCGCTCTTCACCTCGGGCGAGTATCCCACCTCGATTCCCTCGGCCAGGAGCGCCTTGGCGCTCGCCTCGAAAGCCTTGTCGAGCGACTTGCGCTGCGCCTCGGGCAGCAGGGCGCACAACTCCACCTTCGAGCCGTTGTTCCAGTTTTTGGCTACGGCAAGCAGCATCTCCTTGATGAAGGCGGCATCGAGGTTGGCGGTCTTCACGCCGTCTCCTATGCTCTTGGCTACGATCATGGTCTCGAGCTCGGACTTGATCTTGGCCTTCGCCTGGCGTCCCGCCAGCGCGATCTCCGTCATGGCGTTTTTTTCGGTATCCTCGGCCTTGTGTCGGGCCTGTTCCATAATCTTCTCGGCCTCGACGCGGGCGTCGGCTACGATCTTCTCCGCCTGGCTTTTGGCCTCGGATACAAGACTGTCGGCCTCGGCGCGGCCCTTTTCCAGACCCTCCTGATAGAGTTTGTCGGTCAACTCCTGAAGTTTCGTATTTCCCATGGCTTGTATATGTTTTGTATATGTTTTGATTTACCCTGTATTATAATCCGAATAGTCATTTGCAAATTTACAACAAATCTCCGCTCCGCCAAAATATAATTATATTTTTTAATATCGCAGCCAGCCTTTTGCAATCCTTAAACGGGAAAGCCACCCCCCCCGACAATACGCCGCGTCGACTTTCGGATGAATACCGCCTACCCTGCGAAGAACCGCCCGAGATGCCGACGCGGCATGCGCGATGTTTTGTTTTTTTGCCCGGCATGCGTTATCTTTGTTTCCACACGACACACATAACCCATCACTCCCATGAAAAAAATCGCCATGATGACGGCAGCGATGCTGCTTGCGGCCACGGTCACCGCCGCATTCGGACAACAGAACAACGACACCGGCAACCCGCGCCGCGCCCACAAGGGGTGGCGGCTGGTCTGGGCCGAGGAGTTCGACGGCGAGAGCCTCGACACCTCCTCGTGGAGCCGCTGCGCCGCCGGCAACGCCGACTGGATGCGCCACATGTCGCCGCTCGACTCGCTCTGCCGTGTCGAGGAGGGCACCCTGCGCCTCTACGGCATACGCACACCCGAGGGTATGGATGACGAACGCCCCTGCCTTACGGGCGGCATCGACAGCAAGGGCAAGCGGTCGCTGCGCACGGGCCGCATAGACGTGCGGGCGCGCTTCGACTGCGCCCAGGGCTTCTGGCCCGCCATATGGCTCATGCCCGACAGCGACATAGGCTGGCCCCGCGGCGGCGAGATAGACATCATGGAACACCTCAACTTCGACACCATAGCCTACCAGACGGTACACTCGCCCGCCACGCAGCGCCACGACGAGGGGCTGCCGCCCAACAGCGGCACGGCGCCCATAGACCCGGATGTCTTCAACACCTACTCGGTGATATTCACCGCCGACAGCATCCAGTTCCTCATCAACGACCGCCCGACGCACTCCTATCCCCGCCTGCAACCCGACCGCGAGGACCAGTTCCCATTCAAGGACCACGCCTTCTACGTGATACTGTCGGCGCAGCTCGGAGGCTCGTGGGTCGGCAAGATCGACCTCGACCAGCTGCCCGTGATGATGGAGATCGACTACGTGCGCTTCTACGAGAAACGCAAATAATCCCCCGCGCCACAGCAAACCGACACAACGACACAATGACATGAACCGGATCGCCTTCCTCCCCGTTTTTGCCGCCGCCATTCTTCTGAGCGCCGTCATCCCCTCTCCCGCCGCTGCGCGACAGCCCGACGCAACCCGGCAGCCCGCCGCGGCACAGCGGTCCGACCGGGACGGCAAGAGCCGTCGCGACACCCTGCAGACCCGCGGAACGGACCCCCGACGCGCATACCGTGACAAGGGGATGCGGCTCGTCTGGGCCGACGAGTTCGACGGCGCCGACCTCGACACCACGGCGTGGAGCCGTTGCGAACGGGGAGCCAAGCAGTGGAGCGGTCACATGTCGCCCGCCGACACGGTCTGCCGCATAAGCAACGGCACGCTCAAGCTCTACGGACTGCGCACGCCGCCCGAACTCGACGACGAACGAGACTGCATCACCGGCGGCATCCTCAGCAAGGGCAAGCGGTCGATACGCTTCGGCCGTGTCGACGTGCGGGCACGCATCGTCGGCGGCACGGGTTTCTGGCCCGCGATATGGCTCATACCCGATGTCGACATACCGTGGCCCCGCGGCGGCGAGATAGACATCATGGAGCACCTGAACCACGACCGCGAGATACACCAGACGGTGCATACATACCTCACATGGAAGGGCCTCGAGAGACTTGTCGAAAACCACGCCACGACTCCCGTCGCACCCGAGGAGTTCAACCTCTACTCTGTCGAGATCACGCCCTACCGCATCGAGTTCTCCGTAAACGGCCGCAGCACCCATGTATTTCCGCGGCTGCTGCCCGACCGCGAGAAACAGTTCCCGTTCCGCAACAACCCCTTCTACATAATCCTCTCGGCACAGCTGGGCGGCACATGGGTCGGTGAGATCGACCTCGACGACCTGCCCGTGGTGATGGAGATAGACTACGTACGTTTTTACGAGAAGCGGTACTGACACCTGCGGACCGAAAAAACGGCGGGCGCGACCTCAAAGGATCGCGCCCGCCGTCATTCCATGCCGCGGCATCGGCCCGCCACCCGCCGCTATTCGGGCTGGTGCTCGGGACGCAGCAGGTCGGTAACGACCTTCACCGGAGAGAATGTCGTCACGGGAACCTCCACGAAGACCGTATTCCAGTCCGACATGGCGCCGTTCCACAGTCCGGGCAGCTCCTGCGCACGCAGTTCGCGGCCGAAGCTCGACTTCGACGAGATGAATCCCGTCGCCGGATCGGTATATTTCGTCAGATCGAACTTTTCGCCGCGCGAATTCTTCACACCGCAGACGATATCCACCGGGTTGAAATATGTGGCCGTGCGCATCACGTCACGCTCCTCGGGCGCGATCTGACTCGGCTCGGCGATCTGCAGCGACTCTATGCCGTCGCGTCCCACGGCCCAGAAGGGGCCGCCGCCCGGCTCGCCCTCGTTGCGCACCATGCCGCACACGCGGATGGGTCGGTCGAGGATACGCTTCAGCATGGCCGACGTATAGTTCTCGGGGAGCTTGACACACAGCTTGCGCTCGATGAAGTCCACGATCGGCGCGAGTTCGGCCCCGCCCACCTCCAGCGCCTGAAGGTAATCGAACGACTGTGCCTGCAATACCAGCAGCACTCCGGCCAACGCCTTCTTGTACTTCACCGTATCGCCGCGACGGGCGTCGGTGGTAACATTGTCTATGTTCTTGATGAAGATGATATCGGCGTCTATGTCGTTCAGGTTCTCGATCAGCGCGCCATGGCCCGCGGGGCGGAAAAGCAGCTCGCCGCTGTCCGTACGGAAGGGGGTGTTGTCGGGATTCACGGCTATGGTGTCGGTCGAGGGCTTCTGCACCGAGAACGACACGTCGTACTTGACGCCGAAACGCTCCTCGTAATATGGCTGCGTCGCTCCCAGCACATCCCAGAAGCCTCCCATATGCTCGGCCGAGACGGTGAAGTGGATATGCACGTCATCTCCCGTGCGGGCATACATAGCCCCCTCGACCAGATGCTCCTCGACGGCCTTGCGGTTGCCGTCGGCATAGGCATGGAAGGTAACCAGCCCTTTGGGTTTATGTCCGTACGCCAGGCCCGTGTCGATAATCGCGGCGACGGTCTCGCGCTCGGCGGCACCCATGGGCAGCACCTCCTGCAACTCGTCGTAGAAGGCGAAACGCAGAAGATTCTCCAGCACCGTATCGACGCCCTTGCCACGACGCCCCTCGTTCACGAACTCGAACAACTCCTTGAACATGCGTGTGGCCGCACCCGATGCCGGCACGAACTTCACCACACGGAGTCCGCCCGCCGCCGTCTCGTACCGCGCCATGGCACGCAGCGTCTCATCCTCGTCGAGAACCCGCACGCCGTCGCCGGCCGAGGCCGCACGCACGATCTTCAGGTAGGGGAACCCGTTGCGGAAATTCTCTATCTGACGCTCCACGGCCTGCAACGTAAGGCCGTGATTTTCGATCTGCAATAAGTCTTCCTTGCTGAACATAATCTTCTGTTTCTCTTAAATCCGACAACTCAAAAACTGTTCAAATTTACGAAAATATTTCTAACTTTGTCGAAAATGCGGACAATAATACTCCGCCATCGGAAAATCACCAAAGTCTCACACCGCATGAAGAAACTGTTTCTCGTTCTTCCGGCGCTGCTGCTGTCAGCGCTCTGCGGCGCCTCGCCGCTATGGATGCGCTACCCCGTCATCTCGCCCGACGGGCGTTCGATCGCCTTCTCGTACAAGGGCGACATATATGTCGTCGACGCCGCGGGCGGCACGGCACGCCGCCTCACGGCCGAAAGCGGCTACAACTACGCTCCCGTCTGGTCACCCGACTCGCGGCAGATAGCATATGCCGGCGACCGCTACGGCAACTTCGACATATTCCTCATCCCGGCCGCGGGGGGATCACCCGTGCGCCTTACGACACACTCGGCAGCCGAGGAGCCCTATGCCTTCTCGCCCGACGGCAGGCAGATATACTACGGCGCCCACATATGGGATCCCGCCCCGAGCGCCCTCTTCCCCACGGGCTCTATGACCGAGCTCTACGCCGTCGCCGTGACGGGCGGCCGTCCCGTGCAGGTGCTCGCCACGCCCGCCGAGGCAATATCGTTCGCCCCCGACGGAGAGTCGTTCCTCTACCAGGACCGCAAGGGCGGCGAGAACATCTGGCGCAAGCACCACACCTCGTCCATCACGCGTGACATATGGTACTACGACGCCGCGACGGGACGCCATACGAACCTCACGGCACGTGCCGGCGAGGACCGCAACCCCCGCTACTCGAAGGACGGCAAGACGGTATACATGTTGAGCGAACGCGGCGGCACCTTCAACGTGTGGTCGTTCCCGACGGACGACCCCGCGGCCGCGCGGCAGGTGACACGCTTCAAGACACACCCCGTAAGGTTCCTCTCGGTAGCCGACGACGGTACCCTCTGCTACGGGTACAACGGGCAGATTTACACGCAGGCCGCAGACGGCGCCCCGCGGCAGGTCGCAATCGAGGTCATATCGGCCGACCCGACCGACAAGACCACCCGTATCGGCATCAGCGGCGGCAGCAGCGCCACCGTATCGCCCGACGGCAAGCAGGTGGCATTCGTCTCGCGCGGCGACATCTTCGTCACCTCGGTCGACTACGCCACCACCAAGCAGATCACCTCGACACCGCAGTCGGAGGCCGACCCCGACTTCGCTCCCGACAGCCGCTCGATCGTATATGCCTCGGAGCGTGACGGGTACTGGCGCATATACACGGCGCGCATAGCCCGCGACGAGGATCCCAACTTCCCCAATGCGACGCTCATCGACGAAGAACCCCTCTTCAAGGACGACGGCATCGACCGCACATGCCCGAAATACTCGCCCGACGGCAAGCGGGTGGCCTTCTTCGAGGATCGCAGCCGCCTCATGGTAAAGGACCTCGCCTCGGGCAAGGTGCATCAGGTCACCGACGGCAGCTGCCAGTACTCCACCGACGGAGGCATAGACTACTCATGGTCGCCCGACGGACGGTGGTTCGCCATAAGCTACATAGGCAACCGCCACGACCCCTATTCGGACATCGGTCTGGTGAGCGCCGAGGGCGGTGAAATCACCAACCTCACCAATACGGGGTACTTCGACTCCTCGCCCCAATGGGTCCTCGACGGTAACGCCATACTCTTCGAGTCGGACCGCTACGGCATGCGCAGCCACGCCTCGTGGGGATCGCTTTCGGATGTGATGATGGTATTCCTCAACCGCAAGGCGTACGAGATATACCGCATGAGCAAGGAGGAGTACGAGATATACGAGGAGGCCGAGAAACAGGCCGCAAAAAAGGATGACGAAGCCGGCAGCACTTCGGACAAGGACAACGGCAAGGACAAGGATAAGGATAAGGACAAGGATAAGGACAATAATGCCGAAAAGGCCGAGGCCGACAGGGATCCAGAGCCGATCGTCGTCGAACTCGAGGACATCGAGGAGCGCACGGTGCGCCTGACGCCCGCCTCGTCGTCGCTGAGCGGCTTCACCCTCGACAAGAAGGGCGGGACGCTCTACTATCTCTGTTCGTACGAAGGGGGCTACGACCTGTGGAAAATGGACCTGCGCGACCGCGGCAGCAACACGATCATGCGCAAGGCGAGCGGCAGCGGCTCGCTCGTATGGGATGCCGGGAAGGAGAACATGTTCCTGCTCGGAGGGCGCATGCTGCGCTTCAAGGGCGGCAACGGCTCGGGCGACAACATCACGGCCTCGAGCGAGATGCTGCTCGACGCGCAGGCCGAACGCGAGTACATGTTCGACCGCATATACCGGCAGGAGAAGAGCCGCTTCTATACCGAGACGATGCACGGTGTGGACTGGGAGGCGCTGCGCGACAACTACCGCCGCTTCCTGCCCGACATAGACAACAACTACGACTTCGCCGAGATGGCCAGCGAGTGGCTCGGTGAGCTGAACGTCTCGCATACGGGATGCCGCTACTCGCGCCCGACGGATTCGAGCGGCGACGTCACGGCCGACCTCGGGCTGATCTTCGATCTGAAGCACGAGGGCGACGGGCTGCTTGTGGCCGAGGTTGTGGCGCAGGGGCCCTTCGACAAGGCCTCGTCGCAGGTGCGCGCCGGCGATATCATCGAGAAGATCGACGGCCAGCCGATCGCCGCGGGCCAGGACTACTTCCCGCTTCTGAACCGCCGTGCCGGCCGCCGCACCCTCGTATCGGTATACCGGCCCTCGGACGGCAGCCGCTGGGACGAGACCACGGTGCCCATATCGCAGTCGCAGCTCTCGTCGCTGCTCTACAAACGCTGGGTGAAGCAGCGCGCCGCCGACGTCGAGCGCCTCTCGGGCGGACGTCTCGGATATGTCCACATACAGTCGATGGGCGACGAGAGTTTCCGTACCATATATGCCGAGATCCTCGGACGCTACAACAACTGCGACGGCATCGTCATCGACACCCGCTTCAACGGCGGCGGACGCCTGCACGAGGATGTGGAGATATTGTTCAGCGGCGAGAAGTACCTCACGCAGGTGATCCGCGGCAAGGAGGCGTGCGACATGCCCAGCCGCCGCTGGAACAAGCCCTCGATCATGATCACGTGCGAGGCCAACTACTCGAACGCCCACGGCACGCCCTGGGTATACCAGCATCAGGGCATCGGCAAGGTCGTCGGCATGCCCGTACCGGGCACCATGACCAGCGTCTCGTGGGAGCGGCTGCAGGATCCGACACTCGTATTCGGCATACCGATCATAGGCTACCGCCTCGAGGACGGCTCGTATCTCGAGAACAAGCAGCTCGAGCCCGACATCGAGGTGGCCAACGCGCCCGAAACGATCGTCGCGGGACACGACGAGCAGTTGGAGACCGCCGTCAGGGAGTTGCTGCGGCAGATAGACGAACGGAAAGGCAAAAAGTAGGAACGGAATGATACGCGAAACAACGGACGCCCCGCTGCTGCGGCGCAACAGTTTTCATGTCGACGAGACGGCGGCGCGCCTCATCGAGTTCGACCGCGCGGAGGATCTCGACCCGATCTTCGGCAGCGGCCGACCCCAGGTGTGGTATGCGCTGGGCGGGGGCAACAACATACTCTTCACGCGTCGCTTCGAAGGGACATTGATAAAGCCCGTGGCCACGGGCATACGGGTCATCGGCGAGGATGCCGATACGGTGACGATCTGCGCCGAGGCCGGCGTCGAGTGGGACGACATGGTGGCGTGGTGCGTGGAGCGAGAACTGTGGGGAGCCGAAAACCTCTCGCTCATTCCGGGCACGGTCGGGGCCGCCCCCGTACAGAACATAGGGGCCTACGGCGCCGAGGCGGGGAACATCATCCTGCGCGTACACCTGTACGACACGCTGCGCCGCGAACACGTGACACTGGAGAAGGCCGACTGCCGCTTCGCATACCGCGACAGCATCTTCAAACACGAGCTGCGCGGCCGCACCGTAATCACATCCGTCGAACTGCGCCTCGGCAAGCGCCCCGCGCCGAACCTCGCATACGGCGACCTCAAGGCGCAGGTGGAGGAGCGGGGCGGGGCCTCGATCGGCAACATACGCGACGCCGTCTGCGCCATCCGCCGCAGCAAACTGCCCGACACCGACATCCTGGGCAATGCCGGCAGTTTCTTCAAGAACCCCATCGTCGAAGGCGCCGTGGCGGAGCGGCTGCGCGCGGAGGATGCGTCGTGCCCCGTCTACCCCGCCGCCGACCCCGCGAAATGCAAGCTGGCCGCAGGGTGGCTCATCGACCGCGCCGGGTTGAAGGGATATCGTTCGGGGCGCGTGGGGGTACACGACCGTCAGGCGCTGGTGCTGGTCAACTTCGGCGGCGCCACGGGCGGCGAGGTCATCGAGCTGGCACGTCACGTGCAGAAACTCGTACACGACCGCTTCGGCGTGGAGATCGATCCCGAAGTAAACATATTGTGACACCGGCCGCACCGGCACAAACGACACAAACGACACACGACTTTTGACACAAGACCATACACACGAGAAAATATGCTCACCGAAAGATTTCAGGCGTACGTAAGCGACAACGAGCTCTTCACACGCGAGGACAAGATCCTGCTCACCGTGTCGGGCGGAGTGGACTCGATGGTACTCATGACCCTCTGCTTCAACTGCGGCTACAATGTAGCCGTGGCGCACTGCAACTTCCAGTTGCGGGGGCAGGAGAGCGACGAGGACGAGACGATGGTGCTCGAGACGGCGCGCAAATACGGAATCGTATGCTACAACAAACGCTTCGACACCGTGGGCGAGATGGAGCGCACGGGCGAGTCGATGGAGATGGCGGCGCGGCGCCTGCGTTACGCATGGTTCAACGAACTGTGCGAGAAGTACGGATATACGGTCATCGCCATAGCCCACCATATCGACGACTCGATCGAGACCTTCTTCATCAACCTGCTGCGCGGCACGGGGCTGCGCGGCCTCACCGGCATAAACAACCAGGTGGGACGCATCGTACGCCCCCTGATGTTCGCCACACGCCGCGAGATCACCGAGTTCGCCCTGCAGAAGCACATCCCCTTCCGAGAGGATTCGTCGAACCGCTCGACCAAGTACCTGCGCAACAAGATACGCCTGGGCCTCATCCCCCGCATACGCGAGATCAACCCGCGCTTCACCTTCATCATGCGGCGCAACATCGACCGCCTGACCGACGCGCAGCGCTTCATCGACGCAGCCATAGACAACATCTTTCGGGAGGCGGTGACCGAAGAGTCGGGCGTCTTCACGCTGCACGTGGACCGTATCGGCGAGCAGCGCACGCGCGAATTCGTCATATACGAGATTCTCAACTCGCACTACGGCTTCCGCGGCGACACCGTCGACGCGCTCTGCCGCGCCCTCGACGAGGGTAACTCCGGCAAACGATTCTACTCGCGCAGCCATACGGCCGTGGTCGACCGCGGCACCATCGTCGTGGCCCCCATATCCGACTGCGACCCGTGCGAGGTATGCGTCGAACAGGGGCAGCAGCGCGCCTACTGCGGCAACTCGGCCCTCTACTTCGAGGTGTGCGACGTGGACAGCCTGACAACATATGCCGTTCCCGAGAGCATCGCCCTGATCGATGCCGACAAGCTGGAGTATCCGCTCACGCTGCGCCGCTGGCATGACGGCGACGCCTTCACCCCCTTCGGCATGGAGGGACGCAAGAAGGTGAGCGACTACCTCATCGACCGCAAGGTGCCCCTGCCGGAGAAGCAGCGGCAGTTCGTGCTGCTGAGCGGCGGCAGGATCGTCTGGCTCGTCGGGCGGCGCATCGACGATGCCTTCCGCATCACGGACTCCACGGAGCGCGTCCTCCGCATAACGCGCGAAATATTATAGCCCATGGCAAAGACCGCACTCAAATTCAAGGAGAGCGTGGCCGAGTTCGACCGCCTGCGCAACGACATAGCCGCACGCCGTTTCGCGCCGATATACCTGCTCATGGGCGAGGAGGGCTACTTCATCGACGCGCTGTGCGACGCCCTGGCCTCGACCGTGCTGTCTCCCGCCGAGCAGTCGTTCAACCAGATCACCGTCTACGGCAAGGATACCGATGCGGGGCAGGTGGTGAACCTCTGCCGCCAGATGCCCATGATGGGGGCTTACGAGGTGATCATAGTGAAGGAGGCGCAGCAGCTGCGCAACATCGAGAAGCTCGCGCACTACACCTCCAGGCCGCAGCCCTCGACCATCCTCGTCGTCTGCCACAAGGAGCGCAGCGTCGACCGCCGTTCGGCATTCTACAAGCAGTGCGCCTCGGCCGGCGAGGTCTTCGAGTCTGTACGGCCGCGCGACTACGAGATCGGACCGTGGCTTACGGGATTCATCGCCGCACGCGGCCTGAAGATCGACGCCAAGGCCGTACAGATGCTTACCGACTACCTCGGATGCGACATATCGAAGATATCGAACGAGGTGGACAAACTGCTGCTCGCGCTGCCCGCGGGGACGACGTCCGTCACCGACGCCCATATCGAACGGTATGTCGGCATATCGAAGGAGTACAACAACTTCGAGCTGTGCAACGCCGTGGCCTCGCGACAGGTCGAGCGCGCCATGCGCATAGCCGACCACTTCGCCCGCAACCCGAAGGACAACCCGCTCATCGTCACCATAACGGCGCTCTTCAACCAGTTCCGCGACATATTCATCGTCAACTACCTGCGGTGGATGGCCACGCACCGGGGGCAGCCGTTCCCCGACGACATGTCGCTCATGCGCACGCTCAAGAAGAGCAACCTCTACGCCGTCAAGGAGGTCAAACAGCTCTCGACCATGTGGAACAACCGCCACGTATTCAATATTCTCGGGCTGCTGCGCGAGTACGACGCCAAGAGCAAGGGCATAGGCACGGGCGGCGCCGCCGACGGCGAGCTGCTGCGCGAGCTGCTTCTCAAGATATTTTCGTAGGGGGGGGGTGCCGCCGGCGGCAAATCGAGCCTGCGGGCAGCACCCCTGCATTTCCGCCACGGAACGTCGGCTGGAGAATATATAAAAGAGGCGTCGGCAGGATAATAACATAATTAAAATATAACCGGGCGCCCCCACCAGGAAAAGATGGACGCACAAGGCCGATACATATCACGCGACGGAGAATTGACCGCCGGCAGCTTCTCGGAGGGGGTATATCTCTTCCAGAACATACACACGCTCGGCGGCGCGGCGCGCCACACGGCCGCACACGCGGCGCTGCTGCGCTCGGCGGCGCGGACACTCTTCGGGCTCGACCTGCGGATCACGGCCGACGGCCTGCAGCGGAGCATCGGAGAGCTGGCGGAGGCCTGCCGCCTGCCCTCGCGCGTCTCGGTGCGCGTCATCGCGCGCGTCTACCCCTCGGGCACCATAGAGATGGCTTGTGACGAACCCTCGATATACGCCGGCTACGTCCTGCGCAGTCTGCGTCCCGATGCCGTATGCCTGCGTATCGTGCCGCCGCTGCCGTCGCTGCCCACATCCGCCGCCGAACACACGCGGCTTCTGACCGACGTCGCAGCCCGTGCCCGCGGCGCCCATACCGCCATCATGACCGATGCGGCGGGAGCCGTCATATCGGAATCGGCGCAGCCCCTCTTCGCCGTACGCGGATATACCGTCACGACACCCCCCGTCGCTGCGGCCGAAGAGTCCGTCGAACGGCGTCTGGTACGTGCGGCGGCACGCGATGCAGGACTCTCCTTTGCCGAGCGTCCGATATCCACCGACGACCTCGGCACGGCAGACGAGGTATTCACGGCCGACCATCGCGGCATCACCGCAATGGGACGCATAGGCCGCAAGCCGTACATGGCGATCATAGCCGAAAGGATAGCCCTGCAGATCGAAAAGACAACACTCTAAGGCACCGTACTGCAACTATTTCTGCAGACAGGCGCTCCACATCGAAGAATTTTATACCTTTGCCACCGAACAGCGCACGCCGTGCGCCAGCCAACCCCATGACAATGAAGACAGCAATCTTTCCCGGGACATTCGACCCCTTCACCCGCGGCCACGAAGCGGTGGTGACGGAGGCTCTCGGGTTCTTCGACCACCTGGTAATCGCCATAGGCGACAACTGCAACAAACACACGCTTCTCTCGCCCGAGAGCCGCCTGCAACTTATAAAGGATCTCTACGCCGGCGAGCCGCGCGTCGAGTGCGTCACCTACGACACCCTCACCGGGGAACTCGCCCGGGAGCACGGTGCCGCCGCAATCGTACGCGGCGTGCGCAATACGGTCGACTTCGAGTACGAGCGGACCATGGCGCAGATCAACCGGCGCATCTTCCCCGAGATCACCACCGTGGTACTCTTCACGCCGCCCGACCTTACGGACATAGCCTCGTCGACGGTGCGCGAGCTGCTCGCCTTCGGCCGCGACGTGAGCGACATGGTACCCGAGGGTATCGACATAAGGAAATATCTCTCCAAATAGCCGGCTTCGGCCGCGTCATGGCACAACAGGGCATGACGGACCCTCTTGCAACTTTTTGTGTTGCACAATATAAGTATAATGGCTATATTTGCCGAATCGTCACGGGCATGCCCCGACGGCGCCCGACAACGCAACGGAGCGAGAGCGACGACTACCGCAAACGAACAATAAACAACATATTCCGACAATCATGGAATTTACCGCAGAGATGATCGCCGGCCTCGTCGGAGGCCGCATCGAGGGCGACGCCAAGACCGCCGTACACACCGTCTCGTCGATAGAGGGGGGAGACGCCGGAGCGCTCACCTACCTCACGAATCCCAAATACGAACCCTTCATCTATACCACCGGCGCCTCGATCGTGCTGGTGAGCGACACATTCGAGCCGAAGGCTCCCGTCGCCGCCACACTTATCAAGGTTCCCGACGTGGGTGTGGCCGTGCTGCGCCTGCTCGAGATGTACAACGCCGCCAAGCCCCGCAAGAAGGGCATCTCGCCCCGCGCGTCGATATCGCCCGAGGCCACCGTCGGCAAGGATTGTTACGTTGGGGACTTCGCCGTCATCGAGGCCGGTGCCGTCATAGGTGACGGCTGCGCCATATATCCCCAGTGCTATGTGGGCGACGGCGTGAAGATAGGCGACGCCACCACGCTTTATGCCGGGGTGAAGATATACGAAGGGTGCCGCATCGGCTGCCGCTGCATAATACATGCGGGCGCCGTCATCGGTGCCGACGGCTTCGGCTTCATGCCCAATGCCGAGGGTGGCTTCGACAAGATCCCGCAGGTGGGCAACGTCGTCATCGAGGATGACGTCGAGATCGGCGCCAACACCTGCATCGACCGCGCCAAGACCGACTCGACCATAATCCGCCGCGGCGTGAAGCTCGACAACCTCATACAGGTGGGACACAACGTCGAGATCGGCGAGAACACCGTCTCGTCGGCGCAGATGGGCATTGCCGGCACCTCGAAGATCGGCCGCAACTGCTTCCTCGCGGGCCAGGTGGGCATCGCCGACCACGTGACCATAGGCGACCGCGTGAAGATCGGCTCGAAGACGGGTCTCGACAAGGATGTCCCTGACGGCGAGATACGTTTCGGCTACCCCGCCCTGCCGGGCATGCAGTACCACCGTTCGTTCGCCGTCTTCAAGAACCTGCCCGATCTGGTCAAGCGTGTGGATGAACTGGAGAAGGCGGTAAAGGCGGAGAGAGACCAATAAATTTCCTGCCGGAAAAGACAATACAATTATAATTTTCTCGAAAAACATGAAAAAGATTTTCACACTCCTGCTTGCGGCAGCCGCAGTTGCAGGATGCACCTCGAACAAGTACACCATCAAGGGCAGTGACGATGCCCTCGCAGAGATGAGCTACGTGCTGCTGCAGACCATAGAGAACGGCGAGCGCAACACGCTCGACTCGGTGGCCGTTGTCGACAAATCGTTCGCAATCAAAGGTGAGGCCCCCGAGGCTCCCGCAATGGCCTACCTCTTCTTCGGCGCCGAGGCTCCTGCCGATCCCACGCAGGCGGCACCCATGATGTTCCAGATCCCCGTATTCCTCGAGGCAGGCAACATCACCGTAGGCAAGACGGAGAACACCGCCTTCGTGGCCAAGGGCACGCCCCTGAACGACAAGCAGGCCGAGTTCGACACCAAGATGACCGACCTGTCGAATCAGTTCCAGACGGCGGCACAGAGCGGTGACGAGCAGAAGATGAACGAGATTCAGAATCAGTTCAACACCATGATGAAGGAGACCATGGAGGCCAACACCGACAACCTCTTCGGCGTATTGATGCTCCAGCAGATGAACTACAACCTCGAGCCGCAGGAGATAATCGATGCCGTGGCCAAGTTCCCCGCCGAGCTGCAGGAGCAGTTGGCGACCATCAAGACGCAGGCCGAGAACGCCCTCAAGACGCAGCCCGGGCAGCCCTATATCGACATCGTGCAGAAGGATGCCGACGGCAAGGAGGTGACGCTCAAGAGCGTTATCGAGACCGAGGGCAACAAGTACGTGCTCATCGACTTCTGGGCATCGTGGTGCGGCCCCTGCATGGGTGAGGTTCCCTTCCTCGTGGAGACCTATGGCAAATACCACAAGAAGGGCTTCGAGATCTACGGCGTATCGTTCGACAACGACCGCGACGCATGGCTCAAGGCCGTCGAGGGCAAGAAGATGAACTGGGTACACGTGAGCGATGTCAACGGCTGGGAGAACCAGGCCCGCCACGACTACGCCGTGAACGGCATCCCGTCGAACTTCCTCATTGACTGCGCTACGGGCAAGATCGTGGCAACGAACCTCCGCGGCGAGGCCCTGCAGGAGAAGATCGCCGAGCTGCTCGACTAATCCAATGCACCCGGTCCGGGCACTGATCCGCAGACCGAATAACATTGTTTGCCAAAATGAAAAAGATATTTGTCATCCTGCTCGCGGCAGCCGCCGCGGCAGGATGTTCTGCTGGAAAGAGGTTCTCGATAGAGGGCAGCGGCGACGCCTTCGGGGAGATGAGCTACGTGACGCTCAAGACTCCGCCCGAGAGCGGGTACAACACCATCGACTCGGTGGCCGTAAAGGACAAGTCATTCATGTTCAAGGGCAGCATCGGGGAACCGCATATGGCATACCTTACGTTCGTCACGCCCGACCTCGACGAGGCGAGCGGCATACGGAGTGTCACGCTCCCCGTCTTCCTCGAACCGGGCCGCATAACCGTCACCGGCGAGAACGATACCATCCGTGCGATAGGGACACCCCTGAACGACACCATGACGGCATTCGACTACAGGCTGAGCGAAATGCTCAGAGAGTCGAGCGCCCTGATAAGGCAAGGCAGACGCTCCGATATGGAGGCCGTGCGGGAGCGGTTCATGGTCGGCGTGAAACGGTCGGTGGCAGACAATGCCGGCAACCCCTACGGGCCGTGGCTCCTGCAATACATGCAGCGCGATTTCCGCCCGCAGGAGTTGCTCGACGCCGTGGCCATGTTCCCCGCCGAGGTGCAGCCCCGCTTTGCCGAGGCATGCAGGCAGGCCGAAGCGAAACTCAGGACCATGCCCGGACAGCCATATGTCGATATCGTGCAGAAGGATGCCGACGGCAGGGAGGTGACGCTCCGCAGCGTTGTCGAGACCGAAGGCAACAGGTATGTACTCATCGACTTCTGGGCATCGTGGTGCGGCCCCTGCATGAACGAGGTGCCATACCTCACGCAGACATACGCCGCGTACCACAATAAGGGATTCGAGATCTACGGCGTATCGTTCGACAACGACCGCAATGCCTGGCTCGATGCCGTCAGGGAGAAGGACATGGGATGGATACATGTCAGCGACCTCAACGGCTGGGACAACCAGGCCCGCCACGACTATGTCGTAAACAGCATTCCGGGCAACTTCCTCGTGGAGTGTTCGACGGGCAAGATCGTGGCCTATGCGCTGCGGGGCGACGCCCTGCAGCGGAAGATCGCCGAGCTGCTCGACTAAAGACTGGAACGGCAATCACGACCGACGGCAGCACGTCCCTGCGGCGTGTTGTCGTTTTTTTTACGGGAAAATGGTTATTTTTGCACCTGACAACCATCCGTCACAATGGGAAACGACACTACATACCGCATCATGGGCATCGACCCCGGCACCAACTATATGGGTTACGGCGTGATCGAGGTCGAGGGGCATACGGTGTGCTCGGTAGTCATGGGCGACATCGACATGCACCGCATGGCAGACCCGTACGACAAGCTGCGGTATATCTTCGAGCGCGTCGGAGCCCTCATCGAGCAGTACGCGCCGCGCGAGGTGGCGCTCGAGTCGCCCTTCTTCGGTGCCAACGTACAGAGCATGCTCAAATTGGGGCGCGCGCAGGGGGTCGCCATGGCGGCGGCGCTGAGCCGCGGCCGCGAAGTGTTCGAGTATGCTCCCACGCGTATCAAGCAGGCCATAACGGGACGCGGCGCCGCCTCGAAGGAGCAGGTGGCGGCAATCGTGCGCCATACGCTCCGCATAGACTACATGCCGCGGCGTCTCGACGCCACCGACGGCATGGCCGTAGCCCTGTGCCACTACTATGCCACGGCGTCGCCCATAGCCCGCGCCATGGGCGAGGAGCGGGTCAAGGGGCTCGGCGGCCGCAAGAAGGCCGTAAAGGGCTCCTCGTCGTGGGAGGCCTTCATCCGCAGCCACCCCGAGCGCGAGGCAAAATAACCGCCGGGGAACCCGCAGGCGGAAACCGGACCGTGACGCATGAGATCCGTCACGAAGGGGCATCGGGACAGTACGCAGACAATATCCAGGGCATCGGGACGGAACCGCAAGACGGCGTCCGTCCCGTTTTTATTCCCACACCCTGCCCCTCCGGCACGGCCGCCATGACCGGCGACCGCCGGGAGAGAAAAAATGTGTCTACGGGAAAGCTATTTAACCAAAAATTAGTATTTTTGAAAGATCAAACATCCCGAATACAAAAATCATACGATATGAGCAATACGAAGTACACTCTGCGCGAGGTTACCGACAAGCAACTCGAGCGCGAATTCATCGACCTGCCCAAACGGCTCTACAAGGGCAACCCCTACTGGGTATGCCCTCTCGATGACGACATAATCGGCGTCTTCGACAAGTCGAAGAACAAACTCTACAACGACGGCGAGGCCATCCGCTGGATAGCATACGACCGCAACGGCGAGGTGGTGGGACGTATAGCCGCCTTCTATGACAACGAGCACGCCTACTCGTACGAGCAGCCCACGGGCGGCTGCGGCTTCTTCGAGGCGATAAACGACCAGGAGCTGGCAAACCAGCTCTTCGATGCGGCGCGCCTGTGGCTCGTAAGCCGCGGCATGGAGGCCATGGACGGCCCCGTGAACTTCGGCCCGCGCGACTCGTGGTGGGGCCTTCTGGTCGAGGGATACGAGTTCCAGCCCCTCTACGCCAACCCCTACAACCCGCCATACTACAAGGAGCTCTTCGAGAACTACGGATTCCAGAACTACTTCAACCAGAACACCTACGTCTGGCGCATCTATGACGACGACATCAACCAGCTGGTGCACGAGCGCGCCAAGCGCGTGATGTCGACCCCTGGCTACAGCTTCGCACACATCAACATCAAGGACCTTGAGAGCGTGGCCGAGAATTTCCGCATCATATACAACAAGGCGTGGTCGCTCTTCACGGGCGTGCAGCCTATGCCCAAGGAGGAGGCGCAGAACATAATGAAGATGCTGCGGCCCATCGTCGACCCCAACATCATCTTCTTCGCCTACTTCAACAACGAGCCCATCGGCTTCTTCATCATGGTTCCCGACCTGAACCGCCTCATCGGCAAGTTCAACGGCAAGCTCAACCTGTGGAACAAGATACGCCTGATGTGGGACCTCAAGGTGCGCAAGAAGTGCGACCGCATCTTCGGCATCATCTTCGCCGTGACGCCCGAGTTCCAGGGCAAGGGCGTCGAGTCGGGCATGATACAGTACATCTACGAATCATACATACGTACCGACCGCAACCGTTACAAGACGGTCGAGTTCGCATGGATCGGCGACTTCAACCCCGTGATGAACCGCATGATCCAGACCTACGTCTGCGCCACGCGACACAAGATGCACACCACCTACCGCTACCTGTTCGACCGCACGAAGGAGTTCACGCGCTGCCCCCGCCTCGGCATCAAACGAAACGAGAAGTAACGACAGCCGGACGCATGCGTAGCAACATACCGCCGAAACAATAACGACAATAGAACCAAGAGATGAAAACCACAGCTTTCACCAAGTACCACATCGCGAACGGCGCCAGGATGGCCGAGTTCGCGGGTTACAACATGCCCATCGAGTTCTCGGGCATAAACGACGAGCACATGACCGTGCGCGAGAAGGCCGGCGTCTTCGACGTGAGCCACATGGGCGAGATATGGGTCAAGGGCGACAAGGCTCTGGCGCTGCTGCAGCACATAACCTCGAACGACGTGGCGAAGCTCTACGACGGCAAGGTGCAGTATTCGACCATGCCCAACGGCCGCGGCGGCATCGTCGACGACGTGCTGGTGTACCGGTTCAGCCCCGAGAAGTACATGTTGTGCGTCAATGCCGCCAACGTCGAGAAGGACTGGCAGCACATCTGCGCCGAGGCCAGGGCCTTCGGCATGGAGCCGGGCCGCGAACTCGAGAACGCCTCGGACAACATCGCCCAGCTGGCGGTGCAGGGGCCCCTCGCAATGAAGATCGTGCAAAAGCTCTGCGACGAACCCGTGGAGGATATGGAGTACTACACTTTCAAGCAGACACGCGTAGCGGGCTGCGACACCATACTCTCGGCGACGGGATACACCGGCTCGGGCGGCTGCGAGATATACATGTACAACAGCGACGCCGACACTATCTGGGAGGCGCTGTGGAAAGCCGGCGAGGAGTACGGACTCAAGAACATAGGCCTCGGCGCGCGCGACACGCTCCGCCTCGAGAAGGGCTTTGCCCTCTACGGCAACGACATCGACGACACCACCTCGCCCATCGAGGCGGGTCTGGGCTGGGTCACCAAGTTCACCGAGGGCAAGGATTTCATCGACCGTGACCTGCTGGCACGCCAGAAGGCCGAGGGCGTCAGCCGCAAACTCGTGGGCTTCAAGATGATCGACCGCGGCGTACCCCGCCACGGCTACAAGATCGCCAACCTCGAGGGCGAGGAGATCGGCCACGTGACGTCGGGAACGATGTCGCCGATGCTACATACGGGGATCGGCCTGGGATATGTCAAGAGCCAATATGCCGCCGTAGGCACCGTAATCGCCGTAGTGATACGCGACCGCCTGATCAAGGCAGAAGTGGTCAAGTATCCCTTCGTGTAACGCGGTTATTTGAACCCGTATTTATATTCGCCGCTCCTTTACATAAAGGGGCGGCGATTTTTTGGCAGAACCATCTTTTTCCTCTCCGAAAAATAATTATTGCAACTTTTGGCGGCAACAGTTGCGCAAAACCATCCGCAAGGCGTTCTCGCGGGGCTGAGTGCCGCGGCGGCGGAATCGGACGCTACGCGTTTTTTATACATATATAAAAAAGACTCCCCGCCAATGGCAGGGAGCCTTTTTCGTATGGTTTGACCGTTGCAGCGGAGAAACCGCCGCCGCAAGGATTACTTCTCGGGGCGCATCACAACCTTGATCCGGTTGCCATCGTCGAGGATCTTCTGCATGAAGGCCTTCACGTCGTCGCCCGTGATCGAGCTGACGACAGCCTCATACTCCTTCTGATAGTCGAGACCGTAGTCGTAGTACTCGTCTATCATCTCGCGCCACCACGAGTTCTGCTCCATGAGCTTCTTGTAGTTCTTGAGCATGTACTCGCGTGTCTTGTCCATGTCGTCGGCAAGCGGGCCCTCGGCCGCGATCTTCTCCATCTCGGCGATGATGATCTCGCACAGCTCGTCGGCCATCTCCTCATTGGTATCGAAGACGATCTGCACGAGGTAGCTGCGCTCCGGCTCCGTTATCATACTGCCACCGACCGACACACCGTAGGTGCCGCCCTTATCCTCACGGATAGACTTCAGGTAACGGTTTTTAAGTGCCTGCGTAAGGAAGTTCATCGCCATGATGTTCTTCATCGTATAGTCGCCATCGCCCGTGTAGAAGTACCCTACCGACACCTTCGGCTGCTCCATCTTAACGGTGATCTCCTCGTCGATCTCGCCTGCGGCGGTGCGCACGCCGTCATCGGTGAACTTGTTGGTCGGTTTCTTGGCCGCGGGCAGAGAACCGATATACTTTTCAACCAGAGGTTTCAGCGTCGCAGCGTCGATATTGCCTATGATGCGGAACGAGAAGTCCGCGGCATTCGAGAAGAGACGGCTGTGCGCCTCGGGCATCTGCTCCAGCTTGACCTTTTCGAGCAACTCGGGCGTGATCTGCTGACGGCGGAAGTTGTCGCCGTAGAGCGTCTTGACCAGTTTCTGCTGGAAGAGGAAGTCGGGATTCGTCAGCTGGTTGGCCAGCATGGTGTTGTAACGCTTCATCAGCGTGGCGAAGTCATCCTCGTTGAAGCGCGGCGCAGTGAACTGCAGGTATACGAGCTGCAGCATGGTCTCCACATCCTTTACCGACGACGAGCCCGACACACTATGCTTGTAGCTGCCTACAGACGTTCCGGCCGAGGCCACCTTGCCCGAGAGCTGCTTGCTCAGGTCCGAAGCCGAGAACTTCGAGATACCCGACATGCTCATCACCGACGGCAGCATGGATGCCGAATAGAACATATCGTTGTCGAAAAGGGCGCTGCCGCCATACGACTCGGCCGAGAGCGACACGCGGTCGGCCTCGTAGGGGGTCTGCTTGAAGATGACCTTGATGCCGTTCTTCAGCGTCCACTCCGTCGTGCCCAGCACCTCGTTCACCTTCTCCTTCTTCACGGGCGAGCCCTTCAGCTCGACATCCTCGCCGATAAGCGGCTCCTTCACTACATTGTCCTCGAAGGGCTCCACCTCGGCCTCGACGGCAGCCTTCAGGGCATCGACGATCTCCTGCTCGGTGGGAGCCGCAAGGCCCTCCTTCTCGGGCTGGCGCACCAGCACGACGAGGTTTTCCAGAGGCTTGTAGAGGTTCTGCACGGTCTGGTTGATGGTGTTCAGGTCGATCATCTCGATCAGCTGCTTGTCGAGCTCATACTCCGTTTCCGCGTCGGGGATCGGGTCGCCGAGACGGAAGTTGTCGATGCAGGCCTGTGCAAACGACGAGTGGGTGCGGTCCTCGCGGCTGTTGTACTGGCGCTCCACGGCCGAGAGCAGCTCGCTCTTGGCACGCTCGTACTCGCCCGCCGTAAAACCGTAGCGGCGCATACGCTCCATCTCGGTGAGCAGCGCCTTGTAGCCTTCCATCAGCTTGCCGTCGGCCGTCTGCACATAACCGCCCGTCACGTCCAGCGTCGGGCAGATGCCGAAACTGCCGAGCGGGTCGAACGATGCCCCGATAAAGGGCGCATCGGGCTTGCGGGCGATGTCGCTAAGACGCTCGTTCATCATCAGCGATATGTAGCTCGAAATGTCGGTCACGAGGTTTGCCATCACCGTACCGCGGTACTGCTTGGGCATGGCCTCCTGCTTGTAGATAAGCTGCATGTATGTACCCTGCATCTCGGGGTCGGTGAAGACACTCACGATAGGCTCGGCGTTGTCGGGGATACGTATCACCTCCTTCTGCGCCGCATCGGCCGCAGGGGCGGGAATGTCGGCCATCAGGGTCTTGATCTTCTGCTCGACGGCATCCACGTCGATGTCGCCCACAACGACCACCGCCTGATAGTCGGGACGGTACCATTTGTCATAGAAGGCCTGCAGGTCGTCGTGCGAGAAGCTCTTCAGGCCGTCCAGATAACCGATAAGGTTGCGATGCTCGTACTGCGTGCCGCGGCCCACGGCCTTGACCATGTCGATGGTCGAACGCCACGAAGCGCCGTCGCGCGTGCGCAACTCCTCCATGATGACACCGCGCTCGGCGTCGATCTCCTCGGGCTCCAACGCGATAAAGTGCGACCAGTCGTGCAGCACCAGCAGCGCCGAGTCGATAACTCCCTCGCGCTGTACGGGCACGTCGGTCATATAATACTGCGTGAGGTCCCACGAGGTGAAGGCGTTGAGGTTGGCGCCGAACTTGACGCCGATCTTCTCGAGATACTCCGTAAGGCCCTTCTTCGGGAAATTCTTGGTGCCGTTGAATGCCATGTGCTCGAGGAAGTGAGCCAGGCCCTGCTGCGAGTCGTCCTCCTGTATGGCGCCCACGTCATGGACGATATAGAATTCGGCCATGCCCTTCGGCTTCTCATTGTGGCGGATGTAGTAGGTCAGTCCGTTGGGCAGTTTGCCCGTGCGGATCTGTGCGTCGGCCTTGATCTGCTGCATGGGGTCCACCTGCGCAGCGGCCTGCTGCACGCCCCAGCCCATGAATATCAAGGCCGTCAACAACAATAATTTTTTCATAAACTATATATAAGGTTATACAGATGTCACAAAAGTAGCAAAAATTTGTCTTTTGGCAACATTTATACCATGTCCGCCGGCCTCTCACCCGCGCAACGACATCTCGCGCATCAGGGCATCGGCTCGGCGGCGCAGCCGTCGCATAAGGGGTGTAAACACCAGCGCCAGGGCGACCATGCCTGACACGGCCACCGACATGCTGAAGCCGTGGAGGAACTCCGCAACCGCAGAGCCTGCGGCCAGCAGCGACGACACGACGAGCGACACGACGCTCAAGGCGGCCAATACGCATAACAAACGGCACAATATGTCCGCAGCGTATCCGCTCGCACGATTTATCAACGACAATTGTGCCCGGGTGTTGTCCGCCGTCTCGATCGGTCCCTCCGAGGCGCGCCGCCGCAGATAGAGCCACTCCTTGAAGCGGGCGACCACCTCCACGCCGCAATCGGCAAGAAACCGCTCGTATTCGGCCTTCATGGCGGCGCTCCCCTCCTCCGGAAGCTCGATCTTGTAGACATACTCGCCCGGCCGCCCCGACTCGAACCGGTAGACCAGACCGTTGGTCGAGACGAAATGCCACCCGCGGCGGCTCATCTCGTTAAACCATCGCTCCTCACGCTCGAAGTCGGCGATGGTGAAATACCTGAAACAACGTTTTGTTTTCATATTCTTCATGTTTTACATTATTGCCATACCCGCAATACCTCTTCGGCACCTTTAACTCCCGGTATATCTACCGCCGGGTTCCGTCAATGCCTCACGGCCCCTTAACGCCCGGCGGGCCCGGCACCGCCGCCAAGCACGGCGTCGCCGTTGGCCGTCAGCTCGCGCAGGCGCTCCAGCTCGACGGCGAGAACCTCGCGCCCCGCCGCCGTAATGCGATACTCCTTCTTACGGCCCCCGTCGGAATCCAAAGGCTCGATCCACCCCTTCTCGATCAGCCCCGACAGCGCCCCGTACATCGTGCCGGCCGATATGCGCAGGCGGCCGCGGCTCATCGCCTCGACATGCTGCATGATGGCGTAGCCGTGGCGCGGCTCCACCAGCGACAGAAGAATGTAATATACGGCCTCGGTCAGCGCCGTCACTGTGTTTCCCATAATCCGTGCGGTTTTACATTTCAATATATCACATCCCGTTATATCGGATGACGATACAAAGATAGCCGATATATTCTTCCCTCCAAATTTTTTCAGGATATTTTTTTATTTTTTTCTTACGCGGGGCGCCCGCCCGTACCGGGGACACCCCTCGCAAAGGATAAAAATATCCATTAAGTCGATTTTTTCGTCGCATTTTGCCCCGGCGTGAATTTTATTTGCCGTTTTAATTAATAATTATAAGAAAAAATCGTTATATTTGTAAAAAGACAAGTTTCCTAAAACTATACGGATTATGAACGTTAACAATGTAATGGCAGATCTCGAGCGCAAGCACCCGGGCGAAAACGAGTATCTGCAGGCAGTACGCGAGGTCCTCGAGTCGATCGAGGAGGTCTACAACGAACATCCCGAATTCGAAAAGGCCAGGATCGTCGAGCGCATGGTCGAGCCCGACCGCATCATCACCTTCCGCGTAACATGGGTCGACGACAAGGGCGAGATCCAGACCAACATCGGCTACCGCGTTCAGTTCAACAGCGCGATAGGTCCCTACAAGGGCGGCCTGCGCTTCCACAGCGCCGTCAACCTCTCGATGCTCAAGTTCCTCGGTTTCGAACAGACATTCAAGAATGCCCTCACCACACTTCCCATGGGCGGCGCGAAGGGCGGCTCGGACTTCAGCCCCAAGGGCAAGTCGGACGCCGAGATCATGCGTTTCTGCCAGGCCTTCATGCTCGAGCTGTGGAAGAACATCGGCCCCGACACCGACGTGCCGGCAGGCGACGTGGGCGTGGGCGGCCGCGAGATAGGATACCTCTACGGCATGTACAAGAAACTCGCACGCGAATACAACACCGGCGTACTCACCGGCAAGGGCATCACGTGGGGCGGCTCGCTCGTGCGTCCCGAGGCCACGGGCTTCGGCGCCCTCTACTTCGTGCAGCACATGCTCCACAAGGCCGGCAAGGATATCAAGGGCAAGACGGTGGCCATCTCGGGCTTCGGCAACGTGGCATGGGGCGCCGCGACAAAGGCCACGGAGCTGGGAGCCAGGGTGATCGCCATCTCGGGGCCCGACGGCGTGATCCACAACCCCAACGGCATGACCCCCGAGAAGATCGACTACATGCTCGAGCTGCGCGCCTCGAACCGCGACATCGTGGCGCCCTTCGCGGAGCGCTTCCCCGACTCGACCTTCGTTCCTGGCAAGAAGGCGTGGAGCGTCAAGTGCGACATAGCACTGCCGTGCGCCTTCCAGAACGAACTGACGGGAGACGACGCACGCGAGCTGCTTGCAAACGGCACATGGTGCGCCGCCGAGGTGTCGAACATGGGCTGCACGCCCGAGGCCATCGCCGAATTCCAGAAGGCGGGCATACTCTTCGCCCCGGGCAAGGCGGTCAATGCCGGCGGTGTCGCCACCTCGGGCCTCGAGATGACACAGAACGCACAGCACCTCTCATGGTCGGCCGAGGAGGTGGACAAGAAGCTCCACTACATCATGTCACAGATACACGAGGCCTGCGTTACCTACGGCACCCAGCCCGACGGATACGTCAACTACGTCAAGGGTGCCAACGTGGCGGGCTTCATGAAGGTTGCGCACGCCATGCTTGAGCAGGGCATAATCTAAAGGTCCCGCGGCAGCCACATGACAAGACTGCGGCCAGGATCCCGTAACGGGGTCCTGGCCGCTTGTTTCAATGCGTGTCCGGCACTCTCCTTCCGCATGCCTATTTTCTCCACTCGCAGTACGGATGCCGCAGCAGCTGCGAGTTGTAGTACCGGCGGTCGCCCGTAACCTCCTCGCCCAACCAGTCGGGGCGCTCGAACTCCTCGCCGGCATCCGCCAGCTCAACCTCCGCGACCACAAGCCCCTCGTTCGCGCCGGCGAAACGGTCCACCTCGAAGGTATGGCGCCCCGCAGGCACCAGATAGCGCACCTTGTCGATGACGCCCCGGCTGTATGCCAACAGTTCGCGCGCATCGGCCACGGGTATCTCATACTCCCACTCGGCACGCGTGGTGCCGGTGGCATCCGTAGCGCCCTTGATCGTGATATAACCCTTGTCGTCACGCGTACGCACACGTAGCGTCAGCGACTCCGACCGCGCGACATAACCCTGAACTATGTGCGACGACGACACGACATGAGGCATGAAATCGCCCCGCACGAGAAATTTACGTTCCGTCTCCTTACCCATGGCTGCAATCTTTTTCGCAAAATTACTATATTTGCGCAGAGGAATCCAAACTTTTCACAGATGAAAAAACACTTTACGACAACGCTCCTGCCGTTGTTTCTGGCGTTCGGTCCGTTGCTGTGCGCATGCGCCGGCGGCGAAAATACCGACCTGAGCCGCGCCCGCACAATGATGAAGACAATATACTCGCTCTACCGTGTCGACGACACTCCGCTGCTGGCCGAGAACTACCCGCAGCAGAGCGGCGACCGCGCCACCTATCTGGCCGAGGGCGCCGACCAAAGCGTCAACGAGTATTCGTTCCTGTGGCCGTATTCGGGCACGCTGTCCATGATGGCGGCACTCTACGACGCCACGGGGAGCGAAAAATACCTCGACATCATCAACCACATCACCCTCGAGGGGCTCGACCGCTACTACGACACCTCGCGCAAACCCGACGCCTACGCATCGTACATCACCACCGAGACTGCCGACCGCTTCTACGACGACAACATATGGCTGGCCATAGACCTCACGGACCTCTATCTCACCACGGGCGAGGAGGAGTATCTCGCGGGAGCGCGCAGCATATGGAATTTCATCATGAGCGGCCGCGACACGCTGCTGGGCGACGGCATCTACTGGTGCGAGCAGAAGAAACACTCGAAGAACACCTGCTCGAACGCCCCGGCCGCCGTCTGCGCGCTGAAGCTCTACAAGGCTACGGGCGAGCCGGAGTTCCTCGCCGCGGGACGCGCGCTCTATGAATGGGTCTTCACGACGCTGCGCGATACGCAGGACAACCTCTACTTCGACAACATATCTCTCGAGGGCAAGATCTCGCGCGCGAAATACTCATACAACAGCGGAGAGATGATCGAGGCGGGAGCGCTGCTCTACTCCACTACGGGCGAGGACCGCTACCTGCGCCAGGCGCAGGCCACGGCACACGCATGCTACGACCGCTGGTTCAAGACCGTGCAGGATGGTCAGGAGCAGATCCGCATCATGGAGTCGGGCGACGTATGGTTCGACGCGGTGATGCTGCGCGGCCTTATCGCCCTCTACCGCATCGACGGCCGGGCCGAATATCTCGAGGCCGCGAGCCGCACGCTCGACTACGCCTGGCGCAACGGCCGCGACAAGGAGGGGCTCTTCGGCAAATACCTCTCGAAGCAGGACGAGAACCCGCGCCGCTGGCTTCTCACGCAGGCCGCCTATGCCGAGATGTCGGCACGCATGGCAAAGGTCGACCTCGAATAACTCGAATAACCTGCCACCTCTCCAGACAAAATGAAAGGGCCGTTCCGGAATATGGAACGGCCCTTTCATTATACCGCCTTGCCGCATGCCGCGGCACCCGACGCATGTCACTCGGCCGGAGCGCGGTAGTCGCGGCGCAGCGAGGTGGATGACGCCGTCGGGAAATCCTTCGGCACGGGCTGCTTCACCTTGCCCGTAGCCGCCCACTCGGCACCGCGCAGCAACAGAGTCTGGAAGCCGACGCACTGCATGGCGGGGTTGTTCTCGGCCGTAGGGCCGCAATGGCCCAGCATGATGTGGAAGATGCGCGCCTTGCCGTAATCGACGGTGAAGACCAGCGGCTCCTCGCGTCCCGATCCGCCCGTGGCAGGGTCCGTCATGCCCGAATAGAGCAGGTCGCCGATATTGGCGGGGCCGCGCATGCGGTCATACATCTCGTCCTGCGCATGCATCCAGTTGTCGGGCAGACCCTTCGTTATGGGGTGCTTCGCATTGCGGCAGTGCATGGCATACTCGCGCTGTGCGCCGTGCGAGCCGCCCGGACCGGCCGAATTGTCCAGCACCAGCTCCCCGTCCTTGAGATAACAGTACGGGCCCGACTTCTCGTTGCGGCCCTCCCAGCCGCCGAGGGCGATGATGCGGTTGAACTCATCCCAGTCGGCAAAGGCATTGTCCGCGGCATGATATATCACGACACCGCCCCCGCCCTGTACGTAGTCGAGGAATGCGGCATCGGTCTCGGCGGGCCAGCGGTCACCGTTGTAGTCGAGCACCACCACGTCATAGGCCGCGAAGTCGGGCCGGAATCCGCTCATGTCACCGCCGGCGGGCGCCGTCAGCGCAATATCCACATCGAAAAGGCCCGACTGCTCGAGAATACGCTCCAGGACCAGATGGCTCACGGGCCAGTTGTGGTTGTTCTGCCCCGATACCACGAGCGCCTTCATGCGGCGCGGCCTGGCATCGGCATGCGTCGTAAACGCCGCAACGGCCGACACGAGCGCCAGCGCGGCGAAGAATTTTGTGATAAACGATTTCATAACGAGACAGGTTCTTGATAGGTTTCTACAAAAATAGCGAAAAAAGGCTTTCATGAAGCCCTTTCCCGCCATATAAACATATCGGTCCGGCTCTTTTTTTACCGTTCGGGACCGTTTCCCGGCACACCATGCATGCGTGCGCGCCACGCATGCCGCCCGAAACGCCGCGAAAGGACCGCCCGCATCAAGAAGGGAACACGCCACGCATCAAGAAGGGGACACGCTCCGCATGTACAAAAAAAAGAGGTGCGCCGCCCGCAGGGGCGACGCACCGTCTCACTATAAACTCTATAAATTGTCTTCCAGCATTACATCATGCCGCCCATTCCGCCCTGAGGCATTGCGGGGGCAGGATTCTCGACCTTCTTCTCGGCCAGCACGCACTCGGTGGTGAGGAACATCGAAGCGATCGACGATGCGTTCTCCAGAGCCACACGGGCTACCTTCGTCGGGTCGATGATACCCGCCTCGAGCATATCCTCGAACTTGTCGTCACGGGCATTGTAACCTACGTTGCCCTTGCTCTCCTTCACCTTGTTCACTACTACCGAGCCCTCGCCGCCGGCGTTGTTGACGATCTGGCGCAGAGGCTCCTCGATAGCGCGCTTTACGATCTGGATACCGGTGGTCTGGTCGTCGTTGTCGCCCTTCATGTTCTCCAGAGCGGCCACGGCGCGGATGTAGGCTACACCGCCTCCGGGGATGATACCCTCCTCGACGGCTGCACGCGTTGCGGCCAGAGCGTCGTCCACACGGTCCTTCTTCTCCTTCATCTCGACCTCGGTGGCGGCACCTACGTAGAGCACTGCAACACCGCCCGAAAGCTTGGCCAGACGCTCCTGGAGCTTCTCACGGTCGTAGTCCGACTTGGCTGCCTCGATACCGGCGCGGATCTGTGCGATACGTGCGGCGATAGCCTCCTTCTTGCCGGCACCGTCTACGATGGTGGTGGTCTCCTTGTTCATGGTGACCTTCTCGGCCGTGCCGAGCATATCCATCGTGGCATCCTCGAGCTTCATGCCCTTGTCGGTAGAGATTACGGTACCGCCCGTCAGGATGGCGATATCCTCGAGCATCTCCTTACGACGGTCGCCGAAGCCCGGAGCCTTGCAGGCGGCGATCTTCAGCGTGCCGCGCAACTTGTTCACAACGAGTGCCGACAGAGCCTCGCCGTCGACATCCTCGGCGATGATCAGCAGCGAACGTCCGTTCTGTACCACGGGCTCCAGTATGCCCATGATCTCCTTCATCGTCGAGATCTTCTTGTCGGTGATCAGCACCAGAGGCTTCTCCAGCTCGGCCTCCATCTTCTCGGTGTCGGTCATGAAGTAGGCCGAGATGTAACCGCGGTCGAACTGCATACCCTCGACAACCTCCACGTGGGTCTCAGTGCCCTTGGCCTCCTCGACGGTGATCACACCCTCCTTGTTGACCTTGCTCATGGCCTCGGCGATGAGCTTGCCGATGTTGTGGTCGTTATTGGCCGAAATCGAAGCCACCTGCTCGATCTTGGCGATGTCGTTGCCTACCTCCTGGCTCTGCTTGCGCAGCTCGCTCACAACGGTAGCAACGGCCTTGTCGATACCGCGCTTCAGATCCATCGGGTTCGCTCCGGCGGTGACGTTCTTCAGACCCACGCCGATGATGGCCTGTGCCAGAACGGTTGCGGTGGTGGTACCGTCGCCGGCGTCGTCATTGGTCTTCGAAGCCACCTCCTTGACCATCTGTGCGCCCATGTTTGCAAAGGGATCCTCAAGCTCGACCTCCTTGGCTACGGTCACACCGTCCTTGGTGATCTGGGGCGCACCGAACTTCTTGTCGATGATGACATTGCGGCCCTTGGGGCCCAGGGTTACCTTGACGGCGTTGCTCAGCGCGTCGACACCCTCCTTGAGCAGCTCGCGCGCCTCTACGTTATATCTGATATCTTTTGCCATAATTCTTTTCGATTTTTAACTGTTAAACATTTCAGGGTTCGGTCTCCGGTCCGCATTAGCAGATGGCCAGGATGTCGCTCTGCTTCATTATGAGGTAATCGACACCGTCTACATTGATCTCGGTGCCGGCATACTTGCCGTAGAGAACGTTGTCGCCCTCCTTTACCTCCATCTTCACATCCGAGGTGCCGGGGCCTACGGCTACTACCTTGCCCATAAGGGGCTTCTCCTTGGCTGTGTCGGGAATGAACAGACCTCCTGCGGTCTTCTCCTCTGCCGGATTGGGCAATACCAATACACGGTCTGAAAGCGGTTTGATTGTCATGGTTCAGTATTTTTAATAAGTTAATCGTTTACACTTCCGGGCTCTTTCGCGAGTCCGACCCTGTATTGAACAACTCATGTGCCAAAAGGGTTTTGGCATACAATATCTGACACGGCACGCCACAGCGCGTGCCAAAATGTCACCCGCGGCGCAAATAGTCTGCCGACGCCCCCGCCGACTGCCACATCCCGCCGCACGACGACACGACACGACGGCACCGCAGCGGCACCGCTGCCGCATACCGGTCTCCTCCCCACAGCGACATATGCCGCATGCGCCACGGCCCGCGGCACGCCCGTGCCATGCCGATATTTGCCGGTTTCGCAAAAAAACACTATTTTTATACGACAAAAAATCTGTTCCCCATGAAACGACTGCTATTTCTCGTAACGCTCTTGGCCGCAGCATCCGTATGCACGCTCCAGGCACAGAACCTCGACTTCGACCGCCTTGCTCCCCACCCGCGCCTGCTGCTCGCCGGCAGCGACATCGACGCCATACGCCAGCTTCCATCCCGCTCGAAAAACGCCGCCGCGGTACACGACCGCATCATCGCCGAGTGCGACAAGATCCTCGACGCCACTCCCGTCGAGCGCGTCATGACGGGGCGCCGCCTGTTGTCCGTATCGCGCGACGCGCTCAAACGCATATTTTACCTCTCATACGCCTACGTCACCACGCAGGACGAGCGCTATGCCGCCCGCGCCGAACGCGAGATGCTCGCCATAAGCGCCTTCAGCGACTGGAACCCGTCGCACTTCCTCGATGTGGGCGAGATGACCATGGCACTGGCCATAGGTTACGACTGGCTCTATGACGTGCTGCCGCGCCACTCGCGCAGCATCATCGGCACGGCGATATACGAAAAGGGGCTGCGGGCCTCGGAGGACCCGGGCCACGGATGGTTCTTCCGTGCCGAGAACAACTGGAACCAGGTGTGCAACGCCGGAATGATATACGGCGCCCTGGCCACATACGAACGCGCTCCGGAGTACTGCAAGGCGCTCATCGAGAAGTGCCTCGCCTCGAACCCCACGGCACAGAAGTGCTACGACCCCGACGGCGGATACCCCGAAGGGTTCAGCTACTGGGACTACGGCACGGGCTTCGAGGTGATGCTCGTGGCGGCACTCCAGTCGGCCCTGGGAACCGATGCCGGCATTGCGGCACAGGAGAGTTTCATGCGTTCGGCCGCCTTCATGACATACATGGTTGCGCCGTCGGGCAAATGCTACAACTTCTACGACTCGGGGTCGGGCGCCTCGTGCATACCCGCCAAGTACTGGTTCGCACGTCAGATGAACGATCCATCGGTTGTGGCCGTCGACGAGCAGTTCCTGCGCAACGGGCGCATCCCGTCGGACCGCCTGCTGCCAATATATATGGTTTTCGCGTCGGGCCTCGACCTCTCGCACAGCCACATGCCCGTCTCACGCGTATGGGTCAACCACGGCATCGCCCCCGTCTTCATCTACCGCAGCGGCTGGACGCACCCCGACGACACCTACTTCGCCATCAAGGGCGGCCGCGCCTCGAGCAACCATGCCCACATGGATGCCGGCTCGTTCATCTACGAGAGTGACGGCATACGTTGGGCGATCGACCTGGGCATGCACGACTACAACCGCCTCGAACAGGCCGGCGTGGACCTCTGGAACATGAAGCAGGAGAGCCCCCGCTGGGAGATATTCCGCATAGGGGTCGAGTCTCACAATACACTCACCTTCAACGGCCACCGCCATGCCGTCAACGGCATGGCCGAGATTGAATCCTACACCGACGACCAACGCACCAGAAGCGTCACGATCAACCTGACGGATGTCTTTGCGGCCGATGCCGCAAGCGTCGTGCGTACGGCCGAAATGGACAAGAACGACCGCCTCACCATCACCGACCGCATAACCAACGGGCCGCAAGCCTCGACCGTAGCGTGGAACATGGCCACGAATGCCGAAGCGGAAATAGTCGATGCCAACACCATACTGCTGCGGCAGGATGGCAAACAGCTCTACCTGCGGCTGCGCACCAAATCGGAGGCCGCGGCCGCGATACGGCCCGACCACCAGTACAAACCCTTCGAGATCGTCGACAAGGGAGTCCGCATGGTAGGCTTCGACATACGCCTCGCCGCAGGCGAGCAGACCGAGATCGAGGTGTCGTTCTCGGCGCAGCCCAAATGATACCATACGGGCGATGCGGCATCTCCAGCAAACTGCCGCGATGCGGCCGGCAGCGCGAGGACAGCCCCGCGTTACCGGCCGCAACGCTTCGCCCACGCACCGACACCGTACCGGGCCGCACGGCACCGCCGCAAGAGGGACGACCGTCCAACCGGGGCCTGCCGAGACCGATTTTTATCATCTTTTTCGCACATTTGTTTGGATAAAACCGCAAAACCCTTTATATTTGCACACCGATTCGAGAAAACGAATCACACGGTGGATGTAGCTCAGCTGGTTAGAGTGACGGATTGTGGTTCCGAAGGTCGTGGGTTCGAATCCCATCTTCCACCCTTGAAGGTCTCCTTACGGAGACCTTTTTTGTTATATACCACGCCGCGCGCACGGCATCACATGCCCTTTTCCACGGCCCCGCACCATCCTGCATCCATACAAAACAAGCGATCCGCCATATCCGGAAGGGATGGGTGGCAGATCGCTTAACTGTCGATGAAAAGTGATTCCGGTGGGATTCGAACCCGCGACCCACAGCTTAGAAGGCTGTTGCTCTATCCAACTGAGCTACGGAACCATCAACCGCGGCAAAGGAGCCGCCTGAGTCGGTGCAAAAATAAACCTTTTATTTCTTTTATCCAAACCGGTCCCGCACTTTACCGGCACGGGGCGCCTGCAGCCGCATCTCCACCCGGCAGCCCGCTCGGGCAATTCCCGCCATTTCACACCATTGCACAGCCACAGCATCCATATCGCACACATCCCGATGCGGGGATGAGTCACGACATGGCGAAAGGGGTACCGCCGTGTCATTACAATCTTTTACATAAACATTACAACATTATCGCATACCCCGTCGCAACGTCCAACAGCCCGGCATTGCGGCGGCAAAAAAGCTCCGCAGGACCGGATTACGGCAAAATGGACGGCAAACCGCACACCGACGTCGCAATAGCCGAATTTTATCTTGGCATATCAAATCGAAATTATTATATTTATGATATAGAAAAAGGGAATAAATACCTACCGTTGTATAGCAATTCGAACACATAACAAAAATTCAAACATATATTGTAACGTCAAGGGACACATTCCGTCCCATGCGCATCACTGAACTTCAACCAAACAAACTTATCATGAAAAGAAGACATTACACGCCGCCTACGGTTGCGGCGCTCGACCTGAGTGTCGAAAGGGGATTCGCCCTGAGCGGGCACAATACCACCATCGAAGATTGGGACCACGAAAATTTTTAACATCCAAACCGACGACACATGAGACACACCAATATTATCGCCGTCATCGCCGCGTCCGCCGCCATTGCGGCCGCCGGATGCACACACAAGTACGATGAGGCCACAGCTACAGGCCGCACACGGCCCATAACCATCCGCGCCACACAGTCCGGCGCCACGCGCACCGCATTCGACGGGGCCGTCACCACATGGGTCGAGAAC
This sequence comes from uncultured Alistipes sp., assembly GCA_949283205.1. Classification (GTDB taxonomy): domain Bacteria; phylum Bacteroidota; class Bacteroidia; order Bacteroidales; family Rikenellaceae; genus Alistipes. Next base: position 42,351 of record CASDSD010000027.1, on the reverse strand, counting down.
GACGCCCTGAGTGTCATTATCGCCCCCGAAGGAGCATCCGAGACGGAAGCCAAGCCCTATATGTTCACCGTAACCGACCCGGAGAACGGTGTATTCGGCAACACCGCCGTACTTATGTCCGATGCGGCATACGACTTCTATGCCGTCTATCCGTACAACCCCGACAAGACCACCGTCCGGGCCGACACCGACGATGCGCTCTTCGATGTAGGTGCGGCCCGGCAGAGGCAGCACGGCGCCTCGGCCGCGCACATAGCGGCGCTCGATCCACTCACGGGACATACCGCGGCGGCATCGTCCGACGAGGTCTCGATCCCGATGCACCACACGGCCACCGTCATCCGGCTGCAGCTGCACAATGCCACGGGCGACGCCATCCCGGGGATAACATCCGTGACGATAACGGCGCCCGAAGGGAGAATCCTCGCGGCACGCCACACCATAGATCTCGCCGACGGCACCATCACGGCCGACGCCCGGAGCGCATCCTCCACGATCGAGGTCGAGGCGGAGGCCTCGGGCGAGATTCTCGCCGGCGGAGAGTTCCCGATATGGGCGGCGGCCGCACCCTTCACCGTCGGCAGCGGCGAGAGCCTCGGCATCGTCGTCACGACCTCCGACGGCAGGAGATACCGCCTCGACAAGAGATTCGACTCGGCAAGGGAGTTTCGTGCCGCCACCATAATGTCGACGCAGGTCGAATTGTCCCCCGCCACCGAGATACGCGAACCGATGACGCTCGCCATCGACTTCACCGATGCGGCCTGCTATCCCGGCGGATTCCCCGACGACGAAGCCGACGCCGCAACGACGGACGAATACCTGTTCGGCGGCCATACGTTCCGCTTCCTCTGCACCGAGGAGTATTATTTCCATTCGGGCGGTCCCGACAAATCATATCTCACAATCACCGGCATCAACAAGAGTACGCCGGCAGACATCGTGCTGCCCGTGATCAAGGGATACGCCCCGACCCGTATCGGCGTGACGGCGCATGATACGTGCATGAAACGTCACTACACCATATCCGTCACCGACCAGGACGGCAACATGCTCGACGGCACCACGGAGAAAAACACCTCCTCCATAATCGATCACCTCTTCGAGCCGACAGGGACGGACGACTGCAGCGAATACCGTATACACATCGGTTACATACAGGAGCGATCGCCCTATCAGTTCAACCTTGCCGCCCTGACCGTCACCTACACCCCGCTGTAGACGGGCGCAGCACAAAAAAATATACTGTGCGGAGGATTCCGCACAGTATATTTTTTACGTTCGGGATACCCGCTACCTCTCTCTCTTGCGCGAGAGACGGCACCAGAGGGCGTATACCACGATCGAGGCGATGACACTGTTCACGCACGCGATACCGGGCAGCGTCAATGCGCATATCACACCCACGAACCATGCGACGACGGCGCCCATGTTCAACTGCGAGAAGCGGTACGAGGCATCGCCGTAGTTCTTCCGGTTGATGAAGTAGTCGGCGATGATCACCGCACCGATCGAGGGCAGCATGGCGTTCAGGACGTTGAGCCAGTCGACGAAATTGTTGTAGAGGAATATCGCCGAGGCGGTGCCCACCACGCCGATCACCAATACCATATATCGTTTCGGCAGCTTGAATACGTTCGAGAGGCCGAGACCCGAGGCATAGATCGCGTTGTCGTTTGTGGTCCATATGTTGAGGCCCAGCACAATGATTCCGAATACGATCAGTCCCTGGCGGAACAGCACCTCCGAGATGTCGTTCAGCTGGTATAGCGCTGCGCCCACGGCGCCGAAGAGGAACATGAGGCTGTTGCCGATAAAGAACGCCACCACGGTGCTCGTAACCGAGATCTTCGCATTGCGCGAGAAGCGCACGAAGTCGGGCGTAAGCGTACCGCCCGAGATGAAACTCGCCACGACCAGACCCATTGCCGTCATCAACGACATCTCCTCACCCTGCGGCACCACGTTCAGCCACTCGCGCCAGCCGCCGAAGTCGTTTATGGCCATCTGCATCGACATGCATCCGAGGATGATGATGGCGGGCACGGCCACGGCGCTGAGCCATGCCAGGGCGCGTATGCCGAAATATGCCGTCGAGGTCATGAGCAGACCCGCGCCCCACACCAGGATCCAGAGCGGCACCTCGGGGAAGAGCTTCGAGACGGGCACGGCGAACATGGCCACGCCCACGCCGAACCATCCCGTCTGCGTCACCGCCAGCAGCAGCGACGGCAGGTACGACCCCTTGCGGCCGAACGAGTAGTGCGCCAGCAGGTGCGTCGAGAGATGGGTCTTGCCGGCGATGTATGCCAGCAGTCCCGTATAGCACGAGAGCAGCAGGTTGCCGAGCAATACGGCCGCGATGAAGGCGGGCGAAGTCAGGGCCGAACCGATGGTTCCTCCGGCCCACATGCTTGCCGAGAAGAACGAGAAGCCGAGCATGATTATCAGCATCGACCACATTCCACGGCGGCCGTCATCCTGTACGGCCGAAAATTCATAATCGCGCGAAGCGGTTTGTACGTTATTCTCCATTTATCGGATTTTTTGGGTTTTCATTGCTGCCATTCCTCTGTTTACGTGCCGCGCCAACGGACGCGCCCTTACCGGCCGCCGCCGTACTGCCCTGCCGCGCACCCCCTGCGGGACCGCGCCGGGGCATTCCCGACCACTATCCCAGAATCTTCTCGATAGACATGAGGTGCGAGAGAACGATCTCGCGCAGATCCACCTCGCCGAAACGGTCGGCATCGATTCCAGGGAAACGCTCCTCGACAAGCGAACGGAACGAGCGTCCCTGCTGCGCCTGCTTGAGCACCGTACGCCAATACTCCTCGACATCGGACACATACTCCCTGGGGTGGAACGCGCGCGATCCGGCGTCGTATATTATGCACCTCTCGAGCGGATAGAGCGGGTTGTCGTACTGCGATGCGACGAATTCGGGCGTCATAAGCGCCCCGTAGCGCACCAGATCGGTCCCCGTGAGCTTTATCGTGAGGGGCGTTGAGGGCGAGGGCACCGTGAAACGACCCTCGAGATAGAAGAGGTCGACGCCCGTAAACGAGGCGAAACGCTCGCGGCACAGGGCCGCTATGTCCGAAAGAATCTCCTCGGCGCGGCTGCCGCCGTAGGTGAAGAAGACGAATCGCGTGATCTCGGCCCCGGTCTCCTCGGCGCTGCGCACGAGCAGCTTCAGGGCGTGATGGAGGCTGGTGCCCGTAGCCACCACGTCGCCGAAGAGGATCTGCGCCCGCTCGGGAAGATATACCTTGCGGTAGTCGCTCTCGGTGATGTGCCAGTCCTCGGAATCCTCCGAGTCGCGCACGCGCTGCGCGCTGATGAACGACGTTCCCATCGTATTCCAGCCGTAGGCGTCGGCCAGGGCCTCGCGCAGACCGAAATTGAGCCCTCCGCGCAGGATGTTCAGCACAACGGTGTCGTTACATTCGAGCGGCTGCGAGGCGATGCCGCGATAGATCGTGAGCACCTCGGTGCAGGCACGCTGCAGGCGGCGCGTATAATCCACGCCGCAGACCGTGGGATCGTTGCATATGGCGCGTGTATAGGGAGTTGTGGCTATGTAGCGGGTGACACCCGTGTCGCGGCCGTCGTCTATGCGGTACACCGCGGCGCAGTCGTTACGATCCTCGAGCAGTAACATAAGGCGGGAAGTGTGTGTTAAAATCCTACAAATGTAGTCATAAAAACCTTAACCGCAAGGTATAAGAGAGTTTTTGCGGCAAAAAGACCGAATATGGAATGTTTTTAGTACCTTTGCAACCCATTACCCCAAAGCAACGCAGAAAAATATATATGGCACGAATCGTAGTCGGATTGTCGGGAGGCGTGGACTCCTCCGTGGCGGCGTACCTGCTCAAGCGGCAGGGACACGACGTCGTGGGACTCTTCATGATCAACTGGCATGACACTGTGGGCACGCTCGAAGGCGAATGCACATGGTACGACGACCGGCTCTTCGCCGAGATGGTGGCCAAGCGCCTCGACATACCGCTCCACACGGTCGACCTGTCGGAAGAGTACCGCCGCCGCGTGGTGGACTACATGTTCGCCGAGTACGAGCGCGGCCGTACGCCCAACCCCGACGTGCTGTGCAACCGCGAGATCAAGTTCGACGTCTTCCTCAAGGAGGCGCTCAAGCTGGGGGCCGACTTCGTCGCCACGGGACACTACTGCCGCAAGACGGAACATGTGCGCGACGGGGAGACCGTCTATTCGCTGCTGGCGGGCACCGACCCCGGCAAGGACCAGAGCTATTTTCTCTGCCAGCTCTCGCAGCAGCAGCTGCGCTACGCACTCTTTCCCGTCGGGGGGCTGTTCAAGAGCGAGGTGCGGCGCATCGCCGCCGAGCAGCACCTCGCCACGGCAAAGCGAAAGGACTCGCAGGGGATATGTTTCGTGGGCAAGGTGGACCTGCCGGTATTCCTGCAGCAGAAGCTCGCCGCGCGCGACGGCAACGTACACGAAATCCTGCCCTCATGGCGCGGATACGCTCTCGACCGCGGCAGCGACGTGGCCGCCCTGGCCGAACCCTACAGCTACACGGTGCGCGACGGCAAGAAGATCGGGACCCATCACGGGGCGCACTTCTACACCATCGGCCAGCGCAAGGGCCTCGGAATAGGCGGCCGCAAGGAGTCGCTCTTCATCATCGCCACCGACGTGGCACAGAATGTAATCTACGTTGGCGAGGGGGAGTCGCACCCGGGGCTCTATCGCCGCGCGCTGCGGCTCGAACCCGGCACGCTGCACTGGATCGACCCTGCGGAGAGGATGCAGCAGGGCGAATGCCGTCCCTACCTGGTGCGCATACGCTACCGCCAGCCGCTGCAGCAGGCCCAGCTCATCTGCCGCCCCGACGGGGACTACATACTCTTTGCGGAGCCGCAGCGCGGCATCGCGGCGGGACAGTTCGCCGCATGGTACGACGGAGAGCGCCTCGCCGGCTCGGGCGTAATAGAAAAATAGGCACGCGATGAGAGGCGCCATTACGACCATAGCGTTGCTTGCAACTGCCCTGATCGCCGTAACGGCACAAGGCACGGCGCAGGAACGCCGCGGCTTCAGCGCCGCCTTCTACGATGTGGACTGCCTCTACGACACCATTCCCTCCCGTTTCTACGACGACAGCGACTACACCCCGCAGGGACGCCTGCGCTGGGACGGCAGCCGCTACCGCCGCAAGGTGGAGGCGACGGCGCGCGTGATCGATTCTCTCGCGACGGATGTGGTGGCGCTCTACGGTGTGGAGAACGAGCAGGTCGTGCGCGACATCTCGGCCGCCTGCCGCAGCGACTACGCCTACCTGCACCGCACGTGCGACGCGGAGAATGGATTGGATTTTGCACTGCTCTACTTTGTCGACCGCTTCGTTCCCGACCGCGTCATACGCTGGAACAACGCCCTGGCCATACACGGCACGACGGGCGGCACACCTCTCACGCTCGTCATCATGCACCGCTGCTCGTCGCTCGGGGTGCTTGCGGCACGGCTCGAGGAGGAGTACGGCACGGAAGATAATAATATTATAATGATGGGCATGCCCAATAAATTAAATTTTCCCGAATACGGTCTTCGCGACGCCACCCTGCGTGCCGAGAAGGCGGGACGGGGCAACAGCTGCGAGGGCGGGCGCTGGCGCATGCGCGACCGCATAGCCACAAACCTGTCGGGCATAACCGTTTGCGACGTCTTTGCAACGCGCCGCATGTTGACACGCGCGGGCCATCCCGCCCCGACATACGACCGTACGAGATACGTCGGAGGGTGCGGACGCTATCTTCCTCTATTCATATATTTCGACGAAACATTTGCATATTAATGAAAAAGTTATAATTTTGTATAACATTTAAGCCAAGGAAGAGCAAATTCGAACATAAACAATCATCACAATAATAAAAAAACAAACTATGGCAGACGTAAAACGAGTCTACACCTTCGGCAACAAGGAAGCCGAGGGTAACGGAAAAATGAGAGAGCTTCTCGGCGGCAAGGGCGCCAATCTTGCCGAAATGAACCTGATCGGCATACCCGTGCCTCCGGGCTTCACCATAACCACCGAGGTGTGCGCCGAATACTACAAGCACGGCAAGGAGGCCATAATCAACATGCTCCGGCCCGAAGTGGAGAAGGCGATGAAGAACATCGAGCGTCTGACGGGCATGAAGTTCGGCGACAAGGAGATGCCGCTGCTGGTATCGGTACGTTCGGGCGCGCGCGCCTCGATGCCGGGCATGATGGATACGATCCTCAACCTGGGCATGAACGACGAGGCCGTCGAGGCCGTGGCCAAGCGCACGGGCAATCCCCGTTTCGCATGGGACTCGTACCGCCGCTTCGTACAGATGTACGGCGACGTGGTGCTGGGCATGAAGCCCGCCTCGAAGGAGGATCACGACCCGTTCGAGGTGCTCATCGAGGAGCAGAAGAAGCGCCGCGGCGTGAAGATGGACACCGACCTGACGACCGAGGACCTGAAGGAGCTGGTAGCAGCCTTCCGCAAGGCCGTCAAGGAACGCACGGGATCGGAGTTCCCCGTCAATCCGTGGGATCAGCTCTGGGGTGCCGTCTGCGCCGTCTTCGGTTCGTGGATGAACGAGCGCGCCATCCTCTACCGCAAGCTCAACAACATCCCCGCCGAGTGGGGCACCGCCGTATCGGTACAGGCGATGGTCTTCGGCAACATGGGCGACAACTCGGCCACGGGCGTAGCCTTCTCGCGTGACGCCGCAACGGGCGAGAACATCTTCAACGGCGAGTACCTCGTAAACGCACAAGGCGAGGATGTCGTAGCAGGTATCCGCACGCCGCAGCAGATCACCATCGAGGGCTCGCGCCGCTGGGCCAAGGCACAGAACATCTCGGAGGAGGTGCGCGCCTCGAAATACCCCTCGCTGGAGGAGGTGATGCCGTCGGTATTCGCCGAGCTCAACGAGATACAGCACCATCTGGAGCAGTACTTCAAGGACATGCAGGACATCGAGTTCACCATACAGGACGGCAAGCTGTGGATGCTGCAGTGCCGCAACGGCAAGCGCACCGGCGCCGCCATGGTGAAGATCGCCATGGACATGCTGCGCGAGGGCCTCATCGACGAGAAGACGGCCGTCCTGCGCTGCGAGCCGGCGAAGCTCGACGAGCTGCTGCACCCCGTCTTCGACAAGACGGCGATCAAGAACGCCAAGGTCATCGTGAAGGGTCTGCCGGCCTCGCCGGGCGCCGCCACGGGGCCCGTGGTATTCTTCGCCGAGGATGCCGAGAAGATGTTCGCCAAGACGGGCCAGAAGGCCGTGCTGGTGCGTATCGAGACCTCGCCCGAGGACCTGAAGGGCATGCTCGACGCCGCCGGCATCCTCACCGCGCGCGGAGGCATGACCTCGCACGCCGCCGTCGTGGCACGCGGCATGGGTAAGTGCTGCGTCTCGGGCGCCGGCGAGCTGGAGATAGACTACAAGGCCCGCACCATCTCGGTAAACGGGTACAATATCAAGGAAGGAGACTGGATCTCGCTCAACGGATCGACGGGCGAGGTATACCTCGGACAGGTGGCCACGAAGGATGCCGACCTGAGCGGCGACTTCGCCAAGCTGATGGATCTGGCAGGCAAGTACGCCACGATGAAGGTGCGCGCCAACGCCGACACGCCGCGTGACGCCGCGCAGGCCTTCGCCTTCGGTGCCGAGGGTATCGGTCTCTGCCGTACGGAGCACATGTTCTTCGAGGGCGACCGCATCAAGGCCGTGCGCGAGATGATCCTCGCCGACGACGAGGCCGGGCGCCGTGTGGCTCTGGCCAAGCTGCTGCCCATGCAGCGCGGCGACTTCGAGGGTCTGTTCAAGGCGATGAAGGGCTATCCCGTGATCATCCGCCTGCTCGACCCGCCCCTGCACGAGTTCGTTCCCCACACCGAGAAGGAGCAGCGCGAACTGGCCGAGGAACTGAACGTTCCCTTCGAGAAGATCGCCGCCAAGGTGGAGTACCTGAGCGAGGTGAACCCCATGCTGGGACACCGCGGCTGCCGTCTGGGCAACACCTATCCCGAGATCACGGAGATGCAGACGCGCGCCATCATCGAGGCCGCCATGAACGTACACGCCACGGGTCTGGACGTGAAGGTCGAGATCATGGTACCGCTGGTGGGCAACCACAAGGAGCTGCGCTATCAGAAGAACGTCATCGACCGCACGGCCAACGCCGTCTTCGCCGAGCGCAACGACAAGATCGACTACCTCGTGGGTACCATGATCGAGGTTCCGCGCGCGGCCGTCACCGCCAACCAGATCGCCGAGGTCGCCGAGTTCTTCTCATTCGGCACCAACGACCTGACGCAGATGACGCTGGGCTTCTCGCGCGACGATATCGCCAAGTTTCTGCCCACATATCTCGAGAAGAACATTCTGAAGAACGACCCGTTCCAGATCCTCGACCGCAACGGTGTGGGACAGCTCATCCGCGAGGCCGTCTTCAAGGGCCGCGGCACGCGCCCCGACCTCAAGTGCGGCATCTGCGGCGAGCACGGCGGCGAGCCCTCGTCGGTAGAGTTCTGCCACTATGCCGGTCTGAACTATGTGAGCTGCTCGCCCTTCCGCGTGCCCATCGCACGCCTGGCAGCCGCTCACGCAGCCCTCAACCAGCGATAGTGCCGCCACACAAGGCATAATATGACAATCTCTCCGCCTCCCTGCCGGGAAGCGGAGAGATTTTTTTTAACAGGCGCCGGTATAAGCATAATTTGCTTACATTTGCGTTTGAAACCCGACATGCAACACGCATATACCAACATCGTCATTCATGAACAACCGAAAACTCCTGCCCGCAATCCTGCTCATGCTCACGGCAGCGGCATGCTCCCCCAAGCCCGAGATACGGCTCGTCTTCGGCAGTCTCGGCAACGACACCCTGCAGATAGAGTGCATGCCGTTCAGCCGTGCCGGCGACCCTGCGGCGCTAATGTCTGACACCCTGCTGCTCGGGCCCGACGGGCGTCTCGACTACCCCCTGCCGCTGCGCGAGCCGTGCATCGTCACCGTCAAACCCTTCGCCACCTCGCAGACGATACCCGGAGGCAGGCTGTGGCGCGGGAATATGATGCTGCGCCTCTATGCCGCCCCCGGCGACAGGATCTCCGTAACCGCCGAGACGGCAGAGGATCGGGATACGGAGTTCGTAATAAGTGGAAGCGACCTCAACAGTAAGATACGGGAATTTGATCAACAGCTGGTCGTCTATGCCGACAGGACCGAAGAGACCGCCATGCAAATGAACAGGGCCTATGCGGAGGGCGACGACGCGGCGCTGGACTCTCTGCGGTCGGTCCTTGACGGGATACGCAGCAGCAGCATCGGATTCATCTCCGGCAGTTTCCGGCAGAGTGTCGGCAGCGAGGTGGCCCCGTACATCATTCTGGCAGCACCCGCCGACAGCGTCGAGACATATATGGCGCTGCTACCCGAAAGGACGCTTGACGGGATGTTCCGCCCGTTGCTGGAGCTGACACGGAAAAAGGCCGCGGAGACCCTGCTCAAGAAGATGGCGCAGGCCGGCCTGACCACGGGCGCCGCGGCGCCCGACTTCTCGCTTTCGGACATCGACGGCAACGATGTAACCCTGTCGGAGCTGAAGGGGAAAACCGTCCTGCTCGACTTCTGGGGGACATGGTGTCACGCGTGCATATCGGGCATACCGCAGTTGAAGCAGGCCGCCGCAAAATATGCCGACCGCCTTGTCGTCGTCAGCATCGACTGCAGGGACGACAAAGAGGCATGGCTGGCCGGGGTGGAGAAATACGGGCTCGGCTGGACAAACCTCCGCGAGGAGGACTCCATGCCCTCATCGGAGAAACCGACCGTGCTCTATAACGTCACGGCCTTCCCGACCAAGGTCGTAATAGGAGCCGACGGCAGGATACGGGAGATCGCAGTCGGAGAGTATCCCGAGTTTTATGACAGGTTGGACCGTATAATGGAGGACGAACGGCCATCCGCCGCAGAGACGGAATAATCCCCTCCCCGACACGGACAAAAGAGAAGGAGATGTACGCCGCACCGCGCACATCTCCTTTTTCCGTCTGTACGATACTCCGCCCCGCCCCCGGGATCAACGTCACGTGTCGGCGCGGCCAACGGCGCCTCCTCAAAGAATCTCCTCGCCGTAGAGCGTTGCCGACGAGCAGCCCGTGATGCGCACGCGCACATAGTCGCCCGCCTCGTGGCCGCCGCGGTCGAATACCACGACCTTGTTCTGCGACGTACGGCCGAAGAGCTGGTCGTCGCGGCGCTTCGAGACACCCTCGACCAGGATCTCGAACTCCCGGCCAATGTCGCGGCGGTTGCTGCGTTCCGAGAGCTCGTTCTGCAGGTTTATTATCTCGGTCAGGCGCGCCGTCTTCACCTCGTCGGGGACGTCGTCCTTCAGGTGGCGCTGGGCGAAGGTGCCCGGGCGCTCCGAGTACTTGAACATATAGGCGAAGTCGTACCCCACCTGCTCCATGAGCGAGAGCGTGGCGCGGTGATCCTCCTCCGTCTCGCCGCAGAAGCCCGCGATGAGGTCGGTCGTGATGGCGCAGTCGGGCATCAGACGCCGTATGGCCTCCACGCGCCCGAGATACCACTCGCGCGTATACTTGCGGTTCATGCGCTCGAGCACCGCCGTCGATCCCGACTGTGCCGGCAGGTGTATCGCACGGCAGATGTTGGGCATCGAGGCCATCGTCTCGATCAGGCGGTCGCTCATGTCCTTGGGATGCGACGTGGCGAAACGCACGCGCAGCAGCGGCGAGATCTCCGCGACGGACTTCAGCAGCGCAGGGAAATCGACATCGCCCGTGCGGTATGAGTTGACGTTCTGCCCGAGCAGCGTCACCTCGCGGTAGCCGTTCTCGAAGAGCGTGCGCGCCTCGGCCACGATGGTGGCGGCGTCACGGCTGCGCTCGCGCCCGCGGGTATAGGGGACGACGCAATAGGAGCAGAAGTTGTCGCAGCCGCGCATGATCGCGACGAAGGCGCTCACGCCGTTGCGGTCGAGCCGCACGGGTGCGATCTCGGCATATGTCTCCTCGTTCGAGAGCAGCACGTTCACCCCCTTGCCTCCGGCCTCGGCCTCGCGCACCAGCCGCGGCAGGTCGCGGTAGGCATCGGGGCCGGCCACGATGTCGACGGCATCCTCGCCCTCGACAAGGCGCTCCTTCAGCCGCTCGGCCATGCAGCCTATGATGCCTATCAGCAGCGACGGACGGCGGCGGCGCAGACCGCGCAGCTCGCGCAGGCGCCCCCAGATGCGCTGCTCGGCGTTGTCGCGTATCGAGCAGGTGTTTATCAGCACCACGTCGGCCTCGTCGATACGGTCGGTATAGACATAGCCTTCGCGCTGCATCACCGACACCACGATCTCCGTGTCGCCGACATTCATCTGACAGCCGTAGGTCTCCACGAAGAGGCGTCGGCCGTCGCCCGTAACGGGCCGCAATGTATTTCTGTCAATCATAAAAGGCTCTTACGCTTAACTGTTGAGTATCGTCTCCTTCTCGGGGAATGGCTTGAAACCCTCGCCGTAGGTGTCGTAGGCGTTCGTCACCACGACGAAGGCGCGCGGGTCGATCTCCTTGATCTTGCGCTCCACCTGCGCCACCTCGCGGCGGCTTACCACGAGGAATATCATCTCCTTTTCGTCGCGGCTGTACATGCCCGATGCCTTGAGGTATGTGGCGCTGCGGTCCATGCTGTTGATGATGTAGTCGCGCAGCTGCTCCGAACGGTTGTTGCTGATGATGAAGAGCAGCTTGTCGTACGACGAGCCGTCGATGGCATAGTCCACCACGCGCGAGGCGATGAAGATCGTGATGAGAGAGTAAAGCGACAGCAGCCACCCGCGATCTCCCACATTGTCGTCGGGGCCGAGACCTATGCCGAAGCCAATGACGACAAGCCCCGACAGCACGACGCACGCATCGGCAAAAAGCACGCCGTGCGAGAACTTAACATGCATATATTTGTTGAGGATCATGGCCACGATATCCGTTCCGCCCGTAGTAGCGTTGCTGCGTACCACGAGACCCAGTCCCAGGCCTATCATCGCGCCGCCCAGCACGCACGTGAGCATAAGGTGGTCCGAGAGGTCGAGTACGCCGCCCAGCAGCTGCGAGGGATCGAGCGCACGCAGGGCTTCACGGTTAGGATAAGCCAGCGACGAGAGGATATTCATCAGGCCGGGCGTCATGCAGGCGGCGAAGAGGGTACGGCCGCCGAACTGCCGTCCGAAGATGAAGATGGCGGTTATGAGCAGCGGCACGTCGAACATGTATCCGAAAGTACCCACCTGCACCGCAGGGAATATGTTGTGCATGACGATACCCAGGCCATATACGCCTCCCGGGACGATATTGTAGGGATTGATGAAAAATACGAATCCTACCGACACTATCACACATCCGGCCACGATCGTCAGCATCTCCTTCCACCACGACCATTTGCCTATGGTTTCATTTATTAAGCTTCCTGCAATCATTTTAACTCCTGTTGTTTCTCATAAGGCAACAAAGTTAATGATTTTTCATGAAAATAAAAACATGCGACCTTCATGAAAGGCCGAAATGCGGGCCGTCGCGGCATGTCCCGCCAGGCCCGGCGAATTTTGGCCCAAACGATGGATAAGTCAAAATCTTTGTTTATCTTTGTCTCAAAATATACTCGCACCCGCTCGGCTCCACCGGCCGCAGCCGGTGTATTTTTGCAATCTAACATCATCTGGAAATGGAGACCTGGAGTTTTATTACATACTACTGTGCCGTAACGATGCTCATCATAGCCTATCTCCTGGGGTCGATCCCCAGCGCGGTATGGATCGGCAAGAAATACTACGGCATAGACATCAGGGAATACGGCAGCAAGAACGCCGGCACGACGAACATGCTCCGCGTCCTGGGGCGCCGCGCCGCCCTGCCCGTATTCGTCCTCGACTTCTTCAAGGGTTTCATCGCCGTCTCGCTCATAGGCATCATGCGCTACGACATAGACATCACCTCGGCATGGCTCATCAACCTCAAGATCATGGGCGTCTTCGCCGCCGTGCTGGGACACATATTCCCCATCTTCGCAGGGTTCAAGGGCGGCAAGGGCGTCGCGACCCTCGTCGGCGCAATCACGGGTATCTACCCCATCGTGGTGCTGTTGTGCTTCGCCGTATGGGTATTGGTATTTCTCGTGACGCACTACGTGTCGCTGGCCTCGATGACCGCAGGATGCAGCTTCCCCGTGGTGGTCATAATATACTCGTCGATGGAGTGGTCGCGCGTGAAGGACATGTCGGTCACGTTTGTGGTCTTCTCGTTCGTTGTAGCAGGATTATTGTTGTGGTCACACCGCAAGAACATCGAGCGGCTGAAAGCCGGCACCGAGTCGAAGATATATGTCTGGAGGCCGCATGACCCCGCCGCCACAAAGGCGGCCGCCGAAACCGGAAGCGCAGCCGGGGAGGCAGGAAGGACAACAGCCGAAACGGGCGACAGCGGTCAGGACACAAAGGATATGACGTCCGACGACAAGAAGGCAGCACAGCAAACACGTACGGAATAACCCCCCAATAAACACATAGCCGCACCGGACCGATGCCGGTCCCGCTCCCAAAGGAGGGTGACGAGCGAACCAAGCAAAAGAGATATGCCATGTTGCAGGAGAATCTGATAAAAATATACGAGACGAGTTTTCGCCAAAACAGCGAGCTTCCGGCGCTGACCGACTATTTCGGCGGCGACACATTCACATACCTCGATACGGCACGTGAGATCGCCAAGCTGCATCTGCTGTTCCGCGAGTCGGGCATACGCGAGGGCGACAAGATCGCACTCATCGGACGCAACAACATACGCTGGTGCGTAACATACATCGCCACCATAACCTACGGCGCCGTCATCGTGCCCATCCTACAGGATTTCAACCCCGCCGACATGATGAATATCATCAACCACTCGGAGAGCCGCATGCTCTTCATCGGCGACAACTTCATGGCCAACCTCGACCCGGCACGCATGCCGGCACTCGAGGCCATATTCTCGCTCACGGACTTCTCGCTCACATACGACCGCGACAAACCGCGCATAAAGCAGGCCGCAAAGAGCGCGTACAAGACATTCCACAAGACATACGGCAAACATTTCGGCATCGACGACATAAAATACCCCGACGTGCCGAACGACCGCATCATACTGCTCAACTACACCTCGGGCACAACGGGATCGTCGAAGGGCGTCATGCTCACCGTAAACAACCTTACGGGCAACGTCATCTTCGCCCGCAGCGTCGTCGAGCCCTCGTCGGGAAAACCCTTCTTCGACCGCGGCGGCCGCACACTGTCGTTCCTGCCGCTGGCCCACGCCTACGGCTGCGCCTTCGACTTCCTGACGCAGCTGGCCGTCGGCGCCCACATAACCCTGCTCGGCCGCATACCCTCACCCAAGATTCTGGTCGAGGCGATGCAACAGGTGCGCCCCACGATCATATGCAGCGTGCCGCTCATCCTCGAGAAGGTCTACCGCAAGCAGATCATGCCCATGCTCGAGAAGGGCCCCATGAGTATCGCCATGAAGATTCCGCTGCTCAACACAGCCCTCTATTCGATCATCCGTTCGAAGATGATGGCCTCGTTCGGCGGGCAGCTCAAGATATTCATCGTGGGCGGCGCCCCGATGAACCAGGAGACGGAGGCGTTCCTGCGCAAGATAGATTTCCCGCTGACGATAGGCTACGGCATGACCGAGTGCGGCCCGCTCATCAGCTTCTCCATACCCACCGAGTTCAAGAACAGTTCGTGCGGGCGTTACCTCAAGGGGCTGCTCGAGGCACGCATCGACTCGCCCGATCCGGAGAACACCGCCGGGGAGATCATGATACGCGGCGAACACGTCATGGCCGGATACTACAAGAACGAGGAGGCCACGCGCGCCGTCATCGACGACGAGGGATGGCTCCATACGGGCGACATGGGAACGATGGATCCCGACGGCACGCTCTACATACGCGGCCGCTGCAAGACGATGATCCTCACGGGCACGGGACAGAACATCTACCCCGAGGAGATCGAGGACAAGCTCAACAACCTGCCGCTGGTGCTCGAGTCGCTCATCGTCGAGAAGAACAGCCGCCTCACGGCGCTCATCGTGCCCGACTTCGACCAGGCGGCACAGGAGGGCATCGACGAGAAGGGGCTCGACGAGATCATGAAGCAGAACATCGTCATGCTCAACGCCTCGGTGGCCGCATACGAAAAGGTCGCCGGATATGTGATCATGAAGTCGGAGTTCGAGAAGACGCCCAAGCGCAGCATACGCCGTTTCCTCTACCAGGATCTGGCACGATAGCGCACCGGGGGGGGGCCTGCGGCGAACGCACCGGCGAGGGGCACGCGAAGGAAGAAACTGCGGCGAACGCACCGGCGAGGGGCACGCGAAGGAAGAAACTGCGGCAAAAGCACCGACGAGGGGCACGCGAAGGAAGAAACTGCGGCAAAAGCACCGGCGAGAGACACGCGAAGGAAGAAATTGCAGACTGCGGCGAAAACATCCGCAACATAATGCAAATGAGAATACGCGGCCGGCGACGAGAGCTCCCGGGACTTTACGCAAAGGAAACAACGGCGGCCTGCGGGCCGCTTTTTTCATGTTGCCGCACCCCTTCGCTTGCATAAAAGACGAATATTTGCTATATTTATCGCGCATGTCGACATATCACAATATGAAAGCACCTAAAACCATCGACCGCGCGGAGTTTCTGCGCCTGATAGGCAGTGCGGCGGCCGCCGCGACGCTGCCTGCAACCGTGGCGGCGGCCGCCGGGAGGCCGGAGACGCAGGCCGCAGCCGCCAAACCGAAAGTTCTGTGGAAGGGGTTCAACCTCCTCAACAAATTCAATCCCGACAACCAGACGACCTTCAGCGAGGAGGACTTCGAGATCATGGCCGAGTGGGGCTTCAACTTCGCCCGCATACCCCTGTCATACTGGTGCTGGACCTCGCGCGACAACTGGTACGACATCGACGAGAAGCGTATAGCCGAGATCGACCGCGTCGTGGAGCTGGGACACCAGTACGGCATACACATAAACCTCAATTTCCACCGTGCGCCCGGCTACTGCATCAATCCGCCGCACGAGGAGGCCAACCTCTTCGAGAGCGACGAGGCCCTCAAGGCGTGCGAACACCACTGGAAGATATTTACCGAACGGTACAAGTCCTATTCGTCGCGCGACCTGAGTTTCAACCTCATAAACGAGGCGCCCTCGATCGAGGATGCCAAATACGAGAACGTTGTCCGGCGCCTGATCGAGACCATACGGCGCATAAGCCCCACGCGTACGATCATCGTCGACGGACTGGATGTCGGCAACCGTCCTCTCATGGGCATCTCGGACCTGCGCAACATCATCCAGAGCGGCCGCGGGTACCAGCCCATGCTCATCTCGCACTACGAGGCGAGCTGGGTCTACGGCGACGGCCCCATGTACTACCCGCGCGAGAAGTTAAGCTGGCCCCTGCACGACAAAGACCAGACATACGACCGCGAATGGCTGCGCGAGACGCTCAACCGCAACTGGCAGCCGTGGATGAAGCTCGGCCGTACGGTACACATAGGCGAATTCGGATGCCACAACCGTACCCCGCACGATGTCGCCCTCGCATGGCTCGAGGATCAGTTCACGATCTTCGCCGAGAACGGCTGGGGATGGTCGCTGTGGAACCTCTACGGGTCGTTCGGCGTGTTGGACAGCGGCCGCGACGATGTCAAGTACGAGGACTTCAAGGGCCACAAGCTCGACCGCCGCATGCTGGAGCTGCTGCTGCGATACAAATAGCGGCAGAAGCCGCCGACGGCACGACACGCATAACGCTCCCGCCCCGACGGCGGGAGATTTTTTTGCCGCCAACGTAAAAATTCATACCTTTGTTACGATGCGACTGCGAAGCAACAAAATGGCCATAGGCGAGAACCTCCT
This sequence comes from uncultured Alistipes sp., assembly GCA_949283205.1. Taxonomy (GTDB): domain Bacteria; phylum Bacteroidota; class Bacteroidia; order Bacteroidales; family Rikenellaceae; genus Alistipes. Next base: position 25,351 of record CASDSD010000027.1, on the reverse strand, counting down.
CTACTTTCTGGTGTGGACGGTAGCCATTCTCGTGCCCATACTCAACGCCAAGATGATGTCCGAGGAGCACGTCTACTTCGTCAATATCCTCACGGCGTGGCTCAAGATCCTCCCCTACGGCATCATCTTCCTGCTCAACAACCTGATCTTCGCCCCGAAGCTGCTGCTGCGGAAGCACTACGTCGCCTACTATCTGGTGTCGATAGCATACCTCATCGTGGTATTCTACTCAATCGAGTACTACGAGACCACCATGCGCCGCTCGCCCTTTGCGGACGGCGACCTCTATATCGTCCACGGCCGCGCGTCGTTCACCGATCTGGCATGGTACTGGAACGTCCTGCTGGGCCTCTTCCTGCAAAACACCAACAACGGCATCAAGATCATGTTCAAGTCGATGAGCGACGAGCAGAAGATGGTCTCGCTCGAGAGACAGAGCCTCCAGGCCGAGATGGATTATCTGAAATACCAGATCAATCCCCACTTCTTCATGAACACGCTCAACAACATACACGCGCTGATCGACATCGACACCGAGGCGGCCAAGGATACCGTGATAGAGTTGTCGAAGATGATGCGCTATGTGCTCTACGACTCGGAGAATGCCCGCACGAGCATCCTCAACGACATACGCTTCGTGGAGAACTACATAGGGCTGATGCGCATACGCTATACGGACGATGTGGACATACGCCTCGACGTGCAGGGGACGATTCCGCCCGAGGCCAAGATTCCGCCGCTGCTGCTCATCGTCTTCGTCGAGAACGCCTTCAAGCACGGCGTAAGCTATAACGGGCGCTCGTTCGTGCACATATCCATCGCCTGCGACGGCAGCACGGCCACCTGCGCCGTAAGCAACTCGCGTCACACCTCCGCAGCCCCGCTGCCGACGGGCGCCGTCCCGGGAAACGGTACGGCCGGGGCCGCATCCCGACAGACGGCGGACGCGGCAACCGCTCCCGAAAGCGGAGAGCAGGCTCAACGGCAGAAGAGTTCGAGGAAGGGCGGCCGGATACGCGGCGGCAAGAGTATCCTCGGCGGCAAAACCGCCCCGCAGCATGGCGGCACGCCGTCCGAATACGAAGGCAAATCGAGCGGCATGGGACTCTACAACGTACGCAAGCGCCTCGACCTGCTTTTCGGCGACAACTACACGCTCAAGATAGACGACTCGCACGAGGACAGATATGAAGTGAAACTAACGATACCGATCTCGTATGATTAAATGCATGGCCATAGACGACGAGCCTCTCGCGCTGCGTCAAGTGAAGAGCTACATCGACCGTATCCCGCAGGTGGAGCTTGTTGCGGCATGCCGCAACGCCGTCGAGGCGCAGGCAATGATGCGCCAGACGGATGTCGACCTGCTCTTCGTCGACATAAACATGCCCGACCTGAACGGTATGGATTTCGTGCGGCAGCTGCACAACCCGCCGCTGGTGATCTTCACTACGGCCTATTCCGAATACGCCATCGAGGGATTCCGCCTCGATGCCGTGGACTATCTGCTCAAGCCCTTCAGCTTCGCCGACTTCAACCGTGCCGTCGGCAAGGCACGGTCGCTGCTCGAACTCATACGTCTGCGCGACGAGAAGGGCCCCGCATCCGCAACGCCACCCGCAGGCGAGGCGGTCGAGAGCGGCGACTGCATCTCGATCAAAACGGACTACAAGGTCTCGCTCGTCAAGTACGCCGACATAATCTACCTCGAGAGCGAGGGTGAATACGTACGTCTTCACCTGGCCTCGGGATCGACCATAACCACACTCTTCCGACTCAAGAATATGGAGACCTCGCTGCCGGCGGGACGGTTCATGCGCGTACACCGCTCGTACATCGTCAACCTCGCCCACGTCTCGGGCTATGCCCGCGGCCGCGTCTATCTCGACAACGACGAGTATATCCCCATCGGGGAGAATTACCGCGACACCTTCCGCGAATATATCGAGCGCATGCATCCCGCGCAACAGGCCTGACGCGCGGCACCTACCGAATCGGCCGCGACTGCCCGGGCCCGTCGGTCCGCATCATAGCCCTGCGGGATCGGGCGTCCGGGGCGAGAGATCGGGAAAGGCGGACATGGCCACATACCCTTCGGCCGTATGCTCGAAACAGAAATGCCGCATGCCGTTTGTAAGGATCACGTAGCGCGCCCCCAGCACGGCGTTGTAACGCGTGGCCTGCTCGAAGACGTCGGAGGTGATGCGCACGCCGGGGGCCTTGCACTCCACCAGCGCCAGAGGGCGCGCCGCGGAATCCACCACCACGACATCGGCCCGCTGTGCCGCCGAATTGACATTCACGGGATACTCCTCCACGATCGAGCGCAGCGGCGCGCCGCAATGCCCGACAAGGTACTCCACCACGTGGCGCCGCACCCACTCCTCGGGCGTAAGCACCACATAGAGCGACCGCACGCGGTCAAAGACGGTGGTACGACCATGCGAATCCCGGGCCCGCAATTTTACGGGCGGGAAATTGAGTTTTGGATATGAATTCATCGTATCACCGATTTTTTTTATAACTTTGGCACTACAAAGCGCCGCCGGCACGTTCTCTTCAGGACGACGCCCGACCGCAGGATGTTCGCACTACAAATATACGAATTATGAAACGTTTTCTGTCGATCATAGCCCTCGTTTTCGCCGCGTGCGCCACGCTCGCGGCGCAGGAGTACGACTCGCCCGAATATGTGTCGCTCGGACGCGAGCTGCCCCGCAGCAAAACGGTGCCATACCCCACGGCCGAGGAGGCACAGGCCCTGGGTTCGGGCGCCGTGGCCTCGAAATACCTGCGTCCGGTGACAGGCTGGACCCGCACCGAGGAGGAGGACGCAACGGTCTTCACCTCGAAGTATGTCATACCCTTCGTGTGGCTCAGCCGCCAGGCCATACTCTACGTGGACGAGGCGTCGGGCGCATACGAAGTGATCATCAACGGCCAGAAGGTGGGATATGCCGCCAACGCCTTCACTCCCGCCGAGTTCAACATAACGAAGGCATCGAAGGAGGATGTCAATACCATCTCGATACGCATCCTGAAGAACCACTGGAGCCGCCGCATGGAGGACTTCGTCGAGACGCGCGAGCCGCGTGTCGGCGAGACATATGTGGTATCGCAGCCCACCATCCGCGTGCGTGACGTCGTACACAACACCGACGTCGACCTGAACAGCGAGTTCGCCAATGTGGAGGTAGGCATCGTCGTCAAGACCGAGTCGCTCAACCCCAAGACCGCACGCATACACTACGAACTCATCGCCCCCGACACCACGGTCGTGACGCAGGGATACAAGGATGTCACGCTCGGCATGCGCGGCGAGGATACGGTCAAGTTCATGACACGCATACCCTACGTGCTGACGTGGTGCGCCGACATGCCCGTACGCTACCGCCTCAACATCAAGACCCAGATCGAGGGCCGCTATGCCGAATACCAGTCGCGCATGATCGGCTTCCGTGACATCGCCGTCAACGAGGCGGGCGACTTCATGATAAACGGCATCAAGACCGAGCTGTTCTACCGAGACTTCGACCCGCTGAAGGTGACCGAGAAGGATATCATCGCGGCGCGCGTACTCAAATACAACGCCCTGCGATTCAAGATGGGAGCCGTGCCGCAGAACGTATACCGCATGTGCGACTCTCTGGGCATGTACGTCATCGCGCAGATCCCGATAAACACCAGCGCCAGCGGCCTTTCGCGCCGCGTGGGCGGGAACCCGTCGAATGACCCCGCATGGAAGGCGGCCTTTCTCGACCGTGCCGAGACGGCCTACCGCACCACCTGCGGGCAGGCTTCGGTCATAGGGTATGTCATGGCCGAGGAGTCCTCGAACGGTATAAACCTCTACGAGACCTACCTGCGCCTGAAAGCTCTCGAGCGCAAGCGTCCGATCCTCTACATCGAGGCTGCGGGCGAGTGGAACAGCGACTGACGCCCTGCCGCCGGCAGCGGCGCAGCCTTCCTCCCGGGCCCGGCACCGGCCCTGAGTACGAAGCCCTCCGCAAGACCATATCCCGCCCCAGGCGATGGATGGAGGGGGGGGGTGGACGGCGCACGACACAACAAAGTGTTTTATAACCGATTACATGCCGGCACGCAGTCGGTTCGCAAATCCGATGAAAGAAAAACAAAAAAAATCGGCCGAAAATTTGCACAAATAAAATAAGTGCCTTAAATTTGCACTCGCAATTAGGAACAAGGATGCCTCTTTAGCTCAGTTGGTAGAGCACGACACTCTTAATGTTGGGGTCCAGGGTTCGAGCCCCTGAGGAGGTACTTCAGACAAGGTCGGAAATCGAAAGATTTTCGACCTTGCTCCTTTTATACAGTATGGCAATCCCGGCACGGTACGGCGACGAAAAGAATCTCCCGATACGCACCGTTTTGGCGCGCACGGCATACGCAAAACAAGAGCAGCGGGAGGAGTGCCGCTGCTCTTGTTTATATTGTATCGTATTCTCTGTGTCCGGCCCGCCGCCCCGGGTCAATCGGCGAACACGATCTTCATGATAAGCGACGTTGCACCCGTATTCTTCAACGTATAATCCTTTGCCGTGGCACTCACCCTGGCGAGCGTGTCATCATTGTCGCGAAGGGGTGCAAACCATGCCTCCAGATCAGTCACCGTCTCCACCTTTGCCGCGGCACCCAGAGCCACCATGTCACGCGCCTCCTTGAACTTCGCATAGTTCGGGCCGAAGGCTATGGGCAGGGCGAATATCGCAGCCTCAAGCGTGTTGTGTATCCCCACGCCGAAACCGCCGCCGATATATGCCCACGAGGCATAGCGGTATACCGACGAGAGCAAGCCCACGGTATCGAGTACCAGCACCTGGCTCTTCTCCACCGGAGTCGTATCGCTGCACTGCGTATAGCGCACGGCGCCGCCGCGCGTCTGTGCCAGGATGCGGCCGATACGGGTCTCGTCCATCTCGTGCGGCACGATCACGAACTTTATATCGGGATTGTTGTTTATCAGGGGAAGGAGGATATCCTCATCGGGGCCCCATGTCGACCCTGCGACGAAGAGACGGCTTGCGCCCTTGAAGCGCTCCACGAGATCAATCCGTTTCGCCGCCTCGGCGATAGCCGCCACGCGGTCGAAACGCGTATCTCCGGCAATGACCACATTGTCGAAGCCTATCCCGTGCAGCAACTGGCGCGACTCGTCGTTCTGCACGAATATCTGCTCGAACGAATCGAGAGCCTGCCGCCACAGGAACCCGTAGCTGCGGAAGAATATCGAATTGCTGCGGAAGATGGCCGAGATTACGAAGGTACGCACACCGCGCCGCTTGAGCTGCGTAAGATAGTTTATCCAGAACTCGTACTTGACGAATATCGCGATCTCGGGGTGTGCTATGTCGAGGAAACGGCGTACGTTGCGCGGGGTGTCTATGGGCATGTAGAATATGTAGTCGGCACCCTTGTAGTTCTTGCGCACCTCGTACCCCGACGGGGAAAAGAATGTCAGAAGTATCTTATACTGAGGGTACTTCGCCCTTATATGCTCCATCACGGGGCGTCCCTGCTCGAACTCGCCGAGCGAGGCGACGTGTATCCATACGATCCTGTCCGAAGGCGATATGGCGCGGGCCATGCTGTCGAAGATACCCTTGCGGCCGGAGACCCACAGGCGGGCCTTGCCGTTCCACAGCGAGGCCAACGCGATCAGGCGTGCATATACGGCTACACAGAAATTATATAGATACATAGATGTAACATCGCGATTTTGCGCGACAAAGGTATGTTTTTTTATTCAACTCACCAAATTACCACCCCTTTTCGGCCACATTTGTCACATATCGAACCTCGTGCGAACCGTCGGGGAAGATATCCACGGCCACGAGGTCGAACTCGACCTCGCCCGCAGTGCGCGTCATGGCGAGGTATGCCTCCGCCGCACGGCGGAGCGCCCCGACCTTCGTCGGCGTGACCGTCTTCTCGGGCGGCACCAACGCCCCCGCAGCCCGAGTCTTCACCTCCACGAAGTGTGTCACGCCCTCCTTCTCGGCCACGATGTCTATCTCGTAACGGCCGCAACGCCAGTTGCGGGCACATATCATGAAGCCTTGTCGGCGCAGATACTCCACCGCGATCCCTTCGCCCCGGTCTCCCGTTATCCTGGCACGCGTCACCATCGCATCACAGACCCGCCGCGCGGGGTTTGCGCCGCGCCGCCATTACGGCCGCCCCGGCAATTATAAAAGGTATGCTCAACAACTGCCCCATATCCATTGAGAAGGTATCGCGCAGATATATCTCGAATGGTTCCTGCACCTCCTTGACAAACTCCACGGCGAAGCGCAGCCCGAATATGAGCAGTATCGACAGGCCGAAGAAGAATCCGGAGCTCACCTTCGTGCGGCGACGGCGGTAGAGGGCGTAGACCACCGCAAAGGCGATAAAATACCCCAACGCCTCGTAGAGCTGCGCCGGATGGCGCGGCAACGGGTCCACACGGCTGAAGACAACGGCCCACGGCCCGTCGGTCGGGGCCCCTATGATCTCCGAATTGAAGAAGTTGCCCAGACGTATGAACGCGCCTCCGAGGGGCGCCACTACGCCCAGCTTGTCGAGCAGGTCCCACATCGGGAAGCGGTAGCGGCGGGCATACAGTATCAGCGCCGCGACGATGCCCACGGCGGCGCCGTGGCTCGCCAGCCCCATGAAACCGAAGCCCCAGCTGCCGTCGGCACGCTCGTACAGTGGCAGCACGATGCGCCACGGGTGCGACAGATAGTAGTGGGTCTCGTAAAAGAGGCAGTGGCCGAGACGCGCCCCGATGAAGGTGCCCAGAAAGACATACACGAGCAGCGCCTCGAGATTGTCGGTCGAGAGCCCCTCGCGGCGGAATATCGACCTCATGACATAGTAGCACGAGGCGAAGGCCGCGAGCCAGCACAGCGAGTAATAACGGACGGCAAAGCCGCCCGCCGAGAAAAGCACGGGATCGATGTCCCAAACGAAGTGTCCGTCCATATGAAAGAGGTATACCGGCCGCAGCTGTTACAACAGGAACCCGAGGTCGCCGCCCGCCTCCACTTCAAATGTCTCGACGCCCTTGCGGAAGATACGCGCCGGACGCGGCCCGACAAGATCCAGACGGCCGTCATGCAGATGGAGCATGCACCCCTCGCGCAGCCCCACGACCCAGCGGCGCGGGTTGGCCTCGATATACTCGAGGATACGCTGCTCGCGCGTCTCGCCGGCATGGCCTTCGGGGTTGGCGTCGAGGTAATGCGGGTTTATCTGGAACTTGACGGCGCCGATGGCGCGGAACGACTCCGGCTGCACGATGGGCATGTCGTTTGTGGTGCATATCGTGGGACATGCGACGTTGCTGCCGGCCGACCACCCCACATACGGCGTGCCGTCGGCGATTTTCGAGCGGATGGCACGCATGAGACCCTGCTCCTGCATCTTGCGGGCCAGAGCGAAGGTGTTGCCGCCGCCGACGCATACGGCCTCCGCCTCGCGTATCATGCGGCGCGGGTTCACGGCACGATGCACCGACCGCACCTCTATTCCCAACTCGTCGAAACGAGCCTGTACCCTGGCCTCGTAGGCGGCATAGGAGAAAGTGACGGCGGCATAGGGCACGAATGCCACGCTTTTCACCCCGCCGAGGAATTCCCCGATGGCTTTCAGCGGGTAACGCAAATATTCCTCACCGGCATTGGTGGAATTGGATATAAGGAGCAAATTCATAATGATTTTATTTTCAATGTATTAGCAAACGGCACAAATCCGCATGCAATAAAATATTTTCAACATGATGCCAAAATTAATAAAAAAAGTGTTACTTTTGCGCAGATATGTGTGGAAAAGATTGAGACCAATCGATATTACAATTGTTAAACTTAAAAATTAAAGTTATGTCAGAAGTTCAGTCAAAAGTTGTCGAGATCATCGTTGACAAGTTGGGCGTTAAGGAGTCTGAGGTAGTACCCGAAGCAAGTTTCACCGCTCACCTGGGTGCAGATTCTCTGGACACCGTTGAGTTGATCATGGAGTTCGAGAAGGCTTTCGATATCCAGATCCCCGACGAGGACGCCGAGAAGATCACTACCGTTGGCGACGCTATCGCATACGTAGAGGCTCACAAGAAGTAATTTCGAAGACCATATACCTCGCATAAAACGTGTCCGCCGGTATTTCCGCACGAAATATCGGACGTGCGTCTGCGGACGTCGCGGGCCCGAGTGCGGTACAGGGACACAGTCGAACTTGTTATAGTTCTACGCAGAGAGCAGGGCCATATCGGGGCGGATTTTCTCCTCGATTGGCCCTTTTCCCGTTTTTCCGAATCCCGCCGCCGACACGCACAACCCACTCACAACACAATCGCCATATCCAATGCAGGCAGAAGACAGGCTTCGCGCCCGAAACCGGACTCGAGACGAAGCGCGCGGCCCACAGCATGATGGCTCTTCCATAAATCATAAACACAGTCCAGCCATGATGCCGCGCCGCTGACGCCGTCGCTGAAAACACATACCGACAAACCGCCGCCGGGCAACGGAGACCCATCGCTGCGAAGGATGCCCGAGACACTCCTCCGCAACGGCCCCGGATTCCGCGCCGCCCGTGACGGCAGGCATGCACTTCGGAAGACGGAACGCCGCAATCGTGCCCGCAACACAACCGTTCAGAATACATAATTACGTGATAGATTTCATTTTACGTCCCATCCGCCGCCGTTTCGGCAAAGACCGCATGTTCTATGCCGCCATCGACGACATGTTCGGATTCATTCCGCACAACATCGAGCTCTACAAGCTCGCCCTGATACACAAGTCGGCCTCGGTAACGCTCGACGACGGCCGCCAGATCAACAACGAGCGTCTTGAGTTCCTGGGCGACGCCGTCATCGAGAGCGTCACCTCCGACTACCTCTTCATAGAGTTCCCCGACCAGGACGAGGGATTCCTCACGCAGCTGCGCTCCAAGATGGTCTCGCGCCAGTCGCTCAACGAGGTGGCAAAGCGCCTCAAACTCGACACCCACGTCATCACACACTCCTCGGCAAGCTTCTCGCAGAAACATATCTACGGCGATGCCTTCGAGGCGATGATGGGTGCGATATATCTGGATCAGGGATACGACTTCGTCAACCGGCTGATCATAAACCGGATCTTCGGCGACTATCTCCGCACGGGGGCGCTGCTCGAGGAGGAGACCGACTTCAAGAGCCGCCTCATCGAGTGGTGCCAGAAGAACCACCACTTCATCCGTTTCATCACCACGCACGACAAAAACTACTCGTCGGCGCACCCCGTATTCTACTGCAAGGTGCTTATCGACGACATAGAGGCGGGATACGGTTCGGGCGACTCGAAGAAGGAGGCCGAACAGCACGCCGCATACTCCGTATCGCAGGGTTTCCGCGAGGAGGATTGCGCCAAGCTCTTCGACAGGCTCGACGCCATTGAAAAGAACCTTGCGCCGTCGGACAGCCGGCACACACGACAGAGCGTGACCGAGACGGCAGATGAGGGCGACAGCATCAAGGCATCCGACTCCGGGACGGAGAGCGACACCGATCCCGACAAGCCGGCGAAGAGATCGAGACCGGGACGTTCGGCACGCCGTGCCCGCCGCCGCGCCATGGAGGCGGCCGAGTCTGCCGAGACTGCCGGAGCGACAAACGACGGCGAAGGGAACGATGCAATCGACGGCGCCGCAGCCGAACATACGGACTCACGCGCCGTGAATACGGAGGACAGTGCCGCCACGAACGTATCGGAGGCCGCAGCCGTACCTGCTGCCGACAATGAAGATACGACAACAGCGGCAGATGGTCCCATTGCCGACATGCAGGCGACGGGAGAAAAACGGGAGACGGACAATACCGTTCAGGCAGAGGAGACGGCAACCGCACCCGAAAGCGAGACGGGAAGCATTGCGGAGGGCAATACCGATACGGATGATATCCCGACCGCAGGGACCGCTGCGGCCGCAGCGGATGACGCCGACCTCGCCGAGGCAGAGGAGACGGCAGCCCCGCGCCGCCGTTCACGCCGCCGCTCCCAGAAGAGAGCCGCCGAGAAGAGCGAGACCGTCGAGAACGCCGACAGCAATGCTGTCATGGAGTCGAATGCGGATATGAAGCCAGCGGAGACGGAGAGTGCTGCCGAAGGCGCGGAAGCCGCCGGTATCGGACACGAGACGGCACAGGAGAGCGCACCCGAGACAGCAGCCACGACACGCCGTTCACGCCGCCGCCCCTCGAAAAGAGAGTCCGTCGCAAGCGATGAAGGCATCACGGCCACGGAGCCTAACGCGGATATGGCACCGTCGGAGACGAAGAGTGCCGCCGAAGACACGGAAGCCGCCGGTATCGGAGATGAGACAGCGCAGGAGAGCACGCCCGAGGCTGCAGCCGCGACACGCCGTTCACGCCGCCGACCCGCGAAGAGAGTCTCCGAAGAGAAGGCATCGTCCGGAATCGAACATGAGACAGCACCGGAGCAGGCACACGAAACCGCAGAGCCGAAGCGCCGTCCACGCCGCCGCCCCGCGAAGAGAACGGCAGGGAATACGGACCTCGAGGCGGCAGAGAAGATATCCGCAGAGACGGTGACGTCTGCGGGAAATAGAGAAAACATGGACACGACCGCCATGACCGATGCGGAGACTCCGGATCGGGCTGCAAACGAATAGCCGCAAAGGGTGCATGCCGTAAGCATATTGCGCAAATGAAGAACCTGCACGACAAACTCCTCTCACGGGGTGTCGCCGCCCTGACCGACGTCGAACTGCTGGCCATGCTGGTGGAGTCGGCCGACGACAGGCGCGACCCGCTCCAGACGGCCGAGAACCTCATAGCGGCCTACGGCTCTCTCACGGCCGTAGCCCATGCCGAGATAGGACGGCTGCGCATGAGCGAGGGGTTGGGACTGCGACGCGCCGAGCGCATACGTCTGGCTTCGGAGCTCGGGCGGCGCGTCTCGGCGGCAACCGCCGCCGCCATCGCCACCGTCGTCACCGATGCCGATGTGGTGCGTCTCATGCGCCCGCTGCTCGATGCCGTACACCACGAGGAGTGCTGGGCAATATACCTCACCTCGTCGAACCGCATAATCGAGCACAGCCGCGTAAGCCAGGGAGGCGTCCAGGCCACGGTCGTAGACCACCGCCTCATCATAAAGCGCGCCCTGGAGCTGCTCGCAACGCAGATCATACTCGTACACAACCACCCCTCGGGAGCCGCCGCGCCGAGCGACGACGACCGTGCGCTCACGGCCAGGATACGCGATGCCGCGGCGCTGTTCGACATACGTCTTACGGATCATGTCATCATCTCGCGCGAAGGGGATTTCTCATTCCGTCGTGCAGCCCTGCTGTAGAGACCATAGCGCCGCAACACCTTTACGGCGTGCGGACAAAGACCCGGCGCGGATGTGTCCTGCGCAATAAAAGGAGAGCGGGCGATACGAATCGCCCGCTCTCCTTTTTCGCCATGCGTCACAGGGACTCCCCCGCGCGGCACATTACCAGCGGATCTGCACATAGGCCCTGAAGCCCGAACTCTTGAGTTTCGATGACATCGAATCTCCGCCGCCGGAGAGACTCTTGTAGTTGCAACTGCCCATGCGCGCCTCGATACCGGCGCCGATGCTCTTCCACGTAAGCGATGCCCCCACATTGAAAACGGTGGCATAGTTGCCGTAGAACGAGCTGTCGGTATAGATGCAGGAGAACGACGGCGCATAACGCGCATATGCCACAACGGTCAGGCTGCTGCCCGGGGTGATGGTCAGAGAGGGTCCCACCAGGAAGGCGTACTCGGCCTTATGCATGTCGACACTCTCCGACGTCGAGTCGTAGTAGTCGTCATAGCCCTCCGACCCATCGTCCCAAATCTCCTCCATCGTATAGTTCGAGTAGGTCAGATCGCAGAAACTCAGGTCAAGGCCAATGCTCAACAAACGCGCTATCGGTTTCTTGTGGAACATGTACGTACGTCCGCGTGTAATCGACACGCCCCAGTTGTTCTTCAGGCCCTCGATCTTGCCATCCGCGATGTCCGTCGTCTCGTCGAAGACATCGTCGAGGCCCAGACTGCTGTCTGTAGGCCTGAGTTTTTCATAGACATAGCTGATGTTGAAAAATTTCTTGCGCACCATCTTTTCAGGGTAGCACAAATTCCAATCATCCTGCGCCGCAGCCGAAAGGCTCACGCACGACATAATTACGGCCAAAAGCAAAAATTTCTTCATACTATTTATTAAGGTTAGGTGAATTACAACATGCCCGGCGCCACGCCGCACGGCATGCCCTTTATGACACGGCACGCCGGCATGCAGCCTCGGGAAATGTCCCCGTCTCCGCCCAAATACGTGACCCAATCGCCGAGAGCATCAACATGCAATGCTTTCGATTATCCTTCCTTCAGAACAAAAATAGTGAAAAATGTCTATTTTCCAAACCAATAGACATATTTTCCATCGGGCCGCAGCGCCGGATGAAGACAGCGAAGGGAATCACGGCGCGGCGGACATATGCCCGCTGCGGCGGATCGCCACGGCAGCCAAACCGGATCGGCGGATGCCGGAGACACTACGGCGGCGCGCCCCTCCCGGCAACGAGAAACAAGATGACGTTCAAGGGATAAGGCAACAAAGGAGATAGCGGCGGACACCTGCCGGAACTGACACGGCACAGGTACGGACATCGTTCCCAGCCACCGCATCCGCCACACGCGGGAGACAAGCCGATACAGGCGACGACAAAAAACGGATGCTATTTACTCTGGGAGAGTTCAATTTACCATTTATTTTGTACTTTTGCAATCGGAACACAGATACAAAAACAAAATATCATGACACAGGAGGAGTTGTTTAAGAAACTGGTGGCTCACTGCAAGGAGTACGGATTCATATTCCCGTCGAGCGAGATATACGACGGTCTTGGCGCCGTGTACGATTACGGCCAGAACGGCGTCGAACTCAAGAACAATATCAAACGTTACTGGTGGGATTCGATGGTGAAGCTCCACGAAAACATCGTGGGCATCGACGCGGCCATCTTCATGCACCCCAAGACGTGGGAGGCATCGGGACACGTGGCCGCCTTCAACGACCCCCTGATCGACAACAAGGACTCGAAGAAGCGCTACCGTGCCGACGTCCTGATCGAGGACTGGATCGCCAAGCAGGACGAGAAGATCGCCAAGGAGGTGGAGAAGGCCCGCAAGCGTTTCGGCGAGAGCTTCGACGAGGCGCAGTACCGTTCGACCTCACCCCGCGTGACGGAGACTGCCGCCAAGCGCGACGAGGTGCACAAGCGCTATGCCGACGCCATGAACGCCAATGACCTTGCGACGCTGCGGCAGATAATCCTCGACTGCGAGATCGCATGCCCCATCTCTGGCACGCGCAACTGGACCGAGGTGCGACAGTTCAACCTCATGTTTTCGACGCAGATGGGATCTACGGCCGAAGGCGCCAGCACCATATACCTGCGTCCCGAGACGGCGCAGGGCATCTTCGTCAACTACCTCAACGTGCAGAAGACCGCGCGCATGAAGATACCCTTCGGCATAGCACAGATCGGCAAGGCGTTCCGCAACGAGATCGTGGCGCGCCAGTTCATCTTCCGCATGCGCGAGTTCGAGCAGATGGAGATGCAGTTCTTCGTACAGCCCGGCACCGAGATGGAGTGGTGGCACCGCTGGAGGGATATCCGCATGGCATGGCACCGCGCCCTGGGCTTCGGCGACGACAACTACCGTTTCCACGATCACGAGAAGCTGGCGCACTATGCCAACGCGGCAACGGATATCGAATACAACTTCCCCTTCGGCTTCAAGGAGGTGGAGGGAATACACTCGCGCACGGACTTCGACCTGGGCCGCCACCAGCAGTACTCGGGCAAGAAGATACAGTACTTCGACCCCGAGCGCGGCGAGAGCTACGTCCCCTATGTCGTGGAGACGTCGATCGGCGTGGACCGCATGTTCCTGCAGATCATGTCGGCGGCATACACCGAGGAGAAGCTCGACGGCGGCGAGGAGCGCGTCGTGCTGCGCATACCGCCGCAGCTGGCCCCCACGAAGGTGGCCGTCATGCCGCTGGTGAAGAAGGACGGGCTGCCCGACGTGGCGCAGAAGATAATCGACATGCTCAAGTACGACTACAACGTGGCCTACGACGAGAAGGACTCTATCGGCAAGCGCTACCGCCGTCAGGATGCCATCGGCACGCCGTTCTGCGTGACGGTGGACCATCAGACGCTCGAGGACAACACCGTGACGGTACGCCACCGCGACACCATGGCTCAGGAGCGCGTTGCCATCGACGCCCTGCCCGCAATGGTCGAGGGCGAGGTATCGTTCCGCAAGCTCTTCAAGAAACTCGGTCTGTAAGGCCAAAGGGATGCCATGAAAAGCAAGGCTTCGAAAACAGTCTGCATCGCAGCAATCATAGCCGCGTGTTTTGCCCTGGGATATGCCATCGGCACGGTAATAAAACACCTGTAACACGCTGCCTATGGGACGTATTCTGGCCATAGACTACGGCACACGACGCACGGGGATCGCAGTAAGCGACCCCCTGCGTATCATTGCCGGGGCCCTGGCCACGGTCGAGACACGGCAGCTGGAGAAGTTCCTGGCCGACTATTTCTCGAAGAACGAGGTGGACACCATCGTGCTGGGCAAACCCGTACAGATGAACGGCTCGCCGTCGGAGACGATGCGCTATGTCGAGCCGCTCGCGGCGCGGTTGCGGCGCAGCTATCCCGACAAGGAGGTGGTACTCTACGACGAACGCTTCACCTCCGTGCTGGCCCATCGCACCATGATCGACAGCGGCATGGGACGCATGGCCCGCCGCGACAAGGCCGTGGTGGACCGCATCTCGGCGGCAATAATACTGCAATCCTACATGGAGTCGATCGCCATGAGGCGATAGACGATAAAACGAAACACATATGATATATCCTATAGTAATATACGGCTCGCCGGTGCTTCGCAACGTATCGGAGGAGATCACGCCCGACTACCCCGATCTGAAGAAGCTCATCGAGGACATGTTCCTGACGCTGACCGAAGCCGAAGGGGTTGGCCTGGCCGCACCGCAGATAGGCAAGAACATACGTCTGTTCATTGTCGACTGCACGCCGTGGGGCGAGGACGACCCGTCGCTGAGCGACTACAAGCGAGTCTTCATCAACGCGCACATATACGAGCGGTCGGAAGAGACCGACCTCTTCAACGAGGGGTGCCTTTCGCTGCCGGGGCTGCACGAGGACGTGCGGCGTCCGGTCTCGATACGCATGCGCTATGTAGACGAGAACTTCGTCGAGCATGACGAGGAGTTCACGGGGCTGCCGGCACGCGTCATACAACACGAGTATGACCATACCGACGGCTACGTCTTCACGGACCGGCTGTCGCCGCTGCGCCGCAACCTGCTCAAGAGCAAGCTCGCGAAGCTGGCCGGAGGCAAGTACAAGTGCTTCTACAAGACCAAGTAACCGCGGTCGGAGGGTCGTCGCTGCGACATGCCGGCCGCCGCAAAACGATACCACATGAGACTACGACACCTTATCCCGACCCTGCTGTGCGTACTGGGGGCGGGAGCCGGCACGGCACAACCGCTGCGCACGCAAACCACCCTGAAAGAGGGATGGCGCTTCATGAAGGAGGGACAGACCGAGTGGCAGAACGTCACCGTACCCCACGACTGGGCCATCTACGGCCCCTTCGACCGTGAAAACGACATTCAGCGCGTAGCCGTGGTACAGAACGGCGAGCGGCACCCGAGCGACAAGACGGGCCGTACGGGAGGCCTCCCATACATGGGCAAGGGCTACTACGAACTCACGCTGCACATAGACTCTCTCCCCGAAGGGCGATCGCTCACGCTGCTCTTCGACGGCGCCATGAGCCAGGCGCGTGTGCTGCTCAACGGCACCGAGGTGGGATACTGGCCCTACGGCTACAACTCCTTCACATGCGACATCACCGGGGCGGCACACGAGGGCGACAACACCCTCCGCGTGGAGTTGGAGAACCTGCCGCAATCGTCGCGCTGGTATCCGGGTGCGGGGCTCTACCGCAACGTACATCTCATATCGACGGACAAGGTGCATATTCCGGTCTGGGGCACCTATATCACCACGCCATACGTCTCCGACGACTATGCCTCGGTGCATCTGCGCGCCGAGGTGGAGGGCATTCCCGACGGGGCGCAGGTACGCCTCGTCACCCGCATACGCGATGATGCGGGGCACGAGGTCGCCATGAAGGAGAACACGCAGAAGCTCAACCACGGCATGCCTGCCGAGCAGCACTTCACGGTGGAGCAGCCGCACCTGTGGTCACCCGAAACGCCCGCCCTCTATACCGCCGAGACGGAACTCTATTACGACGGCCGCCTCGTCGACCGCTATACGACCCGCTTCGGCATCCGCTCCGTCGAGCTGCGCGCCGACAAGGGGTTCTTCCTCAACGGCCGCATGCGCAAGTTCCGCGGCGTATGCCTTCACCACGACCTCGGGCCGCTGGGCGCCGCGGTGAACAAGGCCGCCATGCGCCGGCAGCTCACGCTGCTCAAGGATATGGGGTGCGACGCCATCCGCACCTCGCACAACATGCCGGACCCGCAGCTGGTGGCGCTGTGCGACGAGATGGGCTTCATGATGATGGTCGAGCCCTTCGACGAGTGGGATGTTGCCAAATGCCAGAACGGATACCACCGGTTCTTCGACGAGTGGGCCGAGCGCGACATGGTCAACATGCTGCACAACTTCCGCAACAATCCCTCGGTGGTGATGTGGAGCATCGGCAACGAGGTCCCCTCGCAATGGACGGCCGACGGATACAAGGTTGCGGCATGGCTCCGCGACATATGCTACCGCGAGGATCCGACACGCCCCGTGACGTGCGGCATGAACGACTACAACTCGGTCGTACAGAACGGCTTTGCCGCGCTGCTCGATGTGGCGGGCTTCAACTATAAGGTGCCGCAGTACCCCGAGGCATACGCCAAACTGCCGCAATGCCTCGTTCTGGGCAGCGAAACCGCCTCGACGGTAAGTTCGCGCGGCGTCTACCACTTCCCCGTCAAGCGCGGCGCCCACATCATGCACGACGACAACCAAAGCACGTCGTACGATGTGGAATACTGCAACTGGTCGAACATCCCCGATGACGACTTCGCCGCGGACGAGGATCTCGACTACCTCATAGGACAGTTCGTATGGACGGGCTTCGACTACCTGGGCGAGCCCACGCCCTACGACACCGACGCCTGGCCCAACCACAGCTCGATGTTCGGCATCATAGACCTCGCATCGATACCCAAGGACCGCTACTGGCTCTACCGCAGCGTATGGAACAACACCTCGCCCACGCTCCACATCCTGCCCCACTGGAACTGGGAAGGCCGCGAGGGCGAGACGACCCCCGTCTACGTATACACCTCGTACCCCTCGGCCGAGCTGTTCCTCAACGGCAGAAGCCTCGGCGTACGCCACAAGAGCGACTCGACGACGCTCACGCGCTACCGCCTGATGTGGGACGACGTCCGTTATGAGGCGGGAGAGCTGCGCGCAGTGGCATACGACACGCACGGCGAGGCGGTGGCCGAGAAGAGCATCCGCACGGCCGGCAAGGCATACCGCATAGAGCTTACGCCCGACCGCCGCTGGATCGCAGCCGACGGCGAGGATCTGAGCTATATAAATGTGCGCATAGTGGACAAGGATGGCAACCCGCTGCCGACAGACTCGCGCGAGATACGTTTCAAGGTGAGCGGCGCCGGCTCGTTCCGCGCCGTGGCCAACGGCGACCCGAAGTCGCTCGAGTCGTTCCAGGAGCCGCACATGCACCTCTTCAGCGGGCAGCTTACATGCATCGTGCAGGCGGCGCAGCATGAGGGCACGATCAAGGTCGAAGCCACGGCCGACGGCGTCAAGGGCGCCGAAACATATATCCGCGTGGAATAAGTTTAGAGGCAAATCCATAAACAGTACGGCCGGCAACCACTCGAGGTTGCCGGCCGTATTTTCATATCAACAACTTTTCAGGCATCAGGCGGATTCCCGCCGGCCTGCCGCCGCGCTACTCCTGGAAGAGCATCGGCGCGAACTCCGACAGATAGATGCGCCAGTTGCGCCAGATATGTCCGCCGTCGCTCTCGCGGAAGGTGTAGGGGAACGAGATCGAATCGAGGTACTTCATGTAGTCCTTGTTGGCCTGATAGAGGAAGTCGGTATTTCCGCATGCGATCCAGTAGAGCTTCAGGCCGTTGTCACGCTGCCTGGCCAGACTCTCGGCAACCTCCGGATCCTCGACGCCGCGCACCGCCGCCGAGAAGAGACCGACATAGTCGAACATGTCGGGATACATGCGCGAGATGTTGAACGAGTGGCCGCCGCCCATCGAGAGACCGGCTACGGCACGCGCCTCCTTCTTGCGGATGACACGGTAGTTATCCTCCACATAAGCGATCACGTCGCCGAACGACTCCTCGAACGACGACTGCGAGGGATCATATTTCATTCCGGGCTGCCTCATGGCATCGGCCGCCTCACCGGGCGCCGCCTGCTGCCACGGGTTGCCGTTGGTCATGACAACGATCATGGGACGGCACTTGCCCTGCGCGATAAGGTTGTCGAGTATCTGCGAAGTGCGGCCGAGCGTCATCCACGCCTCCTCGTCGCCGCCGGCGCCGTGCAGCAGGTAGAGTACGGGGTACTTCTCCTTGCCCTGCTCGTAACCTGCGGGGGTATATATCGTCATGCGGCGGCTCTTGCCCAGCGTCGGGCTCTCGTACCAGCAGCGCTTCACGCTGCCGTGGGGCACATCGTTCACACGGTAGAGGTCGCCGCGGTCGCCGTCGATAATGAAGATATTGGCCACGGATGCCACGTCGCGGTTGATAAAGACATTTGCCGGATCGCACATCTTGACCCCGTCGACAATGAAGTTGTAGCTGTAGAGCTCCGACATGAGGGGCGGCGTGGTGAACTCCCACACGCCGTTCTCGCCCCGCACCATCTTGCCCGGAGCTATGGGGCTGCCGTCGGCGGCGTTGTAGTCGCACACAACCATTACCGACTCGGCCTCGGGTGCCATAAGACGGAACGTGACGCTCTTGTCGTCGTTGATCTGCGGTGATACGATCTTCGAGGCGCTCCACAAAGCCTGCTGCGCCGATGCACCGGCCACACACAGGATGGCCGCAATGGCTAAAAATAATCTTTTCATAGGCTGCATTATTTGAATTTGCACATTAGTCTGCACGCTCTTCCCCGCTCATCACATATCGGACCCCGTACGACAACCCCGCACACCGGTCCCTTATGCCTGCTCGCCGTTCCGGACTCCGGACCCGACCTCTCCACTCAGCTCCACGCACCCGGGCAACTCCACACTTTGGCTCCCTCTTCCATCCTCTGCTCCACGCTCTACGGCCCAGACCTCAACTCCACGCACCCCGGCCCGCCTCCAGCGGCTCCACGCACCCGGGGCCCGGCGCCCTTCTCCGGCGCTGCGGCCCGATGCAATGCCATTTGGGTCTTCTAAAAGTAATATATATTTTAGAAATATGCAAATCCTGCCCACACATGATGCCGCCGCAGAGGAAAAGCACAACCCCGACGGTTGCAAAATTGCAATATAGGTTATACCTTTGCGCTGGATTTCAACAGACCTCCGCACAGGAGCCGCAAATCGAAATAGGTAACATCAAAAATATCACGTCATGAAACACGCTTATGTCTTCCCGGGTCAGGGAGCCCAGTTCTCAGGTATGGGCAAGGACCTCTACGACAACAATTCATCGGCAAAGGAACTCTTCGAGAAGGCCAACGAAATTCTCGGTTTCCGCATCACCGACATCATGTTCAACGGCACGGCCGACGAACTCAAGCAGACAAAGGTGACGCAGCCTGCCGTGTTCCTCCACTCGGTGGTGCTGGCCAAGGTGCTGGGGGTCAATCCCGATGCCGTAGCAGGACACTCGCTGGGCGAGTTCTCGGCGCTGACCGTTGCGGGCGCCCTCTCGTTTGAGGACGGCTTGCGTCTGGTGTCGAAGCGTGCCCAGGCCATGCAGAAGTGCTGCGAGAGCCAGCCGGGCGCCATGGCAGCCATACTGGGTCTCGACGATGCCGTCGTGGAGAAGGCCTGCGAGGAGATCGAGGGCGTTGTCGTCGCCGCCAACTACAACTGCCCGGGCCAGCTCGTCATCTCGGGTGCCGAGGCTCCCGTGGACGAGGCTTGCGCACGCCTCAAGGAGGCCGGAGCGCGCCGCGCCCTGCGCCTGCCCGTCGGCGGGGCATTCCACTCGCCCCTGATGGAGGCCGCCCGCGCCGAGCTGGAGCAGGCCATATCGGAGGTTAAGTTCAACACCCCCTCGTGTCCCGTCTACCAGAACGTCGACGCACAGCCCCAGACCGATCCCGAGAAGATCAAGGCCAACCTCATCGCCCAGCTGACGGCCCCAGTACGCTGGACACAGATCGTCAAGAACATGCTCGCCGACGGCGTGACGGAGTTCACGGAGCTCGGCCCGGGCAACGTGCTTCAGGGCCTTATCAAGAAGGTCAACCCCGAGGCATCGGTGGAATCGAAGGCCGCAATGTAGGGATTTGATACAATAAATAATATATAATATTAAGAGAGTGAGCCGTTTCGACATGAAACGGCTTTTTTGTGGTCTATTTGTTAAAATAATTAAGAAAGAGTTGGTATTTCAGGTAAAAGTAATTATATTTGCGATCAATAACAGATCATTATTCCCGAAATGGCATCTTTAACCGAATTCTTTAACATTACCGCTAACGAGAACCTTAAAGGTATCACTCACAAAAACAATATTATAAAGCGAAACATAATCGCTTACATGGCCGTCAACGGCGAGTGTACGCTCTCGGAACTCACCAAAGAACTGCACATAAGCGTGCCCACCATCACCAAGCTCGTACAGGAGCTCATCGAGGAGAACATAGTGAACGACCTGGGCAAGGTCGAGACTCCGGGCGGACGCCGTCCCAATGTCTTCGGCCTGGCCAACTCGGCCATATACTTCGCCGGCGTGAACGTGGCGCGCGACAACATGACCTTCGTCATCACCGACCTGCAGAACAACCTTATAAAGGAGGTTACGGACAACTCGTTCGAACTGCAGAACCGCCCGCAGTGCCTCGAAAAGATCTGCTCCAACATCGAACACTTCATCGACACGTGCGGCATCGAGCGTTCGAAGATCCTCGGTCTGGGCGTCTCGATCGTGGGCCGCGTCAACCCCGAAACGGGCCGCAGCTACATGTACTTCACATCGAACGAGGAGTCGCTGCGCGACATCATACAGAAGCGTATCAACATGCGCGTGCTGCTCGAGAACGACACGCGCGCCCGCTGCTATGCCGAGTACAACTGCAGCCGCTCGAAGGAGGAGAGCGACGTGATATACCTCCATCTGGGACGCGGCGTGGCCATCGGCATCGTCATCGACGGCAAGCTCTACTACGGCAAGAACGGCTTCGCGGGAGAGTTCGGACACATACCCTTCTTCGACAACGAGAAGATCTGCGCCTGCGGCAAGAAGGGGTGCCTCGAGACCGAGGTGTCGGGTATCGCCATCGAGGAGAAGATCATCGAACTCATCAAGAGCGGCGTGAATACCATCCTGCGGGAGAAGTACGACCGCGGCGAGCAGATACACATAAACGACATCATCGCGGCGGCCAAGAACGACGACAACCTCTCCATAGAGCTTATCGAGGAGGTTGGCGAGAAGCTGGGCAAGGCCGTTGCGTTCCTCATCAACACCTTCAACCCCGAGACGGTGATCGTGGGCGGCAACCTCGCGGCGGCGGGCGACTTCATCATGCTGCCGCTCAAGTCGTCGACGAACAAGTATTCGCTCAACCTCGTATACCGCGACACGAAGTTCCGGCAGTCGAAGATGTCGGAGAACGCCAACGCGTGGGGCGTGGCGATGCTCATACACAACAAGATCATAGGGCTGTAATCGCGGCGGGATGAACATCGAGGGGAGGATATGCCGACTGCGGGCGCTCGAGCCCGAGGACCTCGACGAGATGTACCGTTGGGAGAACGACACACTGCTATGGCGGGTAAGCGGGACTACGGCCCCGTTTTCCCGCCATACGCTTATGCGGCTGATAGACGAACAGCGTTTCGACATCTACGCCACGCGCCAGCAGCGGCTCGTGGTCGAGGCAACGGACAACGCGGACGATACCCGGCCGCAAACTGTAGGCGCCGTGGACCTCTTCGAGTTCGACCCGCAGAACCTGCGCGCCGGCGTGGGCATAGTCATCGCGCCGGAGCTGCGGCACCGCGGCTACGGGCTGGACGCCCTGCGCACCCTCGAACGCTACTGCCGCGAGACGCTCCACCTGCACCAGCTGTGGTGCGAGGTCGGTGCCGACAACACGGCCAGCCTGCGGCTCTTCGCCGCGGCGGGATATGAGGCGTGCGGCCGCCGCCGCGACTGGGTACTCACGCCCGACGGCTGGCGCGACGCCATCCTGATGCAGAAGATACTCTGAGCACAGCAATGGCATGAAACTCTATCCCGAAAATAATCGGCGGCAGGAGACACCTGCCGCCAATTATTTTTCACAGCCATCAGCCCTAGAACACATCCGACAGATTCTGAGCCGACATTAATTTCTTATAATTTGTATATCTCGCAGATTGAGGGGCTTTCCCTCTGCCACCCACATCTAACTTTATATGATGTATCTCTCTTGCCGGTGCCTTGAAGATTAATATATATTTATTCGTATCCTTATATTTCTCGATCCTTTGCACCTCCGCCACGTGAGTAATTGCAGAAACAGGAGCTGTCCTGTACGCAGCAATATATTTTATCTTTTCCAACATTGAAGAAGAGATTCTTATCTGCCACCAAGCATTACTTTCGATAAAAGCATGCTGAAACCCATCCTCTTGAGCTGGTACTACAATAGTATCTATATCATCTATATCAACATTTGATTCTCCTTTCCTCTCCATATTCAAGAGCCTATACTCCTTGATCTCATCATTAAACGGAACAAACTTATGCATCAGCTCCCCCGATCTGTTCTGGAATGTCTTAAACTCAATTATATCCGTCTTCATAGTAAGGTTTCCAAGAACATTTTCCAGTTCGGAAGAACTGTTATCAATTACAACGATAGCTGATACAGGTTTTTCGAATATCAAAGATTCCAACAACGCATCTATATTTCTATAACCCGCAACCGACAATTTAGACTCTATAAACGCCTCTTTATTTTCGGTTCTTGATATATAGTCCAAAATATATTTCTTTATTTCCCGCCCACTTGCTTTATATGAAACGGCAAATTTCAACAACTGCGAACCGATATGTTTATAAGCATCATGGATACTTAATTCATTTTCGATAATATATAGCCTTGGACTGGCGGCAAACGAGAAATCCAACAAATATCCACCGGGTATAGTAACAATGTTCTCTCCTATCCTCTTCTTTATGTCGATATAAACGGTATCCTCTCCAAATATATACTTGTAGTTATCGATAACCGCCTGCTCAAAATCTTTTTCATAATGATATTCCTTCTGACGAAAGATATCATCCTTCATTACTATACATTCCATTATAATTATATCAGTTTATTTATTGTCGTCTTATGATCATGGCCCCCATGTCGGGCCACCCGTTGTAGAAGCGCTCGATATAGGCCTTCTCCGCCTCGGTACAACCTACCATGAGTTTCATCTCGGCATCGCGCTTGTCCATGTCGACGGTGCATATCACCGCATCGAGCCTGCGCCCGGCGTCGCTGCCTATCCATACGTCGACTCCCTCGCCGTCGGCCGAGGTCGTGCCGTCGAGATAGCCATAGTCGATCTCGTAGACGATCTGCGGGAAGCGCGGGTGGTGAGACCCGCGCGGGCGGTCTATGACGATCCGCGACTGCGCCAGAAGCGCGTCGAGCCGCTCCCAAAACACCCTATTCATTTGCATTGTCCTCCTCTCCGCCACCGTCGATCAGCGGCATCTCCTCCTCGTCGGCCGTGGGGAGCGCCGCCTCGTCGAGAGCCTTGTCCGAGATACGTTTCTTCGGGCGCAAACCCATGCCGCGCATGCGCTCGCCGAGACGTATGACGTTGTTGTTGCCGTGGCACATGCGTTTATAGGCCTGCGAATAGTCTGCCGACACCTTCTCGATCGACTTGCCCACCTTCTCGAAGTCGTCCACGAACATGCACAGCTGGTTGTAGAGATCGGTTGCCGTCTTGACTATCTTGGCCGTGTTGCGGTCCTGTGCATCGCGCTTCCACAGGTCCACGACCAGCTTCAGCACCGCAAAAAGATTCGTCGGCGACGATATTATCACCTTGCGCCCGTATGCATAGTTCCACAGGGAGTCGTCCCCGCGCAGCGCCGTCAGGAACGACGGCTCGGTCGGCATGAACATGATGACGAAGTCGGGCGAATCGGCGAAATACTGCTGGTAGTTCTTCGCCGCCAGCTCGTCGACATGGTGCCGCACCGACTCGATATGGCGCTTCAGGGCGGCATCGCGCGCGGCATCGTCCTCGGCATTGACATAACGCTCGAAGGCCGTGAGCGACACCTTCGAGTCGATGACTATGTTCTTGCCGCCGGGCAGATGGAGGATCACGTCGGGGCGC
Source organism: uncultured Alistipes sp. (assembly GCA_949283205.1). Taxonomy (GTDB): domain Bacteria; phylum Bacteroidota; class Bacteroidia; order Bacteroidales; family Rikenellaceae; genus Alistipes. The sequence goes on along the minus strand of CASDSD010000027.1, from coordinate 690 downwards.
AGGTTGCGGCCGCTCGCCTCGTCCTTGACATTGTACTGCAGCTCGTAGTTGTCGCCCTCGCGCAGGCCCGAGTTCTCGAGCAGCTGCGCAAGAATCATCTCGCCCCAGTCGCCCTGCACCTTCGAGTTGCCCTTCAGCGCATTGGTAAGGTTGGTGGTCTCGGCCGTCACCTGGCGGTTCAGCTCCATCAGTCGCTCGAGTTCGTTCTTCAGTGCGCCGCTCTGCTCGGTCTGCTGCGAGTGGATCTTCTCCACCCGCTCGCGGAACTCGCGTATGTTGTCCTTGAAGGGCTTGAGGATCACATCCATCGACTCGAGGTTCTCCGCCTTGAAGCGGCGGCTCTGCTCCCCAAGCACATCCCCGGCCAGCGCCCGGAACTGCTCCCGCAGCGCCTTCTCCATCTGCTCCTGCGAACGGACCTTGTCCGCCACGGAGCGGCGCTCCGCCTCGAGGGCCGCCTCCGCCTTCGCACGCTCCACACTCTCGCGTTCGCGCGCCTCCCGCTCCGCATCGCGCGCCCGCTCCGCAGTCTCGGCACGCGCCACGGCAGCCGCCAGGGCCGCACCGCTCTCACGCGCCGCCTCCGCCGCTCGGTGCCGCTGCGCCGCGAGCAGCGTCACCACCACGGCACATGCCACGGCCAGCGCCACCGCCACTACAATCAGAAACACGTTCATAGAATCTTTGTTT
>CASDSD010000026.1 GCA_949283205.1 uncultured Alistipes sp. | reverse complement strand
TATAGCAGTGAGGTTCCACCTCTTCCCATTCCGAACAGAGAAGTTAAGCTCACTCACGCCGATGGTACTGCCTATTTAGGTGGGAGAGTAGGTAGCCGCCTCTTCAAGGTCAGACAGCGATGTCTGACCTTTTTTTGTGTGCATTCGGCAACGGCCTTGTGTTTTGGAACGGTCCGGGTATGTTTGGAGGATATGGAGGGGGGGGAGGGTGATGTCTCACCTTTTTTGTGCCTGTGCGTGGATGCATGCGGAGGGCGAAGGGCGTAAGGCGGAGAGCGGAAGGCAAAGAGTGTGAGACGGAGAGGGCGAGAGGCCGATGGCGAGAATGCGGGGGAAACAGGGTGACGGGGTGACGGGGTGACGGGGTGAGGGCCGGAAGATTACCGGTTTGTCCCAAATGTTGCAGGGGTTAGTAGGGGACCTTCGGCGCCAGGTGACAATTGAACATAATACGGACGCCTGAAATGGAAAACTCGGTCATGCGTGATGCGCAGACCGAGTTTTTTCATGTATGCAGACATTTGTCCTGTCACCCCTTTTCGGTATATACCTTTCCTTTCTTTGCGTCGTCGGAATAGACGTGAAGGCTGTGTCCCGTAGGGCTGAGGCATGTGATGCGGTGGATGTGGTTCTCGAATGACCCGGCCGGACCTATGGCGTGGAATGCGCAGGGCGCAGTGAGGGTAATATCCTTTACGCGGCGGGCCTTCCTGTCTGCCGCCGGCTCGAATATCTCGAGGCGGAAGCGGCCGTCGGCGAAGTTGTATCCGGCGTACTGTGGATGTGCGTGTATCGAGGTGGTGTTGCCCTCGCGCCAGCTCATCATTATGGCCTCCCATCCCGTGGTGGCGTCGCGCCCGAGGTATGTGCGCAGGTATGATTTGTCTGAGTAGCGGTCGAATTCGCGCGGCGGGTTTTCGGCCAGATAGTTCGATATGTATCCCTCGATGCGCTTGCCGAGGCGGTCGTCTATCTCCTTGTTGCGTACGATATCCATAAGGCCGTTGAATGCCGCGTCGTAACCCTGTGCCTCGAGAGAGCGCTCCTGCAGGACATTGGCGAGTGTGGTCTCTTTCATTTGCGTGTCGGTTTGTGTTATATGACCGCAAATGTAGGGTGTTGCGCCGGAATTTGCGTCAGTAGAAATACCCAATCTTTCGCGTGGCGTGGCGCCGGGTCGGTGCGTCAGAATAGCTCCAGCTGGTCGATGTCGTGGTTGAAACTCAGTCGGTGGTACGGGGTCAGCCCGCAGCGGCGTATGGCGAGGCGGTGTTCGCGCGTGGGATACCCCTTGTTGCGGTCCCAGCCGTATTGCGGGTACTCCTCGTGCAGGCGCATCATGTATTCGTCGCGGTGGGTCTTTGCCAGCACCGATGCGGCTGCAATGTCGGCATACTTGCCGTCTCCCTTGACTATGCAGGCATACGGCAGGCCGAGCCGCGTGCGGAAGCGGTTGCCGTCGATGGCAAGGCACTGCGGCGCCACGGCAAGCTGCATGACGGCGTTGTTCATCCCCTCGAACGAGGCGTTGAGAATGTTTATCTCGTCGATGCGTGCGGCCGAGACTTCGGCGACGGCCCATGCCACGGCTTCGCGTTCGATGACGTCGCGCAGGATGTCTCGGTTGCGGGCTGACATCTGTTTCGAGTCGTTCAGCAGCGGGTGATGGAAGTCGGGCGGCAGTATTACGGCGGCGGCAAAGACGCTGCCGGCGAGACATCCGCGCCCCGCCTCGTCGCATCCCGCCTCGAGGAGATCCTTGCGATAGCAATTTTCGAGCATGATGAACAAAGTTAGCAATAAATTCCGCTCATCGCGGCATTTTTCGTAATTTTGCCGTGCGCGGAGCGCGCCCTAACAATCGGATCAAGGCTATGGCAGCGAAGAGAAGGGTCGTAAGACACCGTTTGATGGATGTGGTTCTCACCCTACTGGTGATATCCGCCGTGGCTGCCGTTCGCTCGATGGTGGCGCCTGTCGAGGGCGAGGCGGTGAGCAATGTGGCCGTACCCCTCGGGTCGCTGCTGCAGCGCCTGCAGGCGGGAAGACCCGTCCTGTCGGTGGTGGTGTGGGGCGTGATGATCTTTGCCGCGGGTGTCAATGCGGGACGCTACGGCGTCAAATATTCGCTCTATCCGGCATATACGCTTATGGCGATTCCTCTCTACGGCATCGTCGCCGCGGGAGTTATGGTCAGCCGCGACTATCTGCTTACGTCGGCCGTAGCGTTGTGCGGCCTGCTGTCGATGAAATACCTCCATCGCTGTATCATGCGCAGCGGCAGTTTCGGTGACCTGTCGCTGTCGATGCTGTGGATCGGGTTGCTCCCGTTGCTCTTCGCCCCCGCTGCGGTCATGGCCTATGCGGTAATACCGTTGCTGGTGCTTGTGGTGCGTCCGTCGTGGCGCGACTGGGCGGTCGCCGTGGTGAGCCTCCTGTTGCCCGTGGCTGCGCTATGTTATATCGGCTGGTGTCGTGGCGCCGAGTTCCTCTCCCCCGCGGTCGCGCTGTACGAGGCGTTCATGACTCCGAGCGGCTTCGAGTTCTTCGCCTCGACAAACCCTGCGGGCATATTGCTTATCGGTGTGCTTATCGTAATGGCCGTATGTTCGGCCTCGCTCGTGGTATCGGACCGTTATTCGCTCAAGGTCAAGGCGCGTGCCGCGATGCGCTTCAACGCCCTGCTGCTGTTCTCCTGTGCCGGGATGTTCTTCGTGCCGAGCTGCACGGCTACGGTATTCGTGCTGGCGGCGGTACCTGCGGCGATGCTTGTGCCCCTGATGTTCGTGCGTATGGGTGTGGGATTTACCGAGACGCTCTATCGTCTGGCGCTGCTGCTGGCTGCGGCTAATGCCGCCGTAACGCTCTTCATCTAACCTTTTACGTCATCCTGGCCGCGATGGCGTCTGTCGCTGTCGTCCGAGGCTCTGTCACAGCGCTCCCTTATGGGTATTGTCCGTCCGTTGATGTCCGTTGATGTCCGACCTGCGCCGCCCGGAGGCCGGTCCGGTGTGTCACCGCTCCTGACGGCTGAACCGGTGCCACTGTATTATTCCGTTCACCGCATTTATCGTGTAGAAGAGGTATTTGACGAGCATGAGCGCCGCATGGGGCTCGCCGCGCATCGTCCCCACGCCCCACAGTGCGACGCTCAGGAGGTTTATGGCGAGCCAGAGTATCCACTGTTCCCAGTATGCGCATGTCATGAGATATTGTGCCACTATGGCAATGACGGTTATGGCGGCATCCTTGAGCGGTTGCGAATCTTCGGTGTAGCGCGCGAGGATGAATGTCAGCAGTGCCGTGCCGGCTACTATGACCGCGCTCCACAGTCCGATAAGCCGGGGCGACATGCTGCGGGCGCGTACGCGCGACTCGTCGTCGTTCTGCGGCCGGCGCCGCCAGGCATATATGCCGACGAACTGCATGGGCAGATAGTAGAGTGCGTGTAGCGCCGCCCCGCCGTAATATTGCGACTTGTATGCCACGAGGGCGTATAGCCCGACGTTGATTATGCCGAAGAGGAAATTGAGGATGCTGCGCTTGGCACTCAGGACCACGCCCATGACGCCCGAGACGAGAATGATGAATCCGAGGATGTCGAGCGTGCCCGTGAGCAGACTGTATGCCGTGGCCGTGACTATGGGGCCTGCAATGAGGATATAATCCAGCGGGCGCAGTGTCGCCCGTGAAACGAGTTTGGCCATAACGTTATGGGATGGTTTTGGACGCAAAATTAATAAGTTATGCGGTTGTTTACGCTCGCGGGGCGATAATTTTTGGCATAAAGTGACTGTTTTGTGAAATTTTGCGTATATTTGCACTCCCGTATCAACCTCTTATATAGGGCATAAGGCCGGTGCGGTGCGGCGCGGATTTTTTTCGCTGCCGCATGCCGCGGGATTACGGGCCAATGGGCGCGTATGGTAGGCCGTGTGCAGCGATAATGTTGAGCGGTAAATTTCAAAATTTTGTTGCAACAATGAACAAGGATGCAATCATCAAGCTCGTGAACGAGCAGATGTGGCCCAAGACGGATGCCGATATTCCGTCATTCAAGGCCGGAGACACGATCACCGTAACGTACCGCATCGTGGAGGGTAACAAGGAGCGCCTCCAGAGCTTCCGCGGCGTGGTAATCCAGATCAAGGGATCGGGCAAGACCAAGATGTTCACTATCCGTAAGATCTCTAACGGCGTGGGCGTCGAGCGTATCTTCCCGCTCTATTCTCCCCACATCGACAATATCGAGGTGAACAAGGTGGGTGTCGTACGCCGTGCGCGTATCTACTACCTGCGTCAGCTCACCGGTAAGAAGGCTCGTATCAAGGAGAAGAGAATTACGAAGTAGTGCATCGCACTGTTCCGAGGCCGGAACCCGACGGGTTCCGGCCTCTCTTTTGTTGCGGCAGAGGGTGCGGAGCCCGCCCCGGGACGCAATGCGGCGTGCGGAGGACTCTTTTCCTGCGGCGGCGGGATATCGTCAGCACTTTATTTGTATCTTTACCGCCCGAGTGAAGGTGCGCATGCAGCCGCACGGCACGACGAAAAACATATCCGTATGAGCATCAAAGTCAAAGGTTACGCCCTGGGAGCCCTGGCCGCTGCCGCTTACGGCATGAACCCGCTCTTCGCGCTGCCGCTCTATAAGGACGGCATGGACCCCTATTCGGTGCTGCTGTTCCGCTACCTTTTTGCAATACCCATCCTCGGCATCATGCTCAGGGCGCGCGGCCGCAGTTTCGCCGTCTCGCGACACGACCTGCTGCCGCTGGCGGTAATGGGACTGCTGCTGTCGACTTCGTCGCTGTCGCTCTTCCTGAGCTACAACTATATGGAGGCGGGCATCGCCTCGACGCTGTTGTTCGTCTATCCCATCATGGTGGCGGTAATCATGGCCATCTTCTTCCGCGAGCGCATTACGGCGCTCACGGCCACGTGCATTCTGGTGGCGCTCGTGGGCATAGCCCTGCTGTACCGGGGCTCGGACGGCGCCACGCTCGACACTACGGGCGTTGTGTGGGTCATGGTCTCGTCGTTGTCCTACGCCCTGTATATCGTCGGGGTGAACCGCCCGCGGCTGAAAGGTATCGCGACGCTCAAGCTGACATTCTACGCCCTCGTCTTCGGCATCTCGATATTCATCGTCTGCACGGACTTCTGCCGCACGCTGACGCTGCCCTCCGCATGGTACATGTGGGGCAACCTGCTGGCGCTGGCCCTCTTCCCGACGGCAATATCGTTCCTATGCACCACGCAGGCCATACAGTACATCGGTTCGACGCCGACGGCCATCCTCGGGGCCCTGGAACCCCTTACGGCGGTCTTCTTCGGCGTGACGGTCTTCGGCGAGGAGCTGACGCCGCGTCTGGTGTTCGGTATCATATTGATCATAGCGGCCGTCTCGGCACTCGTCGCCGGAGGCAGTATCACGGCACATCTTGTGCGCTTCAAGAGACTCTTCCCGCGTCTGCGGCGCCATCCGCGCGCATAGGCGGCGGGCGGCAATATGCAAGCCGCACACCCATGTGGGTGTGCGGCTTTTCGTTTCCGTCTGCGTCGTCTGTGCGGTGGATGCCGTGGCCGCCACCCGCCGTCATGCCGCATGGGTCATACCTGCACCAGATGGTTCCTTATGGCATATACAACGAGGCTTGCCGTATTCTTGCAGCCGCTCTTCTCGAGGATGTTGGCGCGGTGCTTGTCTACGGTGCGCTTCGATATGAATAGCTTGTCGGCGATCTCCTGCGTCGAGAGACCCTGGCATATGCCCACGAGGATCTCGATCTCGCGCTCCGACAGCTGGTCATGTTCCGCTATTGCCTGCTGTTGCCTGCCGGCGGCGTCGTTGCCGGCGGGGTCGGGCACCGAGCGTATCGACTGCGAGAGCGAGGCGAGAAGCGAGGCGCTGAAGTAACTGCCGCCGCCGCAGACCGTCTCGACGGCCTCTACAACCTCGTCGAAGGCCGAATCCTTCAGCATGAAGCCCTTTGCTCCGCTGTCGACCATCTCCGAGTAGTAGACGGCGTCGCCGAACATCGAGAGCGTGATGACCTTCATGTCGGGACATATGGCCAGGGCGCGGGCCGTGGTTTGGGCACCGTTCAGGCCCGGCATCGCGTAGTCCATGAATACGACATCCGGGTGCGCCGCGGGGAGCTGCTCGAGGAACTCCTCGCCGCTGGCGGCATCTGCCACGACCTCGAAGTCAGGACACATCTCCAAGAGCATCTTCAGCCCGTGGCGGAAGAGCGAGTGGTCGTCGACAAGGGCTATGCGGATCATTTGGCGCGGCGTTTGGCGCGCACGGGGCGCGGTGTTTCTATGGCGGCGGGCCGTGGCGAGAGACGCGCTGCGCCGCGAACGTTCACCTTGACCGAGGCGCACATGCCGCGTCCCTTCGAGGAGCGTATGTCGAACTCGCCGTTCAGGGAGCTTATGCGCGAATTGATGTTGGAGAGGCCCATGCCGCAATCCATCATCGCCTGGGGGTCGAATCCGCGTCCGTTGTCGGAGTACTGCATCTCGAGGGTGTCGCCGGCGACCGAGAGCGAGAGACGTATCTCGCTGCAGCCGGAGTGCTTGAGCGAGTTGGTTATCAGCTCGCATACCACGCGGTACATGATGACCTCGATGTCGGGGTCGTAACGTTCGCCGCGCAGGTTCGTGGCGAAGGATATCTTGACCTTGTGCAGCGCTGCGGCCTTGTCGACGAAGATCTGTATTCCGCGTGCGAGGCCGAAGTCGGTGAGCGCATGTGGCGAGAGGTTGTTCGATATCTCGCGCAGCGATCGCAGGGCCTCGTCCACCACATAGAGCGTGTTGTTGAATATGTCGCGCTGTTCGGCCGTCATGTCGCTGCGCGAGAGCGCCGAGAGCGATATCTTTGCCGACGAGAGCAGGGGGCCGAGGCCGTCATGCAGCTCCTTCGAGAAGTTCGCGCGCGTCTTCTCCTCGGTGCGCAGCACGGCGGTGAGGATGCGGCGGTCCATCAGCTGGCGGTGGTGGTTCAGGCGGTCGATGTAGATGAAGAGCTTGTCGAGCAGGACGATGCCCACCGACACGCAGAGTGATACGACTATGTCGAACCACGTCATGGTGAGTACGGGCATGGGGTGTCCGTAGTTCATCCACAGCTGCACAATTCTCTCCACGCCCAGCACCAGGAAGCCGATGATGAAGAGAATCCATATGGCGTTGTATTTGGTGACGCGCACCAGACGTATGGCGTAGTACAGGGCTATGAGCTGCACGATGATGGCCAGGTAGAGCAATACGCGGATCATAGGCGGAAGTCGTTATGTGTTAAACCATGCTGTTGCGACGAACGCGATGCCGTTCTCTCGCAACGCTTCAATATGCGTTCCAATGCGGGACGGTGGGCGTATGACGTCATGTCGACCTGTATCGGTACGACCGAGACGTATCCGTTTGCCAGAGCCCATTCGTCGGTATCCCCGGCATCGGGTTCGTAGTTGGTGTATGCGCCCGACATGGTGAATCCGATGCGTCCGTCGGTCTTTGCCGTGGGTCGGAACTGCTCGCGCCATATTCCGCGGCACTGGCGGCAGAAACGGATCCCGCGGATACGCTCCTGCGGCAGGGCCGGCACGTTGACGTTCAGGCAGAAGGGTGTGTCGTACTTCGCCTCGTCGAATACCGAGGCGATGATGCGGCGCGAGAAATGCTTTGCGGCGGAGAAGTCGGCGTCGGGGCTGTGGTCGGTCAGCGAGAGCCCTATGGAGGGTATCCCGTAGAAACTGCCCTCGATGGCGGCCCCCATCGTCCCCGAGTAGAGTACGTTTATGGCGGAGTTTGAGCCGTGGTTTATGCCCGATATGACCATATCGACCTGACGTCCTTCGAGCATATGGTCGAAGGCGACCTTGACGCAGTCGGTCGGGGTCCCCGACAGGGAGTATATCTCGAGCCCTTCGTCGCCGCGCACCTTGTCGAGCAGGAGTTCTTCGGTGAGGGTTATGGCCTGGCTGCGGCCGCTCTGCGGCGTGAGGGGCGCCACGGCTATCACGTCGCCGAACTCGCGGGCGACCTCTATGGCGGCAGCGAATCCCGCCGAGGCATAGCCGTCGTCGTTGGTTACGAATATGAGTCTTTTGCGATCCATGATTTTCGATGTTACTTCGATAGCAAAGATAGTGAAAGCCGAGGGCAGAGACAAATAGAAAACGCAGTTTTCTTATTTGGCTATGCCGAGGCGCCTCCTATCTAAGGCGAAGCCAAAGGTAGTGAAAGGTGAGGGCAGAGACAAGTAGAAAACGCAGTTTCCTTATTTGGCTATGCCGAGGCGCCTCCTGTCTAAGGCGAAGCATATGAAAAGTCCAGCACGGATGCAAATGAAGAGGCCGTTCCCGAATCCGGCCGTGCCGGGTCGCCGGATCGATGCATATCCATTTACGTGAAACAGTTTTTGGCGCCGCGAAAATCCCGACCGCGAGGTTGCAGATATGAAAAATAAAGGCTATCTTTGAGTGATCGGTCGTACGGATTATCCCGGCCGAATGCCGATAACCTGAAACATTAACCTCAAAACATTAACGATACAAAGATGAAAGAGCTGGAACCTTACAAGAAAAAGTACACGAACGCCGATTTCTATCATGACGGCGTCTTCGACGAGGCTGTGGCGAAGCGCGCCTTCCTCGATATGTTCGACCATTACGGCATTCCTTTCACCCCCTTCCTGGAGGAGAATTTCTGGGTTGCCGACTTTGGTCTGGGGGACTTCGAACACGTCGGCATGGGCGGTGTTTTCTGGATCAACAATCCCGTTTACCGCTATTTCGGCCATGAGATATATCTGCTGCCGTCGCAGATGATTGTCGAGCACTATCACGTGCCTTCGGAGAACTATCCGGCCAAGCACGAGAGCTGGCAGGTACGCTCGGGCAGCGTCTACAACTTCGGCATCGGCGAGGCGACGCCCAACCCGCCCGCATTGCCCGAGAGCCAGCGCGACTATATCACGGTAAGCAATTTCCATGTGATGAAGGTAGGGGATATCAGCGCCCTGAAGCAGCTCGAGACGCGCCACTTCCTCATGGCGGGCCCGGAGGGAGCCATCGTGACCGAGTACGGCACCTATCATGACAATGCCGGCCTGCGCTTTACCAATCCGCGGGCGAAACTGTAGAATGCAGGACCGAACAACGATAGCAAGATGAGAACATTGAGCCATTTCGGCATACCCGTATCGTCAAAGCCTGCCGACGCGGCCTATATCGAGCCGTTGAAGGTGTCAGTAACGGATTACGGCAAGAGTGCCAACAAGATCGAATTTCTCTACTTCGAGCCCGACAGCCCGATGCACGAACTGGTGCGGACGCAGGCGCATGTCGCTTATGACGTTCCCTGCCTGAAGTGCGAGCTCGAGGGGGCGCGGGTTCTGCTCGAGCCTCTCGACTGCGGCGACATGACCATCGCCTTCGTCGAGGAGGAGGGTGTTGCAGTGGAGCTTATCGAGCGCCGCTGATCCTATGTCATGCAGCCATCGGCCTGCCACAGGTTGGCGGGCCGTTTTGTTCATACAGGGCAGGTGAGTGAATGGCTGCCTGCCTTTAACTCTTAAATATTAAATATATTCTCCCATGGCGTTGATAGCAAAACATATGAAAACCCTGCTGCTTGCGGTGGCCGTTCTTGTCGGTGGCGGCGTATGCGCGCAGACGGATGCCGACATGAAGATGGCGTAGGCGCTCAACGGCGGAGACATGTATCTGCTGCGTGAACGCTATTCGGAACTGAAGGGGTCCTTGAGTATGGATGTGCTGGACCTTCTGGCGCAAAGCCTTGTCGCCTCGGCCTTCAACGACCCCGATACGGCGGTCCGGGCGATGGCCGAACTGCTGCAGAACCATCATGAGGAGCTGGGCGGCGACAACGTCTACGGCATCTCCTCGTTGTGGGCAATGAACCTGCTTAACATGGGTCTGTACGGGCAGGCCGGGTCGGCGGCGGCCAATACCGTCGCGGCGTTCGAGGGACAGGTGCCGCCCGAGTCCCTGCATGGCCTTGCCTTTATTGCCAAGGTCGGCAATGTCCTGTCCGACTACCCAGTGCCGCGGATGGAACGCCCCGACCGCGATGTGACCGTGCCCATGCGTCGTGCGAATGTCGACAACGGGGAACTTATATATATCCCGGTCAAGGTCAACGGCGTCGAGCGCGACTTTGTATTCAGTACGGAGTGTTCGTTCGGGGCCTTCGTCTCGGAAAGCTATGCCGAGGAGGCGGGTCTCGAGATCGTGGCCGACTCTGTTCCCATGGAGGGTGTCGCGACGGGATACGTCAAGCTGGCAACGGCCGGTGCGTTGGAGGTGGGAGAGATGGTGTATAGAAACCCGGTCTTCATCGTCATGCCGCATAATCCCGATATAGACCCGGCATACCGGAGCGACGGTTGTCTGGGATACGGTTTTATGAGCGCCGCGCACGAGGTGGTCATCGATACGGAGGCCGGGCAATTCGTCTTCCCGCACGAGATATCCGGAGGTGACCCCAATCTCTGCCTGTCGCCCAATACTCCGAGCGTGAGGATAGAATATGGGGGGATGCCGTTCGATATAGCTTTCAATACGGGCAGCGCCAGGAGCGATCTCGGCATAGGTTTCGCACGGGCATTCCCCGATGCCGTTGCCGGGTTGGAGGAGCATGAAGCCACGCGCGACGGCTACGGCATTACGGTGACCGTCGGGGCGGTCACGATACCCGAGTTCCGCTTCCGTGTGGGCGATACGGAGGCCGTGCTGCCGGATGTGGAGGCCGTTACGCGTTCCACGGTGGGCTCCCTTGCTGGCAAAGGTGTGCTGGGAGCGGATTTCGTCTTGTCGTTCAGGCGGCTGACGATAAATTACGACAATATGTTCATCCGTGGCGAGTGACAAGTGTCGTGGTGTCGAAACGTTGCGTGGCTAACCCGATCCAACATAAAAAGAGCCCCGATCCATATTCAGGATCGGGGCTCTTTTTGTTATTATGTGGGCGGGGCGGTTCGTAACGGCGCATATACCCCCTCCCTTGCCGGCTTCTCCGTAACGTCATCTGCCGTGCGGACGGCTGGCGCTTACTTGCGTTTCTCCTTGGCCTCGATGCACTCCGTAGCGTGCGGAACGCGCATCAGTCGCTCCTTTGGTATGAGCTTGCCCGTAGTCTTGCAGATGCCGTAGGTTTTGTTCTCGACGCGCACGAGCGCCATCTCGAGATTGCGGATAAACTTCAGCTGATGGGCCGCCAGGCGGCCGCTTTCCTCCTTCGAGAGGGTCGTGGCGCCCTCCTCGAGTACCTTGAACGTGGGCGAGGTATCCTCCGTGTCGTTATCGCCCGAATGGGTTATGGTGGAGCGCAGCAACTCGTAGTCTGCGCGAGCCTGTTCGAGTTTTTTGAGTATTATCTGCTTGAACTCGGCCAGGTCGGCGTCACCATATCTTACTCTCTCCTCTGCCATAATGGTAAAAATAGTTAAAGGTTGTTATGTAAAGATAACGTTTTTTTCGCAAACGGCCAAATGTTTCATATAAAAACAGACGCTATGCGCCCTGCACGCGCGTGACGGCTATGCGCAGCGGCTCGTCGTTGACATCGCTCTCGACGACGAAGGCTCCCTGGGGATCGGCCGTGCCCGTAACCTCCACGGCGAGCGTCTGCGATGCTATGTAGTCGGCGAAGTCGGCGATGGCTCCCTCCACCTCGGGCTTGAGCTCGATCTGCACGCGTATCTTGTCCGTGACCTCGAACCCGGAATCCTTACGTATGTTCTGTATGCGGTTTATCAACTCGCGTGCCACGCCCTCGCGGCGCAGATCCTCGGTGACGGTGATGTCGAGCGCCACGGTGAGCTTGCCCTCCGTTGCCACGAGCCAGCCCGGCATGTCCTCCGACGTGATCTCGAAGTCGGCGGGCGTCACGGTGATCTTCTCGGCACCCATGTCGAGCGTCGTCTCGTCGGCAGCCTCGATGGCGGCGATCTGCTCCTGCGTGAAGGCGGCCGTCATGGCGGCGATCTGCTTCATGTACTTGCCGTACTTGGGACCGAGGGTCTTGAAGTTGGGCTTGATGCGCTTGGTTATCACGCCCGTGGTGTCGCTCAGCAGCTCGATCTGCTTGACGTTCACCTCGCTGGCGATGAGTCCCTTCACGGCCTCTATATGGCGTGCCGTGTCGGCGTCGAGGACGGGTATGAGTATCTTTGTCAGTGGCTGGCGCACCTTGATGTTGACCTTGCGGCGCAGTGCCAGCACCATCGACGAGACGCGCTGTGCGATGTCCATCGTCTGCTCGAGCTCCGTGTCTATAAGGCTCGCGTCGGCCTCGGGGAAGAGCGCGAGGTGTACCGACGACTCCGTGTGGCGGCCGCTCACGGCGTTCAGGTCGCAGAAGATACGGTCCGTGATGAAGGGGGCGAAGGGTGCCGCCAGCATCGATACCGTCTCCAGACAGGTGTAGAGCGTCTGATATGCCGAGAGCTTGTCCTTGCTCATGCCGCCGCCCCAGAAACGCTTGCGGTTGAGGCGCACGTACCAGTTCGAGAGGTTCTCGCCCACGAAATCCTGTATGGCGCGTGCCGCGGGCGTGGGGTCGTAGTCGTCCAGCCAGCGCGTAACGTCCTTGACCAGCGTGTTGAGCAGCGAGATGATCCAGCGGTCGATCTCGGGGCGCTCAGCGACGGGTATCTCGGCCTCCTTGCCCGTGAAGCCGTCGACATTGGCGTAGAGGGCGAAGAACGAGTATGTGTTGTAGAGCGTGCCGAAGAACTTGCGGCGCACCTCGTCCACGCCCTCGCGGTCGAACTTGAGGTTGTCCCACGGCTGCGAGTTGGACATCATGTACCAGCGTGTGGCATCGGCGCCGTATGTCGAGAGGATCTCGAAGGGGTCGACGGCGTTGCCCAGACGTTTCGACATCTTGTTGCCGTTCTTGTCGAGGACCAGACCGTTCGAGATGATGTTGCGGAAGGCCACCGAGTCGAAGAGCATCGAGGCTATGGCGTGCAGCGTGAAGAACCAGCCGCGCGTCTGGTCTACGCCCTCGGCGATGAAGTCGGCTGGGAAGACCTTGTCGAAAGAGTCTGCGTGCTCGAAGGGGTAATGTACCTGTGCGTAGGGCATTGCTCCCGAGTCGAACCATACGTCTATGAGGTCGCTCTCGCGCCGCATCGGCTCACCCTTCGACGAGGTGAGGACGATGCCGTCGACATAGGGACGGTGCAGGTCGATGCGCTCGGTCGAGTAGTTCTCGGCCGACATGTCGCCCACGCGGAAATCCTTGTAGGGGTTTTCGGTCATGTTGCCTGCGGCGATGCTCCGGTCGATCTCCTGCATCAGCTCGGCCACCGACCCGATGCACTTTATCTCCGAGTAGTCCTCCGTGGCCCAGATGGGCAGGGGCGTACCCCAGAAACGCGAGCGCGACAGGTTCCAGTCCACAAGGCCCTCGAGCCACTTGCCGAAACGTCCCGTGCCGGTCGATTCGGGCTTCCAGTGAATGGTGCCGTTGAGCTCCATCATGCGCTCGCGCAGCGCCGTGGTGCGGATGAACCACGAGTCGAGCGGGTAGTAGAGAACGGGTTTGTCGGTACGCCAGCAGTGGGGGTACGAGTGTGTGTGCTTTTCGATCTTGAAGACCTTGTTCTGCGCCTTGAGCATCACCGACAGGTCTATGTCGAGTGTCGGGGCATCGGGTGCGAGCGTCTCGTCGTAGGCGTTCTTGACGTAGCGGCCGGCATACTCGCCGTAGAGGGCCGTGTCGACGTTCTCCCTGACGAACTGCGGGTCGAGATCCTCCACGAGGAAGAAGCGTCCCTTGCGGTCGACCATGGGCTGCGTCTTGCCCGCCTTGTCTATCATGAAGAGGGGTGCTATGCCTGCGGCCTTGGCCACGCGGTCATCGTCGGCGCCGAACGTGGGGGCTATGTGTACGATGCCCGTACCGTCCGACGTGGTGACGTAGTCGCCGAGGATCACGCGGAAGGCGTCGCCGTACTCTGCCAGAGGCTTCACCCACGGTATGAGCTGGCGGTAACGCACACCCTCGAGATCGGGGCCGAGCCAAGTCTTCTCTCCGACTTCGAACGTGCCCTCCATCTTCTTGGTGAAGTAGCTTCCGACGAGGGCCTTGGCCATGATCACATGCTGCGGCTCGTCGGTATAGGGGTTGCGGCACTTGACGCGCACGTACTCTATGGCGGGGCCTACGGCCAGCGCCGTGTTCGAGGGCAGGGTCCACGGCGTGGTGGTCCATGCCAGGAAGTAGAGCTTGCCCTCCACGCCCTCGAAGAGCTTCTCGCTCGTGGCGTCGCGCACAACCTCGAACTGCGCCGTGCAGGTGGTGTCCTTGACGTCGCGGTAGCAGCCGGGCTGGTTCAGCTCGTGCGTCGAGAGGCCCGTGCCCGCCGCGGGCGAGTAGGGCTGTATGGTGTAGCCCTTGTAGAGCAGGCCCTTGTCGTAGAGCTGCTTGAGCAGGTACCACAGCGTCTCGATATATTTGTTGTCGTAGGTGATATAGGGGTCGTCCATGTTGACCCAGTATCCCATCTTGTGCGTCAGGTCGCGCCATACGTCGGTGAACTCCATCACCGCCTTGCGGCAGGTGCGGTTGTACTCCTCGATCGAGATCTTGCGGCCGATATCCTCCTTGGTTATGCCGAGCTTCTTCTCGACGCCCAGCTCCACGGGCAGGCCGTGCGTATCCCATCCCGCCTTGCGGTGTACGAGGTATCCGCGCTGGGTCTTGTAGCGGCATATCGTATCCTTTATGGTGCGTGCCATGACATGGTGTATGCCGGGCATGCCGTTTGCCGAGGGGGGACCCTCGTAGAATACGAATGTCGGATGACCCTCACGCGTGGAGATGCTCTTGCCGAAGGTGTCGTCGGCATCCCAGCGCTTCAATACCTCCTCCGCCGTTTTGGGCAGATCGAGTCCTTTGTACTCGTTGAATTTCATATGTCGCGTATCTTTTCTAATTGTCGATATATCGTCCTGGCCGTTGCCGGCGGCAGGGTGTTTTTCCGTTCGGGACGGAAGTCCGCAAATATACGAAATATAAACTCAAATGACAAGCGGGCGGCCGATTTTTGACATGTGGGCTCCTTATGGGAGGGGCGGGGGAGTCTCATCGCCTGACGTCTTCGGCGCGGTCGGCGGCTTGTCGCGTCACCGTTCGGGCCGGTGCGGAGGCCGGCGGGGCTTTTCAGCTATTGTGGCTTTATCGTTTGGAGATGCCGGAGATTGAATTTTCCAGTACATTTAATGCCAATGATTCCAGTGCTTGCATGAAAGATGCAGACGGGCCGAAGCCGGGCCTTGTTTTCCGGAGAAGAGATGGAAGAGTGTCGGCGGAAGGATTCTGAAAAGATGCATCGACCGTATCAAAACGGCCTCCGCGTGCTGCGGAGGCCGTTCTGTATGGTCCGTGTCGGCTGCCGGCGGCGTTAAAGCAGATGTATGAGCGTCTTGACGGGAGCGATCTTCTCGAGACGTTTGCGACCGCTCAGGCCGTCCAGCTCGACGAGGAAGATGAACTCGTCGATTACGATCCTGTGCGGCTTTCCGCCGACGGTTATCTCCTGCTCCAGGAGCGAATTCGCTATGCCTTCGCATGTTCCGCCCGTGGCCAGCACGTCGTCGATGATGGCCATGTGGATCGTTCCGTCCTCTTCGATCTTGCCGGCGGCGATGTCGCTGATGCGGTAATATAGCTTGTCGAGGCCGTACTCCTTCTCTATGCAGACTTCGCGCAGGTCGCCCTCGTTGAAGGGCAGCTTGCCGCTCTTGCGGATGGGTATGATGTTCTCGACGCGGGGATCGGACAGGAGCAGCGGCGCCGTGAAGAGGAATCCGCGGGCTTCGGGGGCGGCGATGTTCGGCGCGGTGAGGTTGTTGCTGATCTCCGTCATGAGCTGGCGGAATGTCTCTTTGTCCTGCAGGAAGGGGATGATGTCGACGAATACTATGCCCCGTTTGGGAAAATCGTTGTAGAATTTGAGGGTATTTTTCATCTGTTGTGGCATTTAGCTTCCGCAGGGTTGGTCCGCGGAGAAACAAAAGTAGTAAAAAATTTCATACGCGGGATCTATTTTGTGGCGAAACTCGCCGTGGTTTTGTTTTTTTTGCTATCTTTGCATCAATTGGAAAATAATGAACTTAAAATGCCGAAGTTTTATGACAAGGTGAATGTAATGCATAAACCCGAATGGCTGAAGATTCGTCTGCGCAGCGACGACGGCTCCGCCGAGGTGGAGCGCATAGTCAAGGAACACTCCCTGCACACGATATGCAGCAGCGGACTCTGTCCCAACAAGGCGGAGTGTTGGCGGCGCCGGACGGCTACCTTCATGATTTTGGGCGACATTTGTACGCGCGGATGCCGATTCTGCGCTACGAAGACAGGCATTCCCCTTGCACCCGAAGCCTCGGAGCCCCGGCAGGTGGCCGAGAGCGCGAGACTTATGGGACTTCGACATGTCGTCGTAACTTCTGTCACGCGTGACGACCTTCCCGACGGCGGCGCCGCACATTGGGCCGCGACGGTCAGGGCCGTGCGCGAAGAGAACCCCGACGCAACAATTGAGCTCCTTATTCCCGATCTGGACGCACGGGCCGATCTCATAGAGATTGTGGCGGCGTCCGCGCCCGATATCATCGGGCACAACATCGAAACCGTCGAGCGACTCACGCCGCTTGTACGCTCCCGCGCGAAGTATCGCACGAGCCTGCGTACACTGGAGTTGATCTCCCGCAGCGGCGCGGTCTCGAAGAGTGGACTGATGGTCGGACTTGGCGAGAGCGATGATGAAGTATTGCAAACCTTGCGGGACCTGCGTGATGCGGGTGTCGAGATTGTAACGCTTGGTCAGTACCTTCGGCCATCTCTGGAGCACTATCCCGTTGCGGCGTATATCACTCCCGAGAAATTCGAATGGTACAGACTCCGGGCCTTGGAGATGGGTTTCGGCTACTGTGCGAGCGCGCCGCTGGTGCGGTCGTCGTATCTGGCCGATGCCGCGCTGCAGAGCGTCAGAGGCAAGGCACGGGCGTAGTGTGAAGGGCGGAGGGCCTCCTCTGCCGTGTAACACGATGCAGGCGTACGTTTATGCAGAGCGTGCGTATGGAGGTATTGTATCGTGATCTTGGCCGTATGGGCTATGGCGAATGCTGGGCTTTGCAGCGGGCGTTGTTCGACGCCGTGCTGCGGGAGAAGGGCGCGCGTCCCCTCTTCGGCGAGACCCTTGACACCCCTGTTTCGCCGCCGGGGCCGCAGCAGGCCGGCTGGCTGCTGACGGTGGAGCATGATCCCGTCTATACGCTGGGCAAGAGCGGCAAGGAGTCGAACATGCTGGTGGGCGAGGCTTACCTGCGGTCGATCGGCGCCGAATACTACCACATAGACCGCGGGGGCGACGTCACCTTCCACGGACCCGGGCAGATCGTGGCCTATCCCGTCATTGATCTGGAGCGTGTGGGTATCGGCCTGCGCGACTACATAGACCGTCTGGAGGGGGCCGTTATCGACACCGTGGCCGAGTGGGGCGTTGCGGCGGGGCGCATAGCGGGCGCTTCGGGCGTGTGGGTCGATTGCGATGGGGCGCGTGCGCGCAAGATCTGCGCCATCGGGGTGCGGTCGTCTCGTTTCGTGACGATGCACGGTCTGGCGCTCAACGTGTCGACCGACCTGCGTTATTTCAGCCATATAAACCCGTGCGGGTTTACCGACCGCGGCGTCACGAGCCTCGAGCGCGAGACGGGCGTCAAGGTCGACTTCGAAGAAGTGAAACGGCGTCTGGTACGTCATTTAACCGAGAAATTAAATGTTAGAATATATAAATAATAAAAACGTAAGTTATGCCTATAGAGAAGCGATGGGTGGTGAGACCTCATGGCGATCCCGAGGCCGTGGCCCGTCTGGCGAGTCACCTTCGGATGTCTCCCGTTCTCACCAACCTACTTGTACAAAGAGGCATAGACACTGTAGAAAAGGCGAATAAGTTTTTCAATCCGCAGCTCTCCGACCTGCACGATCCGTTCCTGATGAAGGATATGGAGAAGGCGGTTGAGCGCATTGAGCGGGCCGTGGCCAACAATGAGAAGATCATGGTCTACGGCGACTACGACGTGGACGGCACCACGGCCGTCGCGCTGGTGTATAAATTCCTTCGCCAGATAGGTCACAAGAACCTTGTTTTCTACATTCCCGACCGTTACAACGACGGTTACGGCATATCGATTCGCGGCATCGACTTCGCCGCCCGCAAGGGGGTGACGTTGACCATTGCCCTGGATTGCGGTATCAAGGCCGTGGAGAAGGTTGTCTATGCGAAACAGAAGGGAGTTGATTTCATTATCTGCGACCATCACCTGCCCGCCGACGAGATCCCGGCGGCGGTGGCGGTTCTCGACCCCAAGCGGGCCGACTGCAACTATCCGTTCGACGAGTTGTCGGGTTGCGGCGTGGGCTTCAAGCTGGTGCAGGCCTATGCCATGAAGCACGGCATCCCGTTCTCGGAGATCGAGCCCCTGCTCGACCTGTTGGTGGTGAGCATCGCCTCCGACATAGTGCCTCTGACGGGAGAGAACCGTATTCTGGCCTACTACGGCCTGGAGCGGTTGAACCGTATGCCTTCGTCGGGGTTGCACTCCATAATCAAGATCTGCGGCCTGGACAAGCACAACATCACCATCGACGACATCGTCTTCAAGATCGGGCCGCGCATCAACGCCGCGGGGCGCATGCGCATGGACGAGCACGACGAGAATGCCGCCCCCTCGGGCGGTCATGCGGCGGTGAACCTGCTCATCGAGGGCAACGACAAGCTGGCGCAGGAGTTCTGCGGCATAATAGACTCCTACAATCAGGACCGCAAGAACATCGACCGCAGCGTCACGCAGGAGGCGCACGACTATATCGAGTCGCATCCCGAGATGAAGAACCTGAAGAGTACGGTGATATACAATCCCAAGTGGATGAAGGGCATCGTGGGGATCGTGGCCTCGCGCCTTATCGAGACCTACTACCGCCCGACGGTGGTGCTGACGATGAGCAACGGTTTCGTGACGGGATCGGCGCGGTCGGTGCCCGGGTTTGACCTGTATCAGGCGGTGGAGTCGTGTTCCGACCTGCTGGAGAACTTCGGCGGCCACATGTACGCCGCGGGCCTGACGATGCGGCCGGAGAATGTCGAGGCCTTCACCAAGCGTTTCAACGACTATGTGGAGGAGCATATCGACCCGCAGATCCTTGTGCCGCAGGTCGATATAGACAGCGAGCTGCTCTTCTCGGACATCACGCCGGCCTTCTACCGCCAGCTGAACAGTTTCCAGCCTTTCGGGCCCGGGAATACGGCACCTGTCTTTGTCACCTACGGCGCCAGCAACCACGGCGACGCGCGGCTTGTGGGGGCAGAGATGGAGCACCTGCGGATGGACCTGGTGCAGAAGCAGAAACCCAATACGACGATGCAGACCATCGCCTTCCAGCAGCCCACGCACTACGAGTGGATCCGCTCTGGCAAGGCCATCGACGTATGTTACCAGATTGTGGAGAACCACTACCGCGGCACGGTCACCACGCAGTTGCGGATAAAGGATATCAAGCCCGTGGGCCGTTGAGGCCGGCCCGGGGCGGGATGACGCATGTCGAAAAATGCAAGCGCGCTCTATCGCTGTCCGCTTCGGCGGAGGGAGGAAAGTCCGAGCAACGCAGAGCGCCGCACGAGTTAACGGCTCGACGTCCGTGAGGGTGTAGTAGCGTAACAGAAAACAACCGCCTGCCGCGGCGCCGCGTGCGCCGCCGGCCGGTAAGGGTGAAAAGGCGGGGTAAGAGCCCACCGCGGAGGCAGCAATGTCGTCCGGCAGTACGCCTTGCGGGTTGCAAGACCATGTATATCGACAGTTAAGGGTTGCTCGCCCGATGTCGAGGGGTAGGTTGCTGGAGGCCGCAGGTGACTGCGGTCGTAGATAAATGATAGGGGCCCCGTCAGGGGTACAGAACTCGGCTTACAGTGCTTGCATGTTTAAGGGATGTCCCTTGCGGGGACATCCCTTTTCGTATTCATGGCGGGGCTGTGCGATGCCCGCCGTGCTGTTCTGTCACTCGTATATCTCGAGTTTCACCTCTCCGACGAGTCCCGACGGCGGCAGGGGCGACGAGGCGTCGTAGGGGTTGACCAGAAGCGATATCTTCCGCTGCTCGGGCGGCAGCTGCATGTCGCCCACGATGCGGTTGACCCACTTGTTCACCACCTCCACGCGCAGCGTGTTGCGGCCTTCCTTGACGCAGTCGGTGATGTCGACCCTGTATGGCGGGCACCATGCGCCGCCCGCATAACGGTCGTTTACATATACCTTGGCCATCGATTCGACGCGCCCCAGGTCGAGGACGGCACGCTCGGCGCCGTCCGCCGCGACCTCGAACTCCGTGGTGTATGTTATCGTGCCCGAGAAGTAGCGGATTTCGGGGTCGGCGTTCTGCGCGAGGTCTGCGGGTGCTGCTATCTCCACGGGCGCGGGCGACGAGAGCTTGCCGTCGAATGTGAGGTGCCACGGCCCGGCGATGTCGACCGTACTGCCCGGTGCGGGGTTGTTGTCGCCGGCGGCGGGGTGTCCTTTCTTGCGGAAGACCACGAAGCAGCTCTCCAGCGGCTCGAGATGGAGCGGTACGCGTACTCCCGCGGCCGTAGACTCGAACTGCGGCAGCGTCTCGATCGTGCCGTCTACGGGGTTCCACCTCTCGGGTGCGAGGCTCGGATCGACACGGAAGGTGGGTTTCGTCTCCACGGCCTCGCCGCTCTGGTTCGAGACGAAGTATATTTCGGTCCCCATCATCGAACGGTGGTTATAGAGCAGCGGCGCGCCGCTCTCGGTGCGGAAGTCGGGCTCAAGCCCCATGTCTGCAAATACCTCCTCGAGCGTGCAGCCGTTGTATATGCGGCCCTTGCCGTAGGCGTTCGATCCCTTCGAGTCGAAGCATGCGCCCCACATCTCGCGCGAGATGCGTTCCACCTCGGCATCGGCCGCGGGATAGTTCTGCATGCTGGGCGAGCGGCGCGGCGGCTGCCCCAGAACTATGGCGCCGTCGCTGACCATACGCTGTATCTTGGCCAGCAGTTCGGAACGCATCGTCTCCACGGGCGGCAGCACCAGCACGCGGTACGACGTGCCGTGAGGCAGCGAGATGCAGCCGTGGCTGACGTTGGCGTCGCGCATGAGCACCTCGGCGTTTATGTAGTCGAACTGGTACCCTGCAGGCAGTGCGGGCGTCTGTTCGCCCGTCATCTTGGGAGCATCCTCGCCGATGAGATATGCCACGTCGGCGATGTTGAGCCCCTGTTGGAGCGTGTAGTTGCAGCGTTTCAGGTAGTCGGTAAAGAGGTCCATCTGGCTGAACCACGTGTTGTTGACATCGAACTCGTTGCCGAAGGGGGCGTTTATGCCCGGGTATCGCGACGTGTCGGCCTGCTCGATGTAGAGGTGCAGCAGCGTGGCGTTGATGCCCTCGGCGAAGAAGCGGTCCGTGCGCTGCTTCATGTCGACCGGCGCGCGCGAGTATGCGGGGCCGCCCGAGGTGTTCGACTCGGCCCAGATGAGGCGCTTGCCGTAGATGTGGCCGCACGACGAGGCGGCGCGGTTTTCGATGTCGCCGAGGCTGCCGACGCTCCAGAACTCGCCCGCGATCTCGTCCGACTGCCCGCCGTATTGGAGGAACTCGCCCGGGAAACCCCAGTGGCCGTAGCACTCGAGCCATGTGGTGAGCCCGTGTTCGTGGCTCACGTCACGCAGTCCCGCAACGTACTGGTATGCCACCTGGTCGGCTATGAGGCGCCGCAGGTCCCACAGAAAACGGTCACTGCGGTCCTGGTCTCCCACGACATGGCCGTAGTATGCGGGCAGGTAGGGCAGCATCGAGTATCCGTAGACCGACTCGAATGTCTCCATGAAGCCGTCGGTGAAGTTCTGCCCGCCGGTTTCGTAGCTGTCCTGCACCACCACCTTGAATGTCTTGCGGTCCTCGGCCGGTATGCGTCGCAGGATCTCGCCGATGAAGGCGTCGAAGTGTGTACGCACGTGGCGGCTGCTCATCTTGTCGATCTCGAGTCCCGTAGCTTCGGGCGTCGCGGGGCTGTTGGTCACGCCCGTGGGAACCATGCCCGTGCGCATTATGATCCAGCGGCCCTCGGGGACATCCCACGCAAGGGTGCCGTCGGCCTCCATCGAGGCCGATATGTCCTGTACCTTTGCCGGGTCGATGGCGCAGGCCGCATCGTCGATCTCGGCCTGTGCCGGCCACATGTAGTGGTCCCAGTAGGGCAGGGGTGTCTGGCACATCTTGGCCAGCGTCTTCTCGGCGTACGAGGCTATGCGCGGCTGTGCCGAGAGCACGACCTCCGCCAATCCTCCCGGCTGTGCCGAGGCGTCCGTGACAAGGCGGAAGGTGCGGGCCGTGGTCGCCGGGAACGATACCGTCACGGGGGCATAGGGGTCGAAGCCCACATTGAGGGCGGGGTTCGAGCGGTCGACGGCGAATGTGGCCACCGTGGTGAATTTCCCGCCGGTCTCGGCTTCGAGGCGCGCGCCGTAGGCGGCAGGCGTCGGAAGGAGTTTCAGCGTCAGCGACCGTGCCGTATATGGCTCCTCGCAGGTGAAGGTGATTGTGTTTGCGCGCCCTGCGGGAAGCGTTATGCCCGTCGAGGAGTCGCCGTCGGCGACAGCAGCGGCATCCGCTGTCTGGAAATCAGTCCTGACGGCGGCCGCGGCACGCGAGCCGTAGTCCTCGGGCGCAGGATAGGCGATGGTGCGCACATCCTCGAAGTCGGCGGCCGGCGCCGCGATCACGGTCCTTATGCTGCGCGGCCCTTCCACCTCGATCTGTGCCGATGCCAGGTAGCGCATCGCCTCGTCGGGCTTGACCCACGGGCCGCCCGACTGGCTCCAGCCGGGCGAGTTGAAGATTCCGATCTCGATGCCGAGTTCCGTTGCGGTCCTGAGCGTCGTATGGAGGATCTTCCACCACTCGTCGCTCATGAGCAGCACGTTGCGGTCGGTATAGAGCCCGTCCTGCCCGATGTTGCCGATGAAGGCGCGGTTTATGCCGGCGCGTTTCATGGCGTGCAGGTCGCGTACGACTCCCTCCTCGGATATGTTGCCCGAGATCCAGTACCAGTATACGCCCGTCTGTACCGATTCGGGCGGCGTGGCGAAGTTGCGGGCCAGGTCGCCCGACGAGGTGCAGGCTCCGGTGATGGCCAGTGCGGCCGTCACGGCGGCCGCTGCGAGTAGTCTCTTCATATGGGTTGTGATGATTGTGCTTTAACTACAAATATATCGATTCCGGCCGACATATACAACACGGATGGCGGCGGCTGCGGGCGAAGTGTCAAATGATTTACAAAGAGGGTCAATTCCCATATGCGGCCGCTTCCCCATTCCTCATCCCGCCGCCGGCCCAAAACATATCGCGGAGCCGGGAGTCCGCCGTGCGCGGAGCAAAAAAACACCGTCGCAACGCTCCGTAGATGTTGCGACGGTGTTTTGTCGTGCAGGCTGCGGCCGGATGGACCGCCCATCCCTCGCGCGGGCTACTTGGCGTAGCTTACGGCACGGGTCTCGCGGATGACGGTGATCTTTACCTGTCCGGGGTATGTCATCTCGTCCTGGATCTTCTTGGCTATGTCGTGCGAGAGAGCCTCCGACTCCTGATCCGAGAGCTTGTCGGCCCCGACGATCACGCGCAGCTCGCGTCCCGCCTGGATGGCGTAGGTCTTCACCACGCCGGGGTACGAGAGGGCTATGTCCTCCATCTCCTTCAGACGCTTGATGTACGACTCGACAACCTCGCGGCGTGCTCCCGGGCGGGCTCCCGATATGGCGTCGCAGACCTGTATGATGGGGGCGATCATCGACGACATCTCCACCTCGTCGTGGTGTGCGCCGATGGCGTTGCATATGTCGCTCTTCTCCTTGTACTTCTCGGCGAGTTTCATGCCGATGATAGCGTGCGGCAGTTCGGGTTCGTCGTCGGGCACCTTGCCTATGTCGTGCAGCAGACCTGCACGGCGTGCCGCCTTGGGGCTGAGCCCCAGCTCCGAAGCCATGATGCCGGCCAGATTGGCTGTCTCGCGTGCGTGCTGCAGCAGGTTCTGTCCGTATGACGAGCGGTATTTCATCTTGCCGATAAGGCGTATAAGCTCGGGGTGGAGTCCGTGTATTCCGAGGTCGATGGCGGTGCGCTTGCCCACCTCTACGATCTCCTCCTCGATCTGTTTCTTGACCTTGGCCACGACCTCCTCGATGCGTGCGGGGTGTATGCGGCCGTCGGTTACGAGCTGGTGCAGGGCCAGGCGGGCTATCTCGCGGCGCACGGGGTCGAAGCCGCTGAGGATGATCGCCTCGGGCGTGTCGTCCACGATGATCTCGATGCCCGTCGCAGCCTCCAGGGCGCGTATGTTGCGGCCCTCGCGGCCGATGATGCGGCCCTTGACCTCGTCGCTGTCGATGTTGAATACCGTGACGGCGTTCTCGATGGCGGTCTCCGTTGCCACACGCTGTATCGAGGTGACGATGATGCGCTTGGCCTCCTTCGTTGCGGTGAGCTTGGCCTCCTCTATGGTCTCGTTGACGTATGCCGCAGCCTCGGCCTTGGCCTCCGACTTCATGTTCTCGATGAGGATGTTCTTGGCATCGTCGGCGCTCATGCCCGATATCTGCTCCAGACGGGTGTTCTGTTCGCGTATCACGCCTGCCAGCTCCTCCTTGCGGGCGTTGAGGCTCTGCAGCTGGTTCTGCACCTGCTCCTTGAGACGGTCATTCTCCTTGATCTTGTTGTCCAGGTCTCGCTGCTGTGCCGCCAGATTGGATTCCATCTGCTTTGCGCGCTGCTCGCTCTGGGCGATCTTCTGATTGCGTTCGTTGACCTGGCGGTCGTGTTCGCTCTTGAGCTGGATGAACTTCTCCTTTGCCTGGAGAATCTTCTCTTTCTTTATCATTTCACCCTCGGCCTCGGCCTCCTTGAGTGCTGCGGCGCACTGCTTCCTGATCGTGTTCTTCGTGATGAAGGTGGCGACCAGGACGTATATGCCCGCGCCCACGAGAGCCGATATTATGGCTGTGATGAGTATTATTAACGGTGTTCCCATGATGGTTTTAGAACTGTTTGTTGTTAATATTTTTAAGTAGTTGTAGTATAATCAATCCATCGTGTCTGCATCGTCGTGCATCCGCCGGCGTACGGCAGGCGTTACGACGGAAACACTTGCGGTGTAACCGGTATAAACAAATATAAAAAACCCGCATAGAGAATCCTTAACTTGTTTGACGAATCTGCCGATAAGTCAATGTGTGGGGCTCCGGAAGCTCGCAATCGTCCAACGGTGTCCGCAGACACACCGGCCGAAACCGGTTAAGGCCTGATTTTGAAAACCCGAGAGTTGACCCAATGTAAAAAGTGTTCAGGTTCGCAAAGCTTTAAGGAATCTATGCGGGTAGATTTTGTATGTAAAGAACTCGTGTAAATATATCTTTCGTCTGTCGTCGTCCTGTGGCTACGGTCTCGGTATCAATCCCAACAATCTTCTTGCCGGGCCTCTTCCTCACGGTACCTTTTTCTCTCTCCTCGCGGCTCCCTCTCTGTCTTTGGCGCCTCTCCTCT
>CASDSD010000025.1 GCA_949283205.1 uncultured Alistipes sp. | reverse complement strand
GTAGTCGAACGTCGCAGCCGCGACGCCCTCCGGAAGATCCGTACGGCCCGAATACCACCCTATGCGAAGCCGCGGCGCCAAGTGCCGCACCTCGGCGGCCAGAGACGCAATACCCTGCGGGTCGCCGTCGCCGCCCATGAAGCAGAGGCACGTGATACCCGTGCCGTAACGCTCCAGCAGCGCCGCCAGAGCGTCGCGGTCGAGCCTCTCGCCCACATCCTTGCGCAGGTGGGGGCTGTGGCACCCCTCGCAGCGGTGCGGGCACCCCGTAATGTTCACCGCCAACGTCACCTCGTCGGGAATCTCTGCGAAGACGATATCGAAATTGTAATACTTCACCATAGGGCTATGGTCACACGGCGGCGCTCTCGCCCTCGGCGGGCTTCATCGTCGCATAATAACGGCGTGCGGCCTCCTTCTGGCGCGCCGCCGAGAAGTTCGAGATACGTTTCATGTAGCCGATAACGCGCGTCAGGTAGTCGACGTTGTGCGAGTGGCACTCGGGACACTCCTGCAGGTAGCGCTTGTCGATATGGCCGCACTCGTTGCAGACCGTATTCGGAATGTTGAACGTGAAGTAGTTGCACCCCTCCTTCGCCGCCACGCGCAGCAGCTGGCGGTACTGCTCCCGCGAGAGGTGGTCTTCGAGGTTCATGTGCAGGGCCGAGCCGCCCGTCAGATGCTCGATATAGCGGTGGCCGTGCAGGCGGAACTTGTCCAGCACGTTGAGCGAGTCGTCCTCCACGATATAGAAGTACGAGTTATAACAGTCGCGCGGCACGGCATAGCCGTCCTCGCGGTCCCACTTGGCGTGCTTGACCCCCACGTTCTCGGCCGGGATCATCTCGCAGTTGAACATCAGCTCCTTCGAGCGGTACTTGCGGTTGTACTTCTCGACAAGGCCCAGCACCTCCTGCACGAACGTGGCGTACTCGTCGTTGTCGTCGATACGTATGCCGAGGAACTCCGCCGCCTCGACAAGGCCGTTCACACCCACCGTAAGGTACTGGCGCGAGAGGTTGATATACCCCGCATCGAACAGCGGCAACATCCCCTTTGCCTGAAGGTTCTTGAGATTCTCGTTATATGCCGTCTGCACCTTGTGCACCAGATCGACCACATCGCCGAGGAAAGTCATGTAGTGCATGTTGTTCTTCACGGCGTACTGTATGCAGCGGTTGAGATTTATCGTGAGCACGCTCTTCGAGCCTGTCGAGACGCCGCCCGCCCCGA
This sequence comes from uncultured Alistipes sp., assembly GCA_949283205.1. Lineage (GTDB taxonomy): Bacteria > Bacteroidota > Bacteroidia > Bacteroidales > Rikenellaceae > Alistipes. Next base: position 66,747 of record CASDSD010000025.1, on the reverse strand, counting down.
GCGTATAGCTGAAGCCGTTGTCCTGGATCTCGTTGCGCAGACGGCAGCAGCTCGACAGCGAGTCGGCATTGTCGCTGATATAGGTGAAGAACGAGTGTCCCTCGGCATACATCTCGGCCGTGAAGTCTCCCCACTCGCTATCCATCACGTCGCCGTCCTTCGTGAGCAGCGCCATAGTCTCGACGGGGAACGTAAGCACGGTGCGCGTACGCTCGCGGTTGAACCACTTCATGAAACGCTTCTGCAGCCAGCTCAGAGACTCCCAGTGGGGGCGCGACCCGTCGGGGAAGACGAACTCCCCGAAGAGGCTCTCGAAATAGTAGCGGTCGTAATATGCCACGTTCCAGAAGACGGCCTGGAAGTTGCGCGCGCCCGTGGGCTGGTTGATCGAGTATACGATCTGCTCGAAACAGTCGGTTATCACCTTGTCTATGGTGCGGCGCTTCTTCGACAGATCGACAACCTCGTCGGCACGCCGGTAATAGTCCTCGCCGTACTCCTTCTCGATGAAGTAGTTCATGTACATCAGGAACTCGGGCGTGGCGCATGCGCCGCTCAACATGCTCGAAACGATGAAGACCATGTTGACGAAGCCCCCGCAGAACGACTTGAGGTTCGTCGGACGCGTCGAGTTGCCGCCGATGGAGAGCGTGCCGTTCAGCAGCCACGGATACATCGTGATCGAGGCGCAGTAGTTGGCCATCGAGGTCTCGTCGTTCTTGTATATGAAGTGGTTGTTGAGCAGGTATATATATTTGTCGGCCAGCTCCTTGCCGTACATCTCCTTGATGCGGTCCGTCAGCAGGCGGCGGTTCAGGCGGATGAAGTTCTGCTTCGGCAGCTCGCCGATGAGCGTGGCGATGTTCTTGTTCTCGACGTTGGCGTTGGCGTCGTACTTGCTCCCCGTGGCGGGGTTCGACGCGTCGCAGTAGTTTATGAGGAACTCGAGCTTCTCGCGGTCCTCGCGATCCTCGGTATGTTTCTGGCGGTAGAGCATGTAGCTCTTGGCCACGGCGAAGTAACGCTCCGCCATGAGCGCCACCTCAACCTGGTTCTGTATCTCCTCGACGCTCATGCCGTCCGAGACGTGCACGCGGCTCAGCACCGAGATCAGATCCTCGTCGGTGGCATATCCCCCGACGGCGAGGAAGGCCTTGCGCACGGCCCGCTTGATCTTATCGACGGAGAAGACCTCACGCTTCCCGTCACGCTTGACGATGTAAAGTTCCGATGTTCCCATATGTCATATATTTAGTCCGTTATCCGATTCCACAGGGGGCAAGCAGCCCACGCCTGCGCGGCACAAGGCCCGAAAGCGCTCTTTGTAACACAAAAATCCCGAAAAAAATATTGTCGCCGCATCCCTCATGTCCCGAAGGGCAATACGCGCCGCCGCCGAGGCAGGTCTTCTGACTCGTCCCCGACCGCACGCCTTCCCGCCCCGGGGGCAGTGGCGCAGATTGTACGGCCGAAAGAAGGGACTCACAGCTACGGGCATAGTCGCGGCATCGCACCGCGTTCCCTTTTCATCCCGCGCCGGCTGCTGCCGGCCGGGAACCTCGTGCATCACAAAATTAGATACGATTTTCGGCTCCGCCCCCGCAGCGCGCCCCATTTAATGAACAAAATATGAACAAAAGAAAAATAACAGCCTCACGCACCGTTCTGCAGCCGTTTTCACCGTAACAGCGAAAAAAGCGGCCGGCCCGTGAAACGGATTCACGGGCCGGCCGAGAGATTACGGTCGCAACGCTACGGCATCTCCTCCTCCGACTGCCAGCCGCCGCCCAATGCCTTATACAGCTCTACCAGAGCCACATACTCGTTAAGCACGGCCGTATTGACCTCGATCTGCGCATCGAAGAAACTACGCTCGGCATCCAGGAAGTCGATATAGCGGATCTCACCCGAAATATACTGCAGCTGCGTCAGCTCGACATACTTGCGCGACGCCTCCCGCAGGTTGCGTTTCAACTCCGCCGAACGGCTCGCGCTGCGGTACGCCACGATGGCGTCGTTCACCTCGCGGAATGCCGTCAGCACCTGCTGCTCGTACCCCAGACGCGTGGCATCGTAGGCCGCCATCGCCGCACGGTACTTCGCTCGCTTGGCCCCGAACGAGAAGATCGGCCCCGCCAACTGCCCCGACAGATACGAGAAGGGCGACTCGATAAGGCCCTTCAGCTCGTTGTTCTCCACACCTCCCGTGACAGTAAACCGCAGGCGCGGGAACCGGTCGGCATACGCCATGCCCACATCGGCCATGGCCGCACGCAACGCCTCCTCCGCCTTGCGTATGTCGGGACGCCGCTGCAGCAGCGTCGACGGCAGACCCACGGCGAGCCTGTCGGGTATGACGGCATCCAGAGAGTCCGCACGCTCGACATCCGACGGATAACCGCCCGCCAATACCGATATCTCGTTCTGCTTCTGCACCACGGCACGCTCCAGGTCCGGGATGAGCGCCGCCGAGCGCGCCAGCTCCACCTTCGCCTGCTGGTACGGCGTCTCGGAGGTGACACCGCCCTCGAAGCGCAGCGCCGCCTGCTCGAGGCTCTCTTCGCGCGCCGCAACAGTGCGACGTACGATATCCAGCTCCTGATCGAGCGCCACAAGCTCGAAATATGCCGTCGCCACCTGCGCGATAAGGGTCATGCGCATGGCGCGCGCACCCTCCACCGACGAAAGGTATTCGGCCAGCGCCTTGCGTTTCGCCCACCGCAGGTTGCCCCACAGGTCGGCCTCCCAGCTCACCGTAGCCTTTATGCTCAACTCGGGATCGACCGAGCTCGTCTCGCCGTAGTAGTCGTTCGTCTCACGGTCGGCGAATACCAGGCCGCTTACCGACGGCAGCCGTGCCGCCTTGTCTATGCGATACAGTTCGGCCATGCGGCGGACGTTGGCCTCCGCCGTAAGCATATCCTTGTTACGGTCGAGCGTGCGGCGGATAAGGTTGCAGAGCGTCGAATCGGCATACACCTCCCACCAGTCCAGGTCGGCCATGGTCATGGAATCGGCGGCACCCTCGACAATCGTCTCGGGGAGGCTCAGGTCGGGAGCCTGACACCGTTTCTGTATCGAGCAGCCGCCCGACAGCACCGCAACGGCCACAGCCGCCATGATCAACGTCGCACGTTTCATCTGTTCTTGAGTTTTTTTGTTTTCAACTTGTATACCCACACGAAGAAGAGCGGCACGAATACTATGCCCACCGTAATTGCCACCAGCATGCCGAAGAAGACTCCCGTACCGATGCTCTGACGGCTTGCCGAGCCGGGACCGCTGGCGAAGACCAGCGGCAGGATACCCAGGATGAAGGCCAGCGACGTCATCACGATGGGACGGAAACGCAGTCTCGCCGCCATCACAACCGCCTCGACCACATCGCGGCCCTTCTCGACCTCCTCCTTTGCGAACTCGACGATAAGGATGGCGTTCTTGGCCACAAGGCCCACAAGCATCACCAGACCGATCTGGAAATAGACGTTGTTCTCCAGCCCGCAGGCCCAGTTGCCGACATATGCGCCGATACCGGCAATGGGCAGCGACAGCAATACAGCAATGGGGATCGACCAGCTCTCATACTGCGCCGCAAGGAAGAGGAAGACGAAGAGGAAGGCCAGGGCCAGCACCGCCCCCGTCTGCCCGCCGACATGCTTCTCCTGATACGACAGGCCGCTCCACTCCACGCCGATATTCTGCGGCAGCTTCGTGCGTGCGATATGCTCGAGAATGTCCATCGCCTGGCCCGAGCTGTAACCCTGCGCCGCCTCACCCGAGATGGTCGCCGAGTTGAACATGTTGAAACGGCGTATGGTACCCGGACCCGTGGTATAGGATGTGGTGCCGAGCGCCGTGATGGGGACCATCGCCCCGTCCTTGCTGCGCACGAAGAAGAGTCCCAGATTCGACTGGTGCGCACGGTACGAGGCATCGGCCTGGATATAGACGCGGTAGATACGGTTGAACATGTTGAAGTCGTTGACATAGACCGAGCCGGTGAAGGTCTTCACCGTGGAGAAGATGTCCGACATGGGCACGCCCATCATCTGCGCCTTGTCGCGGTCCACGTCGAAATAGAGCTGCGGGATGTCGTTCTGCAGCGACGACGAGAGGCGTGTCAGCTCGGGCCGCAGCGACGCATAGTGCATGAGCGTATCGGCCGCGCGCTGCAGGTCGTTGTAGGTGGCGTCGCCACGTGCCTCGAGAACCATCTCGAATCCGCCCGAGGTACCCAGTCCCGGGATCACGGGAGGCGTGCTGAGGAAGACCTTGCTCTCGGGATACTGCTCCAGCTCCTTGCGCACATCCTCCATCACGTCGCGGATATCGCGGCGCTCCTCCCACGGCTTGAGCATCACCGTCAGCTGGCTGCGCGACTGGTTCGTGCCCACACGGGGACTCGAACCCGTAACATTGAGCACATACTCTATGTCCTCGCACGACATGAGGTACTTCATCGCACGGTCCGTGACCTCGCGCGTACGCTCCAGCGTAGCGCCCTCGGGCAGCTCCAGCTCCACCGTAAAGTAACCCTGATCCTCCTGCGGCAGGAAGCTCTGCGGCGCCACCTTGTTGAGCAGCCACAGGGCTATGAGCGCCATGCCGAAGGCGGCCAGCATGCGGCGCCAGTGCAACAGTCCGCGGCGGATCATACGCTCGTAGAAGCGGTTTCCGTCGGCGAGCCATTTGTTTATGCGCGTAAAGACGCGGTTCTTGGGTTTGCCCGAATCGGGCCGCAGGATGATGGCACAGAGTGCGGGGCTGAGCGTCAGCGCCACGAATGTCGATATCAGCACCGACACGGCGATGGTAATGGTGAACTGCCTGTAGAGCTGCCCCGTGATACCCGAAAGGAAACTGACGGGGACGAACACGGCGCAGAGCACCAGCGACGTGGCGATGATGGCGCTGCCCAGGCCGCCCATGGCCTTCTTCGTAGCCTCGTAGGGCGGCAAATGCTCCTCGTTCATGATACGTTCGACGTTCTCGACCACGACGATGGCATCGTCCACGACGATACCGATGGCCAGGATCAGACCCAGCAGCGTCATCATGTTGAGCGAGAAGCCGAAGGCGAGCATCACGCCGAAGGTGCCTATGAGAGATATGGGAACCGCTATGACGGGGATAAGCGTGGCGCGCCAGCTCTGCAGCGAGAGGAACACCACCAGAATCACCAGCAGCAGCGCCTCGAACAACGTATGGTATACCTCCTCGATCGACTGCGAAATGTACGATGTCATGTCGAAGGGTATCTCGTACGAGATTCCATCCGGGAAACTGCGGCTGATCTCCTGCATCGTCTCGCGCACCGAGCGTGCCACTTCGATGGCGTTGGCCCCGGGAAGCATGTTGATATTCAGCACGGCGGCATTACCGCCGTTGATACCGCTCTCGGTGTTGTACGAGGCCGCCTCGAGAGAGATGTGCGCCACATCGCGCAGACGTATGAGAGAACCGTCGGGATTGGCCCTGACGACAATCTCCTCGAACTCGGCCACCGACGACAGACGTCCCTGCGCGATGATCGGGATCGTCACGTCGAGATCGTTCATGGGCTGCTGGCCCAGCACGCCGGCCGCAGACTCGCGGTTCTGGTCCTTGAGGACGTTCTGCAGGTCCTTCACCGTGAGGCCGAAGCTGGCCAGACGGTCGGGCTGCACCCAGATCTGCATGGCGTAGTAGCGGCTGCCGACATTCGAGACGCTGCCCACGCCCGGCACGCGCCGCAACATGTCGAGGACGTTCAGCGTGGCGTAGTTGCTGAGGTATATCTCGTCGAACTTCGGGTCGTTCGACAGCAGCGTCACCGTCATCAGGCGGCTCGACGACTGCTTCTCCACCGAGATGCCGTTCTGCACCACCTCGGCCGGAAGGCGCGACTCGGCCTGCTTGACACGGTTCTGGATCTCGACGGCGGCAAGGTCCGCATCGGTCGAGATGTCGAAGGTGACCGTAAGCGAGAAGCCGCCCGAGTTGCTGCTCGTAGACTCCATGTACAACATTCCCGGCACGCCGTTCAGCTCCTGTTCGATGGGCGTGGCCACGGCCTGCGTCACCGTCTGGGCGCTCGCTCCGGGGTATGATGCCGACACCTTCACCACGGGAGGTATGATCTGCGGATACTGGTCAACCGGCAACAGCAACAGACCCAGCGTACCCACGATCACGATCACGATCGAGATGACGGTGGAAAATATCGGGCGATCTATAAAGAAATCGGATTTCATGCCTTGTCGGTTTTATTGCTTGGTGCCTTCATTCTCCGGCTCGGGCCCTGCCGCCGCGGGTTTCGCCGCCGTGGTATCTGCCGCCGATGACCTCTGTGCCGACTGATCCTCCGTCGCCGCGGGCGCCGTCACGGAGTCTTCGCCAGCGGCCGACATCTCCGAAGAGATATTCTCGGCCCGGTTCAGCAGAGGCAGGGCGCGGTCACCGTGCGAGAGCTTGTGATAACCCTCCGTCACGATATACTCGCCCGGAACCAGACCTCGCTCGACGATGGTCTTGTTGTTGACCTCGGGGCCGAGTTCGATCATACGCCGCTCGGCCGTGCTGTCGGGGCGTATCACGAAGACATATGCGCCGCCCTTCTCGATTATGATCGCCTTCGTGGGCACCACCGTGGCATTCTCACGCACGTCGAGCAGCACGCGCACCTTGGCGAACTGTCCGGGCAGCAGGACATGGTCGGGGTTGGGCATCTCGGCACGCACCGAGAAGGTTCCCGTATTGGGATCGACCTGCGGGTCGGCGAAATCCACCGAACCGCGCATCGGGTATTCGGTATTGTCGGCCAGACGCACCGTCACATAGGGGTTCCACTTGCGCGAGGTGTCGCGCTGTCCGAAGTTGACGTTGCGCGCCTTGCTGCGCAGGTAGTCGATCTCGGTCATGCTGAAGTCTATGAGCACCGTGTCGCTCTTGACAACCGTCGCCAGCAGCGACTGTCCGTTGGGACTCACAAGGGTTCCGATATCGACATTGCGTTCCGACACGTATCCCGATATGGGAGAGCTTACCGTGGTGTATCCCAGCGCCGTCTCGGCCTGCGTAAGGTCGGCCTCGCTCATGGCGACATCCGCCGTGGCGCTCTCCGAGGCGGCTATGGCATTGTCCAGGTCGAGCTGGCTCGCCGCCTTGTTCTCATAGAGCGGGCGGATACGGTTCAGATCGCGCTCGGCCTTCAGCGCCAGGGCCTTGTCCTTGTTGAGCTGGGCGCGCGCCTTGTTCACGCGGGCGCGATAGAGTTTGGGGTCGATGATGAACAGCGGCTGGTTCTTCTTGACGTAGGTACCCTCCTCGAAGAGCATCTTCTCGAGGAAGCCCTCGACACGGGCACGGATCTCGACGAACTGCTGGGCGCGTATGCGGCCAACATAGTCGCCGTAAATCTCCATGTCGGAAGTCTCGACGGGTTCAACCTCGACGATGGGATATACGGGCTGGGGCGGCGCGGGCTTCAACAACCAATAGAGTCCGCCGACAACGGCAACCGCCGCCACGCCGATCGTTATCCACGTGCGCCGGGAAAAACGACGGATCCTACGACCCGCCGCTCCTCCTAAATGTATCGTACGACGGCCCGCCTCGACCGCGCACTGTTCGATTTTCTCTCGTGATATTCGCATGTTTGATCAATTATGCACCGAAACGTTTACGTATGACAACGTAATACGTCAGTCTATTATTGGGCGCAAAAGTACAATTTTTCCACAAAACAGAATGTTAATCCTGTATTATTTTGCATTTGACGCCTCCTTCGGAGGCCTTCGGAGCCGAAATCGCCCTCCTTGCACCGATATCGCGGCCGCCGGCATCCGCCCGGACCGGGATTGTTCCGCCGGCCGGAATACTCGTCCGGACCGGACGCCGCATGCAGACGGGACACCCCGTACATGCCGAATGCTCCATTCGGACGGGGTCTCCGAGCCATCCCGCATCACCACCTCAACTTATACCCCACGCCGCGCAGGCTCACGATCTCGACCGACGGATCATCGGCCAGACGGCGGCGCAGGCGCGACACGAAGACATTGAGGCTGCGCAGATTGAAAAACGAGTCGTCGCCCCACACCTCGCGCAGCAGCGCCGCCGCCGACACCGTCTCGCCGCGCCGGCGACAAAGATATGCCAGCACCTCGGCTTCGCGGCCCGACAGCACCGTCTCCCTTCCCTCTATCGAGAGCGTGCGCCGCTCGGCATCGAACGTGTACCGCCCCACCTCGAAACGGCTCTCCGCCACCTCTCCGCCGCCGCTGCGCCCCGCCAGCGCCTTGACGCGCACGATCAGCTCCTCCAACGCGAAGGGCTTGCGCAGGAAATCGTTGCCTCCGGTCTCGAACCCGCGCACCACATCCTCCGTGGCCGAGCGCGCCGTAAGGAACAATACGGGAACCCCGCACCCCTCCTCGCGCAGCCGCTTCACCAGCGAATAGCCGTCCATGCACGGCATCATGACATCGGTCACCATAACGTCGTAATGCCCGTGGCGCATGGCCTCCAGCGCCTCGCGTCCGTCATAAGCCACATCCACGACAAAGCCGCGGTCGCCGAGCGTGTCGGCCAGAATCTCGGCCAACATGTGCTCATCCTCGACCAGCAGGACCGATATGTCTCCTCCCCGATCACTCATCCGGCAGCAGAATCGTTATTACCGTACCCGCCCCGACACGGCTGCGCGCCGTGATACGCCCCCCGAGCCGCTCCACCACGCGGCAGGCATAGTAGAGCCCGAGTCCGTAGCCGCGCACGCGCTGCACGTCTCCCGTCGGGACACGGTAGAATTTCTCGAATATGTGTTCCAGCGCCTTCGGCTCGATGCCGATGCCGTTGTCCCCGATGTCGATCTCGACGCCGCCCTTGACCCTGCGCGCCGACACCGACACCCGCACGCTCTCGCCCGAATACTTCACGGCATTGTCCAATACTGTCGAGACGACATTCGACAGGTGGAAACGGTCGCCGCAAACATACAGATCATCCGCCACGTCGAACGACATTCCGACGGGCTTGCCCACGGCCGAGAATTTCGCCGCCGCCTGCTCGACGAGGGGGCGCAGGGCAAACCGCTCGCGCCGCAGCCGCATATCCTCCTCCCCGGCCACCGAGACGGCGAGGATATGCTCCACCATCGACGAGAGCTGCGAGAGCTGCGCCGCCACGATGTCGAGATAACGCGCTCGCCGCACGGGGTCGGCGTCCGCCGAGAAATTACGCATGGCGTCGTTGGCGGCAGATGCCACGGCGATCGGGGTCTTCAGTTCGTGGGTTATGTTATGTGTCAGGTCGCGCCGCATCGCCTCGAGGCTCTTCTGTCGGAACATCGTCCGCAGCAACAGCACGAAGACCGCGCACATCAGCACCACGATCACCGCCGACGGCACCACCACGCCCCACATGCCGCCCCACAGTTCCCGCACGGGGACCGACACCGTCACCCGCAGCGCCAGACGGCCCCCGTCGTCGATGTCGATCTCCGAGACCGTAGGGTGCGCTATCGCGGCCGCGTCGCCGCGCCGCATCACGACACGGCCGCCGTCGGCGCGGTCTATCACTTCGGCGCAATAGGGCTGCAGCGTCCCCGTTTCGAGCATGTTGGCCGTGAAGTAGAGTCCGAAGCCGTCGAGGTCGACCTCCGTGCCGCCCGACGGCGCCTCCCCGAAGGGGTCGGTGCGGATGGCCTCGTAGACGCTCTTGTATGCGGCCGACTCCACGCGGTTGCGGAAGGCATCCACGGCGTCGCGGTATATGCGCCACGCCCCCACGCACTGCACCGCCGCCAGCAGCGTCAGCGACGCCACCGCCGCAAGCGATACGTTGCGGAACCGGCTCCGTGTCATCTCCCTACCCTTCATATCGGACGTCTCTCTGCGGCAAAGGTAATCATTTCGGCGGCAAACTTTTCGGCTGTTAACACTTCTTAACATTTCAAAGCCCCGCCATCGGCCCCAAATCGCACGGCGTTTCATATATTTGCATCGGGACAAAAACCCCATTGCCATGAAACAGAGAATATACGCCATCGCCGCCACGATAACGGCCATTGTAATTGCCTCCGCGACAGCAGCCACGGCGCAGGGAGTGCCCGAAGGCCTTGCCGGCACACCATCCGCAATCTCCGCCACGGGGCGGGACAGCGCAATAGTCATCATCGACGGCCGCGTATCGACCCCGGCAGCCATGCAGGCCCTCAACGCCGGGCAGATAAAGGAGTTCTCGGTATATATGATGGGTAAAACGCAGCTTATGCAGATCACCACCATCGACGGCACACGCGGCGACGGCGCGCCGCTGATTATGGTCAACGGCCTCGAGATCGACAGCCTGCCGCAGGTGCGGCAGGAATACGTCCGTACGGTGACAGCGATGCAGCCCGACAAGGCTACGAAGACATACGGCACGCGCGGCGGGCATGGCGCCGTCATGATAACCATGCACCCGACATACAACGGCATGCCCATATCCCTGCGCGACGCCCTTTCGGGCAATGAGCGCAAGGACTCGACAGAGTGGCTGAAGGTAACAAGAGCCATCGGCGCCCGCAAGGCCGACGCGACAGATGAGTTCAGCCTCAGGGACTCACCATCCCCGCAGCCGACGACAGGCAAACCCCTCATTCTCGGCCGCGCGGATGGCAATGAAACCATATACCTCATCCCCGATCTGAACAAGGTCAAACCCGACGACATCGCCTCGGTGGTAGTATTCAAGGACAAGTCGGCCAGCCTGTTAGATGCCTACGGCGACACCTCGGGCGGCGTCATTCTCGTAACCTTCAAGAAGGGGCGCATGCCACTCTCGGCGGTGGTCAAGGCCGGGGAGAAGTAACCGAACGCGCAACAGACGCCCGAATGCCGGAATACAGCCCTGTTCCGGCTTTTTTCATCGGCAACGACCGCCCCCCACCGCACACCATAAAAAGACCGTGCGCGCCACAAGGGCACGCACGGCACTGACGAATACTTATAATACGGACTAAACGATTCCCTGTGCGAGCATGGCGTCCGCCACGGTCATGAAACCTGCAATGTTGGCGCCCTTCACGTAGTTGATATAGCCGTCGGGCTCGGTACCGTACTCGACGCAGACGGCGTGGATCTTGCTCATGATGTCGTGCAGCTTGGCATCCACCTCCTCGGCGCTCCACTTCAGACGCATAGAGTTCTGCGTCATCTCGAGACCCGACGTGGCAACACCGCCGGCGTTGGAAGCCTTGCCCGGAGAGTAGAGCAGCTTTGCCTTCTGGAAGATGGCGATGGCCTCGGGCGTAGAGGGCATGTTCGCACCCTCGACAACGCACTTGCAGCCATTGGCTACCAGCTTGGCGGCATCCTCGCCGTTGAGCTCGTTCTGCGTGGCGCACGGCATGGCGATGTCGCACTTCACGCCCCACGGACGCTCGCCCTCGAAGTACTGCGCCGTAGGATACTTCACCGCATACTCGCGGATACGGCCGCGCAGCATGTTCTTCAACTCGAACACGTACTGCAGCTTCTCGCTGTCGATACCGTCGGGATCGTATACGTAGCCGTTCGAGTCCGACATGGTCAGCACACGCGCACCCAGCGCGATGGCCTTCTCGGCGGCATACTGGGCAACGTTGCCCGAGCCCGAGATAACCACATCCTTGCCCTTGTACGAGTCGCCGCGCGTAGCCAGCATCGCCTCGCCGAAGTAGCAGGCGCCGTAGCCCGTAGCCTCGGGACGGATCAGCGATCCGCCGAAGGTAAGTCCCTTACCGGTAAGCGTGCCGGTGAACTCGTTGCGCAGACGCTTGTACTGTCCGAACATGTAGCCCACCTCGCGGCCGCCGACACCGATATCGCCCGCAGGCACGTCGGTATCCTGACCTATGTGGCGCTGCAGCTCGGTCATGAAGCTCTGGCAGAAACGCATGATCTCCATGTCCGACTTGCCCTTGGGGTTGAAGTCCGAACCGCCCTTGCCGCCGCCCATGGGCAGCGTGGTCAGAGCGTTCTTGAAGGTCTGCTCGAAGGCCAGGAACTTAAGGATGCTCAGGTTCACGCTCGCGTGGAAGCGGATACCGCCCTTGTAGGGACCGATGGCGCTGTTCATCTGCACGCGGTAGCCCTTGTTTATCATGATCTCACCCGCATCGTTTACCCACGGCACGCGGAACATAACCACACGCTCGGGCTCGACAATACGCTCGAGTATCTTCATCTTTATCAACTGGGGATTCTCCAACACGTAGGGAGCGACGCTCTCTACCACCTCGTGTACGGCCTGATGGAATTCTACCTCACCCGGATTCTTGGCCACGACGTCGGCCATGAAACGATCGACGTACTCTTTTACTGACATGTTCATATTCGTAGACAATTGAGTTATGTATTAGTGAGAACTACCGCAAAGTTAATAAAATTTATTATTAACGCACACACTTTGCAGATAAAAATCGCATTTTTCCGCATACATATGCAAATATACCCCATTTTCGCATAAAACCATGCGCATAAATATCGCCATACATATACTTACAATCCGTAATCATCCGGCAGCGGCTCATGCAAATTGCATATTCGCCATGCCGCCGGCGGCAACGATTTATCGGCGGCAGCACCTCTCCGGACGGCATATTCAGTGCAATTTTTGCGCATGGCCTCCTGCGGCGGCAAAGGCCCGACACCTCTTTTTGCGGCAAGGGAGCGGCATCATATCCGGCGCTCCGGCACCGCAATGCGCAACAGTTGCCTCGCGAGGGAGGATATTTACCCCGCAATGACTATATTTGCAAAAGAGGCATCCGCGAAGAGCGGCCGGGGCCGTTAAGGCGAACTGCCAAGGACGGCGGGAAAGAGAAGGCTCCCGGGAAAGGAGGGATGCGGTCAAGGGCGGCGAGAGCCGAGAGCCGAGAGCAGATGCGAGGCGCAAACGGGTGCGACACGCAAACAAATACGACAAAGGGGCGACACGCCGCACCCGACAATGCACATGCGCCCCGCACAGGCTCCCGCAGAATATATATACATATTGAATATGATATCACGGAAACAAGTATAAAGACATGGATTTCTCGCAACTCGTAAAGGTACGGCAGAGCGACCGCCGGTACACGCCGCAGGCGGTCGAGGCCGACAAGATCGACCTCTGCATCGAGGCGGCGCGTCTGGCCCCCTCGGCCTGCAACTCGCAGCCGTGGCGGTTTATCGTCGTGGACGATGCGGCGCTGCGCGCCGAGATAGCCGACTCCGCGGCCAGCATGGGCATGAACGGATTCGTACGACAGGCGCCCGTAATCGTTGCCGTCGTACTCGAAAAGATGAGCCTTACGGCCGCCATCGGCAGCGTAATCCGCGACAAGGAGTTCTCGCTGCTCGACATAGGCATAGCCGTGAGCCACTTCACGCTGCAGGCAGCCGACCTCGGGCTGGGGACATGTATCGTGGGATGGTTCAATGAACGGCGTGTGCGCAAGGCGCTCGGCATACCGCGCGGCAAACGCATACCGCTGCTGATAACGCTCGGATACCCCGAAGGGCCGACGCGTCGCAAGTCGCGCAAGACAACGCCGCAGATGAGCGGCCGCAACCGGTATTGAGGCTGCGGCATGCCCCATGAAGAGAGTGCGCGGGACATATGGTTCGGGCGCACTCCCCTCCATGAGGGTTCAAACCCGTTGCGGATTGTGCATCGGAAGGGATCCTATCCAAGGACCTCCTCGCCCGTCTCGACATCTATGCGCGAGCGGAAACGCACCGTCCGCCGCGGAGCGATCTTGACGGCAGCCCCCGTGCGCGGGTTGCGTCCGATCCGTGCAGCCGACATCGCCACCGAAAAGACTCCGAATCCCGAAATAACGACCTTGTCGCCGCCGCGCAACCTATCCACAGATATTTTGAACAACGACTCCACGATTTTCTTTACTTCATTCTTTGGCAATGCCACATCTTTCGCTACGGCTTCGATTAATTGAGATTTGTTCATACTATTGAGATACTAAGGGTTATCGAAACGGTTCGTATAGTAAAATTAATCTTTTTTTTTGAATCGGCAAACATTTGCGCCACATTTTGCAACATCGCGGCCCGCAGACGGCATCTCGAAAAAACAGACGGAAATATTTGGTGGAATCGAAAATCTGTCATACTTTTGCACCCGGAAAGGTGGCAGAGTGGTCGAATGCGCCGGTCTTGAAAACCGATGAGCTGAGAGGCTCCGGGGGTTCGAATCCCTCCCTTTCCGCACAGGCCGTGGAATACGGCCGTTGCAAAATCCCGACAGTCACGCTGTCGGGATTTTTCGTATCTACTGTCACGTTGTGTCGCATGCCGGTGAAAAATAGCCGCAAAGAGGTTGTTTTTACGTATAAATCGCTATTTTTGCACCACCAAAACTCATCGACTATGGCAATGAAGAGCGAAATGGAGAAGCAGGGCGTATGGCTTTTCCGATTCAGAGGCACACTGCCCCTGATTATTCTGGTGTTGGGCGTGTGCGAGTACATCTTCACGCGTCTCGACTATCCCAATCTGGTTGTCAACGGCGCCCCATCGCCCCAGCTGATCCGTTACGAGATTCTCTGCTTCATCGTATCGCTGCTCGGTCTGGCCGTGCGCGCCTTTACCGTGGGATACACCCCCGCAAACACCTCGGGACGAAACGTCTCGGAACAGGTCGCCGACCAGCTCAATACCACGGGACTCTACTCCGTCGTGCGCAACCCCCTCTATGTAGGCAACTTCCTCATGTGGCTCGGCATCGCGATGCTCACCATGAACCTCTGGTTCATCGTATCGTTCGTGCTGCTCTTCTGGGTCTACTACGAGCGCATAATCTATGCCGAGGAGCAGTACCTCACAAACAAGTTCGGCACAGTGTACACCGACTGGGCCGACAAGACCCCCTGCTTCATACCCCGACTGAAGGGATACGTCGCACCCAAGCTCCCCTTCAGCTGGAAGAAGGTGATCAAGAAGGAGAAGAACGGTCTGCTGGCGCTGCTGCTCGTATTCTGGCTCATGGAGGTGATCGGCGACATCGTCACGGGCGTCACGCCCCGCATCGGCCTGCTTGCGATAGCCTCGGCCGTCATGCTCGTGGTATATCTCGTCCTCAAATATATCAAGCACCACACCACGCTGCTCGACGAGGAGGGCCGGTAATTCCGCCACGACGCGGCACGACTCACGCCTCCGCACGGCGCACGGGAAGGACCGGCCGCGAAAAAACGGCCGCGGAGATTGATCTTTCGCGATATTTTCGCCTCCGCACGGCAAAAATTCACTACATTTGTAAAGCATCGCCCGCATGCGGCGGTGCTTTGCTTTTTCCGACCTGTACGAACAAACCCAAAACCGACCCGCATGACACGAAAAATCCTTATCACGGCCCTGGCCGCCATCATCTCGCTCCTCACCGCGACACCTGCCGCCGCACAGCGGATAAGCTACGACGTGCAGAAGATATGGGACAACGGCTCGCACTGCGCCTTCACCTCCCTCATACGCTTCAAGGGACGCTACTACTGCTCCTTCCGCGAGGGCGTAACCCACATCTTCGACGAGCAGGGCAATGCCGAGGGCAAGATACGCATCCTCGTATCGGACGACGGCAAGCGGTGGGAGGCGCTGCCCCTCATCGGCAAGGAGGGATACGACCTGCGCGACCCGAAGCTCTCCATAACGCCCGACGGGCGGCTCATGGTCATTGCCGGGGGATCGATATACCGCAACCGAGCCATCGTGGGCCGCATCCCGCAGGTACTCTTTTCGGATGACGGCACCACCTTCACCGACCCGGCGCCCGCCCTCCTCGACGCCGGGGCCTCGAGCGGCACCGACTGGCTGTGGCGCGTGATGTGGGCCGGAGATACGGGCTACGGCGTAAACTATGCCATGCGTCCCGACGGAGGGGCCACGCTGCACCTCGTAAGCACACGCGACGGCATACATTACGACCTTGTCGCGACACTCCCCATCGACGGCTTCCCCAACGAGACTACGGTGCGCATGCTCCCCGACGGGCGCATGGCGATGATGGTCCGCCGCGACAAGGGCGACACGATGGGATACTGGGGCGTGAGCGAGGCCCCATTCACCGAGTGGAAGTTCACGAAGATGGAGTTCCGCGTGGGCGGGCCTGACTTCCTGGCGCTCGACGACGGGACCGTAATTGCCGGCTCGCGCAGCTACTACATACCCTCGGCCTGCAAAACGGCGATATACAAGGGTACGGCCGACGGCCGCTTCCAGGAGGCGCTGCTGCTCCCCTCGGGCGGCGACACCAGCTACCCGGGACTCCTCATCGAGGGAGACACGCTCCTCGCAAGCTACTATTCGACGCACGAGACGCCCAAGGCGTCGATATACCTGGCGCGCATACCCCTTGCGGCCCTCGGCATAAGATAGCGCCGCCCACCCGCAACGGCTTCGTACAACATGCAAAAAGGCCCCGCTCGATGGCGGGGCCTTTCCATATCAACCGTTGCGGCGCATCACAGGCTCTCGAGCATGCGCTTGAGCACAACCGTAGCCGAGATCTCGCGGTTCGCCGCCTCGGGGATAACCACCGAGCGCGGACTCTCGATAACCTCGTCGGTGACGATCATGTTGCGGCGCACGGGAAGGCAGTGCATGAAACGGGCGTTGTTCGTAACGGCCATCTGGCGCGCCCCTACCGTCCAGCTGCGGTCCATGTTGAGCACCTTGCCGTAATCCTCGGGGCGCGTCACGCCCGGGCAGCTCCAGTTCTTGGCATAGACGAAATCAGCGCCCTCCATAGCCTTCATCTGGTCGTACTCCACGCGCGCACCGCCCACGAACTGCGGGTCGAGCTCATACCCCTCGGGGTGGGTGATCACGAAATCGACATCGGCGGCATTCATCCACTCGGCGAACGAATTGGGCACGGCCTGCGGCAGCGCCTTCGGGTGCGGCGCCCACGTCATCACCACCTTGGGACGCTTGCACTCCTTGTACTCCTCGATGGTGATCAGGTCGGCAAAGCTCTGCAGGGGATGCACCGTCGCGCTCTCCATGAAGAATACGGGACGGCCCGAATACTGTATGAACTGATTGAGTATCTTCTCGTTGTAGTCATCCTCGCGGCTCTCGAAGCGGGCGAACGACCGCACTCCGATAACATCGCAGTAACATCCCATGACGGGGATCGCCTCGAGCAGGTGCTCGCTCTTGTCGCCGTCCATCACCACGCCGCGCTCGGTCTCGAGTTTCCATGCCCCCTGGTTCACGTCGAGCACGATGACGTTCATGCCGAGGTTCATCGCCGCCTTCTGCGTGCTGAGGCGTGTGCGCAGGCTGTTGTTGAAAAATATGAGCAACGCGGTCTTGTTGCGGCCCAGATCATGATACTTGAAACGGTCGGCCTTGATCTCGAAAGCCTCGCGCAGGGCGCCGTCGAGATCACCCAGGTCCTTCACTCCTCTGAAAACTCTCATAAGCAAAATATTTATTTGCCACGCGGCAGCACGGCCACCGCCGCGTGAATGAAACACTCGGTCCCCCGCCCCGCAGGAAAAAACAAAAAGCGTATACAGCCGTCACTACATACGCTTACCCCCTTGCGGGGAACCTTCTCACACTTCAAGGTTGTAGCTCCACCGCGACTCGAACGCGAATTTAGGGTTTAGGAAACCCTCGTTCTATCCCTTGAACTATAGAGCCATCCGTCATCGATGCCGACGCACCGACTACAAATATACGAATTTTCTCAAAAAATCACCCCTTGGCCGGCGAATTCTTCGCATGGGTGACGATATATACCCCGGCGAAGACCATCGCCATGGAGACAAGCTTACCCCAGCCGAACGTGCCTACGCCCATGGCCAGCGACAGCACCGTGGCAACGATCGGCTGCACGTAGTTGTACATGCTCACCACCGTGGGGCGCAGCAGTTTCTGCCCGCCCGTGAAGAAGATATACGACACGAACGTGCCGCCGAAGACGATGAAGAGCATCTCGCCCCACGCCCGCAGCGGCAGCGAGGCGTAATCCACGGCGGCCACCGTGGGCCACGTCACCATCGTCACGATGATCGCCGCGAAGAGGAAGAGCCACTTCATGAGCGTCACGACCGAGTAGCGGTGTATGGTATTGCTGAAGATGACCATGTAGAGCGCACAGCTCACCTGCGCCGTGAAGCAGAGGGCATCTCCCACCAGGCCGCCCCCGAGAAGGGCTCCGCCGCCACCGGCGACGAGCGTCACGGCACCCGCCGCACCGACCAGGATGCCTGCGAGTTTTGCTCCCGAGATCGCCTCCTTGAGGATTATCGCGGAAAATATCATCGTCACGATGGGCAGCATCGTCGATATCACCGTCGCGTCGATCGGCGAGGTGTAGTTCACGCCGACGGTAAAGAGCACCTGGTTGAGGACGATGCAGAGGATACCCGCCACACACAGCCGCCCCAGCATCGACACCGAGACCCGTTCGCCGCCACCCGTGAAGAGCGACATGATCCAGAATGCCACAGCGGCGCCCACGGCACGCATGTCGGCCACGGCCAGGGCCGGCACGCCCAACCCCTGCAGATCCTTTATCATCGGGGCGTTGCACCCCCACAACACCGCGGCGCCGAGAAGCATCAGATGCCCCCGCAATGCACTCAATGTACCGTCCGTCTTCATTCCCCGATATGTGAATATGGTTCCAAACCGGCCGCAAATATACGAAATAAAGTCATGCCATACGCCCGCGGCCCGTTTTTTCGCCACGGGCAACAGGGAGCGGGACAAGGAGCGGACGCCCGTTCGCACGCTCCCCCCCCCTCTCCTCAAAAAAAGACGGGCCGTCCGCCGATGCGGACGACCCGTTCTCTTCTGTCATCGCACCCCGCTATTCGGCGGCAGCGCTCTGATTCTGCATGTTCTCCAGATCCGACTTCAGACCTACGACCAGATTGTCGTACTCCCTCAGGCCGGTTCCGCCCGGGATCAGGTGACCGCAGATAACATTCTCCTTGAGGTTCTCCAGCGGATCGACCTTGCCCTGGATGGCAGCCTCGTTGAGCACCTTCGTCGTCTCCTGGAACGAGGCGGCAGATATGAAGCTCGAGGTCTGCAGTGCCGCGCGGGTGATACCCTGCAGCACCTGGTTCGACGTGGCGGGGATGATGTCGCGCACCTTCACCAGTTTCATGTCGCGGCGCTTGAGCGACGAGTTCTCGTCACGCAGCTTGCGCATCGAAATGATCTGTCCGGGCTGCACGTTCTGCGAATCGCCGACATCCGCCACGACAACCTTGTCGTAGAGCTCGTCGTTCACATCCATGAACTCCCACTTGTCCACTATCTGGTCCTCGAAGAAACGAGAGTCTCCCGGATCCTCGATCTTCACCTTGCTCATCATCTGGCGCACGATCACCTCGAAGTGCTTGTCGTTGATCTTCACACCCTGCATGCGGTAGACCTCCTGCACCTCGTTGACGATATACTCCTGTACCTTCGTGGGGCCGAGTATGCGCAGGATGTCGCTCGGCGTGATGGCGCCGTCCGACAGGGCCATGCCGGCCTTCACGTAGTCGTTCTCCTGCACCACGATCTGACGCGACAGCGGCACCAGATATTTCATTACGTCGCCCTGCTTCGAGGTGATGATGATCTCGCGGTTACCGCGCTTGATCTTGCCGAAGGTCACCTCGCCGTCGATCTCCGACACGATTGCGGGGTTCGACGGGTTGCGCGCCTCGAAGAGCTCCGTAACGCGCGGCAGACCTCCCGTGATATCGCCGCCGGTCTTGCCCACGGCACGCGGGATCTTGATAAGGATATCTCCGGCCTTGATCTTCGAGTTGTCCTTGACCATGATGTGGGCCGAGACGGGAAGGTTGTACGACTTGACATCCTCGCCATCCTTGTTGACGATACGTATGACGGGGTTCTTCGTACGGTCCTTCGACTCGATGACCACCTTCTCCGACAGACCCGTCTGCTCGTCGCGCTCGTCGCGGTAGGTGACACCCTCGATAACGCTGTCGTAAACGACCTTACCCTCGCTCTCGGCGATGATAACGGCGTTATAGGGATCCCACTCGCAGATCAGATCGCCCTTCTTGACCTCGGCGCCGTCGGCCATGTAGAGCACCGACGCGTAAGGCAGGCTGTGCGTATAGAGTACGATCTCGGTCTTGGGGTCGACGATGCGGAACTCCGACTGACGCGAGATGACGATGTCGACCGTGCTGCCGTTGGCGTGCTTGCCCTTGATTGTGCGGAGCTCGTCGATCTCCAGACGTCCCTCGTATTTCGACACGACGTTCGTCTCGACGGCAGTACCGCCGGCGACACCTCCCACGTGGAACGTACGGAGCGTAAGCTGCGTACCCGGCTCGCCGATCGACTGCGCCGCGATGACGCCGACGACCTCGCCCTTCTGCACCATGCGCGCCGTGGCCAGGTTGCGGCCGTAGCACTTCGCGCAGACGCCGTGACGCGACTCGCACGTCAGGACGGAACGTATCTCGACAGACTCCAGAGGCGACTTCTCGATGGCCTCCGCGATGCTCTCGGTGATCTCCTCACCGGCCCTGCACATAATCTCGCCCGTGATCGGGTGGATCACGTCGTTGAGAGCCGTGCGGCCCAGGATACGGTCGTAGAGCGTCTGCACCACGTCGTCGTTGCGCTTGATGGCCGTAGCCGTCAGACCGCGCAGCGTGCCGCAATCCTCCTCGTTGATGATCACGTCCTGCGCAACGTCCACCAGACGACGCGTCAGATAACCGGCATCGGCCGTCTTCAACGCCGTATCGGCCAGACCCTTGCGGGCGCCGTGCGTCGAGACGAAGTACTCCAGCACCGAAAGACCCTCCTTGAAGTTCGAGAGGATCGGGTTCTCGATAACCTGCTGACCGCCCTCGACACCCGACTTCTGCGGCTTGGCCATAAGGCCTCGCATACCCGACAGCTGACGGATCTGCTCCTTCGAACCACGGGCTCCCGAGTCCAGCATCATGTAGACGGGGTTGAAACCGTCCTGATCCTTGACCAGCGTGTCGATCACCTCCTTGGTGAGCTTGTTGTTTATGTTCGTCCAGACGTCGATGATCTGGTTGTAACGCTCGTTGTTGGTGATAAGACCCATATTGTAGTCCTCCATGATGGCGTCGGCCTTGTCGTAACCCTCCTGTACGAGTTTCTGCTTCGAGTCGGGGATGACCACGGCGTCGAGGTTGAACGACAGACCGCCCTGGAAGGCCATACGGTAACCCATGTTCTTGATGTCGTCGAGGAAGTTGGCAACCTTGTCGGCACCCGCCTTCTTCAGCACCACGGCGATGATGTCGCGCAGCGACTTCTTCGTGAGCACCGTATTGATATACCCCACCTCCTCGGGCACCACCTGGTTGAAGATGATGCGGCCGATGGTGGTCTCCTTCAGCTCCTCGAACGGCTTGCCGTTCTCGTCCACGTCACGCACGACGCACTTGACGATAGCGTGCAGGTCGGCGCGCTTCTCGTTGTAGGCGATGATCGCCTCCTCGGGACCGTAGAATATGAGACCCTCACCCTTGCTGCCCTTGCGCGGCTTGGTGATGTAGTAGAGTCCGAGCACCATATCCTGCGACGGCACCGTGATGGGGGCTCCGTTGGCAGGGTTGAGCACGTTGTGCGAGCCGAGCATGAGCAGCTGCGCCTCCAGTATGGCGGCATTGCCCAGCGGCAGGTGGACCGCCATCTGGTCGCCGTCGAAGTCGGCGTTGAATGCCGTACATGCCAGCGGGTGGAGCTGCATGGCCTTGCCCTCGATCAGCTTGGGCTGGAAGGCCTGGATACCCAGACGGTGCAGCGTCGGGGCTCGGTTCATCAATACGGGGTGACCCTTGATGACATTCTCCAGAATGCCCCATATTACGGGATCCTTGCGGTCGATGATCTTCTTTGCCGACTTGACCGTCTTGACGATGCCGCGCTCGATGAGCTTGCGGATGACGAACGGTTTGTAGAGCTCGGCCGCCATATCCTTCGGGATACCCATCTCGTGCATCTTCAGCTCGGGGCCCACGACGATGACCGAACGCGCCGAGTAGTCGACACGCTTACCCAGAAGGTTCTGACGGAAACGTCCCTGCTTGCCCTTGAGCGAATCCGACAACGACTTGAGGGGTCGGTTGCTCTCGTTCTTCACGGCATTGCTCTTGCGCGAGTTGTCGAAGAGCGAGTCGACGGCCTCCTGCAGCATACGCTTCTCGTTGCGCAGGATCACCTCCGGCGCCTTGATCTCGATAAGACGCTTGAGACGGTTGTTGCGGATGATGACGCGACGGTAGAGGTCGTTCAGGTCCGACGTGGCGAAACGCCCGCCGTCCAGCGGCACCAGGGGACGCAGCTCGGGCGGGATCACGGGGATCACGCTCAGCACCATCCACTCGGGCTTGTTCAGCCCGTTCGAGGCACGGAACGACTCTATGACGTTGAGCTGCTTTAGGGCTTCGCTCTTACGCTGCTGCGAGGTCTCCGTCGAGGCCTTGTGACGCAGCGCATACGACATCGAATCCAGATCCACCGCCTTCAGCAGGTCGTAGATGGCCTCACCGCCCATCTTGGCGATGAACTTGTCGGGATCGCTGTCGTCCAACGCCTGGTTGCCCTTCGGCAGGGCGGCCAGAACGTCCAGATACTCCTTCTCGGCCAGCGTCTGCAGACGCTCGATGCCCTGCTCCGCGGCTGCTCCGGCATTGATCACCACGTAACGCTCGTAGTAGATGATCGCCTCGAGCTTCTTGGTCGGGATACCCAGCAGGTAGCCTATCTTCGAGGGCAGCGAACGGAAATACCATATGTGTACCACCGGCACCACCAGCGAGATGTGACCCATGCGCTCGCGGCGTACCTTCTTCTCGGTCACCTCCACGCCGCAGCGGTCGCAGACGATACCCTTGTAGCGGATACGCTTGTACTTGCCGCAGTGGCACTCGTAATCCTTCACGGGACCGAAGATGCGCTCGCAGAAGAGACCGTCGCGCTCGGGCTTGTAGGTACGGTAGTTAATGGTCTCGGGCTTCAGCACCTCGCCGCTCGACTGTGCCAGAATCTCCTCGGGAGAGGCCAGACCGATCGAAATGCGACTGTAACCGTTCGACTGCTTGTTATCTTTGATTGCCATAATTCGAAATCTTTACTTTAATTGTACCACACCTTCATCTTATTCGAGTTTCACCGACAGAGCCAGTCCGCGCAGCTCGTGCAGCAGCACGTTCATGGCCTCCGGCACGCCCGGCTTGGGCAGGTTGTCACCCTTGACGATGGCCTCGTATGCCTTCGCACGGCCCGTCACGTCATCCGACTTGATGGTGAGGATCTCCTGAAGGATATTGGCGGCGCCGAAGCCCTCAAGAGCCCATACCTCCATCTCACCGAAACGCTGGCCTCCGAACTGGGCCTTACCGCCCAGGGGCTGCTGCGTGATGAGCGAGTAGGGACCGATCGAACGGGCATGCATCTTGTCGTCGATCATGTGGCCCAGCTTAAGCATGTAGATCACGCCCACCGTGGCCGGCTGGTCGAACTTCTCGCCCGTGCCGCCGTCATAGAGGTAGGTGCGGCCGCTGCGCGGCACACCCGCCTTGGCCGTATATTCGTTGATCTGGTCGAGCGAGGCTCCGTCGAAGATCGGCGTGGCGAACTTGAGACCCAGCTCGCGGCCGGCCCAGCCCAGAACAGTCTCGTAGATCTGTCCAAGGTTCATTCGCGAAGGCACGCCCAGCGGGTTCAGACAGATATCCACGATGGTACCGTCCTCCAGGAACGGCATGTCCTCGTCGCGGACAACCTTCGCCACGATACCCTTGTTACCGTGACGTCCCGCCATCTTGTCACCCACCTTCAGCTTGCGCTTCTTGGCCACATATACCTTCGCCATCTGGATAACGCCCGATGTCGGGAGCTCGTCACCGTTGGTAAAGTTGTACTTCTCGCGCTTGATGCGGGCATCGGCCTTCTTCCACTCGATGATATAATTGTTCACCGTGGTCTCGATAAGCGAGTCGAGATGCTCGTCGCCGGTCCACTTGCAGCTGCCGAGGTTCAGGTAACCCGTAACCACGCCCGTCTTCTCGTCCTTGTCGCGCATGGCGATATCCTCGAGCATCTTCTGCGAGAACTTCGTTCCCGGAGCATACAGCTCCACGCCGAAGTAATCCGATACGTTGGCAACGACCCTGCCCTCGACCAGAGTCCACAGCTTGCCTACGAGGATCTTCGTCAGCTCCGATATCTCGCCGGCGAACTTCTCGTCCAGCTGCTCGAGCTGCGCACGCTCCGCCGCCTTGCTCTTCTTCTCCTTCTGGGCGTGGCTGTAGAGCTTCGTGTCGATGACCACACCGTGCAGCGACGGCTGCGCCTTGAGCGACGCATCCTTCACGTCCCCGGCCTTGTCACCGAAGATCGCACGCAGAAGCTTCTCCTCGGGCGAAGGATCGCTCTCGCCCTTCGGGGTGATCTTTCCGATAAGGATGTCGCCCGGGTTGACCTCGGCGCCGATACGGATGATACCGTTGGCATCCAGATCCTTCGTGGCGTCCTCGCTTACGTTGGGGATGTCCGAGGTGAGCTCCTCGACACCGCGCTTGGTATCGCGAACCTCCATGATGTACTCGTCCACGTGTACCGACGTAAAGATATCCTCACGCTGGATGCGCTCCGAGATGACGATGGCATCCTCGAAGTTGTAACCCTTCCAGGGCATGAAGGCCACCTTCAGGTTGCGGCCCAGAGCCAGCTCGCCGTTCTGCGTCGAGTAGCCCTCCGTCAGGATCTGACCCTTGGTGACGTGCTCGCCCGTCAGTACGACAGGCTTCAGCGTCACCGTCGTATTCTGGTTCGTGCGGCGGAAACGCGGCAACGTATAGGTCGTGACCTCGGGATCGAACGAACAGATTCGCTCCTCCTCCGTACGCTCGTACTTGATCTGTATCTTCGTGGCGTCCGAGAAGACAACCTCGCCGTCGCCCTCCGCCACGATCTGTATGCGGCTGTCGATGATCATGTCCTTCTCGATGCCGGTGCCCACGATGGGCGCCTCGCACGTGATCAGAGGCACGGCCTGGCGCATCATGTTCGATCCCATCAGGGCACGGTTGGCATCGTCGTGCTCCAGGAAGGGAATCAGGCTGGCCGCAATCGAAGCGATCTGGTTGGGCGCAACGTCCATGAGCGTCACATCCTTCGCCGTCACCACGGGGAAATCGGCTCCCTCACGCGCCTTGATACGGTCGCCGTTGATGAAGTTGCCCTCGTCGTCGATAGGCTCGTTAGACTGAGCCACCACATGGCCGTCCTCGGCCTCCGCCGAGTAGTATTTGATATGCGAATTGTCCATGTCGACCTTGCCGTCCGTTACCGTACGGTACGGAGTCTCGATGAAGCCCATGTCCGAAATCTTCGCATAGACGCACAGCGACGAGATCAGACCGATGTTCGGGCCCTCGGGAGACTCGATCGGGCAGAGACGTCCGTAGTGCGTGTAGTGCACGTCGCGCACCTCGAATCCGGCGCGGTCACGCGACAGACCGCCCGGGCCGAGCGCCGAGAGACGACGCTTGTTCGTGATCTCGGCCAGCGGGTTGATCTGGTCCATGAACTGCGAGAGCTGGCTCGTGCCGAAGAACGAGTTCACGACGCTCGACAGCGTCTTGGCATTGATCAGATCCACCGGCGTGAAATCCTCGTTGTCGCGCACGTTCATCCTCTCGCGGATGGTGCGGGCCATACGCATCAGGCCCACCGAGAACTGGTTGGCAAGCTGCTCGCCCACGGTGCGCACACGGCGGTTCGACAGGTGGTCGATATCATCCACCTCGGCCTTCGAGTTGATGAGCTGGATGAGATATTTGATGATCTCGATGATGTCCTCGCGCGTAAGGATGCGGATCGAGGGGTCGATGTCGAGATTGAGTTTCGTATTTATGCGGTAACGACCCACATTGCCCAGATCGTAGCGCTTGTCCGAGAAGAAGAGCTTGTCTATGACGTCGCGGGCCGTCGCCTCATCGGGCGGCTCCGAGGCGCGCAGCTGCCTGTAGATGTATACTACGGCCTCCTTTTCGGAGTTGCAGGGATCCTTCTGCAGGGTGTTGTATATGATCGAGAAGTCGATGCCCGACGCATTCTCCTTGTGCAGCAGGATGGTCTTGGCGCCGCTCTCGATGATGGCGTCGATATGCTCCTCCGTGAGCTCCACCTCACGGTCGACGATGACGTTGTTTCGCTCGATCGAAACCACCTCGCCCGTATCCTCGTCCACGAAGTCCTCGACCCAGCTCGACAGCACGCGCGCCGCCAACTTGCGGCCTACGGCCTTCTTGAGATTGCTCTTGGTAACCTTCACCTCGTCGGCCAGATCGAATATCTCGAGGATCTGCTGGTCGGTCTCGAATCCTATCGCACGCAGAAGCGTCGTGACGGGCAACTTCTTCTTGCGGTCGATGTAGGCATACATCACGTTGTTGATGTCCGTGGCGAACTCTATCCACGAGCCCTTGAAGGGGATGATACGCGCCGAATAGAGCTTGGTGCCGTTGGTGTGCATGCTCTGGCCGAAGAATACGCCCGGCGAACGGTGCAGCTGCGACACGATCACACGCTCCGCGCCGTTGAAGACGAACGTACCGCGCTCGGTCATGTAGGGTATAGTGCCGAAATAGACGTCCTGCACCACCACGCCGAAATCCTCATGCTCTTCGTCCGTGCAATAGAGCTTCAGCTTGGCCTTCAGAGGCACACTGTAGGTAAGGCCGCGCTCGAGACACTCCTCGATCGAGTAACGGGGCGGATCAATATAGTAATCGATGAACTCCAGAACGAAGTTGTTCCGGGTGTCGGTGATGGGAAAATTCTCCTGAAACACTTTGTAGAGGCCTTCGTTCTTGCGGTTCTCGGCCGTCGTGTCCATCTGGAAAAAATCGCGGAATGATTTAAGCTGTACCTCCAGCAGGTCGGGATAGGGAACCCTGTTCTTGACCGTAGAGAAGCTAATTCTTTGTTGTTGTTTTGATGTGGACATCTTAAATCAGTTTTGTTGAAGTGTGAGTACTCACGGGGTGCGCACCCCGAAAAAGCGGGCCTCCTTATCCCGCTAATGCCCTCAGTGCAAGTACCATACACATTGAGAGCATCCTAAATCACCAAAGTACGGGCACAGCTCCGGCGGCACTCCCGAACTTTAGACCAGAAAAGGTATAGGGCTTACACGGGCGTGTAAGCTCTATACCCGAGTTGTCTGAAACTTTATAAGCAATGTAACTACTTAACCTCAACTTCAGCACCAGCCTCCTCAAGAGTAGCCTTTACAGACTCGGCCTCCTCCTTCGATACGCCCTCCTTAACAGCCTTGGGAGCGCCGTCTACGAGTGCCTTGGCATCGCCCAGCGAAAGACCTGCGATGTCCTTAACGGCCTTGATAACCTGGAGCTTTGCCTGACCGGCGTTTACCAGAATTACATCGAACGTGCTCTTCTCGGCAGCAGCGGCCTCACCTGCGGCAGCAGGGGCAGCAACTGCAACAGCTGCAGCAGCCGGCTCGATTCCGTACTCCTCCTTGAGGATAGTAGCCAATTCATTTACCTCCTTAACTGTCAAATTTACCAATTCTTCAGCTAATACCTTAACATCTGCCATAGTTGTATAACTTTTTTTTAAATTTTGTTTTTGTTTTGATTAATTGTTTCTCTCTTCGAGTGCCTTCACTAAGCCGGCAATCTTCTGACCCGCATTAGCCTGCAATGCGGAAATAACATTCTTCGCCGGAGACTGCAGCAGCGATACGATGTCGCCGATAAGCTCCTCGCGGCTCTTGATGTTGCAAAGCGTCTCGATCTGATTGTCGCCCACATATACGCACCCCTCGACATACGCAGCCTTCAGTACGGGCTTGTCGCATGACTTGCGGAACTCCTTTATAACTACGGCGGGCGCCTTACCCGTTTCGGTGAACATCACCGACGTAGAACCCTCGAGTACTCCGACCAGCTCCGCCTCGGCCTTCTCGGCGCGCTCCAGAGCCTTGGTCAACAGCGTGTTCTTTACAACGACCAGCTTGATGCCGTTCTCGAAGCACTTGCGGCGCAGCGAGGCGGTCTGCTCGGCGTTCAAAGACTCGATGTTGGTAATATAGAAGTGAGGGTACTGATTGAGCTGCTCCGTAAGACCGTTGATAACGGCCAGTTTCTCTTCTCTTGTCATATCGTTATCCTCCCTCTTTTACTTGGTTTCTACTGACTTGGGATCGATCTGCACACCCGGGCTCATCGTCGTCGAGAGATAGATGCTCAACACGTACGCGCCCTTTGCGGCAGACGGCTTCAGCTTGATGATAGTGTTTATTACCTCCTTCGCGTTGTCTACGATCTGCTCGGGAGTGAATGAGATCTTACCCACCGACGTGTGGATGATACCGTACTTGTCGACCTTGAAGTCGATCTTTCCGGCCTTAACCTCGCTGACGGCCTTGGCCAGATCCATCGTAACGGTACCCGTCTTGGGGTTCGGCATAAGGCCGCGGGGACCCAGGATTCGTCCCAGCGATCCGACCTTGCCCATGACGTTGGGGGTACAAATGATTACGTCTACATCGGTCCAACCGCTCTTGATCTTATCGACATACTCGTCCAGACCTACATAGTCGGCACCGGCTGCCGTGGCCTCGGCCTCCTTCTCGGGAGTACAGAGTACCAGCACGCGAACCGTCTTGCCCGTACCGTGGGGCAGCGTAACAACGCCGCGCACCATCTGGTTGGCCTTACGAGGATCGACGCCCAGACGAACGTCGACGTCTACCGAAGCATCAAATTTCGTAAAGGTAATTTCCTTCAGAAGAGATGCCGCCTCGGAAAGCTTGTATGCCTTGTGGGGCTCGACCTTTGCGTAGGCTGCCTTTTGATTCTTTGTCAACTTGCTCATCTCGTCACTTGATTACTTGTTAGGAAATTCCCCCACTACGTTGATACCCATACTGCGTGCAGTACCGGCTACCATACGCATTGCGGCTTCGATGGTAAAGCAGTTAAGATCCGGCATCTTGTCCTCGGCGATAGCCTTGACCTGATCCCACGTGATCTCCGCAACCTTCGTACGGTTGGGCTGCGCTGATCCGCTCTTGATCTTGGCTGCTTCCTTGAGCTGGATGGCTACGGGCGGCTGTTTTACAACAAAGTCAAACGACTTATCGCTATAAACTGTAATGATGACTGGAAGAACCTTGCCTGCCTTGTCCTGCGTGCGTGCGTTGAATTGCTTGCAGAAGTCCATAATGTTGACTCCCTTGGAACCCAGCGCAGGGCCGACCGGAGGCGAAGGATTGGCAGCACCACCTTTGATCTGCAATTTGATAAATGCAGCAACCTCTTTTGCCATAATTTTCCTTGGTTAATTATTCTTTTTCAACTTGCATAAAGCTCAACTCCATAGGAGTCTTGCGGCCGAATATCTTCACCGAGACCGTCAGTTTCTTGCGTTCGTTGTCGACTGCCTCAATAGTACCTTGGAAGCTTGAGAACGGACCGTCCGTAACCTTGACGATCTCGCCGACAACAAATGGAACCTCGTTCTCTTCGCCCTGCTCGCTGAGTTCATCGACACGGCCGAGGATGCGGCTCACCTCCTGTGGACGCAGAGGCGTTGCTATCATCTTGCGGCTGTCCTCCTTGGTATCGCCGAGGAATCCCAGAACATTGGGCGTATTGCGAATGATAATCGGTATCTGTCCTACGAAAGCTGCTTCTATCAACACGTATCCCGGGTAAGAGATTCTCTCCTTCGAGATCTTCTTGCCGTTGCGAATGGTATATACCTTCTCCGACGGAATGAGTATCTGCGAGATATACTCTTCCAGATGGTTGTGGCGCACCTCGGACTCGATATACTCTTTGACCTTATGCTCCTTACCGCCTATGGCGCGGATGACATACCACTCTTTCTTAATTTCGCTCATCGTCTTCTGAAAAAACAATTAACGACCAAGATTTCCCAACGTGTCGTAGATTGCAGCCATGATGTTCTCGAATGAGATATCCATAACCAGCACCACAAGCGCAAAAATGACCGAAGCCACCAGGACTACGATCGTTGAGTTCTGCAACTGTGCGAACGACGGCCAAGACATCTTATGAACAAGCTCGTTATAGGATTCTTTTACGTAATTGAACATAACGTTTTCTTTTAATTTGCAGGAGCAGAGAGATTCGAACTCCCATCAACGGTTTTGGAGACCGCTATTCTACCCTTGAACTATGCTCCTAATAAAGAGGCAGCCCGAGGAGCCGCCTCTTTTCATATTCCGGATATTACTCGAGAATCTTCAGTACCTGACCTGCACCTACCGTACGGCCGCCCTCGCGGATTGCGAAACGCAGACCCTCGTTCAGGGCTACAGGGTAGATCAGCGTTACGGTGATGGTTACGTGGTCGCCCGGCATAACCATGTCTACGCCTTCGGGAAGCGAGATCTCACCCGTTACGTCCATCGTACGCAGATAGAACTGGGGACGATACTTGTTGTGGAACGGCGTGTGACGGCCACCCTCCTCCTTCTTCAGGATGTAGACCTCGGCGGTGAACTTCGTGTGGGGAGTGATCGAACCCGGCTTGGCAACTACCATACCGCGCTTTACCTCCTTCTTGTCGATACCACGCATCAGCAGACCTACGTTGTCACCTGCCTCACCCTCGTCGAGCAGCTTGCGGAACATCTCCACGCCCGTGCAGGTAGAGGTAAGGATCTTCTCCTCCAGACCGATGATCTCGACGGGGTCACCCACGCGGATAACGCCGGTCTCGATACGGCCCGTAAGAACGGTACCACGACCCGTGATCGAGAATACGTCCTCGACAGGCATCAGGAAGGGCTTCTCGTTGTCACGAGGAGGAATGGGAATATACTCGTCGACAGCCTTCATCAGCTCACGCACCTTCTCCTCCCACTTGGGCTCGCCGTTCAGGGCGCCGAGGGCAGAACCGCGGATGATGGGGCAGTTCTCGTCGAAGTCGTACTTTGCCAAGAGATCGCGAACCTCCATCTCAACGAGGTCGAGCATCTCGGGGTCATCCACCATATCGCACTTGTTCAGGAATACCACGATACGGGGAACGTTCACCTGCTTTGCAAGCAGAACGTGCTCGTTGGTCTGGGGCATGGGACCGTCGGTAGCGGCTACCACCAGGATAGCGCCATCCATCTGGGCTGCACCCGTTACCATGTTCTTCACATAGTCGGCGTGTCCCGGGCAGTCCACGTGAGCGTAGTGACGCGTTGCGGTCTGATACTCTACGTGAGCGGTGTTGATCGTAATACCACGCTCCTTCTCCTCGGGTGCGTTGTCGATAGAGTCGAACGAGCGGAGCTCCGACAGACCGTCCTTTGCCAGAACGGTGGTGATTGCTGCGGTAAGAGTGGTCTTACCGTGGTCTACGTGTCCGATGGTACCAATGTTGACATGGGGTTTCGAACGGTCAAATTTCTCTTTTGCCATAGTATTATAAGTATTTAAGTTAAAAATTACTCTTTCATTTGTCTGCAACCGGCTCCATTTTGCAGACAAACGGGTAACACGCTCCCGCATTGTCTGCGTAGAGAAACGTGCTACCGTCTCTTGAGCGGAAGACGAGGCTCAAACTCGCGACCCTTAGCTTGGAAGGCTAATGCTCTATCAACTGAGCTACTTCCGCAAAAACAAACCGCATCAGAGCATGCATACTTCATTTGTGAATGGTTGCAACCCCGATCGGTTCGGCAAGTGGGAAGAGATGGATTCGAACCACCGAAGGCATACGCCAGCAGATTTACAGTCTGCCCCATTTGGCCACTCTGGTATCTTCCCATTATTTCGCAGTCGAGATGTCTCCTGGCGCTCTGCTCAGAGCCGATGGAGGGATTCGAACCCCCGACCAGCTGATTACAAATCAGCTGCTCTGGCCAACTGAGCTACATCGGCATTTCAACCGCTTCGGGATGCAAAGATAGGGAGAATTTTTCAATTTACAAATTTACCGCCGTTTTTTTGTCGTGCGGCAGAGAAACTTTCCTCCATACGCTCCGCATTGCTCGCTCAAAGAACCGCCGATTTCCACCGCCACATAGGGAACGGGAAAATCGACTGCAAATATAAACACTTTCCGTAAATTAAAAAACAAAGAGGCGGTTTTTTTAACGTTTTGTCAAAAAAAACCGTCTCTTGCATCACACCTATATATATAACGGGATTGATCCGTATCGGGTGCATCCGCGTCCGCACCTGCCATCAGAAGCGCAGGCCGACCTTGATGCCGCCTTCCGACGACTCGAAATTGACGGCCACATACACTCCGAAAACGATGCGCCGATGCACGCAGCCGATGCCACCGCCGACCATCGGACGCACGTAATAGTGCGTGCCGCTCTCGCCGTTGCCGGGCCACTCCATCATCCCCTGCACGCCGCCCTGGAGGTTCAGATACGGACAGAAACGGCGCTCGGGCGTAAGGTAGAGCCTCACGTCGCCGAATCCCGACAATCCCGCCGAGTTGAGTTTGCGCCGCACCTCCTCCGAGGTGATGCTCTGGCCGTGGTATGTCGCGCGCACGCCGCCTCCCAGAAACAGCGCCGGCGAGAGGCGCCGTCCATGCACCGTTTCGATCATGACAAACGAGTTGTCGCGGTAGACCAGACCGCCTATGCTCAACTCTCCCTCGTAATCCGCCCTGCCTTGAGCCTGCGCCGCGGCAGCGCTGAAGAGCATCACCGCCGCCAATAACAGAATCTTCCGCATAATCAACAAATTTTATCGGTATGTCACTATTGCGGCCCTCCCCTGCGGGAACCGTTCGGCAACTGCGGCGAAGAGGGTGACACCCATCCGCCGGAGCCGTTGCGACGGCCGCATTACAGAAACAAATATAGCGAAAAATCCGAAATACGGCAAACACAGGGGGATAATATGGGCGGCAGCGACACGACGCCGCTGCCGCTGCACGCGGGCGCAGCCAGCAGCGGCCCTGCATACGTCCGTCGCGCCTAAACGCCCTGGTTCTGGAACGCCCCCACCGACATCGCTCCCAGCACCACCAGCGCGACCATCACGCCGAAGACGACAAGGAGATATACGCCATACATCACAAGCGACTTGAATGTCGTGCGCCCCCACCCGTAGCCGTAAAGCCGGTGGAACGCGGCGATCATATACAGTTGGAACAATGCCGCAGGTATCAGTAAGGCATGCATGCCCGGCACGCCGCACCACACGTACGCCACGATGGCCAGCGTGACAAGGATCAGCAGCACCGAATGCACATGCAGCGCCATGACGAAGTGGGCCATGTAGCGCAGGCGGCCGCGGCGGAACGACCATTGCAGCAGCAGCGCGAAGAGGGGGATCAGCAGCAGCACCACGACGGGCAGCCACTTCGACATCCACCCTATCATCTCCGAATAGATCATCTCGTTGCGCAGGCGTTCCGACTCGTGCGCAAGCAGCGCCTCGGGCGGGCAGTCGGCATCGCTGCGGCTCCAGTAGACCGAGTCTCCGGGCAGACGCACCAGCAACTCCTCGTCTATGAGCAGCGACGGCACCTCCGCCAAAAGCGTATCGCGCCCCGTCCCGTCGTCGAATATCGTAACCAGAGAGTCGAGCCCCTCGAATACTTCGCGCGCCGAGGCGACCCACACCTTCTCGCGTTCGTACAGGCCTATCTCGCGCGCCACCTTGCGCAGCGGCTCCTGCACCGTCGAGTCGCGCAGGTCGGCCAGCGTCGCCATCTGTGTCACGCCGGCATCATCCATCTTGCCGTATAGCGATCCGGCATCGGGCACGCAGAGGAACACGAAGGTGAAGAATAGCACCGAGAGGAACATGAAGAGACGCAGCGGATGGACATAGGAGTTGATCTTGCCGACGATGAACTCCTGCGTAAGGAATCCCGGGCGGCGCACCAGCAGCCACAGCGTGCGCCACACCTTGCTGTCGAACTGGTAGACATTCTCGAAATACTGCTTCACGTATTTCCAGAAAGGCTGCTCGATGTCGAGGGCATACTGTCCGCAGCGGTGGCAGTACATGCCCATGAGCTTCTCGCCGCAATTCTTGCAGTGCGTATATGCTGGCACGCTCTTGCGGCGTATGCGGCGCACGCGTTCGTACTCCAGCCGCCGGCCCAGCTCCTGACGGCGCCGGCGGGCATTGCGCCGCACAGCAACCCACATACGACCAAAGGCCCCGCCGCAAGCGGCACCGCCACGGTCCTGCTCCGGCGCCGCAGGCTCCGCGGACTCCGGGTCCGCAGGCCCTGTTTCCCCTGCGGCAGCGTCCATCGCCGCCGCTCCCGCACCGACCGATCCGGTGCGATTCTTCTCTTCGTTGTCGATATTTTCCATTCGGTATGTTTCAGATTATGCAACGCGGCGCACGGGTCGCGCCGGCAAAAAAAATCGCCCGCCGTAATGCGGCGGACGAATCTCTTGCAACGAGGTATTGCGCTGGTCCTCCACGAGGAGCGCCGCTCCTGTTACTTGTTCTTCTTATCGTAACGTTTTGCGTAACGGCTCATAAACTTATCCACACGGCCTGCGGTATCCACCAACTTCATCTTACCCGTATAGAAGGGGTGCGACGTGTTAGAGATCTCCATCTTGTACACAGGATAGGTTTCGCCGTTCACTTCGATGGTCTCCTTTGTCGAAACGGCGGACCGACACAAAAACACGTGGTCGTTCGACATGTCCTTGAACGCCACCAAACGATAATTCTCCGGATGAATTCCCTTTTTCATTTCGTTTTTGTTTTTGACTGTTATTGCTTAAGCGGGACAAAGGTACGAATTTATTTTCAACAACCAAGAGCCGCGCCGAAAATTTTGCCTTCCGGCCCCGATTTCAGGGCCGCCTCATGACACGAAAGCGTGTCTTTACGCCATTTTTCGGGTGGAAAATTTCTTTTTACGATTTTTTGTCCTATCTTTGCACTCGCAAATCGGCCGCCATGTGCAGCCGTTGTGCGGGCCCATAGCTCAGTCGGTCAGAGCAGCGGACTCATAATCCGAAGGTCGGGGGATCATGCCCCTCTGGGCCCACAAACGAAAAGAGGTCTTCGATTTACGAAGGCCTCTTTTCGTTTTCTTGCATCTGCAAGCGCGTTCCGCGTCAGTCCCGCAGCAGATAATCCACCGACGTCACCACCCGCACCGTCTTGATATAGGGCGTATTGGCATCGCGGTCCGAAATCGAGAACTGCCCCTGGTTGGCGCGTTTGATCTTGCCCAGGCGGCTCTCCGAGTCGCGCGCGAACTTCTCGGCCGCAACGCGGGCATTGCGCGTGGCCTCCTCGATCATCACGGGCTTGATCTGGTTGAGCGACTCCGACGTATAGAGGAACTGCGTGCGGTAGCGGTAGTCGTCGCCGCTGCTTACGGCGATGCCCTCACGCAGCAGATCGCTCTGGCGTGACATCAGGTCCACGACCAGGTCCACCTTGTCGGTCGAGACCGTAATGACCGACGTCACGTTGTAACGGTACTTCACCCCCTGCGACACGTAACGTTCGGCATCCATGTCTACAACCTCCGCAGGCGAGACGGTGATCTCCGTCCCGGCGATACCGTTGGAGGCGAGGAACGACACGATCTTCTCGTTCGTCCCCTCGATGGTGTTGTAGAGCGAGGCCAGGTCGTTGCCCGCAAGTTTGTAGACCAGGGGCCATATGACCCTGTCGGCCTTGACCTCCTTCTCCGAGAGACCCTTCACCGAAACAACGCGGTCGCTGTCCTTGAAATGGACCACACCGCGATAGAGCAGCCATCCGGCAACGATCATGCCCACTGCCAGCACGGCTGCTGCAGCCACCAGTTTTCCTGATTTTTCCATAGCTTGAACGTATTTGAAATTAGGTTGTCCGTTCGGGTCGCGGTGCCGGCAGCGCAGACGCTACTCCGTCACGCGTTTGAGGCTTAGACGGTATACCGTGGAGGTCGCCTCGTCGGTATACTCCAGCGACAACTCGTTATCGTTAATACCGGCGATGCGGGCGAAAAGGATCGCATATTCATCCTCGTTGTGCGTTCCCGTCATGCTCACATAGTAGGCCGCCTCGTCCAGTTCGTAGGCCAGGGTCCAGCGCGTAGACGAGAAGTACGGCTTCCAATTGTTGTCGAGCACCATCGTCATATCGGAATTCAGCACGAATTCGTCCCCCGCGATGAAATATTTCTTGTCGGGCAGTTCGGGAAATACGGTAACGACACGCCAGCGGCCCAACAGCAGATCGACATAGTTGGTCTCCATCTTCGCCTTGCACGAGGTAAACGACATGGCCACGGCAATGACCGAGACACTCAAAAACAAAAATACTCTCTTCATAATCCAATAAAATCCTGTTATCGGAAGCAAAAATAGCCATTTTTGCAATAATGTCAAAACGGCGACCGCGGCAACGGCCCCGACCCCCGGCGCGACATCCGCTCACATAACGTCGCATTACGGACAATTATTGTCCCGAACGGCGTCCGCGCACAGACGTGCGCGGCACGATCCTACAGGCTGCGGCAGGGTACGCGTTCGAATACGATACGCTCATAGGGTGAATTGTCTCCCGTCTCATAAAGCACGCCGACATATCCTCCGCGCAGCATCGTCATGTCGGAATAGGCCGCAGGGCCCGTGGCGAGCACCACCCCCGCGCTCCACGTCGTCCCGCCGTCGTCGCTGCGCCGCAGCGTGAGCCTCTCGCGCCGCCGCGAGGCGGGATTGCAGAAATATATCCTCCGGGCGGCGCCCCCGCGCAGCGAATGCGCCAGCAGCGAGCCCTGGCATACCGGCTCCACAAGCGTCGTGTCGCGACGCATGGGCGACATGCTCTCACCGCCGTCGTGACTCACGGCCGTATGGCGGGCGAAGCGTCCCTCACCCTGCTGCCAGCGGGTATTGACCGCGATGGCGCCGCCGCGAAGCTCGGCCACCGTGGTCTCGTTACCGCCGTCGGCCACGGCCCCCATGTGCCACGTGCGGCCGCCGTCGTCGGAATATATCAGGTGGGCGTTGTATTTCGGCGTCCCGTCCACAGTAACGGCATGGTCGCACGGAACGACTATACGGCCGCGGTAGGGCCGCGACGACAACTGCACCGCATGGCACGGGCCCGTGGCATACCATGTCCACGAGGGGTGCTTCGCCTCGTGCGTTATCTCACGGGGCGCGCTCCATGTCACGCCGTCGTCGCACGACTCGCACACGAAGACACGCCGCGAATCGGCCGAGCGCCCGTGCAATATCTCCGACTCGGTATCGTCGCCGCGGTTCCACGTCATGACCAGCACTATGCGTCCGTCGCGACGGTCCACGACAGGCGACGGATTCGAGCAGGTATTGTCTCCGTCATCCCATACGATCCTCATCGCATCCCATGTCACGCCGCCGTCGGTGGAGCGACGCACCACTATGTCTATGTCGCCGGCATCCGACGCCCCGTGTCTGCGGCCCTCGGCAAAGGCCAGCACCGTACCCTCGGCCGAGCGCACGACGGCCGGTATGCGGAACGTATCGTAACCGCCCATGCCGCGTTCGTAAACCACACGGCGGGTGCGATCATCTCCGCCGTCATTTCCGCCGCGGCACGGCATCACGGCAGATGCGCAGGCCGCAAGCATACACAATGCGAATATTTTCATCCCAATACGTTTATGTCCATAATTCAGGCCCCGCGGCAACCCGTCCGGATGCGGAGCGACGGCTGCGCGGCGGCATGCCCCGCCATGCCGGGCGCCGCATCACAGGGCGTTGATCTCGTTGTTGAGCCACTCCAGACGCCTGTTGAAACGCGAAACCATAAGGTTCACCGCAGCGTCATACGAGAACGACATGTCGTCGTTCGGGCCGGAGCGGTTCGGCCACATCTCCCAATCGAGCTCCGCCGACTTCCGCAACAGCCTGCCCATCGACGATATGTAGCCGCCCGTGGCCGCGAATGCGGGATAGAGTGCCTGCCACCGCTCCTTGACCAGGGCGCGGAACTCCGGGTCCTCGAACAGACGGGGATACCACAGGCAGTTGCGGCAGTGCCATCCCGACTCCAGCGTGAAGGTGAGCCAGTCGTAGTCCCACATCGGGCCGGCGGAGAGCTTGCCTCCGCGATCCTTATATAGATAGGTGCTCTTGGGGTGTATCCACTCGTAGTGGTATATGAGTTCCGAGACAAGGTAGATGTCGACAAACGACTGCAGCTCCATATAATTCCTGTAACCCGTCCCGGGGTCGAGCCAGCCGTCGCCGTAGAGCGCCGTCTCGGCGCCGTTGAAATAGTCGCGTATGTATGCAATCTGCGGCGCACCCGCCTCATCGGCGTCGGGCGCCTTGACATTCACCGGGAGTCCCGTCACCGCGGAATGGAACTTGTTCACCTCGTCGTAATAGGTATCCAGCTCGAGCAGGTAACCGCCCGTAATATCGTCACCTGCGGCCATCTCGCCGTACGGCGGCATCTCGTTTACGGCAAGGCGGTTCTCGTCGATGCGGATCTGCTCGCAGAGATAGTAGCACCCGTTGTGCTCGCCGTTGAAGACCAACTCGACGAACACTCCGTGCGGAGTCCATGCCAACGAGGTACGCTGCCCCAGATAGAAGGCCACGTCGTTGCGCAGCAGCGTACGGTCGATATAGTTTGCCAAAAGCACCCACCGCTTGTGTTCGGGCATGCCGAGCACCCCGGTGCGCCTGTCGAACCTGAACTTGTAGGGTTTCTTGGGATATCCCCACGTCGAGTTGCCGCGCCCCGCGATCTCGATGGCCACCGTGGCGAGATCGTCGTACTCCCCCACGCCGTCGATGGTGATGGAGGCCTTGCGCCAGCTGTCCTTGCTCGTCACGGGCTGGCCGTCGGCGGTCTGTATCGCCACGACGGGAATGCCCGTGAAGGGGAAGTCGAGCGATACCTCGTACTCCGCAGTCTGGCCGTTTACGTTCTTCACGCGGTAGGTCACGGGGCGGCTGAAATCCACACGCGAGACGCCGCTGTTCTGCTTCACGCCGTTGGCATATACCGTCTGCCCCTCGGGTACGGAGAACGTGGGGGCGAGGGTGCACGTCCCCGGGATCAACGGCGTCACACCCTCGACCGTTCCCGAGATCACATCTCCGGCGGGGTCGATACGGCACTCCACATCCGACGCTATGCCGGGATTTTTGACCGCCTCGAACCGGAAGCTCTCGATGACGGGAGCCGCGGCATCGGGGTCGATGACGGTGACGCCGCCGTCGGAATCATCCTTGCCGCACCCTGCCAGCAATGTCGCGACGGCAAGCATCGCACTTATGAACACTCTTCGCATGGATCCATTCTTTTTTCCGGCTCCGCATCCCGCCGCCATTGCGGTCGGAGCCGATCGGCAATATACGAAAAAAACGTCTCAACACACGACGGCCGCGACAAAATCTTTCATTCCGCACGGCAGCGTCCCGCCGTCGCACCTCCGTAACAGACAAACCGTTAGCTGACATCGCACACCGTTCCGGCGCCGCAGTCCCGCCGGCGGCGTGCCGGCACAGAAAAAAAAATCACCGCATACGATGCAAGGTTTCGCACATGACGCGATTTAATGGATAGTTCAAACCATAAAACCAAGAGAGTATGAAAAAAATAAAATTTCTTTTCCTCGCACTGGGGCTCGCGGCAGCCGCGGCAACGCTCCACTCATGCAACAATAACGACTACTACGACTACGGATACCTGCGTCCCACGGCACTGGTGACGGTACGCCCCCAGGCCGACGGATCATTCTTCATGCAGCTCGACGACTTCTCGGTCCTCTACCCCGAGAACATGAGCAAGTCGCCTTTCGGCGACAAGGAGGTGCGCGCGCTGGTAAACTACACCGTCAACGCATCGGACAGGGATACACGTACGGCATATGCCAATGTCAACGTCAACTGGATCGACAGCATCCGCACCAAGCGCCCCGTGCCATACCTCAGCGAGAGCGAGAACAACGCCGTATACGGAGACGACCCCATAGAGATCGTACGCGACTGGGTCACGGTAGCCGAGGACGGATATCTCACGCTGCGCATACGCACCCGCTGGGACAGCAAGTGCTGCCCTCACGTAATAAACCTTGTCTCGGGCGTCAACCCCGAAAATCCCTACGAGTTCGAGTTGCGCCACAATGCCAACGGCGACATCTACGGCAATATGGGCGATGCGCTTATCGCCTTCAACCTCAATGACCTGCCGCGCGACAACGGAGACAAGATCACCATCAGGCTCACCTGGCGTTCGTTCATGGGATACAAGAGTACCGATTTCTCGCTTCGCCTGCGCCCCGAGGAAGGGACGGCAGGTGACGGCGACGGCGACAATACCGGCGATACGGGCAATGCGGGCGGCGAGATCGACCCCGCGAGCATAGCCTTCAACCGCTACGTCGAGTAATCGGCGCGGGCCCGCATACAACATCCGCAACAGAAATCCGTTTATATGGCGGCGGCAGAATCCCCGCCGAACGGATGCGGCGAAGCGCCACGAACTCTCTGCCGCGCCGTATCCCCGCCGTGCATGACGGCACAACGACGACGCCGGTATGACAAACAACGCGATACCTAACGAAGAGCAGACGCTCCGCCTCATACAGAGCGGCGATACGACGGCCATGAAGTCGTTGTATTGCCGCCATGTGAGGTATCTGACGGCAGTCTGCTCGCGTTATCTGGCCGCCGACGAGGATGTGAAGGATGTCCTGCAGGAGGCCTTCCTCAGGATCTTCTCGTCCGTCGGCCGCTTCGAGTATCGCGGCGAGGGGTCGCTGAGGGCGTGGATGACCCGCATCGTGGTAAACGAGGCGCTCAAACATATCCGACGCGAACAACGGCTGCAGACGACCGACCTGAAGCAGGAGCTTACAGAGGCCGCCCAAGAAGAGCCCCCGATGGAGGATATCCCCGCCGAGACGCTGCACGCGATGATACGCGACCTGCCCGCGGGCTACCGTACGGTATTCAACCTCTATGTCATGGAGCGCAAGAGCCACAGGGAGATAGCCTCGCTGCTCGACATAAGCGAAAGCACCTCGGCCTCGCAGCTCCACAGAGCGAAGGCGTTGCTGGCCGAAAAGATTAAACGTTACATAACCGCAAACTCCGCATCACGATGAAAGAGCAGAGGCCGCATAATGATGAGTGGCTGAACGCCATACACGATCGCCTGGCCGACTTCGAGACCGACGCCCCCGACCGCCTGTGGGAGGATTTGAGCCGCCGCCTCGAGGCTGCTGCCGCCGCGCAAGGCGCCGACAATGGGACTGCGGCGCAGGCAGAGGATGCCGGACCGGCACCGCAACGACATAATACAATACCGTTATGGGTGCGCCGTACCGCCGCAGCTGCGGCAGCCGTTGTCCTTATGCTCACCACGGCCGTGGTGCTGTTGCGCGACGACGCTCCCGTCGGGAATATGCAGACGGAGCCAAACGACTCCGTCATCGCCGCCGTCACGCCATCCGCGACCGGAGCCGAGAATGCGGCAGACAGGGGGAATGCGAACAGAGGAGAGGATACGGACTACGGCAACATCCGCAGAACCCCGATCCCCGGAAACGGCCGCCGCAACGGAGACAAGGATACCGCAGCCGCCGTCATAACCGCAGCCGTGGCGACGGAGACTACCGGCGCCGGCAATACGGTGCCGTCACGTGTCACCACGCTCCCCGCAACCGACAATCGCGAGATGCAGGAACGGCAACCGGCAGAGGCGGCCCGGCCGCAGAAGCAGACCGACACGCGGCAGGGACGGGAGGATGGAGATCGCGCCACGGCGAAACCGCACCAGCGGCCTGGCGACGCATACCGTAACGCATATGCAGATGCGACGCCGCACGGAAACGTGCGGAAGCGCACTCACACCTTCACTCTCGGGGCCTACGCATCGGGAGCGGCGGCATCATACGCATCAAGGAGCCGCGCAAACGGCGTGGCGGCATCGGTCATGGCATCGAACGACACCCACTGGGAGGGGAGCCCGCTGCTGGGCATGTTGCTCTACAACCGCGGAGAGGACACCGAGATCCGTATCCGCCACCACCAGCCCATACGTGCGGGCGTCTCGTTCACATACATGATCAACGACCGCCTGGGCCTCGAGAGCGGTATCACCTATACCCTCCTGGCCTCGGACTTCCGCGACGGCAGCCACAGGAGCTTCTACGACGGACGCCAGCAGCTCCACTATATCGGTATCCCGCTCAATCTGAAGTACGACATTCTCCGCTGGCGCCGGTTCGGGATATACGGTTCGGCGGGGATCCTGGCCGAGCAGTGCGTCGCCGGCACCATGCGCAAGAAGTATATCCTCGACGGGACCGACTACCGCAGCACCGTCGAGCAGACCGAAGACAAACCCTTCCAGCTCTCGGCCAACCTCGGCGCGGGACTCCGCTACGACTTCACCCCCACGGTATCGATATACGCCGAGCCGGGCATAAGCTACTACTTCGACGACGGCACCCGGCTCAAGACCGTCTACAAGCAGCGGCCGCTGAACTTCAACCTCAACGTCGGCATCCGCTTCACCGTCGGAAGATAATGCGCGCGGTCGGCCGCAGAAAGTTACGCCCCGCCTCCTGACAGGAGGCGGGGCGTAACACGCATATGGCGAATGCCGCTACAATACGATAGGCTTGTACTTGGGCACGAACGCCTTCATTGCGAGCCAGCTGGCGATATATGCCACGGCGCAGAACGAGAAGGCTATCATGTATCCGGCCTCGATGCCCTGGTATCCCATGAACGACATGTTCGTTTCTGCGGCGTGGTCGAAGAGACGACCCGCACCCGTCTGAATGAGGAACGAACCGACACCGCCCGCCATGCCTCCGATACCGGTGATGGTAGCGATCATCGACTTGGGGAACATGTCACCGACGGTCGAGAAGATGTTTGCCGACCACGACTGGTGTGCCGCGCAGGCTATGCCGACGAAGATGACGGGGAACCAGTACGAGTATCCCGACAGGGGCTGTGCCAGCAGCGCCAGCAGCGGGAAGAAGGCGAAGATCAGCATTGCACGCATACGTCCCGCATAGGGGTTCATGCCGTAACGCTCGATGAAGATCGTGGGCAGATACCCTCCGAAGAGCGAGATCATAACGATCAGGTAGAGCACGCCCAGCGCCACCTGGAACTCGAGGCTCGTAGAGGACATGCCGCAGGCATTCTTCAGGTACGACGGCATCCAGAAGAGGTAGAACCACCACACGCCGTCGGCAATGGCCTTACCCGAGATGAAGGCCCAGGTCTGGCGATACCCGAAGCACTTCCACAACGACACCTTCGGGCCGTTGGAGGTCTCCGCGGCAGGTTTCTCGGGCTCCGAATCGGAATTAATATACTCCAGCTCGGCGGCATTGACGGCAGGGTTCTGGTCGGGTTTCTTGTAGAGGAAGTGCCAGAAGCCCATCCAGATGAAGCCCAACGCACCGATTATGATGAACGAAGCCTCCCAGCCGTATCGCGCCGCGAGCGTCGGGATGAGGAACGGCGCCGCAAGGGCTCCCACCGTCGATCCGGCGTTGAAGATACTGGTTGCATAGGCGCGGTCCTTCTTGGGGAAGTACTCTGCCGTAGCCTTGTTTGCTGCGGGGAAGTTGCCCGCCTCACCCACGGCGAGGACACATCGTGCGATGATGAACAGCGTCAGCGATATGAAGGCTATGCGTGAGATCAGGTCGGCGTTGTCCACAACGGCACGCATTGCCGCGGCATCGGGCAGATCGACGAACCACTCCGTCGCAACACCGCACAGGGCATGCAGGCAGGCGCCTACCGACCAGATGCCGATACTCCAGAAATAGCCCTTCTTGGTGTCGAGCTTGTCGACGAAGCGGCCCGCGAAGAGCATCGCTATGGCGTATACGAGCGAGAAGATACCCGTCACCAGGCCGTAGTGGCTGTTTGTCCAGTGGAACTCGGGACGGATAAAATCCTCCCATGTGAGCGACAATACCTGACGGTCCAGGTAGTTTATCGTGGTGGCGAAGAAGAGCAGGGAGCAGATCACCCACCGGTAGTTGGTCATTTTGGATGTTTGCTGTGTAGTCATAAGGTTTTGGTTGTAGTAGGTATTTTAGGTCAAAGGAGTTTCTATTTGCGGGGCTGTCGGGCTGCGGCGATTATCCCCAGCGCCTCACGGCAGCGGGCGGCGATAGCATCCCAGCACCCTTCGGCTATATCCGCCGAGGGGAAGAGTTTCGAGCCCATGCCCACGACATCCACACCGGCCGCGAACCACGCCTCGAGATTCTGTTTCTCGGGCTCGACGGCGCCCGTGGCCATAAGCATCGCCCACGGCATCGGCGCCTTGACGTTCTTGACGAACGACGGCCCGCCCACGTTGCCTGCGGGGAATATCTTGATCAGGTCGCACCCGGCCTCCTGCGCCATGCCGATCTCCGTGACCGAACCGCACCCGGGCGTGTACGGCACGCAACGGCGGTTGCACACCTTCGCCACGTCGGGATTCAGCAGCGGCCCTACGATGAACGAGGCTCCCAGCTGAATGTAGAGCGCCGCCGTGGGGGCATCCACGACGCTGCCCGCGCCGAGGATCATATCGGGGCACTCCTTTGCGGTCCAGCGCACCAGAGGTCCGAAGACCTCGTGGGCGAAGTCGCCGCGATTCGTAAACTCGAAGGCCCTCACGCCTCCGTCATAGCACGCCTTGACCACCTGCTTGGCGCGGTCGAGGTCGGCCGAATAGAATACCGGCACCATTCCCGTCGAACGCATCGTCGAGAGTACATCTATCTTTGAAAATCTTGCCATGATATTTTGTTTTTCCCTTGTCTTTATTCCCGGTCTACCCTCTTCGCGGC
The DNA here is from genome assembly GCA_949283205.1 of uncultured Alistipes sp. Lineage (GTDB taxonomy): Bacteria > Bacteroidota > Bacteroidia > Bacteroidales > Rikenellaceae > Alistipes. The sequence goes on along the minus strand of CASDSD010000025.1, from coordinate 21,946 downwards.
CCGCGCCGGACAATACGGCGTACGGCACCCGACCCGCGACAGATATTTTCAACCATATTATTCAATTATTCCATGCCCGCAATTCCATGCGCCCGGCGCACATGCGGCAGGACCGTCAACGCGCCACGCGTCCCGAGCCGTCGCCCTTCATCAGGTTCTCGACCTCGGCCACGCTCACCATGTTGAAGTCGCCGTAGATCGTGTGCTTCAGGGCCGAAGCCGCCGTGGCGAAGTTGAGTGCGCGCTGGTCGTCGTCATATGTCAGCAGGCCGTATATGAGGCCGCCCATGAACGAGTCGCCGCCGCCCACACGGTCCACGATGTCGGTTATGTCGTAACGGGGCGAACTGTAGAGCGTCTTGCCGTCGAAGAGCACGCCGCCCCACGTATTGTGGTCGGCATTGATCGAGCCGCGAAGCGTTATCACCACCTTCTTCGCACGCGGGAAGCGTGCCATGAGCTGGCTGCATACGCTGCGGAAGGCGGCCGAATCCACCTCGCCCTTCGTTGCGGCGGCATCGAATCCCTCGGGCTTGATGCCGAAGACCTTCTCGGCATCCTCCTCGTTTCCGAGGATCACGTCGCAGCACTCCACAAGCGCCGGCATCACCTCCGATGCCGTCTTGCCGTATTTCCACAGGTTCTTGCGATAGTTCAGGTCGCACGACACCTTCACGCCGAGGCGGTTCGCCGCACGGCAGGCATCGAGGCACACCTCCGCCGCCGAAGCGCTCACGGCGGGCGTGATACCCGTCCAGTGGAACCAGTCGGCGCCCTCGAGAACCTTGTCCCAGTCGATCATGCCGCGCTCGACGGTTGCGGCCGACGAATGTGCGCGGTCATAGATGACCTTGCTCGGGCGGGCAACGGCGCCCGTCTCGAGATAATATATGCCGAGGCGCTCGCCTCCGTATACGATATTCGATGTGCCGACACCGAAACTGCGCAGTTCGGCAGCACATGCCTCGCCCATATCGTTTCGAGGCAGACGCGTCACGAAATCGACTTCCATGCCGTAGTTGGCCAGCGACACGGCCACATTGGCCTCACCGCCGCCGAAGGTGGCGTTAAACGTGCGGGCCTGACGAAATCTGAGATGGTCCGGGGTGGCCAGCCGAAGCATGATCTCCCCGAAAGTGACAACTTTGCTCATAAAGAAAAAAGGTTAGTCGAATAATGTACAATTAGGGCAAAATTACACAAAAATTATTTATGGGGGAAATTTTTATACCGCTTTTATACCGGTGCGCCGTATTTTTATCTCGCCCCGTTCCGCCGCACCGCGGCGAATACGATGAAACACAAATTATTTCTTTCCGTCGGTCCGTTTCCGCCGCAGCCGGGGCTTTCCGTCCCCCGCAGCCGGATCTTTCTCCGCTCACATCTTCCGACCTCTCTTCTCATCTCATTCCACACCGTCTGCCGACATTCTTCCACCTCTTCCTCTCCCCTCTCTACTTCTCCGCCCCTCCGATCTCGTCCCCTCCGATCTCGTCCCCTCCGATCTCGTCCTCTCCGATCTCCCGCTCCGTTCACTACTCCCGCTCTCTTCTCTTCCGATTTGATCTCCCTCTCTGCTTACATCTCTGACCCTCTCTGCTATCTTTCTCTCCGATCTCCCGCCCTGCTTACTTCTCTGCCCGCTCTGTTCTCGTCCCCTCTGCTCTCCCTCTCTGCTCTCCCCCTCTGCTCTCGCTGCCCACTTGAGACTGTTTCAGGTCATGCCCTGGGGCGATTGGTCCTGAAAAGTCGAAGCCACCGCACGAAGAGCAGCAACAGGACCGCCGCGGCGACAATGCCTCCCGCGATACCCGCCGTCTGCGGCAGGCGGAACCCTTCCGGTGCGACCATGATGTATGCCGTACATACGGCCGTCATGAACATTCCCGGCAGCAGCGTAACATAGAAGTTCCTGCCGTTGCGCGCCAGCCACACGGTGAGGGCCCAGAAGGTGAATATCGAGAGCGTCTGGTTGAACCAGGCGAAATAGCGCCACAGGATGTCGAAGTTGACGTTCATCAGCACGGCGGCGATGACGAAGAGCGGCAGCGATACGGCCAGACGCCGCCAGATCGTATCCTGCCGCAGCTTGAGGATGTCGGATGCGATGAGGCGCGCACAGCGGAAGGCCGTATCTCCCGACGTTACGGGGGCGGCCACGACGCCGAGGATGGCGAGGATGGCGCCCACGCGCCCCATCCAGTCGTTGCAGATGAAATTGACGACCACGGCGGGGTTGGAGTTGCCGCCCGAGGTGAGCATCTGCTGCAGGCCCTCGTAGCTGCCGGCATATTTTATTGCGGCGGCGGCCCAGATCATGGCCACGATGCCCTCGGTGATCATGGCGCCGTAGAATACGCGGCGGCCCATGCGTTCGTTCTTGATGCAGCGGGCCATCATGGGGCTCTGCGTGGCGTGGAATCCGCTCACGGCGCCGCAGGCGATGGTGATGAAGAGCATCGGGAATATCGGGAGCGAGCCGTTGGGATGGTGGTTCGAGAAGGCCTCCGTAATCTCGGGCATCCAACCGTCATGCGTGAAGATACCGGCCAGGACACCTACGGCCATGATGAGCAGCGCCACACCGAAGACGGGGTATATGCGTCCGATGAGGGCATCTATGGGCAGCAGCGTCGCCAGAATATAATATATGAATATTACGGCCGACCAGAATGCGATGCTTCCGAATATACCCCAGCCCTGCGTCATCGTCGCGAGCAGCCCCGCGGGCGTCGTTACGAATACCGTTCCAACGAGGACCATCAGCACGAGAGAAAAGATACGCATGACATGGCGCACGCCGCTGCCGAGCTCGTCGCCCACGATCTCGGGCAGGCTCATGCCTTCCTTGCGTATCGAGATCATGCCCGAGAGGTAGTCATGCACCGCACCGCCGAAGATCGACCCCAGGACAATCCACAGATATGCCGCGGGACCGAACAGGATACCCATGATGGAACCGAATATGGGGCCCGTGCCTGCGATATTGAGAAACTGTATGAGGTATACCTTCCATGTGGGCATGGGGATGTAGTCCACGCCGTCGGCATGGGTATAGCACGGGGTTTTGCGTTTGGGATCGGCGCCGAAGATGCGCTCGACGAATGCGCCGTACAACACATATCCCAGGATCAGCGCCGCAAGCGCCGCTACGAATGTTATCATTGCAGATCGTTTTTATTGTTTGGTTGAACTATTCCATGCACCCGCCGCTACGGGTACGTGAGTGTAAAATTACAACACTCCGTCCTTACGTCTCTTGCAGCAGAGCATATAACTTCATTATGGATGCAATTTTTCGGCATATTTATGCGAATACAGCACATTATTCACTATTTATGAAATATCTTCCCGCATTAATATTCACATCCTATCACAAAAACAGGACGGTCCCGGGAGCTGTCGTCCCGGGACCGTCGCATCATTCGCCCCTGTTCTGTCCGGCCCGGTCCCGTTCGGCCCGGTTCCGTTCTGTCTTGCCCGGCCATATCCGGCCCGGTCCGTTCTGTTTTGCCTGGCCATGTCCGGCCCGGTCCCGTTCTGTTTTGCCGGTCTCGGTTCCGTCCGGCCATATCAGGGTCCTGTACCGCCCCGTCTGCCACGTTCGACTCCGGCCTGCCCCGTTCCGCCTTGTCCCGCTTTGCCGCTTCTGCCGCGTCGGGATGGCGGGGTATGTCGAGGGGGGGGGTTAATATTGGCTCATGAGGTTCTCCAGAAACTCGTCGTATGTCGGCAGCGGGCAGTCGTCGGTCGTACGTTGTGTCTTACCGACAAGTTCGACAAGCGTTGCCGAGTAGGGAAACATGACATCCATCATGCCATCCAGCTCGTGGTTGTAGTCGAAGCGTACGCGCACCTCGTATTCGTATCCCTCCTCGTAGTCGAGGCCCTTGATCCCGGGCCAGTGTTCCCACCTGCCGTCGACACAGGCGTTGAGTACCTTGAATACGCCCTCGCCCGACACGCCGCCATAGTATGACGCTATGCGTGCCGTGCGTTCGTAGCTTGGATGCTCCTCCTGCTTCTTGCATGAGATGGCGGCCGCAAGGGCCAGGGCGATGACCGCAATCCGTAAGATAACGGTTTTCATGTCTTATGTCGTTTGTCTGTTTGTGATTCCTTGCTGCACCTTGCCGCACTCGCGCGACGTTGTGCAACGACCTCGCCACACGCCGCATATCATTCCTGCCGGTTGCGGCATCGGGGGTCAATACTCGTCCACGGCCAGCTGCGTGCGGTATTCGTCGAGGCGCTGCTGCAGGCGTGCGCGCACCTCGGCCATATCCTCGCGGTCGATGATGTTCCGCATCTCCGTGGGGTCGGCCTCGAGGTCATAGAGCTCGTCCTCGCGCAGCACCACGTTGCCGTCCGCATCCTTGTCGTAGAAGTGTATGAGCTTGTATCGGCCGTCGCTCACGCCGTCGTGGCGCAGCACGCGGTGCTCGGCCGGGTAGTCGTAGTAGTGATAGTAGAGATCCTCGCGCCACTGCCGCGGTTCACGCCCCTTGCAGAGGGGCTGCAACGGCATGCCCGTCATGTATTCGGGCTGCTCGATCCCCGCCGCGGCAAGGTATGTCGGGGCGTAGTCGATGTTCTGCACAAGGCGGTCGCACTCCACGCCCTGCCGCCCGCCCGGGTAGCGGATGATGAGCGGCGTGCGGAACGACTCCTCGTACATGAAGCGCTTGTCGAACCAGCCGTGCTCGCCCATGTAGAAGCCCTGGTCCGAGGTGTAGACGATGACGGTGTTCTCCATAAGGCCGTTCTGCTCGAGGTAGTCGAGCAGGCGCCCCACCTCGTCGTCCACCGACCGTATGCAGCGCAGGTAGTCGCGCATGTAACGCTGGTATTTCCACTCCACAAGGTCGCGTCCCGAGAGCTTCGCCTCCACGAAGGCCTCGTTCTTGGGGCCGTAGGCGGCATTCCACGCCTCCTGCTGCGCGGGGGTGAGGCCCGCCGCCGCAGGACTCCAGAAGGAGTTGGGCTCGGGTACGTACGACGGCTCCTCCTTCATCTCCGTCACCTTGAGGTCGTAGACCAGCTCCATATCCTTGTCGATGCTCATCTTCTGGTTATGGGCCGCGGTGCCGCGGTTCGAGTAGTCGTCATAGAAGTTGTCGGGCATGGGGAACTCCACATCCTCGTAGAGGTCATAGTATTTGGGTTCGGGCATCCAGTTGCGGTGCGGCGCCTTGTGGTGCACCAGCAGGCAGAAGGGCTTGTCCTTGTCGCGCCCCTCGAGGAACTCGATGGCGTGGTCGGTGATGAGTGTCGACGAATACCCCTCCTCGCGCACATATTCACCGTTCGACTCGGGCGAGCGGAACCGCGGGTTGTAGTATTCGCCCTGGTCGTCGAGTATGTGATAGTAGTCGAACCCCTTGGGCTCGCAGCGCATGTGCCACTTGCCCACGACGCCCGTCTGGTAACCGTTCTGCTGCAGGATCTCCGAGATGAAGGTCTTGCTGGCGTCGATGCCGGCGCCGAGGCGGCGCTGGCCGTTCTGGTGGCTGTATAGGCCCGTGATGAGGCATGCGCGGCTGGGCGTCGAGAGCGAGTTCTCGACATAGGCGCGCGTGAAGGTGACACCCTCGGCCGCCAAGCGGTCGATATTGGGCGTCGGGGCCAGCTGCGAGATCGGATGACCGTAGGCACTTATCGTCTGATAGGAGTGGTCGTCCGTCATGATGTGGATGATGTTGAGCGGCTTGCGCTCGACGGCGCTCTGCGGAGCACACGCCGCGGCAGCCAGTGCGGGAAGCAGGGCGGCGGCCGGCGATACGGGTCGTTTCATGGTTCGGGTTGTTATTGGTTGCAGGTGACGAATATAGCGAATATTTCTCTATCGTGCAAATATTTCCATGCTTTCGCGCCGCGTGCCGCCGCCACGCTACGGAATGTGCATGTGCTCCTCGACGGTGTCGCGCAAATGGGTCGAATCGAGATGGGTGTAGATCTCCGTGGTGAGGATGTTCTCGTGCCCCAGCAGTTCCTGCACCTGGCGGATGTTGGCGCCGCCCTCGAGCAGATGCGTGGCGAACGAGTGGCGGAAGGTGTGGGGGCTGATTCGCTTGTCGATACCGGCGCGCAGGGCCGCCTGGCGGATGATGGTGAAGATCATCACGCGCGTGAGACGGCTGCCGCGGTTGTTCAGAAAGAGCGTGTCGTCACCGCTGCGGGCGGCGCGGCGCATCTCGAGATAGAGTTGCACGCGGTCGCGCGCGATGTCGCTCACCGGCACCAGACGCTCCTTGTCTCCCTTTCCCGTGACGCGTATGTACCCCTCGCCGAAGTAGAGATCGCCTATCTTCAGGTCGCACAGCTCCGACACGCGCAGCCCGCACGAATAGAGCAGTTCGAGAATGGCGCGGTCGCGCAACCCCTTCTTCGTCGCGGGGTCGATGCTGCCGATAAGACGGTCGATCTCCTCCACCGTAAGCGTGTCGGGCAGGGGCCGCCCCGCCTTCGGCGCCTCGACGTTCTCGGCAGGCGACGACTCGATCATCTCGTTCAGCAGCATGAAGTTGAAGAAACTCTTTATGCCGCTCAGGTTGCGCGCCTGGGAACTCTTCTCGCGTCCGCGTTCATAGAGCCACGACATGTAGTGTTCGACCATCTGCCGCGCCACCTCGCGCGGAGGCACGTCATAGAAGCGCAGCACAAAGTGTGCGAACTGTTCCAGGTCGCGCATGTACGACTCGATGGTGTTGGCCGAAAGGTGCTTTTCGAGACGCAGGTAGGTTCGGTAGCTGTTCTCAATTTCCTTCCATATTTTAACGTGTTCTGCCATATTCTTGCTAACTTTGTCTGCGAAGATAGCAAAATTTTACATAATATGGATTATATCGAGCTGTCGGTTCCCGTCACCGGCTCCGAACAGGCGGAGATCGTCACGGCGATGCTCTCCGACCTCCCTTTCGAGGCATTCGAGGAGCAGGATGGGTATCTGAAGGCATACATCCCCGAGCCGATGTATGACGAGGCGTGCCGCACGGCCGCCGCCGCGGCGCTCGCGTCGGTGGGCGTCTCCAGCAGCGAGGAGCGCCGCATCGCCCGCAGCAACTGGAACGCCTCGTGGGAGAGCGACTTCACCCCCGTCGAGATCGGCGGGCACCACCCCGTACGCATACGCGCCGCGCATCACGCACCGGCACCCGACGGCGTTACGGACATCGTGGTGGCGCCGCGCATGTCCTTCGGGACGGGGCACCACACCACCACCTCGATGATGGTGCGCCGCATCACGGAGATGGGCGTCGAGGGGTTGCACGGCCTCGACATGGGGTGCGGCACGGGAATTCTCTCCCTCACCGCCGTGAAGTTCGGCGCCGCGGCCATGACGGCCGTCGACATCGACGAATGGGCCTGCGACAGCTGCCGCGACAGCGCCGCCCTGAACGGTGCCGAGGGACGCATCGAGACCATCTGCGGCTCTGCCGGGAGCATCGAGGGACGGCAGTTCGACTTCATCCTGGCCAACATCGGCCGCAACATCGTGGTAGAGATGATGCCGGCGCTCGCGGCGGCCCTCACGCCGGGCGGACAGTGCGTCGTGAGCGGCTTCCTGGCCGAAGATGCCGCCGCCGTCGAGACGGCCGCCGCCGCGGCAGGACTGGAACGCGAGATGGTGGAGGCGTGCGACGGCTGGGCCATGGTGGCATGCCGCCGCACCCGCAGAGAGAGGAGGCCGTAGCGTATGGTGATCCTTCCCTCGGCATACATGGGTTCGGTGAGCTACTTTTCGCATCTGCTGCGCGGGAAGTACGTCATCGACACGGGCGAGCACTTCATCAAGCGGTCGCAGCGCAACCGCGCCCTCATCCTCTCGGCAAACGGCCCGCTGGCGCTGACGGTAAACGTCGAACACGCCAATACGCCGCGCCGGCCCATGCGCGACGTGCGCATCGACTACTCGAAGCGGTGGCAGCACCAGCACTGGGTGTCGATAGTCTCGGCATACCGCTCGGCACCCTACTTCGACTACTATGCCCCGCAGATCGAACCCTTCTACCGCCGCCAGTGGCGATACCTGCTCGACTACAACATAGAGTATACGGAGGCGCTGCTGCGGATGCTCGGCGTCACCTCCCCGCCGAACGTCTCGGAACGGTATGTCGAGGCCGCGGAGGGCGATCTCGACCTGCGGCCGCGACACAACGAAGGCCCGACGGAACCCGTCGAGCCTTACATTCAGGTCTTCTCCGACCGCATGCCCTTCGTCGCCGGCCTCTCGGTGCTGGACCTTATTCTCTGCGAAGGGCCTTCGGCTATTGATGTTGTTTCAGGGCGTTGACTATCGTGACGCTCTGGCGGTCGCTCAACTCTCCGGCGCGGACGACGATCTCGTTGCGCCCCTTCATAACCACCGAATCCGATATGAACTGGCACGGGGCATACTGCCGCGTGGCGACGGTATCCTTGTTTACCGTCAGCACGGGCGCTTCGGCCGCCGACGAGTAGAACTTCACCTGCTGGATGGTATCCTGACGCATGTTGCGCCGCTTCTCGGTTATGTGGAGCGTGGGGCTCTGGCGGTTCCACAGCGCGCGGTAGAGGTAGTAGGCATCCTTGCGGTCCTTGCGGTCGAAGGTGACCAGACCCGTATGCGAGATGCCGTCGGTATAGCGCACCGACCCGAACTCGAAGAGATTGTTGATCCAGACGCCCCAGAAGAGCGAGTCGGGCATGATGTTGCGGGCGTATCCCTCGTGGAACTCCGTCTGCCACCGCTCGGGCAGCCAGCGCGGGTCGATGCGGGCCGGCTTCACGGTCTCGTCGCTCTGCTGGTCGATCGAACCCGGGGCGCCGTACGCCACCGACGACCGCAGGTTGCCCCAGTCCGCATGGAGTTTCTCGCGCCAGACGTTGATGTCGTCGATCGTGCCGCGCTCCCATCCCAGATCCTGCTGCCACACGATCATGTCGGTGACGAAGTTGATGTCGCCGTCCTGGTTGCTGCACGCCACCGTCGGACGCGACGGATCTAGCGTCTTGGCCGTGGAGTTGAGCTGGCGCAGGAACTCCAGGACATTGTCGCCGCGCTCCCACACCAGCGACGAGATGCCCCACATGACCACCGAGGGATGATTGTAGTTCTGTATGATGATCTCGCGCAGCTGCTGCAGTCCGTTGTTGCGGAAGCGGTCGGTGGCGAAATATGACACGTCGCTCAGGAAGGGCGCCCGCGTGAAGGGCATGTCGATCCATACGAGCAGACCGTTCTTATCGCAGCAGTCGTACAGGTATTGCGAATGGGGGCCTGTCGCCGAACGTATGGCGTTGGCACCGATGTCGCGGATAAACTCCATGTCCTCGTCATAGTGGAGCGTGCGCAGCGTCGAGGCTATGGCGGCGCGGTCGTGGTAGAGCGTCACGCCGTGTATTGGCACGCGCACGCCGTTTATCCTCAAGGCCGAGGGCGACGAGTAGTCGATCCTGCGGAATCCCGTCGTCACGGTCACCTCATCCTCCTGCTTCGGACCGATGCCTATGGTTACGGAGTAGAGGTTCGGCTCCTCGCAGCTCCACAGCAGCGGCTCGTCGATCGAGAACGGGATATCGATGGGGCGCCCCTCCTCGATACGTCCCTTCAGGTAACGCGAGTAGACCACTTCCCCCGTCGGGGCGCGCACGGTGATGTAGAGGTCACAGGCACGGTCGAGCGTCGAGGTGACCCATACCGAGGCGGTGGCGTCGACCTTGTTGTCGACGAAGTTGAGCTGGTTTATCAGCACGCCGTCCGAGCCGTAGTAGAGGGGCGAGACGGTGGTCTGTTCGGTGACGATAAGCTCCACCTCGCGGTATATTCCGCCGTAGAGGTTCACCTCCGACGAGGTGGGCAGCACATCGTTCTGATAGGCGTTGCTCACCACGACCACCACCGAATTGTTCTGTCCGTACTGTATGAACCGCGTGATCTCGAAGGTGAAGGCGGTCCAGCCGCCGCGGTGTTCGCCCGCATGGTGCCCGTTAATGAAGACGTCGGCGATGCTCTGCACGCCGTAGAACTTCAGGAAGAGACGCTTTCCCGACCACTCGGCCGGGATGTATATGTCGCGCGAATAGTTGGCCGTGGTCTGCATGTAGTCTCCCGATCCGGCCAGAGCGTCGAGGTTCCACGTATGGGGCAGAGATATGTGGCGGGCGTAGTCGCTGCTGGTTTCGAGCTTGTAGAAAAACTGCCAATTGTCATTGAGCGAATATACCGTGCGGGCCGAGACGGCCGCACACGAGACAAGAAGCAGCAATGCAATGATATAACGCTTCATAAGCAACAGGTTTTTGAAAGACAAATATACAAAGAATGAAAAAAATATGCTAACTTCGTGCGATATTTTGCCTCACGCAACGATGAACATATTCGATCTCATAGTATATCTGGCACTTGCATGGGCCGTCGTGAACGGCTGGTGGCGCGGTCTGGCCGTGCAGCTGCTCACGCTGGCGGGCGTGGTGGCGGCGCTCTACCTGGCGGCGGCATACGGCCGGGAGCTCGGCTCGATGCTGGGCATGGAGGAGTCCGTAGCCGGTGTGGCGGGCTTCATGATAATATTTCTCGCGGCGCTCATCGCCGTGGGCGTGGCGGCGCGGCTGCTGCGCACGGTGTTCCGCTTCGCCGGACTCGGGGCGCTGGATTCGATCCTCGGCGTACTCTTCTCGGCGGCGAAGGTGCTACTGGTGCTGAGCGTCCTCTTCGCATGGTTCGCCGCGCTGAATGCCGACTTCGACTGGGTGAGACAACAGACCATCGACGATTCGACATGGTTCCGCCCCGTCGCCGCGATATCGGAACACCTGACACCCTATTTCGAGGAGCTCAAGCAGATAATAACCGAATAAGATTATGGCCGAAGAAGCACTTTGCGGCATTGTCATGCGCGCTACGGGAAGCCTCTACGAGGTGCTGCTCGACGGACGTACGGTCTCGTGCCGCATACGGGGACGCCTGCGCCTGAAGGGTGTGCGCTCGACCAATCCCGTGGTCGTGGGCGACGTGGTGCGCTGCGAGCGCGACGAGACGGGTGAGATCGTCATCGCCGACATCGAGCCGCGCCGCAACTACATCATACGCCGTGCCTCGAACCTCTCGAAGGAGTCGCACATCATCGCCGCCAACCTCGATCAGGCGCTGCTCGTGGCGACGCTCTTCTCGCCCGAGACGGCGCCGGAGTTCATAGACCGCTTCCTGGTCACGTGCGAAGCATACAAGGTTCCCGCGACGATACTTTTGGCCAAGGCCGACCTGGCGCGCACGGCGCCCGAGGCGATGGCCGAGTTCCACGACACGTACGAGCGTGCGGGATACCGCGTCATCGACGTCTCGGCCACCGAAGGCGAGGGCGTGGAGGAGGTGCGGGAGCTGCTGCGCGGGCGCACGACGCTCCTGTCGGGCAACTCGGGCGTGGGCAAGTCGACCCTCGTGGCGGCCGTGGAGCGTACGGCCGAGGTGCGCACGGGCGAGATCTCGCGCAGCCACCACAAGGGGCGCCACACCACCACCTTCTCGACGATGTACCCGCTCTCGGAGGGGGGATACATCATAGACACGCCCGGCATCAAGGGCTTCGGACTCATAGACATAGACGACACGGAGCTGGCGCACTACTTCCCCGAGATGATGCGGTGGCTGCCCGAGTGCCGCTTCTACAACTGTTCGCACACGCACGAGCCCCACTGTGCCGTGATCGAGGCGGTGGAGCGGGGCGACATAGCCCTGTCGCGCTACGAAAGCTATCTGAAAATACTTGACGAGGATGACAAATATCGGAAATAACCTGCGCCGCCGTTACGGCGGGCATACGCCCGAATGGTACGACGAGCGCACGGCCTACATGACGGAGTTCCTTACCGGGGAGCGTATCGGGGTGCTGCGCCGCACGCTGGAGATGCGTACACGCTACATGACCATACTCACCGAGAACACCTTCCACCCGCAGAACGCCAGCGCGCTGGTGCGCCACTGCGAGGCCTTCGGGCTGCAGGACCTCCATACGGTGGAGACGCTGTGCCGCTTCGACCCGAGCGTCAACATCGTGCGCGGCACCGACAAGTGGGTCGACATCACGCGCCACGACTCCACGGCCGCGGCCATCGCCGCGCTCAAGGCGTCGGGCTACCGCATCGTGGCCACCACGCCCCACCGCGAGAGCTGCACGCCCGAGACCTTCGACGTGGGGCGGGGACGCTTCTGCCTCGTCTTCGGGACGGAGCATGCGGGCGTCTCGGACGAGATAATCGGCGCGGCGGACGAGTTCCTGCGCATACCCATGTGCGGCATGGTCGAGAGCCTCAACGTCTCGGCCTCGGCCGCCATACTGATCTACATGCTCTCGCGGCGCATGCGCCTCTCGGATGTGGAGTGGCCGCTCACGGAGGCGGAGCGCAGCGAGGTGATGTTCCGCTGGGTGATGTCGTCGGTGCGCGATGCGCGGCGTATCCTCGAGCGGCGCTTCGGGGAGGACGGAAACGGAGAACAATAAAATTACGGACTATGAGCGATATATTGCGACGGCAGTTCCTGGCCCATGTGGCTCAGACCTCGCCCTCGCCCATGATGGTCGAGGTGGCGAGGGCCGAAGGGGTCTTTTTCTACACGCCCGGGGGCAAGCGATATTACGACCTTGTGGCGGGGGTCTCGGTGAGCAACGTCGGCCACGGCAACGCCGAGGTGGTGCGTGCCGTGCAGCGGCAGGCGGCAGACTACATGCACGTGATGGTCTACGGCGAGCTGGTCGAGCGGCCGCAGGTGGAGTATGCCGCGCGGCTTGTGGCGGCGATGCCCGACCCCATCGACAGCGTCTACTTCGTCAACTCGGGCGCCGAGGCGGTCGAGGGGGCGCTGAAGCTCGCAAAAAGATATACGGGACGCACCGAGATGATCTCCATGCGGTGTGCCTACCACGGCTCGACGCACGGCGCCATGAGCATGATGGGCGCACCCGAGGGCGAGGAGTGGAAGGGGGCCTTCCGTCCCCTGCTGCCCGACACGCGGGCCATACGTTTCAACTGCGTGGAGGACCTGGCGCAGATCACGCGCCGCACGGCATGCGTGCTGTGCGAGCCCGTGCAGGGCGAGGCGGGCGTGCGGCCGCCGCAGGCGGGGTACCTCGAGGCGCTGCGCCGCCGCTGCGACGAGGTGGGGGCTCTTCTTGTCTTCGACGAGATACAGACCGGCATGGGCCGCACGGGCGAGATGTTCGCCATGACCCGGTACGGGGTCACGCCCGACATAGTATGCCTTGCCAAGGCGTTGGGCGGGGGCATGCCCCTCGGGGCCTTCGCCGCGCGCGGCGAGGTGATGTCGACGCTCACGCACGACCCCGCACTGGGGCATATAACCACCTTCGGCGGTCACCCCGTATGCTGTGCCGCGGGGCTGGCGGCGATGCGCTACATCGAGGAGCACGGCCTCGCCGCGGCGGCCGAGCGCATGGGAGCCCTCTACGAGGAGCTGCTGCGCGACCACCCGGCCGTGAAGGAGATACGCCGCAGCGGCCTGCTGCTGGCCGTGGAGCTGGGCAGTTCGGAGCGGCTCTACCTCATAATGGAGATATTCAAGCGCGAGGGCATCATGAGCGACTGGTTCCTCTATTGCGACACGGCGTTCCGCATATCGCCGCCGCTGGTGATATCGGAGGAGGAGGTGCGCGACAGCGCCGCCATCATCCGCCGCTGCATGGACGAGCTGCTGCAGGAGTGAAGGCGCGTGACAAGGTATAACAAGATCCGTATCATGGAAAACACTTCGGTACACTGCATACCCGGCACCCTCCCCCGCATGGTAACACGCCGTCGGGTAGTTCGGCATGCCGTCGCCGCAGGTCAGGCCGCACCATGTGCCGCGACCCGTCGCGGGGCGATCCGTGAACGGCCGGCCTCACCAAACACATGACCCGGAAAACATCGAAAACCATATTACAATAAACCGTATAACACACTGAAAATTTATGAATCATCTCGAAAACACCACCCCGAAACGCAACCGCTGGTACTGGTACCTGCTTGTGTTCGGACTCAGTTTCATCATAGCCAACATCATCGGCTCGATCCCGCTCATGGCGATCATGTTCGCGAAGACCATGCAGAGCGGCGACCCGAACATCGCCGTGGCCATCTCGAAGGGCGACATCGCCGCGGCGGGCGTCGACAGCAACCTCTATCTGGCGAGCATGATGTTCGTCTTCGTGATATTCCTCTTCTCGATGATACTTCTCGTGCGGAAGATACAGGGACGTACGTGGCCGCAGGTCGTAAACGGCACCTCGCGCGTGCGCTGGCGCCACGCGCTGGCCGGCTTTGCCGTGTGGGGCGGACTGAACGTATTGCTTCTGGCGGCGAGCCTCTTGATATGTCCCGAGGATTACGAGTTCCGCTTCGACGCCTCGCAGTTCGTGTGGCTCGTGATAATATCGGTCGTCATGATACCGCTTCAGACCACGTGCGAGGAGTACGGCTTCCGCGGCTACCTGGCGCAGGGCATAGGGGCGTGGACGCGCAACCGCTGGGTTGTGCTCGTAATCACGTCGGTGGCATTCGGCCTGATGCACAGCGCCAACCCCGAGGTCGAGGAGTACGGCTACGGTATAATGATGGCGCAGTATATCACGATGGGCGTGATCCTCGGCCTGGTGACGCTGCTCGACGACGGCATCGAGATAGCTATGGGAATACACGCCGCGAACAACATCTTCGCCTCGGTCTTCCTCACCTTCAAGGGCTCGGTGCTGCCTACGGCGGCGCTCTTCATGGCCAAGGATACCGATCCCGTGACCGACTTCATCTCGGTCGTGGTGCTGGGTGCGGTGGCCATCGTGATCTTCGCCCGCATCTACAGGTGGCGTTTCGGCGTGATGAACGAGCGCATCGTCCTGCGCAACTACGGCAGCCCGCAGGCTGAATAGCATTGCCCGCAGTAAAAACGCTCCGGCCGCAGACCCGTTTTCGATGTGGATCTGCGGCCGGAATCTTTTTTATGAAGCCCGCGTTACTCCCCTGCGGCGAAACTCTTCAGCAGGGCGATCTCCTCCGCCCAGCGGCTCTCGTCGGGGGTCTCGAGGATGAGGGGTATGCCGTCGAAGCGGGCGTCGGCGGCTATGTAGCGGAAGACGGTGATGCCCAGCTTGCCCTCGCCGAGCGGCGAGTGGCGGTCGACACGGCTGCCAACGTCCTTCATGGCGTCGTTCAGGTGCATGCCCCGCAGGTAGCGGAAGCCGACGGTGCGGTCGAAGTCGGCGAAGGTGCGCTCGCATGCCTCCTCGGTCGTGAGGTCGTAGCCCGCGGCGAAGGCGTGGCAGGTGTCTATGCAGACGCCCACGCGCGACTTGTCCTCCACGAGGTCTATTATCCGCGCCAGGTGTGCGAAGTCATACCCGAGGTTCGAGCCCTGGCCTGCGGTGTTCTCGATGACGGCCGTGACGCCGTGCGTGCGGTCGAGGGCGATGTTTATCGACTCGGCGATGCGGCGCAGGCACTCCTCCTCCGGGATGGCCTTGAGGTGGCTCCCCGGGTGGAAGTTGAGGCGGTCGAGCCCCAGCGCCTCGCACCGCTGCATCTCGTGCAGGAACGATGCGCGCGACTTGGCGAGCCCCTCGTCATCGGGGTGCCCGAGGTTTATCAGGTAGCTGTCGTGAGGCAGGATCTGCTGCGGCGAGTAGCCGTATTCGCGGCAGGCCGCCTTGAAGCGTCGGGTCTGCTCTGCCGTGAGGGGCGGGGCGGCCCACTGACGCTGGTTCTTGGTGAAGAGAGCGAAGGCCGTGGCCCCGATGTCGTGTGCGTTGCGCGGGGCGTTCTCCACACCGCCCGCGGCGCTGACGTGTGCGCCTATGTATTTCATGAGGAAAGTATTTTTACCTCTGCAAATGTAACAAATATTGTGAAAAATAGTAACTTTGTTCCCACAATGCGTCCTTCCCGAAGGGGCGGGACGGTAAATAAGACGGATATGGGCAGATTTTCGATTTTGTTGACTGTCGCGGCCGTGCTGTCGGCAACGAGCGCCATGGCGCAGTTCACGGTGGAGAACGATACGAAAACCACGCGCGAGGAGGTCAAGTTCGAGGACAAGGTGAAGAGCATCGACGCCAGCACCGAGTATTTCAACGCCGCGCGCGCACGCGCCGAGCGTCAGCGCATACGCAAGGAACATAACGAAATAGAGATACGTCTCCGTCTCGACGGCTCGATGACATCGTACAACGACCCCTGGACCAACTCGCGAGGCGGCGACAACACCTTCTCGATAAGCGGGTCGATGAACATGAAGTATGTCTACAACAACGACCCCTTCCGCCTCACCACCACCGCCAGCGCCAACCTGGGATACAACCGCGTGAAGGTCGATGTCGAGGATGGCGTCCGCAAGGGCATATGGTTCAAGAACATCGACAACTTCTCGATCTCGACGCTGCCCGAGCGCCGCATCAGCGCCAGCTGGGCATACAGTGCCAACATATCGCTGCGCAGCCAGTTCCTCAACAGCTACCGCTCACGCACCGAGCAGACGAGCGACGACGTGGTGACGGGACTCATGGCCCCGGGATACCTCGATGTCTCGATCGGTATGACCTACACCTCGCCAAACGGCAAGTTCCCCATCAAGCTCTCGCTCAACCCCCTCTCGACGAACGGAACGCTGGTCTTCAGCGACAAGGTGAAGAAATACTACGAGGCGCAGAACGCGACCTCCTATTTCGGCGTCGACATAGACAAGCACATCCTATTTACGGGCGGTTCGTCTGTCAACATCACCTTCGACCGCTACTGGGGCAAGAACAACTGGCTGCGCTACGAGACCTCGGTCTATGCCTACTACGGCTGGATGACCAACCTGGGGCGCGCCGACAAGATCCGCGACTACAAGAACTACCTCACAGAACACGACGAGTGGGTCAATGCCGGCTCGCCCGAAGGTCTGGAGCCGCCTGCCGTGCCCAATATCGTGGCGCTGGACCCCACGGTGCAGTGGTGCAACACCTTCACCATAAAGGCGACGAAGTTCCTCGAGACGAAGATATACGTGCAGCTCAACTACGACAAGGCGCAGAATACGGCCCTGCAGATGTATTCTACCCTGTCGTTCGGCTTGAGCTATACCTTCAAGAACAAGGATTCGTTCAGCTTCCTGCGCTGGTAACAGCCTCGGAGAATACGGCCGCCTGCGACGGCGGCAAAGGCTTCCGGCCGGCGGCAACACCATGCCGCCGCACGTATTTTGCGGGGTAGCCGGCTTGAGACATAATTTTAAGAGAAATGTACAGAAACTCGAAACATACGATCCTCTTCCCGCTGCTTCTGGCGGCAGGCATCGTCCTCGGCATACTGCTCGGCCAGTTCGTGGGCCGCAACCGTGCCGAATCGCAGCTGCGGTCGCTCCTGAGCCGCAGCGGCCTCGAAACAACGAACAAGATCATGCAGACGTGCGCCCTCATCGAGCACCAGTTCGTCGACTCCATCTCGATGGACTCTCTGGCCGAGCTGGTCATACCCCTCATGATGCAGGAGCTCGACCCCCACTCGGTATATATCCCCGCACGCCAGATGCAGGCGCTGAACGAACCCCTCGAGGGGGAGTTCGACGGCATAGGCGTCTCGTTCAACGCCGCAACCGATACGGTGATCGTGCTGGGCATAATCCCCAACGGGCCGAGCGCCAAGGCGGGCCTCGCGGCGGGCGACCGCATAATCAAGGTCAACGACACCATAGTGTCGGGCGTACAGATGCCCCAGGACGACATAGTGAAACGTCTGCGCGGGCCCCGCGGCACGGAGGTGAAACTCTCGCTCGAGCGCCACGGCATAGAGGATCTGGTCGATGTGACGGTTGTGCGCGACGCCATCCCCATCAAGAGCATCGAGTCGGCCTTCATGGTCACCCCCGACATCGCCTTCATACGCCTGTCGCAGTTCGCACGCACGTCGCATACCGAGCTTGTGGAGGCCCTGCGGCGCCTGCGCGGCGAGGGCATGACAAAGCTTATCTTCGACCTGCGCGGCAACTCGGGCGGATATATGGACCAGGCGATACTCATCGCCAACGAGTTCCTGCCCGAGGGCGAGCTCATCGTCTACACGAAGGACCGCAACGGCCGCCAGGTAAAGGAGTTCAGCGACGGACGCGGCACCGCGACGGACATAGCCCTGGCGGTACTCATAGACGAGAGCAGCGCCTCGTCGAGCGAGATCCTGGCGGGCGCCGTGCAGGACAACGACCGCGGCACCATCGTCGGCCGCCGCTCCTTCGGCAAGGGCCTCGTGCAGCACCAGATACCCTATGCCGACGGCTCGGCCCTGCGCCTGACGGTGGCACGGTACTACACCCCCACCGGCCGCTCGATACAGAAACCCTATGTCAACGGCGACGAGTACGACTACGAGATGGATATCGTGCGCCGCTACCGCAACAACGAGTTCTTCTCGGCCGACAGCATACACTTCGACGACTCGCTGCGCTACGTCACACCCAAGGGCAAGGTGGTCTATGGCGGCGGAGGCATCATGCCCGACATATTCATCCCGATGGACACGACCGACATGACGCCGTACTACATGGAGGTGTCGGGCCGCAATATCCTCTACCGTTTCACGCTCGACTACGCCGACCGCCACCGCGAGGCGCTCAATGCCGTGACGTCGATCCCCGAGCTGGAGGCGCTGCTCGACAGCGACAAGACGCTCTTCGACGACTTCGTGCGCTACGCATCGGCACAGGGCGTGAAGCCCGTGACGCGTGAGATAGCCCGCTCGCGCAAGATCATGGAGGCGCAGCTGCGGGCCTACATCGGACGCAATACGCCGCTCGACTCCGACGGATTCTATTACAACATATTCCCCATCGACAACGTCGTGCAGCGCACCATAGAGTGGTTCGACGAGCATCCCGCAAGCGGCGAGGCCCCGGCCGTGCCGCAGAGCGGACAGCCGGAACAGCAGGAGCGGCCCGGACAGGGGATGCCGCAGCAGTAGCATGCCGGCCGCGGCAACCGGAGGCGGCCACAAGGCTGTAGACCGTGCCGGACATGGCCGGGAACATGACCGGGAACATGGCCGGGAACATGACTGACGGATGACACCGACGACACATAAAGGAGAGCGTAAAATTATGATAAAGCGAGTAATCGGAGCGGTCTTCGCTCTTTGCATATTGGCCGTGATCGTATTCACGGTATTGGGACGCGGCACATATACGAGCCTCATCGGTACAGGCGCAGCCGCTGGCGTGGAGGCTGCGGCGGAGAGCGCCGACCTACCTTCGGCGGAGAAATAGCGCCGCACACGCCCGCGCCCCCATGTAAGACGGGCGGGACCCGCATACGAGGGTAGACCCGCATGCACGAGAGGCGCACCCCGCATGCAGGATGGGCGGCATGGGGAGGGGTGGGGCGAAACGCGCATGTGCGGGAGCCGGGAACCGCATGCTGGAGGCACATCTCCCGGGTGCCCGGGATACCGACTAACCTGAAACTAACGATATTTATGAAAAGAATCTTTGCATTGTTGCTGCCGCTGGTATTTTCGGCCGTGACGGCCGCTGCGCAGGCCCCCACGGCACATACGGCGTGCGGCCCGTGGGTGGTAAGCATGACGGAAGATGCCTTCACCGTGGTATGGATCTCGACCGAGCGGTCGATAGGATGGGTGGAGACGGCCCCCGACGACGGCACGTCGTTCTATGCCGAGGAGCGTCCGGCCTATTACGAGGACTCGTTCGGCCGCCATGTGGTATCGCGCCTGCACCGCGTGCGCGTGGAGGGGCTCAAGCCCGGCACCACATACCGCTACCGCATATACCAGCAGGGTGTGGACGACAGCGGTGTGATCCCCGTCCTGGGACGTGCCACGGGAAGTGACGTCTATTCGCGCGAGCCGTACAAGGTACGCACCTTCGACACCGCGGCCACGGAGTGCCGCTTCTCGGTGGTGAACGACATCCACGGCAACGACTCGGTCTTCAAGGCCCTCACGGCGGACGTCACGAAACGCAATGTCGATTTCATGGTCTTCAACGGCGACATGTCGAGCATAATGACCTCGCACGAACAGATCCAACGGGACTACCTCGCGCGTGCCGTGGAACTCTTCGCCACGGAGATGCCGCTCGTATTCGTACGCGGCAACCATGAGACGCGCGGCGTCGCCTCGTCGGAGTTCCCGAATCTCTACCCCACCCCCTCGGGCGAGCCTTACTACATGTTCCGTCACGGGCCTGCGGTATTCCTCGTCCTCGACTGCGGCGAGGACAAGCCCGACAGCGATATCGAGTACGGCGGCCTTGCCGCCTTCGATGCCCACCGCGAGCGCGAGGCAGAGTGGCTGCGGCAGGCGGTGCAGAGCGACACCTTCCGTTCGGCGGCGGTGCGCATAGTCTTCCTGCACGTACCGCCCGAGACGGACGGCTGGCACGGCAGCCGCGAGATAATGCGCCTGTTCGTCCCGATATTGAATGAGGCGGGTGTGGATATAATGTTCAGCGGCCACCTGCACCTGTACGATTATGTCGAGCGGGGTGAGCGGGGCAACGACTTCCCCGTGCTGGTCAACTCCAACGAAGAACGGCTCGACGTGGAGGTAACGCCGTCGCGCGTCGCCGTCGATGTGGTCGATACCACGGGCAAGGTAACGCACCGCCACGAGGTCGCCGTCAAGCGACGTTGAGGCACCGTGAAAGCGCAGGGTCGGGGAGCTGTCGAAAGACGTCTCCCCGACTTTGCGTTTGCAGACACGGGGACACCGTCCGATACCAAATGTCGCATGTTGTGACCTTTTGGTATTATCCGGAGGCGCCGGGCGCAGCACATCGGAATATTTTGCATAATATTGTACGGGGCCGAACGCAGGGGCGCCATGCGGCGCCGCGTCCGCAACCGTACGGACAAGCTGTCACACCGGCCGATAAAAGACAAAAACTGCAAAAGAATTATGCGGACAGCAAGAAGCATCGTATCGTGTATCTGTGTGCTTGTGGCGTCGTGCCAGGTGGACTACCACCCCTATGACACGCGTGTCAACGGCGCGACGGGGATCAATGCCCGCAACATCGCCCGCATCGAGGCGGCCACGCAGGGTCGGCGCCAGATACGCTTTGCCGTCATCAGCGACACGCAGCGCTGGTATGACGAGACGGCCGATGCCGTGGCCGCGCTGAACGGCCGCGACGATGTGGATTTCGTGGTGCATGCGGGCGACATGGCCGACTTCGGCATGAAGGCCGAGTTCGAACGCATGCGCGACATACTCGACAGGCTCGACATGCCATATGTCGCCGTCATAGGCAACCACGACTGCCTGGCCACGGGAGAGGATATTTTCGAGGAGATCTTCGGCGACTTCGATTTCGCCTTCACGGCAGGCAATGTACGATTCGTATGCGTCAACACGAACGCTCTGGAATTTGACCGCGACGAACCCGTTCCCGATTTCGCCTTTCTCGAGCGTCAGGTGTCGGAGTTCCCCGCCCGGGCCGAGAAGAGCGTGGCGGTGATGCACGCGCGCCCCTTCTCCGAACAGTTCGACAACAATGTGGCGCGCGTGTTCGAGTATGCCGTGAGCAGCATGCCGCAGCTGCAGTTCTGCATAAACGGACACAGCCATACGTACGACGTGGCGGAACCGTTCGACGACGGCGTACTCTACTACGGATGTGAGAATATCGCCAAACGCAGCTATCTGCTTTTTACGCTATACGACGATGGATATGAGTGCGAGAAGGTTCCATTTTAGGATTTGCCTGCTGTCGGCGGTGCTGTGCCTCACGGCGGGGACGGAACAGGCCTCCTGTTGGGCCCGCAGCGCAGATGCGGATACTGTCGTGGCGGCCGCGGCAGGAAACGCTTGCGTCGAGGCGTGGGGTCGGGATGCCGGCACGCGCCGGCGTCCCGACCCCCGCCTCCACCCCGGGTTCGGGGGGTGGGGGGGACGAAAACCCCAGCACCGGTACGTGCCGTATTGCGGG
>CASDSD010000024.1 GCA_949283205.1 uncultured Alistipes sp. | reverse complement strand
TATAGCAGTGAGGTTCCACCTCTTCCCATTCCGAACAGAGAAGTTAAGCTCACTCACGCCGATGGTACTGCCTATTTAGGTGGGAGAGTAGGTAGCCGCCTCTTCAAGGTCAGACAGCGATGTCTGACCTTTTTTTGTGTGTGTAACACAGGATGCCGCTCCCGTATCTTCGTCGTTCCTATGCGTATCGTATGAGTGAACGATCCGTATATGACTTTTCTGCATGAGCAGATGCATGAAGCAGGCCGATTGATTTGTTTCTGCATGCCTCTTTTCCTACATTTGCATTTGTATATCCTGTGCGGTTCGTATTTGTCCTGCCGTTTTATCGCCGTTTCATATCTGTTGTCTGCATATGTCGATCGGCGATGGGCGCGTGATTATGCGCAGGCGCTATGGCGAGGTATGGCCGCTGCGGACCGTGTCGGGGAAAATCATTTGAGGTTATGGGAGAGGTTATTGCTGAAATTGGGTGCGCGGAGCGTACGGAGGCGCTTGTGTCTGCGTTGACGGCCTTGTGGCGGGATTCCGTACGTGCGAGTCATACGTTCCTTTTCGAACAGGATATCATGCGTCTCGAACCGTTTGTCATGCAGGCGCTGGCCGAGGTGCCGAGGCTGTTTGTCGCGATGGATGACGGCAAGCCCGCAGGTTTTATGGGGGTGGACGGCAAAAAGATCGAGATGTTGTTCATGTCTCCCGACCATATGGGACATGGCATTGGACGGCGCATGGTCGGGCTGGCCATATCTGGGTGCGGGGTGGAGTTGGTCGATGTGAACGAGCAGAATCCGCGTGCCGCAGCCTTCTATCGCCGTATGGGGTTTTATGTCTATTGGCGGGCGGAGGTCGATGATCAGGGCAATCCCTTCCCGTTGCTGCGCATGCGGCTGGCACGGCGTGTGTGTCTGGAGACAGGGCGGCTTCTGCTGCGGCCGTGGGAGGAGGCGGATGCGGCGGCGCTCTATAAATATGCGAGTGATCCGCGCGTCGGTCCTGTGGCGGGGTGGCCGCCGCACGGTTCCGTTGCCGAGAGCCTCGATGTTATCCGCACGGTGTTCGCCGCCCCCGAGACCTATGCCGCTGTGTTGCGCGAGACGGGCGAACCCGTCGGAAGCATGGGGATAATGTTCGGAGAGAGCCTGCACAGCGCTGCCATGAAGGGTGCGGAGGCCGAGATAGGGTATTGGATAGGTGTGCCCTATTGGGGCCGGGGGCTGGTTCCCGAGGCCGTGGAGCGGCTGCTGCGCCGCTGTTTCGAGGAGCTCGGCCTTGAGGCGGTGTGGTGCGGCCATTATGAGGGGAACGTGCAGTCGCGGCGCGTCATGGAGAAGTGCGGATTCGTGTTCCACCACACCGAGTACTGGAAACTGTCACCTTTGGGGGATCTGCGCACGGAACATTTTTTGCGGCTCACGGCCGAGCGGTGGCGGCGGCGCGCGGGACAGTGTGACATATTGTAAGGCTTCGGGCCGATATTATTTGCCGGTGAGGTGGGCGCAAGGTCGTTTTTAGTGAAAAAAAGTGTATGAAAAACGAATTGAATTTTGTAACTTTGCGGCAATTCGGATGTCCGTATTTTTGCGAACCGGCTGAAATTCATACGAAAATTCATAAAATACACAAAATTACAAATTAGTATGTCTGAGAAGAAATTTATCACATGTGACGGTAATTACGCAGCGGCTCACATAGCCTACAAGTTTTCTGAGGTAGCTGCCATTTACCCCATCACACCCTCCTCTACGATGGCCGAGCTGGTTGACGAGTGGGCTGCGCAGGGACAGAAGAACATGTTCGGCGAGACCGTCAAGGTCGTCGAGATGCAGTCGGAGGCCGGTGCCGCAGGCGCCGTGCACGGTTCGCTCCAGAGCGGTGCCCTCACGTCTACCTTCACCGCATCGCAGGGCCTTCTGCTGATGATCCCCAACATGTACAAGATCTCGGGCGAGCTGCTCCCGGGCGTGTTCCACGTATCGGCCCGTGCTCTGGCGGCACAGTCGCTCTCGATTTTCGGCGACCATCAGGACGTGATGGCTACGCGCCAGACGGGTTTCGCCATGCTGGCGACGTCGTCGGTGCAGGAGGTAATGGATCTGGCCGGTGTCGCCCACATCGTGGCTCTGAAGGCCCGCGTACCGTTCCTGCATTTCTTTGACGGATTCCGTACTTCGCACGAGATTCAGAAGATCGAGGTCATCGACGACGCATCGCTTACCGCGCTGCTCGACCGCGATGCCCTGAAGGCGTTCCGCGCACGCGCACTCAACCCCGAGCATCCCGTTACGCGCGGTACGGCCCAGAACCCCGACATATATTTCCAGACGCGTGAGGCTTCGAACAAGTTCTACAACGCCGTACCCGACATGGTTGCCGAGACGATGGCGTCGATCTCGAAGATCACGGGCCGCACATACAAGCCCTTCACCTACTACGGCGCTCCCGATGCCGAGAACGTGATCGTTGCCATGGGCTCGGTTACCGAGACCATCAAGGAGTGCATCGACTACCTGGCAACGCAGGGCCGCAAGGTGGGTCTTATCACCGTACACCTCTACCGTCCCTTCTCGGAGAAGTACTTCTTCGATGCCGTTCCCGCAAGCGTGAAGCGTATCTGCGTGCTGGACCGCACCAAGGAGCCCGGCTCGAACGGCGAGCCGCTCTACCTGGACGTGCGCGACATGTTCTACGGAAAGAAACTGCAGCCCATGATCATCGGCGGCCGCTACGGCCTCTCGTCGAAGGATACCACGCCGGCGCAGATCCTGGCCGTTGTCGAGAACCTCTTCTCGGCCGAGCCGAAGGATCACTTCACGGTGGGCATCAACGACGACGTGACGAATCTGTCGCTGCCTATCGGCGAGGAGATCTCGCTGGCCAAGCCCGGTACGTTCGAGGCTCTCTTCTTCGGTCTGGGTTCGGACGGTACGGTCGGCGCAAACAAGAACTCGATCAAGATCATCGGCGGCTCTACGGACAAGTACTGCCAGGCATACTTCTCGTACGACTCGAAGAAGTCGGGCGGCTACACCTCGTCGCACCTGCGTTTCGGCGATTACCCGATCCGCTCGCCCTATCTTGTTACGACGCCCGATTTCGTGGCATGCCACGTCCCCTCGTATGTCGACAAGTACGACGTGCTGAAGGGCCTCAAGAAGGGCGGCTCGTTCCTTCTGAACTCGGTGCATGACGCCGCTACCACGTGCGCCACGCTGCCCGACCACATGAAGGTATACATGGCCAAGAACAATATCAACTTCTATATCATCAACGCTACGAAGATCGCAGCCGAGCTGGGCCTGGGATCGCGTACCAACACCATCATGCAGTCGGCATTCTTCAAGATCGCCAACGTGATCCCCTACGAGAAGGCTGTCGAGGAGATGAAGCACGCCATCCTGAAGTCTTACGGCAAGAAGGGCGAGGATATCGTCAACATGAACTACGCTGCGGTTGATGCCGGCGGCAATGCCGTGGAGAAGGTGGAGGTTCCGGCCGAGTGGGCCAATATCGTGGTTAAGGATGCTTCGCACGGTGTGGACATGTCGCGTCCGGAGTTCGTGCGCAACGTTGTCGATCCGATCAACGCCCTGAAGGGTGACGACCTGCCGGTATCGGCGTTCAACGGCCGCGAGGACGGTACGTGGGACAACGGTACGGCCGCTTACGAGAAGCGCGGCATCGCCGTGAACGTTCCCGAGTGGATCGTCGACAACTGTATCCAGTGCAACCAGTGCTCGTACGTCTGCCCGCACGCCGCCATCCGTCCGTTCCTGGCAACGGAGGAGGAGGCCGCAGCAACGGGCCTTGCATGGAAGCAGGGTCTGGGCGAGACCAAGGCATACAAGTTCCGCGTACAGGTGTCGCCTATGGATTGTACGGGTTGCGGCAACTGTGTCGACGTATGTCCCGCCAAGACGAAGGCTCTGGTGATGAAGCCTCTCGAGTCGCAGCTGGCACAGGCCGACAACTGGAAGAAGATCACTTCGGAGATCGGTTACAAGCAGGGTGTGGTGGATACCACCAAGACGGTGAAGAACTCGCAGTTCTCGCAGCCTCTGTTCGAGTTCTCGGGCGCCTGCGCAGGTTGCGGCGAGACTCCCTACATCAAGACCATTACGCAGCTCTTCGGCGACAAGATGATGGTTGCCAACGCTACGGGCTGTACCTCCATTTATTCGGGATCGGCTCCCTCGACGCCGTACTGCACCAATGCCAAGGGCCAGGGCCCCGCATGGGCGAACTCCCTGTTCGAGGACAATGCCGAGTTCGGTCTGGGTATGCATATCGGTGTCGAGAAGCTCCGCGACCGCATCCAGAAGTATATGGAGCAGGCTATCGCCGAGTGCACACAGTGTTCGGATGAGCTCAAGGGCGTAATGAAGGAGTGGATCGAGAACCGCGGTTCGTCGGCAAAGTCGGCCGAGGTTACGGCCCGCCTGGTACCCATGATGGAGGCCTGCGGCTGTGACACCTGCAAGAAGATCCTCGAGATGAAGGATTGGCTTGTGAAGAAGTCGCAGTGGATCATCGGCGGTGACGGCTGGGGTTACGATATCGGCTTCGGCGGCGTGGATCACGTGCTGGCATCGGGTGCCGACGTGAATATCCTCGTCGTGGATACCGAGGTTTACTCAAATACGGGCGGTCAGTCGTCGAAGGCAACTCCCGTCGGCGCCGTTGCCAAGTTCGCCTCGAGCGGCAAGCGTATCCGCAAGAAGGATCTGGGTGCCATCGCCATGACCTACGGTTATGTATACGTGGCACAGGTTTCGATCGGCGGATCGCAGAACCAGCTGCTCAACGTGCTGAAGGAGGCCGAGGCATATCCCGGACCGTCGCTCGTAATTGCATACGCTCCGTGTATCAACCACGGTATCAAGGGCGGCATGACCCGCACGCAGACCGTGGGCAAGGAGGCCGTGGCATGCGGTTACTGGCACCTGTGGCACTACAATCCCGAGTTGGAGAGGCAGGGCAAGAACCCGTTCGTGCTCGACTCGAAGGAGCCCGACTGGTCGAAGTTCCAGGAGTTCCTGATGAAGGAGGTGCGTTATACTTCACTCAAGAAGGCGTTCCCGACCGAGGCCGATGAGTTGTTCCGTGCGGCGGAGGAGAATGCCAAGTGGCGTTACAACAACTATGTGCGCCTGTCGAAGATGGAGTACTGATCGCAGGATTGATATCAATTGCGGAGGCTGCCGGCATATGTCCGGCAGCCTCTTTTTTTGTGCTTGCTATGCACGGTAGGCCATGCCGTCGTCTGTCCGGAAGGAGCAGCCGTATGGTCGAATGGTGCGGCAGGGTGGTCATATGGTTTGAAATGGTCGCTTTTGTGCCGTTCTGCAGTGTGTGCCGCGTCCGAGCGGCACTTCGCGAGGCGCTAAAAGAGGAACATTTAATTTGATGGAATCGTTTTTTATTCGTATATTTGATCGTGTAACTCAATCCCAAAAATAAGAAATATGAAAAAATTATTGATCTTGGCCGTAGCGGCTATGTTTGCTGTTACGGTGTCGGCGCAAGATGCCGGCCGTTGGTCGGTAGGACCTCGTATGAGTATCTATACCAACACGAGTACGATAGTCGGCCTCGGTGCTGTCGGTCGCTACAGCTTTACGGACCACTGGCGTATCGAACCGTCGCTTATGGGGCTTCTTCATGACGGATGTTCTATCGAGTTGAGTTGCAACGCCCAGTATGTGTTCCATATGGGTGGCGGGTGGTCGCTCTATCCCGAGGCAGGTCTTGTTGCCAACGATATAGGTCGTTGGGCCGCAGGTCTGAATCTCGGCGGCGGCTTCGACGTGCAGATCGCTTCGAGTTGGGATCTGTCGGCGGGCCTCAAATGGCAACCCATGTTCGATGATGTGCGTAAGAACCCCGTTGTGATCAGCGTGGGCGCATCGTACAAGTTCTGAGTCCCGGAGGAGAAAGTTCAACGGGGACCGTTCCTGTGAAGGAAGGTCCCCGTTTTGACGTTGTGCCGGTGCCTGTTACTGTTCATCTACCTCGTACCATGCCCCTGCACCTTTATACTCGGCTCTCTGCCGCCTGCTTCTCTGCCCTCTGCTCTCTGCTCTCTGCTCTCTGCGCTCTGCCCTCTGCCCTCTGCTCTCTGCCCTCTGCCCTCTGCCCCTTGCCTCTCTGTTCCTTGCTCTCCCCCGTACTGTGGCCCTGGCGTACGGCCTTATTCCACGTACAGCACCAGCCCCTTGAGATATTCGCCCTCGGGATGGTAGATGTTTATGGGGTGGTCGGCCGGCTGTGTGAGCTGGTGGAGTATGCGCACGTTGCGGCCGGCGATGGCTGCGGCCGAGAAGACGGTCGTACGGAACAGCTCCTTCGATACTGCCTGCGAGCAGGAGAAGGTAAAGAGTATTCCTCCGCTCTTAATGCTGGACAGGGCGCGTGCGTTTATGCGCTTGTATCCCTGCAGGGCGTTTCCCAGCACCTTGTGGTGCTTGGCGAAGGCGGGCGGGTCGAGTATGATGAGGTCGTATCGGTCTCCGATATGCTTGAGGTATTCGACGGCATCGGCGGCGACGGCTTCGTGTCGGACCTGGTCGCCGAAATTGAGGCGCATGTTCTCGTCGGCGAGCTGCACGGCGCGCTCCGACGAATCTACGGAACATACCTCCAGGGCTCCGCCTGCCATGGCTCCGACGGAGAAACCTCCCGTGTAGCAGAATGTATTCAGGACGGTGCGGCCCGCGGCGTATCGACGCAGCAGGGCGCGGTTTTCGCGCTGGTCGAGGAAGAATCCCGTCTTCTGGCCCTCTTCCCAGTTTACCTTGAACTTGAGGCCGTTTTCGGTGACGATGTGCGACTTGGAGTCGGAGTGTCCGAAGAGATATCCGTCGACGGCATTGAGCCCCGCCTTGTATGGCACCGTCTGTGAGCTTTTGTCGTAAATTGCCGTGAGGCGGTCGCCGAAGGCCTCTCGCAGCGCCTCGGCTATTGCCATGCGCGAGCGGTACATGCCTACGGAGTGGCACTGTATGACGGCTACCGATCCGTATATGTCTATTACGAGTCCGGGCAGAGAGTCGCCCTCGCCGTGTACGAGGCGGTAACAGTCTGTGTCTGCCGCGGTGGAGAGTCCGAGCGTGCGCCGCACGTCACATGCTATGGCTATACGGCGGTTCCACCACGCCTGATCTATCTCCTCGCGGTCGAAGGTGAGGACACGGACGGCGATGGAACCTATCTGGTAGTGGCCGCGAGCGATGAAATCGCCTGCCTGGGTATATACGTCTACGACGTCGCCCTCGGCGATTTCCGCCGTATCGGACTTGACGGAGGCTATGGCGCCGGAGAATATCCAGGGGTGGCGCCGCAGCAGCGACTCCTCTTTTCCCCTGCGGAGAAATATCTGGGTTGTCATTGGTGCGGTATTTCTGTGTTTTTCCCGCCCGAGAGGCCCTTCGGGGCCGGTGTGGCGAGGAGTTTCTCATATATTGCGATGCATACCCACGCGTCGGTGGCGGCGTACATCTGTTGTTGCGGCGTGAGTGCCGCCGCCTCCCAGTTGCTCAGACGCTGTGCTTTCGAGACGCGTTGTCCGAGGACTATGGCGGCCATCTTGCGCAGGCTCTTCTCCTCGACGCCCCAGTCGGCTATGATGCGCTGCAGGTCCGTGAAGCCCCTCTCGCGGAAGTGGCACAGCACGTGCAGGGCGCGGATGTCGCCCTCGACGTCGGCCCCGATCTTGATTATGTCGGGGTTGCTCAGTATGGAGAGCAGGCCGTTGTGGAGTTTCACGCGGCAGAGGCGTATCAGGTAGCAGCGCTCGTGCGTGGAGAGCTGCAGCAGCGCCACCTTGTTCATCTGCCCCGCCTTGAACGACGGGCGGGTCTCGGTGTCGAAGCCTATGACACGTTGTGCGGATAGGTCCTTGCAGACGTTTTCGATCTGCTCGTCGCTGTCGACGATGACTATCTCGCCGTCGAAATGCGCCGCAGGCAGTTGTGCCGCCTCCTCGTTTGATATTGTAGATCGAAAGGTCATTCTTGACGTATTGAATCGGATTGCAAATTTACTCAATTAATATGAGTTTACCGCTTGCCGCCGTAGAAATTTTGCCTTCGGCGACGAGTGCGTCGACGGCGGCGGCCACGGCCGTCGGGTCGGATTTTATCTCCCGGCACAGCTCCTTGCCGGTGAGGCTGTTTGCGCGCAGGGTGTCGAGGATCGTCTGCCGCAGCGAGGACCGGTTTCCTTCGGGCGTGTTCTTCAGTGGTGTGGAGGCCGCCGCGGCGCGCTCGCGGCGCCGCTTCTCGAGGCACAGGTCGCATATGCCGCAGTCGTCGGCCGTCTCGTCGCCGAAATAGTCCTGCAGCACCAGGCTGCGGCATTGCGTATCGTTTTCGGCGTACCGCAGCATGTTCTCGAAGCGTTCCGTCATGAGCTGCTTGCGCCGCAGGTATGTGTCGGGCGATATGTATATGTCGTTTGTCGGCAGGCGCTCCTCGTCGAAGAAGAGTATGGCGGAGCGGTTCGACGGGATGTAGCGTATGATGCGCATCTGCCACATGCGTTTGAGCAGCTCCTTGACGTGTGGGACGGTATAGCCGCTGACGGTGGCTATCTCCCGTTCGTCGATGGGGCGGAAGTCGGTAAAGACGCCGTTATAGAGTCGCAGCACGGTGCGTATGATGTGGTCGAGGTCGTTGCGCTCAACGCGTATGCGGTAGAGGTCGTCGCGGCTGACGCAGAAGAGTATGCGGGCGGGATTCTCCATCTCCTCCGTGAGAGTGAGGTATCCGTTCTGCTGCAGCAGTTTGATTGCGGCTGTGACCTTGCCTGCGAAGAGGTGGTTGCGGGAGCAGAATTCGCGCATGTTGAACGGGAACGAGGCATAGAGGCCGTCGCCGACGGCCAGCTGTACGTAGTCGCACAGCTTCTCGTATATCGCCTTGACCGTCTCAAGGGTCGGGAACTCGGCCTCGAAGCGGCGTTCGATCCTGTGCCTGTCTTCGGACGAGACGAGCAGCACGGCATAGCTGCGGCGGCCGTCGCGGCCTGCGCGCCCCGCCTCCTGGTAGTAGCTCTCGAGCGAGTCGCACATCGTGTAGTGTACCACGAAGCGCACGTCGGCCTTGTCTATGCCCATTCCGAAGGCGTTCGTGGCCACCATGATGCGCACCTTTCCCGAGGTCCACTCCTCCTGGCGCATGTCCCGTTCGGCGTGCGGGAGTCCGGCGTGGTAGAAGGCGACGGAGTGTCCGGCCTGGCGCAGCGTCTCGGCCATCTGCTCGCACCCTTCGCGCGTGCGCATGTACACTATCCCCGAGCCGGGGACATTGTCCACGATACGCATCAGCTGCTCCTGCTTGTCGTCGGTATGCCGCACGGCATAGGAGAGGTTGGGGCGTGCGAAACTGCTGCGTATGATGTTTGGCTCTGCGAAGTCGAGCCTCTGCATTATATCCTCTGCGACCATCCCGGTGGCCGAGGCCGTGAGGGCGAGTACCGGCACGTCGGGCAGCAGTTTGCGCAACTCGGCTATGCGCAGGTATGAGGGGCGGAAGTCGTACCCCCACTGCGATATGCAGTGCGCCTCGTCGACGGCCAGCAGCGAGACCTTCATGCGCTGCACGCGCAGGCGGAACACCTCCGTTGCGAGACGCTCGGGGGCGACGTACAGAAACCGCACATCGCCGTAGACACAGTTGTCGAGGGCCATGTCGATCTGGGTATATGACTGCCCCGAGTGTACGGCGACGGCAGCGATTCCCATGCGGCGCAGGCGGTCCACCTGGTCCTTCATGAGGGCTATGAGCGGTGTTACCACTATGCACAATCCCCCGCGGGCCATTACGGGCACCTGGTATGTGAGCGACTTGCCGCCGCCCGTAGGCATCAGGGCGAGGGTGTCGCGTCCTTCGGTCACCGCGAGCATTATCTGCTCCTGCCCGGGGCGGAAATCGTTGTAGCCCCAGTATTTTTCCATGACAGCCAACAGCCGCCGGCGCATTTCGTCGTTTGCCATACCAATGACAAAAATACGAAAAAAACGCGGCGTATGTCGTTTTTTGCGTATATTTGCTCTTCTCAAATGTTGGAATTATGAAGATCAGGCAAGGATACAAGGTGCGAGAGATCGCAGGCGAGAATGTGGTTATAATGCAGGGCAGGGTCGGGGCCGACATGACCCGTATCATCACCTTCAACGACAGTGCGCTGCTGTTGTGGAACGAGCTTCAGGGCAGGGATTTCGATGTCGAGGATGCCGTGCGCGTACTTACCGACAACTACGACGTGGATGCGGCCGTGGCCGAGCGCGACGCCCGCGCGTGGATCGACCGTCTGGTAGAGTGCAAGCTGGTGGAGTAGCCCTGCGGCGGGGTTCGGCGGAGCGGACTGCCCGAGAGGTTCGGGCGGCATGGCCTGCGTGACCCTGTTGCGGCGTGGCGGTACACGGTTCCAAAAACAAAACGGCTTCGGGGTGAGTCCCGAAGCCGTTTTCTCATTTCATGTGGCGCCGTCTCTGCCGCATATGCAGCCGCAGCAGCGTGTCCGCCATCAGCAGCAGGAGCATCGCTCCCGATATGAGCGCCCAGAACGAG
>CASDSD010000023.1 GCA_949283205.1 uncultured Alistipes sp. | reverse complement strand
TAAGCCGCTGGGCCTCCGCCTTCGCCTGCTGCAATATAACCTGACGTTCGCCGCGTATGCGCGACAGCTGAGCCGCATAGTTGCTCTCCAGCTCCTCGACCTTACGGTCGGTCTGGCGTATGCGGTCGCGTTTCTGAGACCAATAGCGACGGTCGCGCGCAATCTCGCGCAACTGCTTCTCAAGGTTTATGTAGTCGCTGCCCGCCTTCTCGCTCGCCGAGCGGATTATATCCTCCGGCAGGCCGATCTTGCGCGCGATCTCCACTGCGAACGAACTGCCCGGCTTGCCCTGCTCGAGCTTGAACAGCGGGCGTATGTTCTGCACGTCGAACATCATCGCCCCGTTGGCAACGCCCTCATGCCCCGTGGCATAATATTTTATGTTGGTATAGTGCGTCGTGATGACACCGTAGCAGCCCCGCTCTACAAGCCGTTCCAGAATAGCCTCGGCGATGGCGCCGCCGATGACGGGCTCCGTTCCCGAGCCGAACTCGTCGATGAGCACCAGCGTGCGCGGCGATGCCCCCTGCAGCATCTGCTTCATGTTGAGCAGGTGCGACGAATAGGTCGACAGGTCGTTGTCCATCGACTGCTCGTCGCCGATGTCGATATATATGTTATCGAATACGGGCAGCTCGCTGTTCTCGAGCGCCGTCACGGGAAATCCGCACTGGAACATATATTGCACGATACCCGTAGTCTTCAGGCATACCGACTTTCCGCCGGCATTCGGGCCCGATATTACCAGGATGCGGCCGTTGCGGTCAAGCTCCATATCCAGCGGCACCAGCTCCTTCTGCTCGCGGCGCAGCGTCTGCGCCAGCAGGGGATGGAACGCCTGCCGCAACACCATACGGTCGTCCGTCGAGACGATAGGCATACCAGCGCCGTTTTCGATGGCCCAGCGCGCCTTCGCCCGCACGGCATCCATATCGGCCAGGTACTCCCCCGCCGAGGCTATCGGTTCGGCATCCACGCGGATCGAGTCGGTGAACTCCTGCAACAGACGCACGATCTCGCGCCGCTCGGCATACTCCAGCTCCTTGAGCTCGTTCGTCAGCTCCACAACCTCCACGGGTTCGATATATACCGTGCGGCCCGAAGCCGACTCGTCGTGGATAAAGCCCCCTATCTTGCGCTTGTTGGCCGCCGAGACGGGTATCACCGTACGTCCGTCACGAACCGAAAGCATGGCATCGGCATCCACGATACCGGCACGCTTGGCGTTGTTCAAGACCTGTTGCAGGCGTTTTGCCACCTGCCCCTCATGGTCGCGGATGGCACGACGCACGGACAACAGTTCCGGCGAGGCGCCGTCACGCACGCGACCCTCGTCGTCGATGATCTGGTTTATACGCCGTATGATGTCGGGGAATACGCATACATCGGCGCTGCGCGCACGCAGGCACGGATACTGCGACTCGGGGCGGTTCAGGATGAAACCCACCATGTCGCCCACGGCGGTCAGGGCGCGACGCAGCAGCACCACCTCCGCCGTATCGAGGAAACTCCCCTCGACACCGATCTTCGATACGATATTCTCCACGTCGGGATACTCCTCACGCGGAGCGTCGGCATCGAGCATCAGCAGCACGCGCATCTCGTCGGCCGTACGCTGGCGGCGTTCGATCTCCTCGCGCGAGGAGCTGAACCCCGCCTCCGATATGCGACGCCGCGCCGCCTCCATACTGCACAGCGCGGCAACCTGCGCACGAAGACGGTCGAAACCTATCTTCTGCTCATAATTTGCAGGATATATCATTTTTATTTACGAAAACTACTTCTTGGCTGCCGATGTCGTCACCCCGTCCGCAAGCTCCCCGTCAGACCCGAGTTTGGCCTCACGTTTGGCCTCCTTCCGGGCGGCACGCTCCGCCTGACGGTCGGGATTGCTGCCGAAAAGCGAGAAATGGACATATCGTTTCGGATTGGCCTTAAGATCTGCCAACAGCATCGACAGGTTGTCGCTCGCCGCCGAGAGGTTGTCGTACAGCTCGGCATCGTTGAGCAGCTTGCCGACAGTGCCCGTATCGGCATCGGCCGCAGCCAACACCGCATTCAGGTGCCCGATCGTCTGCTCGACCTCATCCACTATGTTCGCCTCGGCCAACTGGGTCGAGAAGGTGTCGAGATTGCCGATGATGGTGTCTATATGCTCGGCATTGTCGCCCAGGCTCTGCGCGAAGAGATTGAGCGAGGCGATCGCCTCCTTCAGGTGAACCTTCTGCTCGCGCAGGATCTCGTCCGTGCTGGCCGTGATGCCGTCGACATTGGCCACGATACCGTTCAGGTTCTGCGCGTTCTCGCTCAACAGCACATTGATACCGTCGAGCGTCGTGGTAAGGCTCTCCACCACATCCGTAACCTTACCCTTGAAGAACTCCAGCTCCGACCCCGCCATATCGAGAATGTCCACACCGACCTCCGACGAAAGCGTGCCGCCATTCTCGACATATTCGGGAGAAGAACCCATGACGATGTCGACAGCCTTGCCGCCCATAACGCCGTTACTGAAGATCTTCGCCTTCGAATCGACGGGAATGCGGTAGCGCTTGTCGATCGAAAGCTCCAACTCGACACCCTTCGACGGGTCCACGTCGAGCGTAACCTTCGTCACCGAGCCTACCTTCACGCCGTAGATCATCACGTGCGAAGCGGTCTGTATGCCTCCCACCTGATTGTAATAGGCGTAGTATTTGTAATTGTTGCTGAAAAGTTCGCTGCCTTTCAAAAAACGTGCGCCGAACCATGCGGCCAGAAGCACCGCAACGGCAAAAACTCCTACTTTTACTTCTCTTTTCATCTTCGTAATAAACACTTATTTTGAGGACCGCGGCACCCACCGCAATCCCGACACCACCAGGCCGTCACTTCACGATGCGGCCATCCTCGTAATGCACCACGAATGCGTCGCGGAATACGTTCCGCACCGCCGCAAGGTTGCGCTGAGCCTCCGCCCGCGTCGTAAATTCACCGTAGCAATATTTGTACTTGAGAGCGCCTCCGCCCTCGTAACACTTGACTTTCCCGCGATATTTACCGAACTCGCCGTCGTTCGTGGATATCTTTTTGTCCGAAGCAAGCACCTGTATGGCATAACCGCTGCGCACGGCGCCATCGGTCGAAGCCGCCGCCTTCGTATCTTGCGCCGCCGGCTTTGCCGCCTCGGCCTTACGATCGGCGACCGTATTGTCGGCCTTCGCACCCTTGTCGGCATCGCCGCGTGACGAGGCATTCACCGCCTCTGCGGCACTCTGGCCGCGCGCCACGGCATCCGCACCCGACTGCGCGACCGTAGCCGCACCCGACAGTTTTTCGATATACCCCACATACTCCTTAACCGCATCGCACAGGATACGGGCATAGTGGTTCTGCCCCTTTTCCGAGGTCATGTAGGCCAGCTCCTTGGCATTGGTCATGAATCCCAGCTCGGTCAGCACGCTCGGCATGTCGGTGGCATAGAGCACCTTCAGCAGCTGGCGGTTCACGCGGCGCGCATTGCGGCCCCCCTTCGCATAGTGGGACTGCATTATCCGCGCCATCATCTCGCTGTACTCGCCGTATGTGAACTGAAGGTTCTGTATGTAGGCCCGTACCATCGCCGCCGTATTCTCGTCTGACATATCGATCAGTTCGTCCTTGTTGTTGTTGTACAGGGCATCCTCATTGTATCGCGTCTCCTTCTCGCTCTCGCCCATGATGATGGTCTCGGCACCCGCCACGGAGGGCTTGCCCGGCACGGCATTGGCGTGGATCGAGATAAAGAAATCTCCCCCCGCCTTGTTGGCTATGTTGGCACGCGCCGTGAGGTCCTCGTTCAGGGTCTTGCCCAGCGCCGTATCGGTCTTGCGCGTATAGACCACCTTTATCTGCGGCAGCTCCTTCTCGATCAGGGCACCGAGCTTCAGCGCCACGGCCAGGTTTATATCCTTCTCCTTGACGCCCCCGTAGCTTGCCCCCGGGAAGGCCTTGCCGCCGTGACCGGCGTCTATGACAATAACCCGCACGCCCACCTCGTTGTTATTGTCGGCGAGGCACCTTACGCCGCCGAGAGTGAAGAGGGCCGCAAGCAGCAGACAACAAACCGAACGTTTCATACAAAAACTCTCCCATGGAGCGGAACATCCGCAAAAAAACGCTATATTTGTCGGTTAAAATACGGCTCCGAAAGGCCGCGAAAGGGCCCTGCGGAGCGGTTTTGCCGACTCGTCGGCAAAGGTACGAAATTATATTGACATTTTGGGCAAAACGAGGCTAAAATATATACTTCCGGCGCTGGCCGTATTGCTGTTGTCGCAGTTCGTTTTCGGATTTGCGCCGACAGCGCGCCCCCACCCCGAAGCGGTCATCGGCCCCGACACCGTGCTTCGGCAGGATACGTCACACCGACGCAACCGGCGTGCCGCGGCACGCCGGCAGCAGCGCAACGCCGTGCCGGCAACGCGTCCCGACACCGTCGCGGCGGACTCGTCCGTCACGACAACCGTGGACACCATGGTGCTGAACACCTCCGACACGGTGCGCCGCACGAAAAAGACCGGACTCGACAAACCCATAAGCGGCCACGCATCCGACTCGCTCTACTACGACATGCGCAACAAGATGGTATACATCTACGAGCAGGGCGACGTCAACTACGGGGACATGAACCTCAAGGCCGACTTCATGAACATCAACCTCGACAACAAGAACATCTACGCCTACGGCAAGGCCGACACCATAGACGGCGCCGCGGTGGTGACGCGTCCCGCATTCACACAGGGCTCGACATCGCTCAACATGGACACCATAACCTACAACATCGAGTCGCAGCGCGCCAAGATCAAGTCCATAGCCACGCAGCAGGGCGAAGGCTGGCTCGTCGGCTCGAGCGTCAAGAAAATGGAGGACAACACCATCAACATCGAGAGCGGCATGTACACCACGTGCGACCGGACCGACCACCCGCACTTCTATCTGGCCATGACCAAGGCGAAGGTCATCCCCGGCAAGAAGGCCATCACCGGACCGGCATATCTTGTGATGGAGGATGTGCCCATATACTTCCTCGGCGTGCCCGAAGGATTCTTCCCGCTCAACACGGGCCCCAAGTCGGGTATCCTCATGCCGACATACGGCGAGGAGGCCGCGCGAGGATTCTACATACGCGGCCTGGGATACTACTTCTCCCTGAGCGAGCACATGGACCTCGCCGTGACGGGCGGCATCTACACCCTCGGCTCGTGGGAGGCCAACGTCCGCTCGCGATACGTCAAGAGGTACAAGTATTCGGGCAACCTGAACTTCGACTTCTCGAGCGTCAAGACCGGCGACAAGGGCGACGCCGACTACATCAAGCAGAACACGTTCAAACTGCAATGGACCCACTCGCAGGATGCCAAGGCCAACCCGGGCTCGACCTTCTCGGCCTCGGTGAACCTCGCCTCGAGCGGCTACAGCAAATATTCGGCGACGAACCTCACCGACATGCTCTCGACGCAGACCAACTCGTCGATCTCCTACTCGAAGAACTGGGCCGGCACACCCTTCTCGCTCTCGATGAACATGGCCGTGTCGCAGAACTCGCAGACCAAGGCGATCTCGGTAACGCTGCCGACGGTGTCGTTCAACGTCTCGCGATTCTACCCCTTCAAGCGGGCCGTCAAGATAGGCAAGGACCGCTGGTACGAGAAGATCTCGATGAGCTATTCGGGCAAGCTCACCAACTCGGTCTCGGCATCGGAGAGCGACATCTTCTCGCGCCAGACACTCGACAACATGCGCAACGGCGTCCAGCACTCAATCCCCGTGCAGGCGTCGTTCAACATCCTCAACTACATCAACATCACCCCGTCGTTCAACTACAACGAGCGATGGTATTTCAAGAAGGTCGACCGGCAGTGGGACCCCGAAACCAATACCACCGTGGAGCTTGACCCCGAATACGGCTTCTACCGTCTCTACGACTACACCACCTCGCTCTCCTTCTCGACCACGCTCTACGGCATGTGGCAGGTGAGGGAGAAATACAAGAAATTCAAGCTGCAGGCCATACGCCACACCTTCAACCCGTCGATCAGCTTCTCCTACGCGCCCGACTTCAGCAACCAGAAATACGGCTACTTCAAGACCGTGCAGGCCGATTCCACGGGCCGCACCACCGTCTATTCGCCCTTTGCCGACAACGCCTACGGCACCCCCTCGCAGGGCCGCAACATGGCCATGAGCTTCTCGCTCTCGCAGAGCCTCGAGGCAAAGGTCCTCAGCAAGCGAGACTCCTCGGGCATACGCAAGATAAGCCTCATCGACGACTTCTCGATAAGCGGCTCGTACAACTTCCTGGCCGACTCGATGAAGCTCTCGAACATATCGCTGTCGCTGCGCTCGACATTCTCGGGAAAGATCGGCATCAACCTGCGCGCCACGCTCGACCCCTATGAGGTCTCGCCCGAAGGAATACGTTACAACAAGCTCACCTGGCGCCGCGGAAACCTCGGCCGAATAATCAATACGGGCTGGAGCTTCGGTTACTCGTTCAAGTCGCGCACAAACACCCAGCAACCGGCCATAAACGACATAAACAGCGTTCCGCCCGAATACATGAACCCCTTCTACGACCCCTACGGGACAATGGACCCCGTATTGCGACGGCAATACATGGCCAACGCCTACTACGACTTCTCGCTGCCGTGGAACGTGGGATTCAACTACGCGGTCAACTACTCCGTCAGCTACGTCAACAACGGCACGACAGGCATAAAACGAAACATCACCCAGACGATAGGTTTCAACGGAAGCATCACCTTCTCGCCGAAGATGTCCGCGACCTTCTCCGGAGGATACGACATTGCCAAGAACAAACTGACCACATCGTCCATAAGCATCACACGCGACCTGCACTGCTGGCAGATGTCCTTCTCGTGGATCCCGTTCGGATACTACAAGAGCTGGAGCTTCCACATAGGCGTCAAGGCCGCCTCGCTGCAGGACCTCAAGTACGACAAGAGTCAGTCGATGTACGACAACCTCTATTAACGACCGCAATATGCCAAACGTACAAAACATCCGTACCGCCGCTCGCAACATCCTCTTCGTCGCGGCGGCGACATTCGCCTTGATCTTCATTGCCGCGGCAACCGCGGCGGCACGCAACCGCGGCGGCGATACGCTCCGCATACTCGCCATCGGCAACAGCTTCTCGGACGACGCCATGGAGTACCTGCCCGCGCTGCTCGACAACCTCGGCGTGGAGAATGTCTCGCTGGCACGCCTCTTCGTCCCGGGCTGTTCGCTCGAGCGTCACATGCGCATGTACCGCGACGACGAGGCCGCATACCAGTACTACCGTTCGGAGGCGGGCCGCAACCGCTGGGTCAGGGCCGCGCACGCGGTATCGCTGCGCGAGGCCCTGCGCGACGGCGAGTGGGACATCGTGGTGATGCAGCAGGCCTCGGGATTCTCGGGCCGCTACGAGAGCTACCAGCCCCATCTGGACAGCCTCATCGCGGTGGTACGGCGCGCACAGCCCCACGCACGCCTGGCATGGCACATGACGTGGGCATACTCCAGCGGCAGCAACCACGCGCAGTTCGCCGACTACGGCCGTGACCGCACGCAGATGTACAACGCCATCTGCGGTGCCGTGCGGCAGATGCTCGCCGAGCATCCGGACACCTTCCGGTACCTCATACCCTCGGGCCCCGTAATCGAGTCGCTCCGCCTCTCGGAGGTGAACAACCCGCCCATGGACTTCACGCGCGACGGCTACCACATGGACTTCGGCGCCGGACGCTACGCCCTGGCATGCACGTGGTACGAGGTGCTCATACGCCCATTCACGCACCGCTCGATGCGGGGCAACACGCTACTGTCTACCTGGGGCGACATGAAGGTCGACACCCGCATGGCCTCCTACTGCCAGCAGGCGGCATGGCGCGCCGCACGCGACTCACACCGCAAGGTGTTCGGGGCGCGTGCCGTGACCAGGCCCGCCAGAATCAGGGACGCAGCGCATGCCGACGTCGTCTCGCAGGACATGACCATACAAGAAAAGTAACACGCCGATGGCAAGTTTCCTCCAGGCGGAAAACCTCAGCAAGTCGTACGGCGAGCGGGTGCTCTTCCGCAACATAAGCTTCAACATCAACGAAGGTGACAAGATCGCCCTCATCGCCCCCAACGGCACGGGCAAGAGCTCGCTGCTGAAGATTCTCGCGGGGGTTGACTCGTCGGACCGCGGCGGCGAGGTGCGTTTCATGCGCGACATACGCGT
This sequence comes from uncultured Alistipes sp., assembly GCA_949283205.1. GTDB lineage: Bacteria > Bacteroidota > Bacteroidia > Bacteroidales > Rikenellaceae > Alistipes. The sequence goes on along the minus strand of CASDSD010000023.1, from coordinate 6,845 downwards.
GGCGTTCCTCGACCAGCACACCGAATTCGACCCCGCGCGCACGCTCTTCGACGAGGTCTATTCGCGTATGGGGGATGCCGGGCGCACGATAAGCGAATACGAGCGTGCCATCGCCTCGGAAGACCGCGCCCGCATAGAACGGGCGATGGCCGCGATGGATGCCGGCGGATGCTGGAACGCCGAGCAGCGGGTGCGCCAGGTGCTCACGTCGCTCCACCTGACACGCCTCGACCAGAGGATGGGCGAGCTGTCGGGCGGCGAGGCCAAACGTGCCGCCATAGCCTCGATGCTGCTGCAGGAGGCCGATTTCCTGGTGATGGACGAGCCGACGAACCACCTCGACATCGACGTCATAGAGTACCTCGAGGCATACCTCCAGAAGTCGCGCTGCACGCTGCTCATGGTGACGCACGACCGCTATTTCCTGGACCGCGTCTGCAATACGATCTTCGAGCTCGACCGCGGCAACCTATACACCTACCGCGGCAACTACCAGCTCTTCCTCGAAAAGCGGGAGGAGCGCTACCGCAACATGCAGGCCGACATCGACAAGTCGCGCAACCTGCTGCGGCGCGAACTGGAGTGGATACGCTCCACGCCGCAGGCCCGCACGGGGAAGGCGCGCTACCGCATAAACGCCTTCCACGATCTCAAACAGCGGGCGTCGGTATCGCTCGCGCGGCAGCAGATGTCGATCGACGTGGCTACGTCGCGTCTCGGCGGCAAGATCATCGACTGCGAGGAGGTATCGCTCCATTTCGGGCAGAGGTGCATGCTGGACCGATTTTCGTACAAGTTCTCACGATACGAGCGCGTGGGCATCGTGGGCAAGAACGGCGTCGGCAAGAGCACCTTCCTCAACCTTCTCACGGGCGCCCTCGTACCCGACTCGGGTACCATAGAACGCGGCGAGACACTGCGCATAGGATACTACCGGCAGCAGGGCATCGACTTCCGCCCGGGGCAGACCGTCTTCGACATCGTACACGACATAGCCGAAACGGCCACCGCGGCCGACGGCCACACCGTCTCGGCCATGTCGATGCTCAACCGTTTCCTCTTTCCGCCCGAGACCCACGCCAAGCACGTCGAGGTGCTCAGCGGCGGCGAGCGGCGCAGGCTCTACCTGCTGACAGTCCTCATGCGCAACCCCAACTTCCTGATCCTCGACGAGCCGACCAACGACCTCGACATCATGACGCTCAACGTGCTGGAGGATTACCTCTCGACATTCAAGGGGTGTCTGCTGATCGTTTCGCACGACAGATACTTCCTGGACAAGACTGTCGACCACCTATTCGTGATGCGCGAGGGCGGTGCGGTGAAGGATTTCGTCGGCACATACAGCGAATACCGCGAGTATGTCCGCGAGCAGGAGGCCGAAGAGGCGCGCACAGCACGCGCCGCCGAGGAGAAGGCCCGCAGGACGGCCGAAGCACGGAAGGCGGCGCAACCGGCCCCGGAGGCCGCACCGCGCCGGAAGCTATCATACAAGGAGCAGCGCGAGTCGGAGTCCATCGAGGCCGAGCTGTCGGCCCTGGCGCAGGAGAAGGCCGCAATCGAGGCATCGCTGGGCAGCGGCACGCTGCAGCACGAGGAGCTGCAACGGCTCTCCTCACGCATGGGCGAGATACTCGAACGCACCGACGCGCTCGAGACCCGGTGGATAGAACTCAACGACATATCGTGATACCATGAAACGCAACGACACCCCACAACCGGCCGCCGCGACGCTCTTCCGCACGGTGGTGCAGATAGCGCCGCTGCGCACGCGCCTCGGCCACGGGAGCCGCATCCTGTCGCTCGGCTCGTGCTTTGCCGACAACATGGCACGGCGTATGCAGCGGGCGAAGTTCCATGTCACGGCATCGCCCGCAGGCATACTGTTCAACCCCGAGTCGGTCGCGCGCGCCATAGAGGCCTTCGACCGCTTCGACACGGCCAAGGACATTGCGGAGGCAGGACTGCGCGAGGTGGAACATGCCTCTGGGCGATACTTCAGCTACGATTTCCATTCGTCGCTATCGGCATCGGACGCGCAGACAGCACGTGCCAAAATGACGGCGGCGCTGCGCACGGGAGCCGAAGCCCTAAAAGAGGCTGACACGATCATCATAACCTTCGGCACGGCATGGGTATACCGCCTGCGCCGCGACGGTGAGGCGGTGGCCAACTGCCACAAACAGCCGCAGACGCTCTTTACGCGCGAGCTGCTCGACGTCCCGAGCATAGTGCGCCGCTACGGCGCCCTGCTCGAGGGTCCGCTGCGCGGCAGGAGAGTGATCCTCACCGTCAGCCCCGTACGGCATCTGGGCGACGGCCTGGAGGGCAACTCCCTGAGCAAAGCGTTGCTGCGCGTGGCCGTGGCCGAGTTGTGCACGAGGTACGAGCAGGCGGAGTACTTCCCATCGTACGAGATCCTCAACGACGAGCTGCGCGACTACCGGTTCTATGCCGACGACATGACCCACCCGTCGGACATGGCCGTCGAGTACATATGGCAGCGTTTCGCCGAAGCGGCCTTCGACGAGAGAACGCGCCGCGCGGCCGATGCGGCCGAACGTATCGTCCGGGCGGCGGAACACCGTCCCTTCGATCCGGGGTCGGAGGAGTCCGACACCTTCCGCCGCACGATGACGGCACGCATCGACGCCCTCTGCAGGGAATATCCCGAGATCGATCTCACAGCCGAGCGCGCCCGTCTCGACCACGATATCGGCTGACGCCGCACGCAATGGCAATGGCCTCCGGGAACGTCGAATATTATATTATATGCCGGAAGCGCCGAATTATATAAACTGGATATACGAAAAATTTGTAAATTTGCCGCCGAAACAACGTAAACCGATGAGACGACTACATATAACGACAATAGCCCTGCTCGCCGCAGCCGCAACGATCATGACGGCCCGTGCCGCTGAAAAACAGACACCGCGCATGATGGTCAACATCGTTATCAGCTCGATGCGCGCCGCCGATCTGGACCGCTACGCCGACAACTTCTCGCAGGCGGGGTTCCGCCGTCTGGCCGAGGGCGGCATGCGCTTCACCGAGGCCGAATACGGATACATGCAGACCACGACCCCCGTATCGCTGGCCACCATCGCCACGGGAGCGATGCCCTCGACGCACGGCGTGGTGGCGGAGCGGTGGTACGACTACGTCACCAACAAACAGGTATCCCTTATCGAGGACAACGAGTGCCAGAGCGTCAATTTCAGCGGCGGCTCGGGCAACTACTCGCCCCGCAACCTCATCGCCCAGACGCTGAGCGACGCCCTGGCGCTGCAGGATGACGCCAGCCGCATAACCACCATCGCCGTAGAGCCCCTCTCGGCAATAGTCACGGCGGGACATTCGGGCGAGGTGTACTGGATGGAGACGTTGCAGACGGCATGGACCACATCGTCCTACTACACCAAGCAGCTGCCCGCATGGGTGGCCGACTACAACCGCAACGAGACAAACCTCGGATACCTGCTCGAGAGGTGGACTCCCCTGCTGCCCTACGACAGCTACCGCAACTCGCAGGTGTCGGACATCGAGGGCATAAAAAGCCACAGGAACAAACGCGTGGAGTTCATCGGCGACCAGAGTACGGACGCCATGCCCGTGGACGAATACGACCGCATGTGTTACACGCCCGCCGGCAACAGCGCCCTGCTGGCCTTCGCCAGGCAGGTCGTGGCAAACAACGAGATGGGCAAGGACGAGCACGTCGACATGCTCAACATCGTACTCGACACGCCACGCAAGATATGCGAGCGCTTCGGACCCGAATCGGTCGAGTACGAGGACATGCTCTACCGTCTGGACCGCGACCTGGAGGAGTTCATCTCCTTCCTGCTCACGCAGGTGGCCGACCCGCAGCAGGTGGTCATAACCCTCACCTCGGACCATGGCTCAAGCCCCTCGTTCGACTCGCCCGCCACGCAGCAGGAGCGCTTCAACGTGCGCCAGGCCGAAGTCATCACCAACGCCTTCATCGGCGCACAGCACGGGAACGGGGAGTGGATACTCGGATATATCGACCGCGCATTCTACCTCAACCACAACCTCATATACGACAAGGGGCTCTCGATAGCCGACCTGCAGCACGACGTGGCCACATTCCTCATGCAGCTGCGCGGCATATCGCACGCCGTGTCGGCCGAGGCCATGCGGAACACATATTTCGGCAGCGGGTACGGGCGCAAGATACAGAACGGATTCTACCCCCGCCGCTCGGGCGACGTGGTGGTGAACCTCATGCCCGACTGGATCGAAGAGCGTGACAACATACGCTCGGCATCGGGGTCGATGTACCGCTACGACACCCACATCCCGCTGATAATATACGGCGCGGGGATCCCCGCCGCCACAATAGACAGCCCCGTGGACATGACCTCGCTCGCCCCGACACAGGCGCGCATAATAGGCATAGACGCCCCGTCGGCCGCCGAGGGAACCACCCTCGAGATGTAACGCTGTAAGAAACGCAAGAATCGGCAACAGATATGAAAGACGCTATTCAGGATCAGATCATCGACGAATTCGCCGTATTCGACGACTGGCTCGACAAGTACGACTATCTTATCGAACTGAGCGATTCGATGCCTCCGATGGATCCGCAGCACAAGACCGACGACTACCTTATCAACGGCTGCCAGTCGCGTCTGTGGATAGATGCCCGCATGGAGGATGGCAAGGTATATTACTCGGCCGACAGCGACGCCATCATTACCAAAGGCATCACATCGCTGCTCATGCGCGTCATGAACGGACGCACGCCGCAGGAGATTCTCGACACCGACCTCTATTTCATCGACGCCATAGGGCTCAAGGAGAACCTCTCGCCCACGCGCAGCAACGGGCTTCTCGCGATGATCAAGCAGATGCGCATGTATGCCCTCGCCTTCCGCGCCGAAGAGGAGGCCGGAGGGAGCGCACGGCAGGCCCCGGCAGAAGAGACCGGCCGGCCCTCCGGGCAGAAGGCATAGCCCCGGAAGAGACAAGAGGCTCATGAAGGCACGGGACAGGAAGGCTCGGGACAGGGAGGCACAGGGCAGGGAGGCACAGGACAGGGAGGCTCGGGACAGGGAGGCTCGGGACAGGAAGACACAGGACATAAGGCACGAGGAAAAAGGAAACGAATCAGATATGACACCCGAAGAGATATTGAATGTCGAGCATGAAATAGTGCTGACACTGAAAAACATATACGATCCGGAGATTCCGGTCAACATCTATGATCTGGGGCTCATCTACGAGATAGAGTTCGACCCCGAGGGAACGGCCAACATACGCATGACGCTCACGGCGCCCAACTGCCCCATGGCGGACATGCTGCTCGAGGATATCGACACGCAGGTCCGGAAGGTCAAAGGGGTGAAGTCGGTAAATATCGTACTGACGTTCGACCCCGTATGGGACAAGAGCATGATGTCGGAGGAGGCGCTTCTGGAGCTCAACATGCTCTGACACACACGGCCATGGCACGCGGAACAGACACAGACAAGATCTATGACAGGCTTCGTGCGGGAGCCTCCACGACCGCATGCGGCGCATACATCGCCTCGCTCGACACGCTGCACCGTGCCGAGATATACAACACGCTTGGATACGAACGCCTCACACGCAAGAACAACGACATACGCCGTTTCTACGAGGAGTGCGGCAACGACTGGCCCCAGACCACGTACCTCATGCTGCTGCGTACGATAGGCACGCCCGAGAACAAGGAGCCATTCACCACCCTCGCCCATACGGTACCCTACGCCGCCATCCTGCGCGAGCGTCTCGCCCCGCAGAACATAGAGGCAATGCTGATCGGGGCGTCGGGGCTGCTCGAACTGTACCCGCACGACGAATACATCCTCGCCCTGCGGCGCAACTTCGAATATCTGGCCGCAAAGTACGGCATCATCCCGATGCGAGCCTCGGCATGGCACCTCACACACATACGGCCCAACAATTTCCCGATACTGCGACTCTCGCAGATAGCATCGTTCCTCGCCGCCACGCGCGAGGTGATGGACCGTCTCTTCGCCTGCCGCAGCGGCCGCGACGTATACGAACTCTTCAGCGCCGAGGCATCGCCATACTGGCTCAAGCACTACATCCCGGGCAAGGAGTCGCCCGCCGCCACCAAACGCATCGGCCACATGAAATGCAATCTGCTGGCGATAAACCTCGTGGCACAGATGCAGTTCGCATACGGATCGTATATCGACCGCGAGGCGCTGCGCACGAGCGCCCTCGCGCTGCTCGAGAACACCGACGCCGAGGAGAACTCCATCATCAGGCCGTGGAGGCAATACGGCGTAAAGCCTCTGTCGGCGTTCGACAGCCAGGCACTGTTGCAGCTCTCGAACGAGTATTGCCGCCGCCGTCGCTGCGAGGAGTGTCCCGTCGGACGGCGCATAGCCCAAAGCGCCATGCAGGAGGCTTCGCATTGAACGCCTTTACAATCCGTCGGGGCCGCCCCCGGTGAACAAAAACGAGATAAGGACTCCGCCCGCATCGTTATGTGCGGGCGGAGTTCGCTTCTATTGCCATGAAATGTGCTGCCCCATGACACATTCGGCATTCCGGCGCTTGACATGTCTGACGATTTTTCCTAAGAAGCTGTTTAAAATTTATTCAAAAATAATTTTATGGCAGCGATTTGCAGCATGGCTTCGTGCGTGTCAGCCCTGTATTCATAATCAATGGTCAGTCTCCTGAAGTTTTCAAGCCAGGAGAAAGTGCGCTCGACAATCCATCTTTTTGGCATGGGAAGAAATCTGTCCGTCTGTTTGTCAGACCTGAGTACGACATCCAGGTCACAACGCAGCAGTCTCTTGACCGTGTTCCTGACTGCCTCG
>CASDSD010000022.1 GCA_949283205.1 uncultured Alistipes sp. | reverse complement strand
CGGCATGCGGCACGGCGGAAGGCCCCTGCGCGCAGGGGCCTTCCGCCGTGCCGCATGCCGTGTCGGCCGCCTACGGGATGAACTGGTTGGGCTTGGTGATGTTGTCGATGGTGTTCTGCTCGCCCTCCGCAAGCGTGTAGTAGACCTTCACGAAGGCCACGTCGCGCAGGAAGTCAACATGCCCCACCTCGACCTTGTCGATCTTGATGCCCAGCCGCTGCTCCAGGTCCGCGATCAGCTCCCCGCGCCGCTTCGGGACGATCAGCTCGATCTTCTCGTATATGACCAGCTTGGTCGAGGTATGCTTCAGCAGCAGGTGGCTCTCCAGCAGCCACAGCACGCCCACGATCAGGATGTCGGCGACGAACAGCTCCGCATACGAGATGTTCAGCGCGAGGCCGTTTATGACCGACGTGGCGATGATCACGAACAGGTAGGTCATCTCCCGCACCGGCACCGTCTCCGTGCGGTAGCGTATCACGCCGAAGATGGCGAAGAGGCCCAGCATCAGCCCGATCTGCAGGTTGACGTTCTCCATGAGGAAGATGAGCATGAACATCGCCGAACTGAAGAGCATGAACGTAAGCACGTAGTCCTTGCGCTGGCTCTTGCGGTAGTAGCAGAAGCGGACGATGATCCATGCCACGATGAGGTTGAAGGCGAAGCGCATCAGCAGATGGATGAGGTTCTGCGTGTCGCACAGCGGCACCCCGAGGAAGCTCAGCTGGTTGGAGATGTCGTAACCGAACTCCTCGGCGATCGAGGGATCGAAGTCGGGAAAATCCTGTTGTATCATAGCGTGGTGTTTTTGTTGTCGGTGATCTTGGCTATGCGGCGTATCTTGGCCTTGAAGCGGTTGTGCTTGACCATGGGGTTCGTCAGCGCCTCCCCGAGGCAGTATTTGCTCACGTTGAGCGGCTTGATGCGCATCTGTCCCAGGATGCGTTTCATGGGCGACGCGCTGTGGGCGTCCTGCTTGAGCTCCACGATGACCATGTTGCGCATGCGGGCGCTGCGGGTGCTGTCCCGCATGTTGTCGAACATCAGGTCGAAGTCTATCGTCAGCCGCTCCGTCATGGTGCTGTTCACGAGCGTGATGCGCACGAAGCGCGTGGCCAGGGAGGGCGTGAGCGTCGCCGGCGCGAAGCGCGACCGCTGCTGCAGGAACGCCGCCGCCGCCGGCGACGCCTGCGGTGCGGCGAAGTGGCCCCTGTCGATGGCGATGCGTCTCTTGCGCGTGCGGCCCTTGTTGTTCTTGTCCTTGATCTCGAGGAAGGTGACGCCCGTCTCGACATAGGTGCGCGTGCGGATCTTCTGGCGCGTGAGGCGGCGGTTGTGGTGCAGCAGGTACATGTCCCACTGCGGCGTGTCGTAGTAGAGCGTCGAGTAACGGCATGCCCGGCACCCCTCCACAACCTGCACGCTGTACTCCTCCGCCGCGGCCTCAAGCAGCGACAGACACTGCGCCTCGTCGAGAACGTACTTCGTGTCGACGCGGTTCATCAGCTTCACCGCCGCGATCTCGTCGAGCGAGAGCGTCGGCATGCGCTGCCATACGGGTAGGGTGTTGAGCTGCTCGAAGGTCATGGAACAAGGGTGTGGCGCCGCAGCGCGGCCGCGAGGATCAGTCCTCGAAGATGTATTCGAATATCTTTACCGTGTAGAGCTTGCCGTCGGGCAGGTAGTTGTACTGCTTGCACTTGGTGCCGTCGTCGTTGTACTCGTACTTGCGGATGCGCGTGGGCTTGTTGCGGTCGTCGTAGACAACCTCCTTGATGACCATGTCCGTCTCGGGGTCGTACTCGCACGTCACGCGCTCGACCTGCCCGAAACGGTTGTACTCCGCCTCCTCGATCTTGCGTCCCTTCGAGTCGTACACCGTGAGGTGGTCGAGCCAGCGGGTCTTCTTCTGCGAGTCGGTGTTCCACTCCTTGACGGTGAGGTTCTTGCGCTTGGCGCGCTTGGCAAGCTCCTCCGGACTCAGGGCCTGTGCTGAAAGACTCTGCGCGAAGAGCATCGCGGCTGCGATAAGCAGTATTCGTTTCATAGGTCGTCTGTGGTTTAGGTTGGCCGACGCATCGTCCGTCTCCCCGCTGCGGGGACCGTCCGATTTGTTAGCTTACAAATTTAATAGTATTTTAACAAAAAACAACCGGCGTATCCCCTTTTTCATCGTTTTTGAGATACAATCCGACATTTACGGATTGTCCGTTGCGGGGCATGGCGCGGCCGGCGCGCCGTCCACGGCCGCCGTTAGGCGTCCTCTCTCCGCCTGCCTGCGGACATCTTTTCAGCACTCTTTTCCAGCCTTTTCCCGATCTTTCCGCCGCCCTTACCCCCGCCCTTACCCCATCCCGACACACATTTCATCCCTTTTCCCCGGTTCCTTCCCGAGTTACTACCTGTCCTTTTCCAGACCCTCATCTCATCCCTTTTCCCGGCCTTTCCCGGTCCCTTTCCCGAGTTCCTTCCGGTCCTTTTCCCCGATCTTTTCCACGGCCCTTATCTCATCCCTTTTCCCGCCCTTTCCGGTCCCTTTCCTCCCTTTTCCCCGACCCTCTTTTCACGTCTCCTTCCCGCCCGCTTTCGGTGACGGTTCCCGCCATCCTCTTCTCCTTGCCCTTTCTGCGGCCCTGGCCTCTCCTCCTGCGCGATCTCCCCTTTTCGCACCTCCTTCGGTGTAAAAAAATGAACACGTACAATCCGCACAAAATCAAAGATATACTCCTATCATATCAAATTATTTGATTTTTTATTGTTAAATTACTTGATAAAGGCCCCTTGCCGTACTATATTTGTGGTGTCGGAAGGCGGTGGACCGGCGTTTTGCCGGTCAATAATTTGAACCGCCGCCTGCCGGCGAGGTTTTAGGACGGCGTCGGGGCACAGGGTGTCGCGGCGTGGAAAAACGGGTGCGGCCGCCGGAGGCGGGCGTTGTGAAAGAGACAGGAGCGGGACGCTGCCGTCCGGATGTTGCGGGCGGCGGGCGTGGCCGGGGAGAGCGGCGGCGGGCGTGGCGGAGCTGACGATGCTGCCGGTGCGGAGAGATCCGCCGCCGCCTCCCGAAAGGATGCTGGAGGGAGGGTCGCAGCCCATCCCGAAAGGATGCCGGAGGGAGGATCGCAGCCCATCCCCGAAATGGTGTCCGGAAAAGGAATTGCAGCCTGTCCCCGAAAAGGTGTCCGGAAGAGAGGATCGCAGCCTTTCCCCGAAAAGTTTTCGACAGCGACACTGCAGGATGTAACATGTTGTAATATGGGATGTTGCCTGCGCGACCGAAAAAGTTGTTACATGTTATAATATATATTTCAACCTGTTATCGACATGGTTATCGACATAAACCGACCTTATATGAACCATACCAATCTTGTAGATGCCATTGGGCAGCTCGCCGCAGAGGGCGGGTACGAATTCCACACGGCCGACGAGCGTTTCATGTCGCAGACGATATCGGCCTATCCGGCGATGTGGCTGGCGCCGCCGCAGTTCGACTCGATGGAGGGGCTGCACCACGGGCGCATGACCTATGCCGTGACGCTGCACGCCCTCGACGAGGGGGCGAAACTCTCGCCCGCGGAGCGCGCCGAGGCGTACGCCCGGCTGGAGAGCGACGTGGTGGAGCTCTTCACCTCCCTCTCGCAGGCCGACGTGGTGGTGGCGGTGGAGAAGCTCGCGGTGCGTGCGCAGAGCCGCAGCCTCACCAACCACGGCGAGGTGGCCGTGACGGCTACGGCCGACGTGATCACCTTCTTCTGACCGGCGCGGCCGGCGGCGTGAACGGCCCGCGGCGGGGAGTACCCCTCGGCGGGAATCAGACAGGAATGTAGTGCAGGAGGCTGCGCATGAGGTGCGCGGCCGATGACCCGAGACTCCGCAGAGGATGCGGAGAGCCCCTCTCATGTGCGTCGCGCAGGGTGCCGGCGCGTGCGGAACAACCCTTGAAAACTGAAACACAAAAACACACAACACAATGAAATTCACATCAATACCCGAAGCATACTCATCCTTCCGCGACCCGCTGCCCTATACCGTGGACGGCGAGGGCGTGACGGGCGACATCGAGATCGTGGTGAGCGACGCCACAAGCGGCGAGCAGCTCGGCACCAAACGTCTTTACAACTCCGCCGGCGGCACGGTGGACATCGCGCCGGTGGTGCGGAGCGCCGTGCGCTATCGTCTGCCGGAGGCTGTCGCGCGCTGCGGTGTCGTCGACACGGGGGCACAGATCAAGGTGGCGGTGACGGCCAACGGCACGGCGGCGCCCGTGCGTAACTTCATCGCGGCGCGTGTCGACCTCGGGGCGCTCTACACGCTGCTTGAGGCGCAGAGCGAGCAGCGCACGCTCGCGGCGGACGAGTACGACCTGATCAGTTTTTTCTCGATGCCGGATGCCGTGTCGGATGTCGTGGTCGAGGCCTACGGCGAGAGCTACGGCTTCATGACGCTGACGCCGCCCTCGGGCGGGCAGCGGTGCGTGGCGGTGACGCCGCAGGGCTTCGCCGAGGTGCCGCAGCGGCTGAAGGTGACGATAAGGATCGACGGCGAGGCGGTCTCGACGATCGACTACACCGTCATCGAGAACCCCTCTACGGCGCGCCGCATGGCGTGGCTCGACGAGCAGTGCGCCGTCGAGATGTACACCTTCCCCGTGAGCTGCGAGATGACGGTGACGGCGGCGCGCCGCCGCTGTTACACGGCACAGGGGCGCGAAACGGTCTCGGTCGAGCGGGATGCCTCGCTGCGGCTGGTCTCGGCATACGAGCCGCGGGCGCAGCTGGCGGCGCTCTCGGAGATAATCGTCTCGCCGCGCGTGTGGATGGTGCGCGGCAGCGTCGGCGAGGAGGTAGATATCATGACCGACACCCTTATGACGGCGGGGTGCGGCGCCCTGGGGTCGGTGGCCGTCACGGTGCGTAAGCGCGGAAAGGAGGTGCGGCTATGATGCGCCTGCGCATAGACTCCGTGGAGTGCGACCTGCCGTCGCAGGAGTCGCTGCCGGCATTCGGCAGGATGTACGATCTGGCGGCGCTGGCTGACCCCGAGAGCGGCCGCGAGGGGCGCAGCATGACATTCCGCCTGCCGTCGTCGCCGCGCAACGACGCCGTGATGTGCCGCGCGGGGGAGATGCTCTGCGGCGGGAGCTTCAACGCCGTCCGCCATGAGGCCGAGGTCGAGGTCGACGGCACGGTGCTGCTGGCGGGGGCGGCGACGCTCGTGGCCGTGGAGATGGAGTCGGTGCCCGACACCGGCGGCCCGCTCGCAGGGGAGGAGGGGGCGGTCGGCGCAGGGCGTGCGACATATGTGGTGCGCGTGGCGGGGGATGCGGCGGCGTGGGCCGAGAGCGCCGCGCGCAGCGGCTTCGGCGACATAGCCCTGGAGTGCGGTCTCGATGTGGATGCCGAGACCATCGAGAGTAGCTGGAGCGACTCCTCGCCCGTGAAGTTCCTCCCCGTGCGGCGCGACGGATACGACGCCTCCGGCAGCACCACAAGCATCTACCCGCCGCAGCGCATAGGCTCGGTCGAGGATTACCACCCCTTCGTGAGCGTCGCCGCGCTGATGGAGGCGGTATTCTCGGCGGCGGGGTATGAGGCCGTGGGCAGCTTCATGCAGAGCGACCTGCTGCAGCGTCTCTACATGAGCGGCCGATACGCATACGCCTCCACCTCGCGCGTGGCCGCCTCGATGGGCTTCCGCGCAGGGCGCACCTTGGAGGCCGCGGCCGAGGCCGACGGCATGGGGCGCGTATATCTCTCGCCGCTGGTGCTGGCCAACTCGCTCGGCAACTTTGTCGATACGACCGACGCGGCCGTCGCCTCCGACCTCTATGCCAACGGCCGCTCGCTTACCATCGACGACACGGGCATACGCTTCAGTCCCGCGAGCGAGGTGACGGTAGGCTTCGAGTTCGTGCTGAACTACACCACCGACTACCGTATCCTCTCGCGCGAGCGGCTCGCGGGATTCGATGCGCTCTATGTCGATACGGGGTGCGACATGGCGTTCCGCCTGGCCAACCCCTTCATCGACCGCCGCGGGTCGCTCACCCTCGGCACGACATACCGCTGCATCGTCTTCGACCACGCGGAGGGGGCGTCGTACCGCTTCGTGAGGAGTTACCAGGGCTCGACGGCGGCGGTGGCGTCGTTCTCGGCGCGCTCGGCCCCGGTCACCATCCCCTCGGCGGCGGCGGGCGTGGAGTACGACCTCCAGGTGGCGGGCCCCGACGGCACGTATGAGTCGTATGGTGGCGACTGGGCCCTCTATGACGGGCATGTCGGCGAGACGGGCACCACCGACGTCGAGGTGACGCTCCGCTCGGCCCCCGAGCGTATCGGAGCCTCGTCCGGGAAGAGCTTCGTCCGCATGTACCTGCACGGCGCCGAGCCCGGGCAGCGCATCACCCTCGGCACGGGCTGCCGCCTGAGCCCCGTATTCTCAGCGGTGCCCGCCGCGGGGTCGCAGATCACCTTCGCCGACATCTCCCACCATTCGGCGAGTGCGTCGGAACTGCTCGCGGCCGTGGGCCACATGTTCAACCTCGTCTTCCGCACCGATACGGCGCGCCGGCAGGTGACGGTCGAGACGCTGGACGACTACCTGCGCGACGACGAGGTCGACTGGAGCGACCGCGTGGCGGTGGACCGCGGTATCGGGATCTCCGACATGGCGTGCGGCGTACATGAGAGGCGTACGCTGGCATACCGCTCCGACGGGGGCGCCGTGGCCCGCTACGACGACGAGACGGGCGGCACGATGGGCGAGTGGAGCTTCGACACCGCGTCGCAGGCGGCGCTGCGCGGCGAGCAGCGGCAGCTCAACCCCCTCTTCTGCCCCTCGCTCAACGCCGTGCAGGTGTACGCCACGGCGCCCGCCGCCTCGGTGGTGCAGGTGGGCGACCGCGACGACGAGGGCGACGGCGACTTCGCCGCGCGCGTGGTCCTCTACGAGGGTATGCGGCCGCTGCCCGCGGGCCAGCGGTGGGGATTCCCCTCCTACGGCACGAGCTATCCCTATGCGGCCTTCCACCATGCGGCGCAGCGGCTGGACGGAACCTTCGAAGCCGCGGGCGGGGAGCCCTTCACCCTCTGCTTCGAGGACCGCGACGGCGCCGAGGGGCTCCACACGCGCTACGACCGCGCGTGGCGGCGGGAGGCGTCGCGCCGGCAGGTGACGGTGTCGGTGCGGCTGGCGGCGCACGAGCTGGCGGCGTTGCTGGACGGTGCGGCCGATGGGGGGAATGTCCGTTCGGTCTTTATCCTCGGGTCGGGCGTGGAGCGTGCGCGATACCGTCTGGGCGCCGTCGAGGGTTACGATGCCGCGACGGGGCTGGCGCGGTGCGTGATGCTGCGCGAGGCGG
>CASDSD010000021.1 GCA_949283205.1 uncultured Alistipes sp. | reverse complement strand
CGGCGAAACGGTGTCGAGCTACGAGATAAAGAACATACTTCAGAAGTGCATCGACGAGGAGGATAAACGACATCCCCTGACCGACGAGACGCTGATGAACATACTCAACGCCAAGGGATACTGCATTGCGCGCCGTACCGTCGCCAAGTACCGCGAGATGCTCGATATCCCCGTGGCGCGACTGAGAAAACAGATATGACGACAAAAAAGGCTATGAGGCTTTCGCGTGCGGTATCGGCAGTGTTCCACCCCTGCCTGATCCCCGTATATGCGGTAATTACGGTGCTGTTTACCGACACCGTCTACTCGTTCTATACCATGCGTGTGAAGTTCTATCTCATATGGGTGGTGGTGCTTTACGCGGCATTTATCCCGATGCTCGCATATTTCCTCTTCAAACGGCTGGACGGTATCAGCCGCATGTCGATCGACGCCCGGCGGCTGCGCATGCTGATGCTTATGGTGGGCGCCGTCTGCTATATGCTCTGTGCCGTGACGCTGTTGAAGCTCCCGTCGCTCATGCTCTTCCGCAAGATGGCTACGGCGGCCGTGCTGTGCGAACTCTTCTGCATCCTCACCGCGCGGCGGTGGAACGTAAGCCTGCATCTGGCGGCCATGGGAGGCGTGACGGCCCTGTTCGTCATGCTCAACATCGTCGGGGTGGTGTCGCTCTTCTGGCCCATGGTCGTCGCGATAGTGGCGGCGGGCCTTGTCGCCTCGTCGCGTCTGTGTCTGGGGCGGCATGACGGCCGGGAGGTTTTGGCAGGCTTCGTCGGCGGATTCCTGGTAAGTTCGTTCTCCCTGCTCTACATATAGTTGCCTCAAGTGCTGCTAGTTGCCTCAAGTGCTGCCGCCGGCAGGGCGAGACTCCTGCGGGGTGCCGTGATTGCATGCGGAGCGGCGGCATGATGCGTCCGCGCATAAAAAATGGCGCCATCCGATAAAAAAAACCGCCTTCCCGACAGGAAGGCGGCTTTTGTGTGCCGTAGGCTCTTCTACATCTTACATCTTGTAGAACTCCTCCCAGCCCTTACGCGGCGGGGTCTGGGTAAGCATGGCGTCTGCGAAGCGGTCGTTGACGATGCGCTTGGTCTCGCGGTCGAAGACGATCTTCTTGTTGAGACGCTGTACCATCACGCCGAGGCAGAATACCTGACACAGCGGGCCGAATATCTCGAACGGTGAACGGGTGCGCTCCTCGCCCATGCAGGCCAGCAGGAAGTTCTCGTAGTGGTTTGAGGGGCTCTTCGGCACCTCGGGCAGCTTGTCCGCCATTGCCTTGGCTTTCGACTCGGGGATGATCGAGAGGGTCGAGCCGTGCGAGCCGCCCTTGAAGATAAGATCCTTCGAGTAGATGATCTTGCCCGGGTTGAGCTTTATGGCCTGTGCCTTCTGCCCGTTCACGGTGGGGATGTCCGAGCTGAGCTGCGATGCGCCGTATCCGTCGGGCAGCTGCGGGTAGTTGCCTATACCGTCATACCATGTGATCTGTACGGGGGGCATGTCGCCGCGGCGCGGGAACTTGAAGCGTATGGTCGATGACATGGGGAAGAAGTAGTTGTTCCAACCCTCGAGCTTGATGGGCTCCACCTCGTAGGGCAGACCCAGGTTGAGGAACTCGTGTATCGTGTCAAGGATATGTGCGCCCCAGTCTCCGAGGGCTCCCATACCGAAGTCATACCAGCTGCGCCAGTTGCCCGGGTGGTATTTCTTGTTGAACTCGTGGAACTGCTGGGTGGTATGCCACAGATTCCAGTCCATGCCGTCGGGTATGGGCTCGGCCTGCGGGTAGCGGTCGATGTTGACATCGTATCCGTGCCAGCGGCGCGACATGTTCATGTGTGCGTCTACGGCCGTAACGTCCTTGATGATGCCGGCCTCGGTCCATGCCTTGAACTGGAAGTAGTTGCCCTCCGAGTGGCCCTGGTTACCGCCCTGGGTTACGAGCTGCGGATTGCGCTTTGCGGCGTCGATCATGAGCTGGCACTCGTAGAAGGTACGGCCCATGGGTTTCTCGACGTACACGTGCTTGCCCTGGTTGAGCGCGAGCATCACGCAGGGGAAGTGCGAGAAGTCGGGCGTCTCGACCACAACGGCCTCGAACTGGTTGCCCATCTCGTCGAACATCTTGCGGAAATCGGTATACACCTTTGCATTGGGGTGTGCGGCTGCCGACTTGCGGCATCCTTCAGAATTGGGATCGACGTCGCACATGGCCACGATATTGGCCAGGCCCGTCTTGTCGAACTCTCTCATCACCTCGCCGCCGCGGTTGGCCATACCGATCCATGCGATATTTACCTTGCCGAGTTTCGCGAAGCGCGCCTTTTTGTCTTCTTGCTGCTGCTGTGGGGTGAGAATGCCGGTTGCGCCAGAGGCCATGCCGCCCATCATCATGCCTGCGGCGGCGAGACCCGATTTCTTCAGGAAATCGCCGCGAGAAATTTTATTGCTCATATGGTTAAAGTTTGGTTAAATGGTCGTTATGTCGGTTTCCCCCTTGTAGTTGTCCGCTCTTCGTAATAGAGACTGCGAAAAACTGTTTAAAGGTAATAAAAATTTTCTGAATTATCCTATGTGCCGCAAGTTTTTTTGCCTCGGGCAATAAAAAAGGCGATACCCGGATATTTTCCGAATATCGCTTTATCGTCGCGCGCCGCGCGCCTTATGCGGTGAGGGAGTCGGCCAGCGATTCCATTTGCCGGCAGCTTGCGTCATTCATCTTCGAGCGGAGTGTGACGACGGGCTCCGCGATGCATATGCATTTCATCTGCGAGAGGCGTTCGCACATGATGCGTGCTGCGGCGGGAGCCCACGTGCCGTTCTCGATGAGGCCGACGCGGCGCTGCTGCCAGTTTTTGCTCTTGAGACGGCTCAGAAAGGTATCCATTACGGGGAACAGGCCGGCATCGTATGTCGACGAGGCCAGGACGGCGCGGTCGAAACGGAAGAATGCGGCCGTGGCTTCGGCCATGTCGCACCGTGCCAGGTCGTAGACGACGACATTCTCCTCACCGCGCCGGCGCAGCATTTCGGCCAGCCGGTGTGCCGCGGCGGCAGTGTTGCCGTAGATCGAGGCGAAGGCTATGGCGACACCTTTCTGCTCGGGTTCGTAGCTGCTCCACGTGAGGTATTTGCCTGTGTAATAGCCGAGGTTCTCCTTCAGCACGGGACCGTGCAGCGGGCAGATGGCGGCGATGTCGAGCGCGGCGGCCTTCTTGAGCAGGGCCTGCACGTTTACGCCGTACTTGCCGACGATGTTGATGAAGTAGCGGCGTGCCTCATCCTCCCACGGCATCTCGACATCCAGGGCGCCGAAGCGGCCGAAGGCGTCGGCCGAGAAGAGTATCTTCTCGCTCTGTTCGTATGCCACCATCACTTCGGGCCAGTGTACCATCGGCGCCATGACGAAGTGCAGCGTGTGGCTTCCGAGTTCCAGCGTGTCGCCCTCGCATACGACCACGCGGCGGTCGGCATAGTCCGTGCCGAAGAACTGCGCCGTCATGGCGAAGGTCTTGGCATTGCCCACGATGCGCATGGCGGGGTAGCGCTCCATCACGGCCGCGATGTTGGCGGCGTGGTCGGGCTCCATATGCAGCGTTACGAGGTAGTCTGGAGTACGTCCCGCGAGCGTCTCGTCCAGACGTGCCATCCACTCGCCGCCCTTGCGGCGGTCAACCGTGTCCATCAGGGCGATCTTCTCGTCCATGATCAGGTATGAGTTGTACGATACGCCGTCCGGCACGCGGTACTGCCCCTCGAAGAGGTCTATGTCGTGGTCGTCGACACCGATGTACTTCACCGAATCGGAGATTGTGATGTTGGTCATATATCTTTTTATATTTAATAGTTTCCCGATGCAAAGATAATACAAATCGCGGAAAATGGTGTCCCGATCGCCTCGGGCATCTGTGGCGGCGGTGTGCTGCCTCTTACATTGGGGCCGCAACGCCGGAGGGGCCGCGGAGCGGTATGCGGCTTATTGTGTATGAATCATATTATTAGGTGTGACGTAGATATGTGGAATAAATAAAAATGCGAGAAATTTACTACTTTGTGTTGCATAATAGTATTCGAACGTTTATATTTGCGTCACGAAAGAACAGTAAAACCCATGTGTGATGAAAAATCTCTTTTCCTTTTTATTGCTTTTGCTGCTTACGATGATGGGGCTTGCAGCGATGGCTGCGGGCGATGTGCGCGGCCGCGTTGTGAACAATCGCGGCGAAGCCGTGGGGTATGCCACTGTGGTGGCCATGTCGGGCGACCGTCAGGTGGCGGGCACCACGAGCGACGAGCAGGGGCGTTTCTCGCTCCGCATAGCGAACGGTGAATACAGGGTTATAGTCGAGTTTGTAGGTTATGCTCCCGTGGAGCGGACGCTGAACGTGGGCGACGATGTCGATCTGGGCGAGGTGGTGATGGCGGAGTCTGCCACCGAAATCGACGAGGTGGTGGTCTCGGCGCAGATGATACGCCGCGAGGCCGACCGTTTCGTTGTGGACGTGGCGAACTCGGACAGCGCCATCGGCAAGGACGGTGTGGACGTTCTGAAACAGTCGCCCGGCGTGTGGGTCGATGACGACGGCATCTCGATAAACGGTGCCGAGGGCACCACCGTATATATAAACGACCGTGAGGTGCGCCTCTCGGGTGAGGAACTGGTACAATACATACGCAACCTGCGGACCGAGGATATGGCCAGGATCGAGGTGGTGCCGCAGACGGGCGCCGACTACGACGCCGACTCGGCGGGCGGCGTGCTGAAGATCACGCTCAAGCGCCGCCTTGACGACGGCATGATGGGGTCGGTGCGCATGTACGGCGATTTCAGCGGTCTGGGTTCGATATATTCGCCTTCGGCATCGCTCAACTATCATGTGGGGCGCTTCGACCTTGCGGTTTCGGGCTGGTACTCGAATATCGATACGCATATGAAGACGTCGGAGCGTACCGAATACAGTGCCATGGGGGCGCTGATGGAGGCTGCGTCTGACAACCGCGAGCAGGACAACGACGGCGGCATCACCCTCTCGGCTGTGGCCGACGTGAGGCGAAACCATTCGTTGGGGGTTTCGTTCGACTTCTGGGGATGGGATGACTGGAGACCCACCGACTCCTATACGTCCTATACGACGGCTGCGGGCGAACGGCGCAGCGTGAGTATCTACGACTCGTTCGACAAGCGCGAGAACTACGCCGCCACCTTCAACTACATTATCAAGACCGATACCGTCGGCTCGCAACTGAAGTTCATCGCCGACTACACGCAGCGCAACACCCGCACCGGCGCCGACAACTCGTCGCGTGTAACCGATATGGGTACGACCATCGACTCGCTCTACAACAACCGCAACAACAGCCTCTTCCGTGTGGCGACGGCATCCGTGGCATGGGACAGGGTCCTGTCATCGCACTGGACGCTGAAGGGCGGCGCGAAATATACCTACAACGAGATCAATTCCGACGCCACATACCGCTACCTCGACGGCGGGGCATGGGTCCCTTCGGTTGTGGACGACTACGACATATCGTATACCGAGAACATCGGCGCACTCTATGCCATCGCCTCGATGAACTGCGGCCGCTGGAGCGCCGTGGCGGGGCTGCGCGGCGAGTACACACACACGCGCGGAAAGGGCGCCGACATGGGAGACGACTATTTCTCGCTCTTCCCCAACGCCAATGTGTCGTACAGTCTGGACGAGGCGGGCAAGCACTCCCTTGTGGCGCAGTATTCGCGTACGATCTCGCGTCCTGGATTCTGGAACCTTACGCCCAACCGCATGCAGATATCGGACTATACGTACCAGATCGGCAACCCGATGCTCGACCCATCGTATGTCGATACCTATTCGTTTACGGCCGTCTTCGCATATAAATACAGCGTTACGCTGAGCGCCAATATTATCCGCGATGCCATACAGCAGGTGACCGTCACCGACGACATCGACCCGCGCATGATTCGCCTCACGTGGTTCAACATGCCCGTGATGGATACCTATTCGGTTAGCGTGAACCTTCCGTTCACCCTTACGAAATGGTGGGACTGGAACACCAACATCAATGGTCTGATCTATGAGCAGCGCATGGCGCCAGATGCCCCCAAGACGAACCATCCCATGGCGCAGTGGTCGTCGCAGATGACCTTCAAGCTGCCTCTGCACTTCTTCATCGACTGCGACTACTTCGGCATGACCGACGCCGTGGTGAGCAACGTGCGGGTAAAGGGGCAGCACCGTATGTCGATGACCTTCAAGAAGCGTTTCGGCGAGGCGTGGACCGTAACCTGCGCCCTGCGCAATCTCGTGTCGTCGCCCCAGGACCTGGTCTTCACACAGGATGATTTCGAGCGCAGCGTCGTGGTAGACGACTTTAACTCGAAGTTCGAGGTCCGGCTGGGCGTATCGTGGAGCTTCAAGAGCGGCAAGGCGTTCCGCGCCAAGAGCGTCGAGAGCGGCTCGGACGGCGAGTCGCGCATGTAGCGGCCGCTGTCGGCACGGTATTTGGATGTTTCAGAGTGTCGCGTCGGGGATGCGCGCGATGGATACGATGGTTTGTACCCCCTAATCAATAAGCAAAATCATAAAGAGGATGGCTCCGGCTCCCGTGAGGGATTGCCGGAGCTGTCATTTCGGGATGTATGTACGTGTTCGTGTTGCGGGGTGGGGGATGAGATGCGGCGGTGGGTGTCCGAAGAGGGCGGCGGGATATATGAAGCAGTCAGTCGTCCCAAAATCGGGACGACTGACTGCTTTTTCGGAAGGCCTGCTGGTTCCTGTCTGAACACTTGCATGTTTTTCTGAGGGCTGCCGGCTTCTTTATGGATGGCCGCCTGCCGTTTCTTTCTGACCGTCTGTCGGTCATTTACCCGGCCACGTGCCCTCTTTTTTCCGGCCGCCTGTTTTCATGGATCATTCAGACGATCTTGTTGCCGACTCTGCCTTCGGCCGCATTAAGATCTGCCGGGACCGCCGCCAGGACCGCCGGGGCCACCGCCAGGACCGCCGAAGCCGCCCGGACGTCCGCCGGGATTACCCATCGGCCGCATGTTGCGCTGGTTGTTGTTGCGCCGTACACCACCCTCGTCGATCACCTCGCCTTTGCGGGTCTGGCCGTAGCGGCGCAGGTTGTAGGTGAAGCGTACGCCGAAGTAGCGGCCTATGATCTCGTTCATGGAGTTCTGCATGTACATCGAGTTCCATGAACGCGAGAAGCCCGTATTGCGGTTGAAGGCATCGTTTACCGTGAGCTGTACCTCGCCCATCTTGCGCAATACCTTCATACCGATGGCGAAGTTGCAGATGAAGTCCGTGTTGTTGAGCTTCTTGCTGTTCTCGCTCAAACCTACGTACTGGCTGTAGCTGCCGTTGGCCCAGAGCGTGAGGCCGAAGCCGAAGACCACGCGCACGTTGCCCCATGCCGAGTGACGCATGTACTCGTTGTTGCCGTTGTCCGACATGGTGTTTGTCACCTTGTTGTAGTTGGGCGAGTATGAGAAGTTGAAGTCGACATACTGGCTGAAGTTGCTGCTCAGCGATACCGACCCGCCGCCCGAGATATACTTCGAACGGTTGATCACGCCGTTGAGGATCGAGGGCGACTGGTTGAACGATCCGTTCGCACCGATGTTGAAGTTGCACCCGATGAAGTTGAGCGGGAAGCCGTACGAGATACCGCCGTTATAGCTCCAGTCGCCCGAGAGGTTGACGGGTTTCGAGTAGCGTCCCGTCGACGACAGGGTGGTGAGGAACTCTCCGTCGGGGCTGTATATCTCGTATCCGGGCTGGTTCATCACGACCGAATCGACGATCTGCCGCTGGTTCTTCGAGCCGCCGGCATAGATGGTGAAGGTGGTGCCCTTCTCGATGCCCGAGTGGTTGTAGCTGAAGTTGAGACGGTGGCTGTACGAGGGCTGCAGGTTGGGGTTACCCGAGCGGATGTTGTTTACGTTCGATATGTCGACCACATCCTGCAGCTGCGTCACCGAGGGGTTCGACGTACGCGAGTTGAGGCGCACCATGATACGGTTCTCCATGTTGATCTTGATGCGCGTCATGATCGAGTAGGTGATATTGTTGAAACTTTTCTGCGGCAGAACGTAGACGGCGGGATATTCGCGGTCGCTGTTCATCAGCACGTTCTGGTAGTTGACCTGTGCCGACACCGTCGTACCGTCGTTGCTGAAGCGGAATCCGGGACCTACGCGCTGTGTCAGGTAGTCGGTGTTGTTGCGGTTCGAGTATTCGGGGCTGATGAATTCGTTGTACTGGTTCTGCTCCCAGTCGAAGAGGTTCGTCAGACGGTCGGCATTCGAGTAGTTGTAGTTTACGTTGTATCCGATCGTGGCCTGGGCGTGTTCTCCGATGGGTTCGGCATAGGTGACGCCGCCGTTGAGGCTGTAGCTGTAGTTGTCGGAGTTGGAGAGCTGCTGTATGGGGTCGTTCTCGGCCTTCTCCGAGTAGTTCTCGCCTCCCGAATTGTTGTCCGAGTAGTTGGCGTTGAAGCTCACGTGCAGCGTACGCCCCGCCTTCTCGCCTATGCGCAGGAAGTAGTTGCCGTTGATGCCCGTGTTGAGCGAATTGTTGTCGTTGTTGTTCCAGTTCGTCAGCGTGATCGGGTCGATGCCGCTGATGGGGAAGTATGTGTCGAGTGAGTTGCCGTTGCTCCAGCTGTCGTTGAAGGAGAGCTGTGCGCGTACCATGAGACGCTGGCGTTCGCTTATGCGCCATTCGGTGCGGGCGTTGAAGTTATGGTTGCCGTTCTTCGAGTGGTTGTCGTTCGTGGCGTTGTAGTGTTCGTATATGTCGTCCGCATTCGAGGCGATCTCCTCCTCGGTGAGGAAGTAGTCGCGTTCGGTCCAGCTGCTGCTCTTGTTGTTGCTGGCGTTGTATGTGTAGCTGCCCTCGAGCTTGAACTTCTCGTCCTCGCCCCACGTGTTGATATAGTTGACGCCGCCCATGCCCATGCGCGAACGGCTGTTGCCGTTCATGTTGTTGGCGCGGAACCGGAACGTGGTCTTCGACTTCTCGCGGAAGAGGTTGAGGTTGCCGTCGGTGCTGCCGTAGTGCTTGGTGCTCTCGTCACTGCGCGGTTCGAACCCGTAGAAGGCATTCATCTTGCCGAAGACGGCGGTCTTCATCTTGTTGTGGGTTACGATGTTTATGGCCTTGTAGCTGTTACCGTCGTCGATACCCGAGAACTCGGCCTCGTCGCTCAGCTTGTCGAATACCTCGATCGACTTCACGGCCTCGGCCGGAATGGTCTTGATTGCCGTGGCCACGTCGTTGCCGAAGAACTCGCGTCCGTCGATAAGTATCTTCTGCACGGCCTCGCCCTGCACCTCGACAGAGCCGCCGTCGACCTTGATACCCGGCATCTTCGAGAGCAGCTCGTCGGTGTCGGCATCCGACATCACCTTATATGCCGAGGCGTTGTATACGAGCGTATCGCCGTTGATGGTGGTTCGTACGGCCTGCGTTACCACGTTCACCGACTCGATGCGCGTGGGATCCTCCTCCATGGTCCAGGCGGGGACGTTGAGCGTCTTGCCGGCCTCCACCTTCACCTGCTGCGTTGCGGTTTTGTATCCGAGGAACGATGCCGTGAGGCGGTATTCGCCCGGGGTGATACCCTTGAACTGGTATGCGCCGCGTATGGCTGTAGACGTATATTTCTTGTCGGTGGTGTCGCGCATCGACATGATCTCTATGACAGCGCCTACGACGCCCTCCTTCTGGGCGTCTATGACTGTTCCGGCGACGGTGCTCTTGTTTGTCTGCGCCACGACGGATAATACGATGAACGAAAGAAAGATTCCGAGCAGAAATTTTTTCATTAGGGGGTAGTTTTTAGTTGTTTTATATGGGTGTCGGATCAAATTTAGTGAAAATTCCATAAGAACCGCATGTGTTTCGGGTGAAACGACCAAAACGGGGGGTAAACCGACTTTTGGAACAGCCGGGCCGTCCGATGCGTAGTGCAAGAGAGGGTGAATGATCCGTATTTACGAAAAAAGAGAGG
Organism: uncultured Alistipes sp.; assembly: GCA_949283205.1. GTDB lineage: Bacteria > Bacteroidota > Bacteroidia > Bacteroidales > Rikenellaceae > Alistipes. The sequence goes on along the minus strand of CASDSD010000021.1, from coordinate 29,296 downwards.
CGGTCCCGAGTGGGACAGCCTCTCGAAGCGTTTGGCCCGGACTATTCGTATCCGTGCTTGTCGATCTCGAGCTGGATCGGCTCGATGTTGTAGGGGTGCGATGCAACCTTCACGTAACCTTCGTTCTGGTTCAGGTCGCCCTTGTTGTCGACGATAGCCGACTCGGGAACGGGCCACAGAACATTGTGAACGGCGATACGGAAGATACCCTTCGCATACTGGACGTAACCGTCTGCGCTGTACTGCGTGTTGGTACCGTTACCCTTGTAGTAGAAGTCGTTGTGAGCGACTACCCAGTCGTAGTAGAAGTTGTATCCTTCGTCGGTGCAGGGGTTGGTGGTTCCGGTGCCCTCGGGTCCCGAGAACTCGTCCATCGAGTACTGGCGTCCGTTCCACTCGCAGGTCTTGCCCGTGCGGGCGTAGAGGTAGCTTATACGTACCAACTCGACGTGGCGCGGCTCGCAGTAGAAGAGCTCGCGGGCGCGCTCTGCAAGGATTGCCGAGATGCCGGCTTCAGCGGCTGAAAGTTCCTCGGCACCGGCGCGGCGGCGTACCTCGTTGAGCATGGCGGCGCAGTTGTCGTTCTCACCCTTCCAGTAGTAAGCCTCGGCCATGATGAGGTAAGCCTCGGCCGAACGGTATACGTACCACGGCGTGTAACCGCCCCTCCAGTCCGAAGTCTGGGTCTCGTCGGGAACGTAGAGGATGTAGTGGGGCCAGCGGAACCAGCAACGGGTCGAGTCGGCTACGATCATTCCCGCAGGACGGATCAGATGCTTGCCGTAATACTCGCTGCCGTTGTCCTTGAGTGCAAGGCTGTTGTAATAGAGATCCTCCATCTCGCGCCAAGACTTCTGCGTCAGGTCTTCGGGGTTGTCGGCGTTGATGCCGTAGTACGGGCCGCGCATGTCGTTCTTCTCCTTGTCGGTCCATATCTCGTACTGGTAGTATGCCGAAGGACGCATGGTTGCGATACCGCGGCCTACGTTGTAGTCGTTGTCCAGAACGCCGTACTTGCCGTTCGTCTCGCTCTGCAGGTCGATCGTACAGCCGGTCTGTCCGTCGGGGGTCTTGATCGAGCCGTTGGCCCAATAGGGGACGCCGTTGCGCATGGTCTCGATACGGGCCGAACCCTGATCCTTCGTATCGAGGGTGGATACCACGACGTGCAGGATCTCGGTGTTGGCGATGCTGCTCTTGGCGGCGCGCGAGTGCAGGTCGAGCATCAGGTTGCCCGACGTGTTGTCGAACTGCTTGGTGTAGATCATGGGGTGTGCTGCGACCACTTCGTGGCCCACCTCGATGGCACGGTCGTAACGGCCCGTCACAAGGCAGAACTTCATGAGCAGCAGGCCGCAGGCCCCCTTCGAGATGGCGCCCATGTCGTTGTCGTCGGTAACCCACTCATAGGCGAACTCCATGTCGTAGTAGCACTGCTCGGCGATCGAGAAGCGGTCGTAAGACGAGAAGTTGTCCTCGGGGGTCTGTATCTCATGGTCGATCCAGGGCACGTCGCCGAACTGGTGGATCATCTTGTAGTAGCGGTAGGCACGGTGGAAGTAGCACTTGCCTATCACCTCGTTCTCCTCGGCCTCGCTCTCGAACGTGGCGTTGAAACGGCGGTCAAGGGCGGTATTGGCATACTTGATACCCTTGAAACCCTCCGACCAGTACCAGCTCATCTGGTTGTTGTCGACCGATGTGCCCAGTCCCGTGGGGGTCATCTGCGTGATGAAGTCGCACATCGAACTCGAGGCGTCGGTTTTGCCGTTTACGGCGATGTCCGAGGTGAACATCTCGGTGAGGATGGGGGCGCCGTCGCCGAAGTACTCGTGACGCATGTTACGCTCGGCGGCAACAAGGGCGGCCTCCAGACCGGCCGAGTTGACATAGGTGTTTTCGGGTGCGAAGAATGACAACGGTTTGGGATCGAGCCAACTCTTGTCGCACGAAGAGAACAGCGTGGCGGCTGCAGCCGCGAACATCATATATTTTATCGATCGTTTCATATTGGCTTACATTGTGAAGTTAATGTTAATATTCCACGTGCGCGGAGTGAGGTCACCCTGCTCGGGGTCGCCCAGATACCATCCGGTCATTACGAACGCGTTACGTACGGTGAGCGAGATGGTTGCGCTGTCCATCCACAGTTTGCTGATCCACTTCTTGGGCAGGCGGTACGAGAGGGCGATGCTCTCCATGCGGACGAAGTCCTTGCGTACGTAGTTGCTGCCCTTGTTGGTGGAGCCGATGCGTGCAAAGTCGTTGGTGGGGTTGTCGATGGTCCAGCGATCGATCTCGATGGTGGTGTGGCGGTCGGGCTGGCTGACTGCATTGGCTGCACGGTTGAGCGTGCCCCACTGGCCGAAGTTACCGTAGAGCATGAACGAGAGCGAGATTCCGTTCTTGAAGTTGAACTCGTTGCGCCATGAGAGGCGGTAGCGCGGCGAGGTGTAGCCCTGCCATACCTTGTCGTCGGTGTTCAGTACGCCGTTGGTGTCCTTGTCCCAGTACTTGAAGTCGCCGGGCTTGAGTCCGTAGACTGCGGCCTCCTCCTCTTCGTCGAGCTGCCATACGCCGATACGCTTGTAACCGTAGATCTGGTCGGTGTCGTGGCCTATGTACCAGCCGTTGTTGACGTCATCGCTCTCCTTCTGGCCGATAACCTCACCCGTTTCGGGGTCGTATACGTCCTCGTAGGTGCCGTACAGGTGTACGATCTTGCGGCGGTTGAGCGAGAAGGTTACTGACGAATCCCACGTCATGAATTTGTTCTCCACGGGAGTGGCGTTAAGCGTAAGCTCGAAGCCGTGGTTGTTGAGCTGTCCGAGGTTGTCGTAGATGCTGCTGAAACCGGTGATCGAGGGGATCGAGCGCGATACGAGCATGTCCTTGGTCTTGGCTACGTAGAACTCGGCCGAACCGCGAAGCTTGTTACCGAAGAGTCCGAAGTCGAGACCGAAGTTCCATGACACGGTAGTCTCCCACGAGAGGTTGGTGTTGGCGAGCTTGTCGACCCAGATCTGCGAGGTGGTGTAGATGGTGCCCGTAGTAGAGTCGATGTAGGGGTGCAGCGACGAGGTTAGGGTCGACAGTGCGGCGTAGCGGCCGATGTCGCGGTTACCGTTCTCGCCCCACGATACGCGCAGCTTGCCGTAATCGAGCCATCCTTGGGTACCCTCCAGGAACTTCTCGTTCGTGAAGACCCAACCTAAGGCTATTGAGGGGAACGATGCGCGCGGGTTGCCCTGGCCGAATGCCGAATAACCGTCGCGGCGGATCGATGCGGTAAGCATGTAGGTGTCGTCGTACGAGTAGAAGAGACGGGCCATCAGGGCGTCGCCGGTGTCGTACGTATCATCCGAAGAGATGGTCTGCTCGGTACCGGCCTGCATACGGTGCCATCCGAGGATATCCATCGGGGTGAAGTTGGTTGCCGACATAGAATCCGACCAGTACTGGTTCTTCTCGGCGTTCTGCAGAAGGGTGATGTTGATGTTGTGCTTGCCGAACTCGCGCTGCCAGCGGATCACGTTGTCGAGCTGCCATTTGTAGGTCTTCTGGTGCTGGCGCGTAGCCGAACCGCCGAGAGCCTCGTACGAGGGTGACTCAGACGAGTTGTGGTTGTAGTACTCGTACCACTTGAAGTAGGGCGTATAGTTCATCTGATACTCGATGCCGAAGGGCAGATTGATGATGGTGAAGATGCTGGCATTGAGCGTCTGGGTAATCTGCCGGCGATCGATGAAGGTGTTCTCATAGAAGGGGTTGAGCGTGTTGTTGTCGCCCGAGGGGTAGCGGAAGTAGGGGCTCTCCTGATCCATTGTGTAGACGGTGTAGGGCGAGTTGTTCTCGCGCTGTCCGTGGTCGGCCTGCAGATATCCGCCCTTACGCTCGGCGAACTGTGCGTTCACGCCGACGGTCATCCATTCGGTCACCTTCGACTTGAGGTTGAGTCGCGTACGCAGGTTGGTGTAGCGGTTGCCGACGATCACGCCCTCACGATCGGCATAGCCTACCGACCAGTAGTATGACGTGAGATCGTTGTTGTTCGAGATGCTGGCGGTGTAGTCCTGCTGCAGACCGGTCTGGTAAACGATGTCGTCCCAGTTGGTCTCGTTGCCGGCCAGATAGTTGTCCTGCTCTATGGTCTTGAACTCCAGACGGCTGAGCCACGTACGCAGAAGGGTCTCCTCGTCGGGCAATACGGTTGCGGGAGTAGCCTGGTCGTAGTTGTACCACGTAAGCAGGTCTACGTTCTGCAGCTGACGGGGATCGGTGAACTTCTCGGGTACGCGCTCGCGCTCCTCGTTGGTGAGCTGTCCCTCCTCGTAGTCCTGGCGGAACTTGACGAAGCCTTCGCCGTCAAGCACATTCACCGGACGTGCGCGGTGTACGAAACCGATGTTGGCGTTGAACGATATGGTGGGGCGGCCGCCGCGTCCCTTCTTGGTGTTGATACAGATAACGCCGTTCGAAGACTTGGCACCGTAGATTGCGGCCGACGAAGCATCCTTGAGCACGTCGACGCTCTCCACGTCGTTCGGGTTGATATCGGTGATATCGCCGTTGTAGATCACTCCGTCGAGCACGATCAGCGGCGCCGAACCTGCCGACAGCGTGGTTTTACCACGTATCGAGTAGCTTCCGGCTGCCTCGGCGTCGGTCGACATGCTGACGTTAAGACCTGCGGCGGCCGAACGCAGAAGGTCGCTCACCGAACGGGGAGCCTCGCTTGTAAGGTTCTCGGTGTTGACAGTCGAGATAGCTCCGGTAAGGTCCTTCTTCTTGGCGGTGCCGTATCCGATTACGACGACCTCTTCGAGTTCGGCCTTATCCTCTTCCAGAACAACGTCCAGCACCGTCTGGGCGCCCACGACGATGCTTTGGCTCGTGTAGCCGATGAACGAGAACTCCAGGGTCGGGTTCTTGCTGCGAAGCTGGAGGAAGTACGAACCGTTTTCATCGGTAGTGATACCGTTTGTCGTACCTTTTTCGACGACGCTGGCTCCGAAGATCGGATTTCCGGCAGCATCTTTCACCACGCCGCGGACAGAACTATCCTGAGCCGACGCGCACAGACAGCTAATTCCGAATAAAAATACCAGAATAGCCGTTAATTGCCACCTGTGAAGGGGGGGGGTAAAATTTAACTTCATAATTCGGGTTTTAAGTTATACGAATATTATAGTTTTGGTTAGTTTCATTGACAAGGGCTCCCACACATGTGTGACCGGCCCGCATGGAGTTTTAGGCTTGCTTTTAATCCATAGGCAGCGTAGTTATATTATAAAATGTGAATGAATAGTTGTTTTTTGGTCTTTTGTCTATAGGTAGTGCAAGTTTAACAATATATTTTTGAATTTGCAATATTTGTTGGTGTAAAATATGTTTTTTTAGACATAATTATTTTTTCCGCCCGGAATGCGGGTATGTCGGAATAGATCGTTGTGAAGTTTCCGGGCATGCGAGTCTATATCTATTTTTGCCCTTTACTGGAAGAGAAAACGTGTGGCGATATTGGTTTTGATCCCTCTCTGCCGGAGGTTATGAATTGTAATATGTGTTTTTGCAAATGCCCGGACAGGTCCATCTTTTCTGTCTAAATTTACGCTTTCTGGGATCGCTCCGACTTTCGGGATCACGATGTCGGGGTCTGAATATATATGCAATTATTATTTTGCTTGCGCGTTTTGCCTCCCGCCGTTCTCGTCGGCCCGTTCCGACATATCCGGCACCTCTGCGGTGAAATGGTTTCGTTTCGGACGACAGGTGCGGTACCGGGGCGCGGCGGCTCTTCCGCTCCGGTGACGGCGGCGGAAGTGAAATTTTCATCGTCCCCGATTGCCGTATGTCGGTAATTTGTATTAAATTCACATTCGGTAACTGCCTGATGCCATGCGGTGAACCCCGCCCTGCCATGGACGGGCGGGAGGAGGCGCGGCACGGCAGGACGACTGCAACCTCCGTATAAATCAAGTTTTCAACTGCCGATTGCCATGACAACAACTGAAAGATTGACTCCGCGCAAAGTTTTCGTTACACTCAAGGAGTATACGCTGATGACCTTGGGCATGTTCATCTATTCGTTCGGATGGATAGGGTGCGTACTGCCGGCCAAGAGCACCGGCGGCGCCGCCTCGGGTCTGGCCATCGTAATAAGTACGGCGTTAAGGAACGCCTACGGCTGGGAGATACAGATCGGAACCATCGTCCTGGTGATAAACGCCGTGCTGCTGATCGCGGCGGGATTCGTCCTGGGATGGAACTTCGGCCTGAAGACGATATACTGCATCGTGATGCTCTCCCTGTCGATGAACATATGGCAGTCGATGCTGCCGCCGGAGGATTTCCTCCATCTGGACCGTTTCCTGTCGATGGTGCTGGGCGGCGTCATCACGGGCTTCGGCGTGGCGATGGCCATCATGCAGGACGGCTCGGCCGGAGGTACCGACATCGTGGCCATGATCGTCAACAAGTACCGCTCGATAAGCTACGGGCGCATAATCTTCGCCCTCGACTTCATGATTATAGCCTCGTCGCTGCTGGTGGGGTTCTCGATCGACGCCGCCATCTACGGTTACATCATGACGCTGGTGTTCGGATATACGGTCGACATGATTCTGGCGGGCAACAAACAGTCTAATCAGGTCTTCATAATATCGCCGCATTACGGCGAGATCACCGTGCGGCTGAACCGCGATCTGGGGCGCGGCGTGACCCTTATCGAGTCGGAGGGCGGATATACGCACCACCATTCCAAGATGATAATGGTCATCTGCACCCGCCGCGAGACGCTTACGGTGATGAAGTTCGTCCGGCAGATAGACCCCGACGCCTTCATGACAGTAGGTTCGGTGATGGGTGTTTACGGCCGCGGTTTCCAGCCCATAAAGCTGTGATGCATGCGTGGCGGCGCTGACGTGCGCGGCCGGTGGTCCGAAATGGCCGGATTGCCGGCCGCGCGGGTTGTTTTTAACGGCGGCGTGTGTTATCTTTGCTGCCGGTTTTGTGTCATGATAGAGATAGTTGCAGTTGAGGGTGACCGCAAGCGTTACCTCGGTCTTCTGCTCATGGCCGACGAGCAGGAGACCATGATCGACCGCTATATCGCCCGGGGCGATATGTTCGCGGCCGTGGAGGGCGGGCGCGTGTGCGGCGTGTGCGTGGTGACAGACGAGGGCGGCGGCACGGCCGAGATAAAGAATCTGGCGGTGGAGCCGGCATGGCGCGGGCGGGGTGTCGGCCGGATGATGGTCGACTTCGTGCGGGAGCATTGCCGCGGACGGTTTTCGCGCCTTGCGGTAGGCACGGGAGACTCTCCCGCCACGGTGCCGTTTTACGAGCGGTGCGGTTTCGTGAGGTCGCATGTGGTGAAGGATTTTTTCACCGACAACTACGACCGTCCCATTGTTGAGGCGGGTGTGGTGTTGCGCGACATGATATATTTCAGCATGGAGTTGTAACATGCGTCGTGTATGCCGAAGGATTATGGAGAATGTGGAGATACGTGAGTTCGGGCCGCAGGATATGGCACTGGCCGGCGAGATAGGTGCGCTGGTGGGACAGTTGACATCCTCGCCTGGGGCCTTTGCGCCCGAGCGGCTGGCCGCGATGGTGTCGGAGGGGGCAAGCCGTATGTTTCTGCTCCTTGCCGCAGGCCGCGTGGCCGGGATGCTCTCGATGGGAGTGTACACAACCCCTACGGGGCGCAAGGTATGGATTGAGGATGTGGTGGTCGATGTGCGGTATCGCGGGCGCGGCTTCGGCCGCATGCTTGTCGGGCATGCCGTCCGCGAGGCGCGGCAGTTGGCTCCGGTGACGCTTATGCTCACGTCGCGGCCGTCGCGCGTGGAGGCAAATGCGCTTTACCTTTCGGCGGGGTTCGAACCGAAGCGGACGAATGTGTATAAAATGGAGATAACGGACAAATAATCTGACCATAGAATGGATGAAATGTTGGAACGTGCGGCCGCCATGGTGGCTGCAGCCGATACGGTGATCATGGCGGAGTACCGTGAAGGATTCTTCCCTCGCCAGCTGGAGGTGGTGGGGTATCGTGCCGATAATCTGAATACGGTTTGGATGAAGGTGAGGGCCGAAGGGGCCTCGGCCGTCAAGCTCCGGCGTGGCGTACGCGCCGGATTGTGCATGCGCCGCGGTGATGACAGTATTATATTGACGGGGCGTGTCGTCGGGGCGAGGGCCTCTATGGCGAAGGAGAGGCCCGTCGTCTCCGGCAGGAGCTATTGCACGCTGCGTTTCATTCCCGAGCGTGCGTCGGTATGGATCGACCGCCGTGCGGCTCATTATGACCTGCGGAGCCATGAATGAGCGGGAGATATGCCCCGTGGAGCGTCATCCGCTGACGCCGTTCCTGCCCGCAGGGTGCCGTCTGCTGATGCTGGGCAGCTTCCCTCCCGAGCGGCGTCGGTGGTCGATGGAGTTCTACTATCCCAATTTCAACAATGACATGTGGCGTATCATGGGGTTGCTCTTTTACGGCGACCGCGACAGGTTCGTGGTGCGGGGTGAGCGGCGTTTCGACCGCGACGCCGTCGAGGCATTCTGCGCGGAGCGTGGGCTCGGACTCTATGATACGGCATCGGAGGTGCGGCGTCTGGCGGGCAACGCCTCGGACAAGTTCCTCGAGGTGGTCTCTCCGACCGACGTGGGGTCGCTGCTGCGGAGCGTGCCGGAGTGCCGTGCCGTGGCCGTAACGGGGGACAAGGCTGCCGAGACCTTTGCCGCCGCCGTCGGGTGCGGCCGTCCCGCCGTGGGCGGGGCCGTGGAGTTCCCGTTCGAGGGTCGCGCGCTGCGGCTCTACCGCATGCCCTCCTCGTCGCGTGCCTACCCGCTGGCGCTGGAGCGCAAGGCCGCCGTATACGGGGAAATGTTCCGCACGGAGGGAATGCTGCCGTAGGAATGGGATGGCAGGCCGCAATAGGATAACACCCCGCAACCGTAAGGTTGCGGGGTGTTTTTGTCAAAGGATAGAGTGCGGATTATTTCTCCTCTCCCGCCTTCGAAAATTCGCTCCAGTCGGGGGCGGACTTGTTCATCAGTGTGCGCACGAAGAAGTCGTAACGCTTGTGCTCGCCGTAGGCGCCGCCCATGGTGTGGCGCTCGCCCGGCAGCACCACCAGTTCGAAATCCTTGCCGGCCTTTATCAGGGCGTTGACGAGCTGCATGGTGCTGGCCGGGTCGACATTGTCATCCATCTCGCCGACGACGAGCATGAGCGGGCGGCGCAGCAGATGCGCCATCTCGACATTGCTGCTTGCGGCATACGACTCGTCGACGGGGTATCCCATCCACTGCTCGTTCCACCATATCTTGTCCATGCGGTTGTCGTGGCATCCGCAGGCGCTGTAGGCGGCCTTGTAGAAGTCGGGGTACTGCAGCACGGCGGCGGTGCTCTCCTGACCTCCGGCCGAACATCCGTATATGCCCACGCGCTCGGCATCCATGTAGGGATACTTCTTTGCGGCGGCCTTTATCCATGCTATGCGGTCGGGCAGGCCGGCATCCTTGAGGTTCTTGTAGCACACCTCCTCGAACTCCTTCGAGCGGAACGAGGTGCCCATGGCGTCGAGCTGCACCACGATGAACCCCAGCTCGGCAAGCGGGGTGGTGTATCCGTAGCAGGGCATGAAGCTCTTGGGCACGTATGCGCTGCCCGGGCCGGCGTAGATATATTCTATGACAGGATATCTCTTCTTGGGGTCGAAGTTCGAGGGCCGCTGGATTATGCCCCACATGAGGGTCTTGCCGTCGCGGCCCGGGGCGGCGAAGATCTCGGGTGCCTGCCATCCCTCGGCCACGAGGGCCGAGATGTCGGCCTTCTCGAGCTTCATTATGAGCTTGCCGGTGCGGCCGTCGCGCAGCTCGGTGACGGGCGGCGTATCGGCCTTCGAGTAGGTGTCGACCAGAAGCGAACGGTCGGGCGAGAATACGGCCGTATGCTCTCCCTCCCCGGGTGTGAGGCATACGGGCTCGCCCCCGTCGATGCCGATACGGTAGTAGTGTACCAGATAGGGGTCTTCCTTGGGGTTCATGCCGCTGGCGGTGAAGTATATCACGCCCTGTTCCTCGTCCACGTCGACGATGCCGCGCACGTACCACTCGCCCCGGGTGATCTGGCGCACGACCTCGCCCGAGGCCACGTCATAGAGATATATGTGGTTGTGGTTGTCGCGCTCGCTGGTCCACAGGAGCTGCCGCCCGTCGCGTATGTACCGGCGCCACAGACGGCTGTAGTTGACGAACTTGTCGCTCGTCTCCTCCACCACGGGACGTACCGTGCCGGTTGCGGCCGAGTACTCCAGAAGGCGGTACACCTTGTGCCCTCGCTCGTTGTATTCGAAGTATATCTTGTCGCTGTCGCCCAGCCAGTAGGGGTGGCCGAGGCTGTACTGGTGGCTGAACAGGTCGGTCGAGGGGGCGTAGAGCGTCCCCGTGGCCACATCGACTATGCGCGGCTCGCGGTAGTCCACGTCGTCGCCCGGCTTGCAGTACTCCATGGTGTGGAGCCTGGGCTGGAGCTGGTCCGCGGGCGATGACTCGACGAAACTTACGTAGTGTTTCTCTGCGCGGCGCAGCTTGCTGGCGGCGAGGCGCGTGCCGTCGGGCGACCACGACATGTAGCACGAGTAGTAGAAGCCGAGGCCGCCGTCGTCGGTCAGGCGCCGTTCGGTGCCGTCGGCCGTGTTGCGCACGTATATGTTGTAGTTCTTGACGTATGCCTCCTGCGTGCCGTCGGGGCTCTTCACCGGGCCGCCCTCGTTCTCGGGGTCGGTCACCATCCAGTGTTTGGCGGGGCGCTGCGGTCCGCGCGGGCGCTGCTGCGGCTGCGGTTCGGGTATGCCCGCCGCGGCGCGCGCTTCGGATATGGTGCCGTATTCCGTACGTTTCTTCTGCCCGGCATCCACGGCTACGTATCTCTCGCCGTCGGCGGTGCGCGTACGGTATATGAAGGCCGTGCCCGCCTCGTTCCAGCGGATGTCGGCAACGGTGCCGAGGACCTTCTCATAAGTGAACCTGGATGGCGCATCGAATGCGCGACGGTAGTCCTCGACATTGCCCTGCGCCGCTGCTCCGAGCAGCGTGCCCACGGCAAGAAGCGCGAGGATCGACTTCCTTGTATTGATCATGGTTTGGGGTTGTTTATGTGTGCTAAATTGTTCGGGTGCGGTCGGTCCCGATAAAGGTTTTACGCAAAAATATGAAAAATAGGCCGGATCGTCAAGCCCGGAGGCTTTTGACCTGTGCGTGGCCGCACGATATCGGCCATGCGGGTGTCCGCAGCCTTCGCGGCTGACGGCGGTAGCGGCTGGCGGCGAGGGGAGTGTTGCAGCAGGCTGTATGCGCATGGCGATATTTTCGTACCTTTGCCTCCTCAGAACATATCAAACGGAGTATTATGACAACAGATGACGACAATCTTGAAACCCTGTCGCGCGGAATGTGCCGCCGTGCGGAGTCGCTGTTGCGGCGCAGCGGCATAGTCGAGGCGTGGCGGCAGGCGGGGGCCGAGGTGAACGTCGTGGGATCGCTCCGCATGGGGCTCATGATGCGGCACCGCGACATAGACCTGCATATCTACTCGTCGCCCCTGACCCTGGAAGGGAGTTTTGGCGTGATGGCGCGTATCGCTGCCTCCCCGAATATCGGGCGCATCGAGTGCCGCAACCTTATCGCGACCGAGGAGCGATGTGTCGAGTGGCACGTCGAGTGGCACGAGGCGGAGGGGGAGATGTGGTCGATCGACATGATCCATATTGAGCGGGGCTCGCGCTATGACGGCTATTTCGAGCGTATGGCCGACGGCGTGAACCGCGTGGCCACACCCGGGATGAGGCGCACCATCCTGCGCCTGAAGTGGGAGACACCGCCGACGGAGCATATCATGGGCGTGGAGTATTACCGTGCCGTCATCGAGGGCGGCGTGCGCACATACGGAGAGTTCGAGCGGTGGCGTGCCGCGCACCCCGTCGAAGGGGTGTTGGAGTGGATCCCGTAGCGGCATCCCTGAAAAAGGCAGGCGCGGCGTCCCGTAAGGGCGCCGCGCCTGTGGCATACGGGGCGCAGCCGTTACCAGATACCCGTAGCAAGGGCGTTTATGCCTTCGAAGATGCAGCTGGTGAGTCCCAGTGCGATGATTCCGGCCGTGCAGAGCGTGAGGGCTATCTTCGAGGCGGCGTCGCAGCGGAGTGCGGGGATGGGGTCGTCGCTCGGCGTGATGAACATCGCCTTGACCACCAGCAGGTAGTAATAGAGCGATATTACGGTGTTCAACAGGGCGATGAACACGACGACATGGAACCCTCCGCGGAAGGCGGCCGAGAAGATGAAGAACTTCGAGAAGAAGCCCGCAAAGGGCGGTATTCCCGCCAGCGAGAAGAGCGCCAGCATCATCACTACGGCCAGTCTCGGGTTGGTGCGGTAGAAGCCGTTGTAGTCATCCATCGACACCTTTCCGCCGCTGCGCTGCTCGACAGCGGAGATTACGCCGAAGGCGGCGAGGTTGGCAGCCAGATACACCACGACATAGAATACGAGCGAGGTCATGCCTATCGGGCTGTCGCCGATGACGGCGAGCATGATGTATCCGGCCTGCGAGATGGACGAGAATGCGAGGAAACGCTTGAGATCCTTCTGCCGCAGGGCGAAGAGGTTGGCCACGGTGATCGAGAGGACGATGACGATCTCGAGCATCGTCTGCCACTGTGTCGTCATGGGCCCGAATACCTTGACGAGGATCGCCATCAGCGTGAAGGCGGCGGCGCCCTTCGACACTACCGAGAGGTATGCCGTGACGGATGTCGGCGCGCCCTGATAGGTGTCTGCCGTCCAAAGGTGGAAGGGCACGAGCGAGAGCTTGAAGCCCAGTCCCGAGAAGAAGAATACCATGGCGAGGATCTGCAGCGGCGAGCCGTCGATGCGCGCCGGCATGTCGTCGAAGTAGAGCGTGCCGGTGGTGCCGTAGAGGAACGATATGCCGTAGAGCATCAGTCCGCTCGAGAAGAGCGCCGTGAGGATGTATTTCGCTCCGGCCTCGGCCGAGTATCGCTTGTACTTGTCGAAGGCCACGAGGCAGGCCATGGGTATCGAGGCCAGCTCCAGACCGATGAAGAAGAGCAGGAAGTTGCCGGCTCCGATCATGAAGTACATTCCGAGCAGCGTCGAGAGCGTCAGTATGTAGAACTCGCCGCGCTTGTGTTCGGTGTCGTCGCGGCGCAGCCACGTGTCGGCCTGCAGGCATACGATGAGGGCTCCTGCGGCGAGGATGCTCTTCATCACCGAGTGCAGGGGCGCGTAGGTGAACATTCCGCCGAAGAGCTCGCCCGATGTCGGCAGCGGGATGATGTTGGCGGCGATATGCAGTGCCAGCAGCGAGCAGGTCACGGCCGAGAAGCGGCTGCGGCCGCGTGCGCCGGCCGCCAGGTCGTAGACGAAGAGCAGCACGATGACGCCCATGAGCGTCACCTCGTTACGCATGTATATAAGTATGTCGGTGTAGTTCATATCGATGTCAATTCATTATGTGAGCCATTATTGCAGAGACGCTGTCGCGTATCGTGTCGCTTATCCACATCGGCGCCAGGCCCATGCCGGCAACGGCCGCTATGAGGCATATCACGGCGACGCGCTCGTCCCACGAGGCATCCTTCAGCTGCAGGTGCTCGGCGTTGTCGCACGTGCCGTAGAGGATGCGGCCGATGACGCGTAGGATGTAGACGGCCGTGATGACGATACTCGTGCAGGCGATGATCGTCACCGTGCGATGGAAGGTGTCGGCGTGCATGAAGGCGCCGTTGAAGATTGTCATCTCGGCCACGAAACCGCTCAGGCCCGGCAGGCCGAGGTTCGCAAGGCCCGCTATGACGTAGCCCACGGCCAGGAAGGGTATGACGCGCATCAGACCGCTCATCTGCCGTACGTCACGCGTGTGGGTGCGTCCGTAGATCATTCCGATGAGGGCGAAGAAGAGCGCCGTCATCAGTCCGTGGCTGAGCATCTGCATCACGGCGCCCGTCGTGGCCGTGGTGTTCATCATGAGTATTGCGAAGAGCACCAGACCGCAGTGCGACACCGACGAGTAGGCGTTGATGTACTTGAGGTCGGTCTGCACGCAGGCCGAGAAGGCTCCGTAGACGACCGATATGGCCGTCAGGATGATGAATATCCGCGACAGCTCGTGCGCCGCCTCGGGCATGAGGCATATCGCCACGCGGAAGCAGCCGTAGCCGCCGAGCTTCATCAGCACGCCGGCGTGGAGCATCGACACGGCCGTGGGGGCCGAGGCATGGCCGTCGGGGCTCCATGTGTGGAAGGGGAAGAGGGCCCCCAGCACGCCGAAGCCGACGAATACCAGCGGGAACCATATGCGCTGCTGCGCGAGGGGTATGCTGCCGGCCTGCGCTATCTCGAGGATGTTCATGGTGGTGCCGCCGGCCCCGAAGTATATTCCGAGGATGCCTATGAGCAGCAGGGCCGAGCCTCCCATGAGCATGAGGGTGAGCTTCATGGCGGCGTACTCCTTGCGGCCGCTGCCCCAGACGCCGATCAGAAGGTACATCGGGATGAGGGCCACCTCGTAGAACATGAACATGGTGAAGAGGTCGACCGAGATGAAGAACCCGAAGACGCCGACGCTGAGCAGGCAGAACCACATGAAATACTCCTTGACGGAGGTCTCCATGCGCCACGAGGCGAACGTGCCCGTGAATACGATTATGGCCGAGAGCAGCAGCATGACGACCGAGATGCCGTCCACGCCCACGGCATAGTGTATGTCGAGGGGTGCGTACCAGACGCGGCTGGCGGTGAAGAGCATGGGCTCTGCGTCGCCGGCGCTGCGCCGTGCGAGGTATGCGAAGACGAGCCATACGGCCAGTGCGAGCAGCAGCGACGCCCCCGTGACCATGACGGTGCGTATCTGCGTGCGGTTGCGCGAGATCCACAGCCCGAGCATCATCAGCAGCGGTATGGCCGGAAAAAGCGATAGTATATTCATTGCAGTGTGACGTTTATCATTATAGGACGAGAAGTGTTACGGTGAGTACGAGGGCTCCGGCGAGGAACCATATGCAGTATCGCTGTATGCTTCCGCTCTGCATGTCGCGTATGAGGTACGAGGTGCCGTTTGCGGTGCGGGCGAGCATGTTCATGAAGCCGTCCACCACGTTGCGGTCGAACCACGCTATGGGGGTCGAGATGCAGCGGAAGATCACGCGGTGGGTGATGAACTGGTAGACCTCGTCGATATAGAAGCGGTGGTATGCGGCCCTGTGGAGCGAGGCGAAGCGGCGTGCGAGGCTCTCGGCGGCAGTCTGCCGCTCGCGGGCGTACATCCATGTGGCGAGGGCTATGCCTGCGGCCGCCACGCAGAGGCTTGTTGCCGCAACCGTCGCGTCGATATGTATGTCGTAGGCGGTGCCGTTGCTGCTGACGAAGTGCCCGAAGGGGATGAAGCCAGCACAGAGCGTCACGGCGGCGAGCACCGCGAGGGGCAGGGTCATCGTCACGGGCGCCTCGTGGGGCGTATGCTCGGCATGCAGCCGGCGGTTCTCGCGGCCCCAGAATATGCCGTAGTAGAGTCGGAACATGTAGAATGCCGTAAGACCCGCGATGGCCGTCATCACCCATCCCATTGCGGGGCTGTAGGCGAAGCAGGCGGTGAGGATCTCGTCCTTCGAGAAGAACCCGCTCAGGGGCCATATTCCCGCTATGGCGAGGCATGCCACGAGGAACGTGACGTGCGTCACGGGCATGTAGCGGCGCAGGCCTCCCATGGCCGACATCTCGTTCGAGTGTACGGCGTGGATGATGCAGCCGGCGCCGAGGAAGAGCAGCGCCTTGAACATGGCGTGGGTGAAGAGGTGGAACATCGAGGCCATGTATCCGAGGCCGCCGGCGTGGGGGTCGGCCGAGGTGCATACGCCGAGGGCGACGATCATGAAGCCTATCTGCGATATGGTGCTGAAGGCCAGCACGCGCTTGATGTCGCTCTGCACGCATGCCACCACGGCGGCGTAGAACGAGGTGAAGGCCCCTACTATGGCGGTGGCGTGCAGCACGTCGGGGGCATAGACTATGAACAGGGGGAACATCCTTGCCACGAGGTATACTCCGGCGACGACCATCGTGGCGGCGTGTATGAGTGCCGACACGGGCGTCGGGCCCTCCATGGCGTCCGGAAGCCATATGTGTAGCGGGAACATGGCGCTCTTGCCGGCGCCGCCCACGAACATGAGTCCCAGCGCCAGCGGTATGATCATTCCGGCGGCGGCGAGAGCCTCGGCCTGCGGCGTGAAGGAGAACGTCCCGGCGTAGTATCCGTAGAAGAGGATGCCGATCAGGAATCCAAGGTCGGCGAAGCGCGTGACGATAAATGCCTTCTTCGAGGCGGCCACGGCCTCCTTTCTGGTGTAGTAGAATCCGATGAGCAGGTACGAGCTGACGCCCACCAGCTCCCAGAAGACGTACATCTGGAAGATGTTGGTGGCCACGACGAGCCCCATCATGCTGGCCGTGAAGAGCGACAGGAAGGCGTAGTAGCGCTGGAAGCCGCGCTCGCCCTTCATGTACCCGAACGAATATATGTGTACCATGAGCGATACGGTCGAGATGACGACGAGCATCATCACCGATATGGGGTCGAGCATGATGCCCATGTCTATCGAGAGGGTGTCGTTTATGGGCAGCCATGTCATGTTCCACGGCGTGAGGGTGGGATAGAGTCCGTCGGCGCCGCGTCCCTGGGCGAAGAAATAGGCGTATGCCGTATAGTAGCTCACGGCAGCCACCACGGCCAGGACGGCCGTGCCGACGGCGCCTGCGGCCACGGGGCGCAGACGGGTGCCGGCGAGCCCCAGAACGAGAAAGCTCAGCAGCGGCAGCGCAAGAATCAGAATAGTGTACTCCATGACGATCGTTGTTTAGGCTTTACCATTTCATTTCGCGCAGGCTCTTGACCTTGATGTTGCGGATATTGCGGTAGATGTTGATGATGATGGCGATGGCGACGGCGGTTTCGGCGGCGCTGATGCCTATGGCGAAGAGCGTGAAGAAGAATCCCTCCAGATGCTCGGGGAAGAGGAACCGGTTGAAGACCACGAAGTTTATGTCGACCGAGTTGAGGATCAGTTCGGTCGATATGAGCATGGCCAGCAGGTTGCGTCGCGTGACGAAGCCGTAGAGTCCCGCGAACATCATGATCGTCGAGACGATCAGGTAATATTCCATGTGTATCATAGTGCGTGGTTTTTGTCTAACGTTTTCGCGCGATGAGGATGCCTCCCACGATGCAGGCCAGCAGCAGGATGCTGATCACCTCGAAGGGGAGCAGGTAGCCGTATTTGTCGGCGCTCATGAGCGTGTGTCCGATTGTCGTGACCTCCAGTTCTCCGTGTTCGAAGTGCGAGGGGCGGAAGTCGTGCCGCAGCGTTATGTAGAGGCATACGCCGAGACTGAGGAGTGTCGCGGCCAGGCCCGAGTAGAGATTGTAGCCGCGTATCCGCTGCGCCTTGTCGCCCTGGCTCGAGGTGAGCAGGATCGAGAAGACGTACAGCACGGTGATACCGCCCGCATAGATGAGCATCTGCACGGCGCCGAGGAACGAATAGTTGAGCTGGAAGTATATCCCGGCCGTTCCGAAGAGCACGAAGAGCAGATATGTGGCCGCACGCAGTATACGGTGCGTCGTGACGGCCAGCACGGCACTCACCACAGTGAACAGGGCGAGGATCGTGAAGACTATTAGTTCGAGTGATATCTCCATGGCTTATATCTTGTTGAGTGTTTTTACGAGTTTGCTGCGCGTGTATACCGCGTGTTCGAAATTCGTGGAGAACCGGATGGCTCCGTGGGGACAGGCGTTGACGCACAGCTGGCAGAACATGCACGAGCCCAGGTCGTATTCATATCGCACGAGGCGGCGTTTCGGCTTGCCGGTCTCGGGGTCCGTTACGGTCTCCGAGGTGATATGTATGGTGCCGTTGGGGCATGCCGCCTGGCAGAGCCCGCAGGCGATGCAGCGGTTGTTGCCGTCGGCGTCATGCGGCATGGTCAGTTCGCCGCGGTAGCGGTCGAACATCTTGAGCGTGGCGCGGTTCTCGGGGTACTGTTCCGTCACCTTGGGGGTGAAGAATTCGCGTCCGGTGACCTTCAGGCCCGTGAGCAGCGAGCCCACGCCGCGGAAGAATCCTTTTATGTAACTGTTGTTTGACATGTCAGAAATGGAGTTTGAATACGACTACTATCACCATGAGCAGCAGGTTGGCCAGACCTATCGGCACGAGGTACTTCCACTCGAGCGTCAGGATCTGGTCCACGCGCAGGCGCGGGAAGGTCCACTTGATCCACATAAGGAGCCACACCACGAAGAAAGCCTTGGCGAAGAACCACACGAAGCCCGGGATGCAGTCCATGACGGCGTTGAAGCCCTCGAGGCCGGGTATGTGGAGCGGCATCCACCCGCCGAGGAATATGGTGGCGGCCAGGCCCGAGATGATGAACAGGTTGACGAACTCGGCCACGTAGAAGAGGCCGAAGTGCATGCCCGAATACTCGGTGTGGTATCCCGCCGTAAGCTCCGACTCGGCCTCGGGCAGGTCGAACGGCCCGCGGTTGACCTCGGCGTTGCCGGCGATAAGATATATGACGAATGCTATCAGGGCGGGGATGTGGCCCTTGAATATGAACCACCCGTCGGCCTGGCGCTCGACGATCTCCGAGAGCTGCATGGTATCGGTCAGCACGACGATGGTAAGGATCGACAGGCCTATCGAGAGTTCGTAGCTTATCATCTGGGCGCCGCTGCGCATTGCGCCGATGAGCGAGTACTTGTTGTTTGAGCTCCACCCGGCGAGCAGTATGCCCACCACGCCGATCGACGAGGCGGCCATCATGAAGAAGACGCCGACGTTGAAGTCGAGCACCTCCATGCCGCGGTTTATCGGCAGGCACGAGAACGACAGCACCGAGGCCAGGATGACGATGTACGGGGCCAGGTTGTAGAGGAACCTGTCGGCATGGCGGATGGTTATTATCTCCTTCGTGAGCATCTTGAAGACGTCGCAGATCACCTGCAGCGTACCCCACGGGCCCACGCGCACGGGACCCAGGCGGCACTGGAAGGCGGCGCACACCTTTCGCTCCATGAATATCATCGCGATGGCGATGACCGTGTACATGAGCAGCAGGCACACGCCCACCACGATGCACTCCAGCAGTACGGCCAGCCCCTCGGGCATGATGGAGAGGAGCGCCGCGTGGATCGTTTCGGTTACTATGCTGAAATCGAACATATCGTTGTCTGTTTGTTTGTTATCTGTCGATGTCGGGGACCACGTAGTCGAGCGTGCCGCCGATGGCTATCAGGTCGGCTATCTTCGCGCCGCGCGCTATGGTCTCGAGGCACGATACGAGCGGCAGGCCCGTCGAACGGAACTTCATGCGGTATGGCGACTTGTCGCCGCGGCTCTCGATGTAGACGCCGAACTCGCCGCGGCTCCCCTCGACGGCCGAGTAGTAGGTGCCTTCGGGGATGCGGATCACGGGTTTGGTCTTGGCGCGGTATTCGCCTTCGGGGATGTTGTCTATGAGCTGCTCGATGATGCGCATGCTCTGCTCGATCTCGCGCATGCGGACCATGTATCGTGCATAGCAGTCGCCCTCGGTGAAGAGCACCTCGTCGAAGTCCACCTCGCCGTACATGGCGTATGGGTGGCGCTTGCGCACGTCGCACGCCCAGCCCGAGGCGCGGCCCGTGCCGCCCGTGGCGCCGAACGAGATGGCGTCCTCGCGCGTGAGCACGCCCGTGCCGCGCAGACGCTCGCGGGCGATGACGTTGCCCGTGAACACCTCGTGGTACTCGCGCAGCGTGGGCCGCATGTAGGCGATGAACTCCTTGACGCGGCGCACGAAGTCGGGGTGTATGTCGGCCTGCACGCCTCCGATGACGTTGTAGTTCTGTATGAGGCGGCCGCCTGTGGTCTGCTCGAGGATGTCGAGCACCTTCTCGCGGTCGCGGAACCCGTAGAAGAAGGCCGTCAGGGCGCCCATGTCCATGCACAGGCACGAGAAGAAGAGCAGGTGCGAGTCTATTCGCTGCAGCTCGTCCATGATGGTGCGTATGTACTGCACGCGGCGGCTCACCTCGAGGCCCAGCCCCTTCTCGATGCACATGCATAGTGCATGTCGGTTCTGCGACGCCCCGAGATAGTCCAGGCGGTCGGTCAGGGCGAGCGTCTGCGGGTATGTGAGGCTCTCGCACATCTTCTCTATGCCGCGGTGGATGTATCCGCAGTGTACGTCGAGCTTGCGTATGATCTCGCCCTCGAGCGACACGCGGAAACGCAGTACGCCGTGCGTGGCGGGGTGCTGCGGACCCACGTTTATGACGTATTCGTCCTCGTCGAAGATGACGCCGCGCTTGCGGATGAGGCTGCCGTTGGGCAGCAGCTCGAAGTGTGGCTTGTCGTCCTGCGACACCTCGTTTGTCATGCGCAGCGGGTTGAGCGACGGGTCGTAATCCTTGCGCAGGGGGTATCCCACCCAGTCGTCGCGCAGGTAGAGGCGGCGCATGTCGGGATGGTTGAGGAACTGTATTCCGAAGTAGTCGTACGCCTCGCGCTCGTTGAGCAGGGCACCCTTCCATACGTCTCCCACAGACGGCAGGCCGCACTTGTCGGGCGCGGGGGTGAAGACCCGCAACACGACGTTCTCGCCCGTGGCGGTGGACTCTATATGGTATACGGCGCCGAAGCGGCCCTCGCCCCAGTCCATGCCGGTGAGGCTGCGCAGGAAATCGAATCCCTCCTGCTTGAGCCGCACGGCCAGATCATGGAACCGCTCGACGGGGACGGTGAACATGCCGTCGCCCGCCTCCGACCACTCGGCCGCGGGCTCCCATGCCGTTATCTTCTCTTTTACGCTCATAATCATTGCTTGTGTTCAGTTTCCACGTTCAGTTCGTTTTTCTCGGCGGTGAGGTCGCGGCGCAGGAGCTCCTCGTACTCCTTCTCCCCGATCTGCTTGTTGACGCCGCCGAAGAAGCGTTGCAGGCGCACCTTGCGCTGCAGCTGCATCAGCCCGTAGAGCATGGCCTCGGGGCGCGGCGGGCAGCCCGGGATATATACATCCACCGGCAGGATGGTGTCGACGCCGTTCACCACATGGTACGACTGCTTGAAGGGGCCGCCGCTGATGGCGCAGCCGCCCACGGCGATGACATACTTCGGGTCGGCCATCTGGTCGTAGAGGCGTTTGAGTACGGGCGCCATCTTGTGCGTGATGGTCCCGGCGACCATGATGAAGTCGGCCTGGCGTGGTGAGGCGCGCGCAACTTCAAAGCCGAAACGGGCAAAGTCGTAGCGTGCGGCACCTACGGCCATGAACTCTATGCCGCAGCAGCTCGTGGCGAAGGTCAGGGGCCAGAGGCTGTTGCTGCGGCCCCAGTTGATGATGTCGTCGAGGCATCCCAGGATGACGTTTGTGCCGCTGCGGCGGAGCTCCTCCGCCATCTTTTCGAGGTATTCGTTGTCGTTGAAATCCTCGTATTTCATCGACTTTATCTGTGGTTTTCTCATTTCCATTCGAGCGCTCCTTTCCGCCATGCGTATGCAAGGCCCAATACGAGTATCACAAGGAAGAATACGATGCTGGCCAGACCGTACAGTCCCAGATCCTGCACCACGACGGCCCACGAGAAGAGGAACACGGTCTCGACATCGAACATGAGGAAGAGTATGGCGAAGAGGTAGTACCCCACCTTGAACTGCATCCACGAGCGACCTCGTGTGGGGATGCCGCACTCGTATGCTTCGCCTTTCTGGGGATTGTACGAACGCGGCGATATTGCGCGCGCTATGCCCAGCGCCACGGCCACCAGGGCGAGTGCCGTCAGTATGACGACAACCAATAGTGTAAAATACATGACTATTATGTTTGTGGATTCCGAATATTGCGAACATTCATACGGATATTATCCGTACGTTCCGGGCCGCGTGCAGCCCGACTTCGGGGACGGCGTTCCGCCGTCTTCGTATCGTCAAACGATGATCCGCTCCAGCGAGAAGACGTAGTAGTCGGCCGTATGGAACGGCGTGACACTGCGTTTGGGGCGGGCCGTATCGCTCGGCCTCATATGCTCGGGGCGGAAGAAGATGATGTCGTTGCGCTGTTTTGTGACGGCCTTCTGCCATGAGAGTTGCGTCACGGGCTCCATGGAGTATGGACATGGCGTGACCTCGGCCGAGAAGCGTATGTAGAGCGGTACCGATGCCACGGGCATGATACGTTCGCTGCAGGTTCTTTCGCGAGTGGTGCCGCACGACTCCTTCAGGGGCGTCATGTAGTCCGCACTCCAGGCTATTGCCAGAAGCAGTAGGAACATCATATATGTAATTCGCGCTCTCATTACAACATTTCCGGCACCGCGAAGATACGCACTTTAGTTCAAAAAATACAAATTATGCAATGTTTTTTTCTGCGGGGCCTTTGAGGCTGCACCGTTTGCCGTAGATGTCGGGGCGGCATCCGTGCGGGGCGTTGCCGTGCGGCGGCTCTTTTGCGGGAGGCAGTAGAGTGCGGGCATGGTCATGCCGCCGCCGACGGTAGGCGGTCCTGCGTGTTACGTTTTTATTAAAAATGGAGCGGTGCTTGTAACGCTTTCGTATATGTTGCCTAATTTTGTGGCGCATACGAAACACGATTTGTTATGGCTAACGGTCGAATTCTTGTTGTGGACGACGAAGAGTCGTTGTGTGAGATCCTGCAGTTCAACCTCGAGAGCGAGGGCTATGAAGTTACGACGGCCTACAGCGCCGAGGAGGCGCTGCGCCTCGACATAAAGAGCTTCGATTTGATCCTTCTGGATGTGATGATGGGCGAGATGAGCGGTACGCGCATGGCGTCGCTGCTCAAGGCCGACCCCGAGACGGCGCACGTGCCCATAATATTCTGCACGGCGCGCGACTGTGAGGACGACCGTGTCTCGGGACTCGATCTGGGCGCCGACGACTATATCTCGAAACCCTTCTCTGTGCGTGAGCTTGTGGCGCGCGTGAAGAGTGTGCTGCGCCGCACCCGCAATGCCGAGGGCAGCGGCGAGCGTATCGTCTACGAGGGTCTCTGCATCGACAGCCGCAGCAAGGTCTGCACGCTGGACGGCGAGCCTGTCCAGCTTACGAAGAAGGAGCTGGAGATACTCATACTGCTTCTGTCGAACCGCGGACGCATCTTCTCGCGCGAGCAGATCCTGCACAACGTGTGGAGCGACAAGGTGATCGTACTCGACCGCACCATCGACGTGAACATTACGCGCCTGCGCCGCAAGATCGGGCGCTACGGCGACAAAATCGTGACACGACAGGGGTATGGCTACGGATTTGAGGCGTAGGCTGCCGTTCCATCGTCGTGCCTTTCTGCTGCTCATATCGTTGTCGTGGGCTCTGGTGGTCTGTTTCATCCTTTTCCAATATGTCCGCGAGCGGCGTTACAAGGTGTCGAGTCTGGATGCCGTGCTGCAACTCGAGAACGTGCATCTGCTGGATCTGGTCGAGCGGCCGCAGGGGCTGGATCTCGAACCTCTGGTTACGGCCGACCTGCCCGATACGCTGCGCGTGACGCTGATAGGCTTCGACGGCGAGGTGCTCTACGACTCCTACAACGAGACGGGACACTCGAATACCGTCTCGGAGAACCACCTTACGCGCCCCGAGGTGGCGGCGGCCATGGCGACGGGGGCGGGATATACGATCAAACGCCTTTCGGAGAGCACTTCGGAACGATATTTTTATTCCGCGCGTCGCGGCCGTGACGTGATGATCCGCACGGCCGTGCCATATACATATTCGCTTTACCGCTCCCTGCGGGCCGATATGGGATTCCTGTGGTTTATTCTGGCCGTGGCTGTGGTGATCAGCGTCATAGGCTATTTTGCCACGCGCCGGCTGGGGCGTCAGATCGAGCGCCTGCGGCGCTTTGCCGAGCGGGCCGAACGGGGCGAGCGAATCGAATGCCTGACGGCGCAGGCGCGGGACGAGATAGACGACATATCGAATCACGTCATCGGCCTCTATGCCGAGCTGCAGAAGACCATCGGCGAGCGCGACCGCGAACATGCGAAGGCGCTGCACGAGACGCAGGAGAAGGTGCGTATAAAGCGTCAGCTGACGAACAACATAAACCACGAACTGAAGACCCCCGTAGCATCCATATCGGGATATATCGAGACGATCCTCTCGAACGACCGCATGGACGATGCCACGCGTACGGCCTTTCTGCGGCGGTGCCTTGCGCAGTGCGAGCGTTTGGGCAAGCTGCTCTCGGACGTTGCGACGATCACCCGCATGGATGACGGCTCGCTCCAGATGGATCGCGAACGGGTGGTGTTGAACGATATCGTGAGCGAGATTGCCGAAGAGGTGTCGCTGCAGCCTGCGGAGCGGCGCCTGCGCGTGAACTGCGACTTCGGGGACGATGTGGCGGTTGTGGGCAATCGCGAGATGCTGGCGTCGATATTCCGCAATCTGGCATCCAATGCCGTAGCCTATTCGTCGGGCCGCGACATATTCATACATCTGCTGGCCGAGGACGGGGAGTCCTATACGATCTCGTTCGCCGATAACGGTATCGGTGTGGAGGAGGAGCACCTGCCGCGCCTGTTCGAGCGCTTCTACCGTGTGGACAAGGGTCGCTCGCGCAAGTTGGGCGGCACGGGCCTGGGCCTCTCGATCGTAAAGAACGCCGTGGCGATGCACGGCGGGCGTATCGAGGCCCGCAACCGTGTGAGCGGCGGGCTGGAGTTCATATTCACGCTCAAGAAGAGTTCATAGCCGATAATTCATATCCACGTAATCCCTATGTAACGGCTCTGTAACATCCGATGCGTTTATTTGCAGCAGCAAATTCGTTGAAGATGGGTCGGATGAAGTTCATAGGTTTATTGTGTCTGTCGGCGGCGGCCGTCGCCCTCATCTCGATCGTCGCGGTGGAGGGATGCGGCGGCGGTGTCGCGGCCTTTACCATCTTTTCGCTCATACGCTCCTCGGCCGCAACGTCCGAGGAGCGGGAGCGCGCAGCGGCCGGCAAGCTTCTCGAGAGGTATGTCACCGAGATATGCATCACGCTGGACGAAATATCCCACATATACAATCGTACTTTGGTCGCTCTTTTCCGACAAAACGCACGAGTTTTGCGCGATGTGTCACGTCGCTCGTCGAAGCTCTGCCGCGAGGCGGAGGCACGGCGGCGCAGCGGTGCCGTCTTGCCCCGGGGTGCTGCGGGCAGTCTGGGCGTATGGCTTTTCGGGACGCGCGGGGCGCTGTACACGGCCGAGATGTGTGAGGCGTTGGAGCGCATCGTGCGCCCGGCCTGCGAGCATGTCGAGCGTGGGGGCGGTCTCTTCTCGAAAGAGCAGACGGTGGCTCTGATGCGTATGAACGACGCCGTGGATGCCATGACGCACGAGGTGTCGGCGGCGTTGTCGGCGGAGAGCGCTTCGGCGGGGCTGGCCGGAGTACGGCGGCAGCGCGATGCCGTGTTGGACTATGTGCGCGAATGCACGTGCGACCAGATCGCACGCGGCGGCGTGGGGGACGGGGACGATGCGCGTACCGACCTGCTCTTCCTGACGCTGCTGGGCGAGACCAAGACCCTGGCGCTGCGCATGTCGGGATTGCTCAAGGTGAAGCGTTACGGCGAGCAGTCCGGCGACGTGTGGAAGTGACGGCGCGTGGCGGCCGGGATGCGGCGCATGGTGTTGAATATGTAACTTTAATATATGGAAACAGTCTATTTCGGAATCATCGTCTTTCTTTTTATTTTGGCCGTGTTCGACCTGATGGTGGGTGTGAGCAACGATGCCGTAAACTTTCTCGGCCCGGCCGTCGGGGCTAAGGCCGCAAACGTAAAATACATCTTCGCCGTGGCGGCCGTGGGAGTGATGTTCGGTGCGGCCGTTAGTAACGGAATGATGGAGATCGCGCGTAACGGCATCTTCAGCCCCGAACACTACTACTTTCAGGAGGTGATATGCATATGCATGGCGGTAATGGTGACCGACGTGATCATACTCGACGTATTCAACTCGCTGGGCCTGCCGACCTCGACCACCGTCTCTATGGTATTCGAGCTGTTGGGCGGCGCATTCGCCATAGCCATAGTGAAAATCCTGACCTCGGCGGACGATGCGCTCACTTTCGGCATGCTGCTCAATACGGACAAGGCGCTGTCGGTGATCCTCGGCATATTCCTTTCTGTCGCTGTGGCCTTCTTCTTCGGTTCGGTGGTGCAGTGGATCGTACGCCTGATCTTCACGTTCGACTATCACCGTCATCTGAAGTGGAGCATCGGCCTCTTCGGCGGCATCGCCGCTACGGCCATCATATACTTCATGCTCATAAAGGGTATGAAGGAGTCTTCGCTCATGACCGACGACATGAAGGCTTGGCTGCACGAGAATGCGAGCATGCTTATGGTGGGCTGTCTGGTAGGCTTCACGGTGCTGATGCAGGTGCTGCATTGGCTGCGGGTGAATGTCTTCAGGGTTATCGTCGTGCTGGGCACCTTCGCGCTGGCGATGGCATTCGCCGGAAACGATCTGGTGAACTTCATAGGCGTGCCTTTGGCCGGATACTCTTCATACGTCGACTATATGGCCAACGGCGCCGGCAGCGACACCTTCCTCATGGAGTCGCTCAACGCCCCTGCCAGGACCCCCTTCATCTTCCTCTTCGGTGCGGGCGTGGTGATGATCATATCGCTCTACACCTCGAAGAAGGCGCGCAACGTCATCAAGACCTCGGTGGACCTGTCGCGGCAGGCTGCCGGCGAGGAGATGTTCGGTTCGTCGGGTGTTGCGCGCAGCATCGTGCGTACCTCGATGTCGGTGGCCACGTTCATCACGACGGTGACTCCGGCGCCGGTGAAACGGTGGGTGAACAGCCGTTTCGATTCAGATAAGGCTATTATCGCCGACGGTGCGGCATTCGACCTGGTGCGCGCGTCGGTACAGCTGTTGCTGGCCAGCCTGCTCATAGCGCTGGGCACGTCGCTCAAACTGCCGCTCTCGACCACGTATGTCACCTTCATGGTGGCGATGGGCACCTCGCTAGCCGACCGTGCCTGGGGCCGCGAGAGCGCCGTGTTCCGTATTACGGGCGTGCTGTCGGTAATCGGCGGATGGTTCATTACGGCGGGTGCGGCCTTTACGGCCTGCTTCTTCGTCGCGCTGCTGATGTATTACGGCGGCGTGGCGGTGATGGTTGTCGCGATGGCGGTGGTAATCTTCATGCTGGTGCGCAGCAGCGTACGGTACAAACACAAGAAGGAGGCCGAGAACGAGGATACGCTCTTTGCGGAGATACTCAATGCGAAGGATGCCGCCAAGGTGTGGCCTCTGGTGCGGGAACACGTGCGTCGCAGCGCCGTCGGGATGCTGCACTACTCGTCGGAGGAGTACCGCCGTGTGACGGATGCCTTCATCGGGGATGACCACCGCGCCTTCCAGCGTATCGTGCGCGAGATCGACGCCCGCAAGAAGCAGTTGCGCCAGACCCACCGCAAGGAGACGCTCTGCATGCGCCGTGCCGAGAGTCGAACGGCTCTCGAGAAGACTACGTGGTTCCACCTGCAGAGCGGCGCGCAGGAGCAGATGCACTATATAATCAAGCGTCTGTGCGACATGTGCCGCGAACACGTCGACAATAACTTCACACCCCTGCCTGCGGCGTGTGCCGAGGAGCTGATACCGGTTCGGGACAACGTATGCTCGCTGATTGCGGAGGGAGCCGCAGTTCTGGAGAACGGCAACGGGGGCGCGGCGCGTCTGGTGGAGCGGTGCGACGAGGTGAAACGGCGTCTGGATGCCCTGTATGACCTTCAGGTGAAGCGTATAAACGAGAGCGACGGGAATCTCGCCGTGTCGCTTGTCTATCTGAACATTCTGCAGGAGTCGTTGGAGATGCTCTCATCACTCGAGCGGATGATCTATTACAGCGATCGTTTCCGCAGCTGATACGGGCGGCGGAATCCGTTGCCTGTGAGAGTTCGCGGCGGCCGATGCGGGCCGCCGCGAACTCTTTGTCGCAGAAGTCATGCCTGGAAGACGGCCCTTTTGGTTGAAAATCTTGTGCCGGGGCATCTTTTTTTCGTATCTTTGTCAACAAACCTTTCAACTGCGACAATAGATAAATCGATATGCTTATGAAGAGACTTTTTCTGTTTCTGGCCATTGTCGGGATGTTCTCCGCAACGGCCGTAAATGCCCGCGAGCGGGGTCAGGCCGTAATCTTCGAGACCGACATGGGCAACGACATCGACGATGCCATGGCGCTGGACCTGCTGTTGAAGAAACACGAGCAGGGGGTGATCAACCTGCTCGGGGTGAGCGTACACAAGAACAACCCCCATGCGGCCGAGTTCATCGACATCATGCGCCGCTGGTACGGCCATGCCGACATACCCATAGGGGTGTCGTGTGTCACGGCGGCGGAGTGTGACGACTATGCCACGCGCGTGTGCCGCATGACGGACGACCGCGGCAAACCTCTCTTCGCCCGCTCCCGCAAACCGAATTACGAGCCTGCGGTGGAGATGTACCGCCGTTTGCTCTCGGCGCAGGAGGACGGTTCGGTGGTGATTGCCAGCGTCGGCTTCTCGACGACGATAGCGGCGCTGCTGCAGAGCGGCCCCGACCGTCATTCCGACCTTACGGGGCGCGAACTCGTGGCGCGCAAGGTGAAGTTCTTCTCGGTCATGGGCGGCGAGTTCGAGATGAAGGACTATACCGAGTACAACATAGTGAACGATGTGCCTGCGGCGCAGTACTTTTTCGACAATACGCCCGTCCCCGTCGTATTGACGCCCTTCACGCTCGGCACGCGCGTG
This sequence comes from uncultured Alistipes sp., assembly GCA_949283205.1. GTDB lineage: Bacteria > Bacteroidota > Bacteroidia > Bacteroidales > Rikenellaceae > Alistipes. The sequence goes on along the minus strand of CASDSD010000021.1, from coordinate 397 downwards.
CAGTACCCTGGCCGCAGCATAGAGGAGGATTTCGGCTGGACCGGGGCGCATCCCATGGTGGAGGCATACAAGGCTTATGCGACCATGCCGTACGATCGCCCGACGTGGGATGTCATTGCATGCCTCTACCTCTTCGACGGGACGGAGGGGTGTTTCTCGTTGAGCGAGCGGGGCGAGGTGCGCGTGACCGATAAGGGTGTCACGCTCTTCACGCCCGCGGCCGACGGACGTTTCCGCATTATCGAGGCTACGGACGGGCAGTGCCGCAATATCCTCGACTACTTCCTGCGCGAGCTGCCGACGCCGCCGCGCAAATATGCCGGAAAGTGAGGGCGCGCGATGCCGTGCGATGCGGGCGTATCCGGAAGGATGCGCCCGCATCGACTTTTCCCGGGCT
>CASDSD010000020.1 GCA_949283205.1 uncultured Alistipes sp. | reverse complement strand
CGACTATCCGGGTCCCAAGCAGGCGGGTCCCGACGGGGAGCGACTGCGTCTGAAACAGCCCGATTTCTATGACAGCGCCCTGAAGTACTGTCTCAACTGCAAGCGGTGCGAGGTGGCGTGCCCCTCGAACGTGCGCATAGGCGACATCATACAGTCGGCGCGCATGAAGTACGGCCCGAAACACAACACCTCTGTCAGAAATTATATTCTGGCCAACACCGACCTTGTGGGGACGCTCGCCACGCCGCTGGCTCCCGTCGTGAATGCCGCCGTGGCGCTGAAGCCCGTGCGCATGGTGATGGACAAGGTGATGGGCATAGACCACCGACGCATCTTCCCGAAGTATTCGCACGGCACCTTCGAGTCGTGGTACCGGCGGCATGCCGCGGCCGCGCAGGCGGCGTTCGACAGGCAGGTGTCGTATTTCCACGGCTGCTATGTCAACTACAACAACCCGCAGCTGGGCAAGGACATGATCCGCATAATGAATGCGCTGGGTTACGGCGTGCGGCTGCTCGACAAGGAGAAGTGCTGCGGCGTGGCCCTCATATCGAACGGCCTCTACGGTCAGGCGAAGCGCCAGGCGAAGACCAACATGGAGTCGATCCGCTCGGCCGTGAAGGACGAGGGGCGCGACGTGATTACAACCTCGTCGACCTGTACCTTCACCATACGCGATGAATACCCTCATCTGCTCGACCTCGAGAACGGCGACGTGCGCGACCGTATCGAACTTGCGACGCGATACATCTACCGTCTGATCGACGAGCGTGGGGCGAAGCTGCGTTTTCGTGAGGATGCCGAGCCTCTGCGTGTAGCCTACCACACGTCCTGCCATATGGAGAAGATGGGATGGGCATACTACTCGATCGAGCTGCTGCGCATGATCCCCGGCGTGGAGGTTACGGTGCTGGACTCGCAGTGCTGCGGCATCGCCGGCACCTACGGCTTCAAGAAGGAGAACTACCGCACGTCGCAGGCCGTGGGCGAGCCGTTGTTCCGCCAGATCGAGGCGTCGGGCGCCGATATCGTGGCCACCGACTGCGAGACCTGCAAGTGGCAGATCGAGATGTCGACCTCGAAGCGGTGCGAGCATCCGCTGACGATCCTCGCCTCGCGCCTTGCGTGACGGAAGGTCGGGCATCAGGGGGCGCGTGATGCGCCGGGGCATGGAAAACATTAACATAACAAACCAAAATAAACCAATAAAACTACCAATTCCCAATGAAACAGTATATTCTTGCTCTCGATCAGGGTACGAGCAGTTCTCGGGCCATCGTTTTCGATGAGACGGGCGCCACGTGCGCCGTTGCACAGAAGGAGTTCCGCCAGATATTTCCCCGTTCGGGGTGGGTGGAGCACGACCCCCACGAGATATGGGCGTCGCAGGCGTCGGTCATAGCGGAGGCTATCGCCACGCTCGACATAAACGGACTCAACATAGCCGGTATCGGCATTACCAACCAGCGTGAGACCACCATCGTGTGGGATGCGGAGACGGAGGAGCCCATATACAATGCCATCGTATGGCAGGACCGCCGTACGTCGGACTACTGCGACCAGCTCAAGAACGAAGGCGTGACGGATATGATCCGCCGCAAGACGGGCCTTATCATCGACGCCTATTTCAGCGCCACGAAGATCAAGTGGATTCTGGACAACGTCCCCGGGGCGCGCGAGCGCGCCGAGAAGGGCAAGCTGCTGTTCGGTACGGTCGACACGTGGCTCATATGGCGCCTTACGCGCGGCGAGGTGCACGTTACGGACGTCAGCAACGCCTCGCGTACGATGCTCTTCAACATCAACACGCTGGAGTGGGATGACGAGCTGCTCAAGATGTTCGGCATACCGCGTTCGATGATGCCCGAGGTGCGGTCGTCGAGCGAGGTGTACGGCCATACGAAGACGACGATCTTCGCCCACAAGGTTCCCATCGCGGGCATCGCGGGCGACCAGCAGGCGGCGCTCTTCGGCCAGATGTGCACCGAGCCGGGCATGGTGAAGAATACTTACGGCACGGGCTGCTTCCTGCTGATGAACAGCGGCGAGAAGCCCATTCTCTCGCAGAACAACCTCATCACCACCGTTGCATGGAAGATCGGCGACAAGGTGAATTATGCGCTCGAGGGAAGCATCTTTGTCGGCGGTTCTGTGGTACAGTGGCTGCGCGACGGTCTGGGTGTGATCAACTCGTCGTCGGAGGTCGAGGAGCTGGCTTCGCGCGTGCCCGATACCAACGGCGTCTATTTTGTGCCGGCGCTGACGGGCCTCGGCGCCCCGTGGTGGGACCAGTATGCCCGCGGCACGATCGTGGGCATAAGCCGCGGCACGACGACGGCACATATCGCTCGCGCCGCACTCGAGGGCATCGCCTTCCAGACGATGGACATCACGGCCGCCATGTCGCGCGATGCGGGCATACCGCTGCGTGAGCTGAAGGTCGACGGCGGCGCCTCGCGCAACAATCTCCTGATGCAGTTCCAGGCCGATATCCTCGGCACGCGCGTCATCCGCCCGCAGGTCGTGGAGACGACGGCCATGGGCGCGGCCTATCTGGCGGGCCTTGCCGTGGGGTACTGGTCGAGCATCGACGAGATCCGCAAGCAGTGGCAGATAGACCGCGTGTTCGAACCCACGTGGGACGAAACGGCCATGAACAATGCCAAGGCCGGATGGGAGGATGCCGTAAAACGCACGTTGAGCGAATATACCAAACATTAGAATAACCTTGAACTCGAACCTAAAACTGAACCGTTATGAATGAAGTGTTTGTAAAGTGCCTGTTCGAATTCATCGGCACGGCCGTGCTGGTGTTGTTCGGAGACGGAGTGGTCGCCTCGAACGTATTGAAGAAATCGAAGGGCGAAAACGGCGGCTGGGTTGTCGTGACCATAGCCTGGGGCTTGGCCGTCATGCTGGGCGTATTCATCGCCGGACCCTATTCCGGGGCGCATCTCAACCCTGCCGTGACGCTGGGACTCGCCGCAGCGGGTACCTTCAGCTGGAGCCTCGTGATACCTTATGTGGTGGCGCAGATGCTGGGCGGTTTTGTCGGCGCGGCGCTCGTGTATGCCTTCTATAAGGACCACTACGACGCTACGGACGATGCGTCGCTGAAGCTGGCGACGTTCTGTACCGCTCCGGCCATCCGCAACTACGGACGCAACTTTTTCTGCGAGGTGCTGGGCACCTTCGTCCTCGTCTTCGTGATCCTCGCGCTGGCCACCGACGGCAATACGCCCGAGACGGGTATGGGTTCGCTCGGGGCATTCCCCGTGTCGATGCTCATCGTGGCATTGGGCATGTCGCTGGGCGGCACGACGGGATATGCGATCAATCCTGCGCGTGACCTCTCGCCACGTCTGGCGCACGCCCTGCTGCCGATAAAGGGCAAGGGCCCGAGCGACTGGGCCTATTCGTGGGTGCCCGTGGCGGGACCCCTTGCGGGCGGATTGCTGGCCGCAGCCCTCTATTGTCTTATAATGTGCTGATGGTGAATATGAAACGCTTGGCAAGCCTGTTGTCGGCCCTTGCGGTCCTGCTGCCTGCCGCGGCGTGTGCGCAGAGCATGCACTTCAGCGGCGGCCTGCGCAACATGCATCTGTGGCGCGGCCTGCAGGTGGCCGACGGCTTTGTCCTCGCGGCCGACGTCAACGGCGGATTCGCAGGCGACAGGCTGAAGGTAGGGCTGTGGGGCGGCACCGATTTCACGGGCGACTACAAGGAGTTCGACTACTACGTGTCGTACACGGCGGCGGGATTCTCGGTGGCCGTGTGGGACATATTCAACTACTCGCCCGAGCTGACCTTCAGCAAGGATATCTTCAACTACGACCGCTTTACGACGGGGCATTTCGTCGACCTGACGCTGGGGTACGACTTCGGTGCGCGGCTCGACGTGCCGTTGCGTCTGAGCTGGTCGACGATATTTGCCGGGCGCGATCTGAACGCCAGGGGATACAACATGTATTCGACGTTCGTGTATGCCGAGTACAGTCTTTTCCGCAACGGTCACTGGCAGGTGGATGCCGGCGTGGGCGGTATCTTCGCCCTGAACCGCGCGGCGGGTGACGGCAAGGCCAACTTCTACGGGCACGACGGCATCAACCAGCTGTCGTTCAAGACAACCTACCGGTTGATGCTGGGCCGTTACGCGATGCCCATCTTCGCACATGCCATGTGGAATCCCGATGCGGGTCGCGGCTACCTGCAGGTCGGGGTCGACCTGTTCGCCTTTTGACGGCAGGCATGCGACGCAGCCGTTTGTGATGTAATTCTTTTGTAAGTCAAGTTGGTGCTATGACATTGTCCGAAAGACACAAGTCCATACTGGAGATGCTCCGCGAGTCGGGGCGTGTGGATGTGGCGGATTTGAGCGCGCGGCTGAAGGTGTCGGCCGTGACCATACGCAAGGATCTCGACCTTATGGAGGAGAAGAACCTACTCTACCGTACGCATGGCGGCGCGATTCTGGCCGACCCCTATATCGCCACGCGCAAGGTGTCGGAGAAGGAGAAGCTCCACCCCGAGGCCAAACACCGCATAGGGCTGAAGGCCGTGGAGCTGCTGTCGCCGCAGGACGCGCTGATGATAGCGTCGGGGACGACGGTACAGGCCTTTGCCCGCTGTATCGCCAACATGCGCATGACGGTGATTACGTCGGCGATGAACGTGGCGATGGAACTGCTCGACAAGCCCGATATCGAGATCATACAGCTGGGCGGCATCATACGCCACTCGTCGGCGTCGGTGGTGAGCGAGTATGCGGTGCGCATGCTCGACAACTTCGCCTGCAGCAAACTCTTCCTGGGTGTGGACGGGATAGATCCCGAGTACGGGCTCTCGACGACGCACCTCCAGGAGGCGATACTCAACCGCGCCATGATCGCCGCGGCGACGAAGACCATCGTGCTGGCCGACTCGTCGAAATTCGGGCGGCGCGGCTTCAGCAAGATATGCGACATGAGCGATATCGACCAGGTTATAACCGACTCGGGCACGCCGCGCAAGATGATCGAGGCGATGCAGGAGCAGGGCGTCAAGGTGACGGTTGTGGAGCTGGGCGAGTGAGTGCGATGTCTCTTTGAAGATTCGCTCCTGAAAGGACTCCGCCGCAACAGCCGGTATGGCTGTGCGGCGGAGTCGTGCATTGTTCCCGGATGGTGATTCTCTTATTTTTGTTATTTGTTTTTTTGTTTCGGGGTCGTGTACCGGATATCTACTGCGGCTTGGTCGGAGGCGGGATCCATTGCCTGTATATTGTCCGCTTCGAGCGAAAGTACATTGAATTCGCCGGATAGTGTGCCCACCCACAATTTGTATTGGCCCGGGTAGTTCCAGTCTGTCTGTATGTTCGACACGGGGAATACCTCGAGTAGTTTGTCGGCCTTGAACTGTTTTGTCATATACGGTCCGGCATCGCATTTCACAATCGAAATCGGATTGTCTGTATATATGTTATCATAATCGACCGGTATGGCAATGTCGTATCGTGTGTGCAGTGACGGAATATTGTATTTCATGTCGTACAACATCCTGTAGCTGTCCACGTCCATCATGATGATTCTCGAATATGTGTACTCGATGATGTCGCCGCAATCGGCATCTTCGATCTGCAGGCTGACCGTGGTGATGTCTCCGTCTGCGGTCTGCCGGATATCATTATCGGAAATCTTGTATTTTACATGCTTCCCGTTTTCCAGAGTGTGTCGCGTGGCGCTTATTTCCCATTGCGGCGTTTGGGGTAATGTCTGGTTGATGGGCATATAGAATTTTATGTCTGTGGCCGTATTGGGTATCTCGAATGAGATGCCGGCATACTCCGTGCCTTTGGATGTCAGTATTTTTATCTGGCGGGTTGTCGTCTCTAATATGTATAAATAGGGCTCTCGGGTGAGAGATCTGTCGAAATTATAGGAACGTGTGGCATATACCGCCACATCGATCTTTTGGTCGAGGATGAGCGCGTCGGCGCCATCGACGGGCATGGGATATTCCGTGCGTTCGAGGTCGGCCTTTGTGATTTTGTGCATTTTGTAGCTCTTCTTGGCAAACAGCGGCGTAACCGACAACAGTGCCGCCAGGGTGATGAGGATAAGACGTTTCATGGCGAAATGTATTTAGGTTGTTGCAGTATTTGCTTTGACAGGGATGCGTCAGGCTCTCCTGCGGCATTGTTAGGTCCGGACGGAGCAGCTCATGTGAATCTTCCGCTGTCCCCGGTGACAGGCATGTCGCGGATGGCTTTTATGGTTGTTTGGGTTAAAGTTACGATATATGGATGAAAAATGCAAGTCCGTAGTCGAAAAAAAATTTGCCGCAGCTAGTTTTTGCAAATGTTGTCGCTGCCGGCGGCGGGGCGATGGCCGTGCCGGCCGTTTGGCATTCCGCCCGACATGTAGTATCTTTGCCGAAGACAAACTGTTGCAAATATGGCAGACGATTATCTGGGACGCAAGATGGAGGATTACCGTGCGCGCGCGGCGGCGCCCGCCGTGCGGCGCCCCCATGTGACGCTCGGCAAGCTGTTGGCGAAGAACCGCAGCTGCCGCGGCTATGACGCCGCTTTTACGGTGCGCGAGGATCAGTTGCGGAGCATTATAGGAGTCAATACGCTGGTTGCCTCGACCCGCAACCGGCAGCCGCTGCGTTTCCGTCCCGTGCTGTCGGACGAGGCCGCAAAGGTCCTCCCGCACATACATATGGGAGACGCGCTGCCCGAGCTGCACCTTCCCCTGGCGGGGCAGGAGCCCAATGCCTACATCATCGTATGCTCGACCGTGGCCGAGGATTTCAACCTGGGCATTGACCTCGGCATCGCGGCGCAGAGCATGTTGCTGCGGGCCGTGGAGATGGGGCTCAACGGTCTCTGCATAGGCTCGTTCGACCGTAAGGCCATCCGTGAGGCGTTCGGGCTGCCTCTGCCGCCGGTGCTTGTCATGGCCTTCGGGCGCAGCGCCGAACATGCCGAGACGGTTGAGGTCGGGGCGGGCGATGCGCTTGCGTATTATCGGCGTGACGGCGTACACTACGTCCCCAAGATTCGCCTCGAGGATCTGATCATCGGCGGGTGAGCGGCCGAAGGGGCTGCCGACAGGATATGGCATGCCGTATGTCGTAACATGTAAATATATGCGTATGGATACTTTGACCGATATTATAGCCGGCGTAAACGACGTGCTGTGGAGCTATGTGCTGATTGCGGCGCTGCTCTTCTGTGCGGCGTGGTTTACGGTGCGCACGCGCGGCGTGCAGTTCCGCATGCTGCGGGAGATGATCCGCGTATTGGGCGAGTCGTCGGGGCGCGGCGCCACCGGCGAGCGGCATGTCTCGTCGTTCCAGGCCTTCGCCGTGTCGCTTGCGAGCCGTGTGGGTACGGGAAACCTTGCGGGTGTGGCTACGGCGATCGTCATAGGCGGCCCGGGCGCCGTCTTCTGGATGTGGGTCATAGCCCTGTTCGGCGCGGCGAGCGCCTTTGTCGAGTCGACCCTCGCACAACTCTACAAGCGGCGCGGCACCGACTCCTATGTGGGCGGCCCAGCATACTACATGCAGTACGGCCTGGGAAAAAGGTGGATGGGCATCCTCTTCGCCGTACTGATCTCCGTAACCTTCGGCTTTGCGTTCAATTCGGTTCAGAGCAACACGATATGCGCCGCATGGGAACAGGCCTTCGGTCTCGATCCCCTGTGGGTGGGCGTCGCACTTACGGCGGTCACCGTGGTGATCATCTTCGGCGGCATCCACCGCATAGCGCGTGTGAGCAGCGTGATTGTTCCCGTGATGGCATTGGGGTATATCGTTCTGGCCCTGGGTGTCGTGCTGTGGAACATAACGCGCCTGCCCGAGGTGTTGGAACTTGTGGTATCGGAGGCCTTCGGCTGGGGACAGGCCGTCGGCGGCGGCATCGGCGCCGCGATGATGCAGGGCATCAAGCGCGGCCTCTTCAGCAACGAGGCCGGCATGGGTTCGGCACCAAACGTGGCGGCAACGGCTCATGTGTCGCACCCCGTCAAGCAGGGGCTCATACAGACGCTCGGCGTCTTTACCGATACGCTGGTGATATGTACCTGCACGGCCTTCATCATCCTCTTCGGCGGCACGCCCGACGAGTCGCTCAACGGCATACAGCTGACGCAGGCGGCGCTGGTCTCGGAGGTGGGGCCCGCCGGCAGCCTCTTTGTCGCCGTCGCGATCTTCCTCTTCGCCTTCTCGTCCATCATAGGCAACTATTATTACGGCGAGGCGAACATACGCTTTATCACCTCGCGCCGCGGCGTGCTGGTCGCATACCGGTTCCTTGTGGGCGGCATGGTACTATTCGGGGCATTGGCCACGCTCGACACGGTATGGTCGATGGCCGATGTGACGATGGCCCTGATGACGCTGTGCAATCTCGTGGCGATATTCCTTTTGGGGCGCGAGGCCGTGCTCCTGCTGAAGGATTATGTCTCGCAAAAGCGCAGCGGGGTCAAAAACCCCGTTTTCGAGCGGCGGCGTCTGCCCGCATTGCGCGGCCGCATAGACTGCTGGTAGGGGGCGGCACTTCGCAATACGATATGACGACAGGCGGCGAAACACCGGTTTCGCCGCCTGTCGTCTGTTGTCGCGGGCGCCGTTATTCGAGTTTGCCGTACTCTTCGTCCGTAACGGGCTCAAGCCATTCGTTCGAGGTCTCTTCGCCCGCCACTTCGAATGCCAGGTGCGCGAACCACGAATCTGCCGCCGCGCCGTGCCAGTGCTTCACTCCGGCGGGGATATGTATCACCGTCCCGGGCAGTATCTCCACGGCGGGTTTCCCCTCCTCCTGGTACCACCCGCGGCCGGCCACTCCGACAAGCATCTGGCCGCCGCCGCTTGCGGCGTGGTGTATGTGCCAGTTGTTGCGGCAGCGGGGCTCGAAGGTGACGTTCGAGACGGCGACCTGCTCGCGCGAGATGGGCGCCAGGTAGCTCTGCCCGGTGAAATATTGCGCATAGGCGGTGTTCGGCTCCCCGACGGGGAAGATCATCTGGCGCTGGAATGCGGCCCTGGCGTCGTCGCCCGCCGTATCTTCGGCCCATACCTCTTTTGCCAGGCGGAATGCCGCCCAGGCCTTGGGCCATCCGGCGTAGAAACCTATGTGGGTGAGGATTTCGGCGATTTCGGTGCGTGTGATGCCGTTCTGTCGTGCCGTTTGGAGATGATAGGTCAGCGACGAGTCGGTGATGCCCTGGCTGATGAGGGAGGTGATGGTTACCAGGCTGCGGTCGCGCAGGCCGAGACGGTCGGTGCGGCTCCATACCTGGCCGAAGAGTACGTCGTCGTTCAATTCCGCGAACTTCGGGGCGAACTCCCCGAGCTGGTCGCGTCCTGCCGTCTGTTTGATTGTCTCTTGTGCCATGGTTGCTGTAATGTTTAGTGTCAATGCGGCTATCGCAAAGATAATTTTTCTTTTCGTGATGCGGGTCATGCGTATCGGGTTTTTATGCAAGACAAAATTACACGTTTCCGCAGCATGGCGGGTTATCCGATTTACTGTTGTTTTTACCCGAACAGCGGTTTTGCCGTGATGCGTGAGCCTCGGCCTGCGGGTGCAGACGTCTTCACGGGACGACGGAGAATTGCGGCGGGGAGTATGATCCGTTTGACGGATGATGCGATAATCGTACAGCCGGTAGAAAGAGGCAAAATGACGTTAAGGGTAAAAAACGTCCGTGCCGATGCCTTTTCGCGCATTCTCGGCACGCGGCGGCGAGATGTTGGCGGGACCGCTCTGGCATGTCCCCGATGCGGCAGTTTTTCTGATTATGTATATTATGGATAATCAGTCTTTTGCGATCGGATGGGAAAGAGAGGTCGCTTCGCGTTGCTGATCTCGCTGCGGCCATGTATTCCGGATTGCCGCCCGCGGAATGTCGTTCGGACGGCTGCGTGTTAGTGTAAAATTTACGATAAGTTTGCATCCTTTTGATCGAATGGGTAATTTTACATTCAGAACCTGAAACTTTATTTTCCCAATGTCCGTACAGATCAACCAGTCGCTGTCGGTCGATTGTGTCGTTTTCGGCTTTAATGGCAAGACTCTCAAGGTGTTGCTTATAGAGAGGCGCTATTACAAGCCCGATTCGCAGCTCGATCCGTTGAAATTGCCCGGGGCCATGATCCTCGAGAACGAAACTCTGCCCGAGGCGGCATACCGTGTTCTCGAAGAGGCTACGGGGCTCAAGAACGTATATCTGAAGCAGATGGATATATTTTCCGATCCCAAGCGCGTGAGCGGCGAGGAGCTGGAGTGGATAAACCGTTATCACGGCATTCACAGCGAACGGGTCGTTACGGTCGGGTACTATGCGCTGGTTAAGCTTGACAGCCGTATGGTGGCCTACACCACCGCAAAGGGTGCGCAGTGGGTAGATGTCGATTCCATCCAGCGGCTGGCAATGGATCACAAGTCGATTCTTTCGGCGGCGCTGTCGATGCTTTGCCGCGAGATGCTGCAGTCACCCGTGGCGTTCGAGCTGCTGCCGCGCAAGTTTACGATACGGGCATTGCAGAATCTATACAGTGCGGTGCTGGGTATCGAGATCGACAACCGCAATTTCCGCAAGAAGATCCTTTCGTCGGGGTTCCTCACGCCCACGGCCGAGAAGGAGCAGGGCGTGGCCCACAAACCCGCCCGATACTACACATTCAACCGCAACGCCTACCGCAAGGCAGTGCGGGAGAAACTGAAACTGGGGTTTATCAATAATTGGAAATATTGATGCTTCCGGGCCGGTGGAGGAATGCCCGATGCCATCTATACGACATGCGTACATGGCCGTGCGGGCGGCATGCGCTGGAGTCCGGAAAAGGTGAAACAACATAAATCGAAAAGGTCATGAAGAGTTTGGGTATAGACATAGGATCCTCTTCGGTGAAGGTGTCGTTGCTGGACATCCCGACGGGCGAGTGCGTGGCGTCGGCCGCCAACCCGGCACAGGAGATGTCGATAGATGCGCCGCGGAGCGGCTGGGCGGAGCAGGACCCCGAGATGTGGTGGCACTACGTCTGCGAGGGGATCCGCCAGGTGGGGGCGAAATATCCCCTGCGCGACGTCGTCTCGATAGGCATCACCTATCAGATGCACGGGCTGGTGTGTCTGGACCGTGAGGGACACCCGCTGCGCAAGTCGATCATATGGTGCGATTCGCGCGCCGTGGAGATCGGCGCCGAGGCTTTCGAGAGCATCGGACGCGACTATTGTCTGAGCCATGCGCTCAACTCGCCGGGCAACTTCACGGCCTCGAAGCTTGCGTGGGTCAAGCGTAACGAACCGGACGTGTTCGCCCGTATCGACAAGTTCATGCTTCCGGGCGACTATGTCGCCTATCGCCTCTCGGGTCACATCTCGACCAGCGTGAGCGGCCTTTCGGAGCAGATATTGTGGGACTTCGCCGAGGAGCGCCGTGCCGATTTCGTGGCAGACTGCTACGGCATCCCCCACTCGATGATTCCCGAGGCGGGGCCGTCGATCGGTACGCAGGCCGTGACCGATGCCGCGACGGAGCGGCTGCTGGGAATCCCTGCCGGCACGCCCATCTCGTACCGTGCGGGCGACCAGCCCAACAACGCCTTCTCGCTCAATGTGCTGGAGGCGGGCGAGGTGGCTGCGACAGCCGGCACGAGCGGGGTGGTGTATGGTGTGGTCGATACCCCGAAGGCTGATCCCAAGTCGCGCGTAAACACCTTCGTGCATGTGAACCATGCGCCCGGGCGGCCGCGATACGGCATCCTGCTCTGCATAAACGGTACGGGTATAATGAATTCGTGGATGCGGCGCAACGTCGTCCAGAAGAGATTGGGATATGGCGAGATGAACGATCTTGCCGCCACCGTCCCCGCAGGGTCTGACGGAGTGCTCGTACTGCCCTTCGGGAACGGCGCCGAGCGTGTCCTCGAGAACCGCACGACGGGGGCGGCGATCTCGGGCCTGGACCTGAACCGCCATGCCACGGCTCACCTGCTTCGTGCGGCGCAGGAGGGTATCGCCTTTTCGTTCCGTTACGGCATAGACATCATGCGCGGTCTGGGTCTTGCTCCCGACGTGATACGCGCCGGAATGGCCAATCTGTTCCTCTCGCCCCTGTTCCGCCGCACGCTGGCAACGCTTTCGGGGGCACGTATCGAATTGTTCAATACGGACGGGGCGCTGGGTGCGGCCCGCGGTGCGGCTCTGGGTGCGGGCCTCTATCGTACCCGTGAGGAGGCTTTTGCATCGCTGCGCCGGCTGGAGGTCGTGGAACCCGTTCCGGACGAGCGCGAGGTTCTGGAGACGCAGTACCGCAATTGGGTGAGGGAGATCGAGTCGCGGTTGGCGCGATCGTAGCGTTCAAGGTGATACGTTTTAATGCAAGTATAGCAAATTCAAAGGTTAAGCAAATTAAAATCTGTAAATCTATGGCAACGAAAAGTTATTTCCCCACGGTGGGAAAGATCCCTTTCGAGGGTAAGGATTCAAAGAACCCTATGGCATTCCACTACTACGATCCCGAGCGCGTGGTGATGGGGCGCAAGATGAAGGACTGGTTCCGTTTCTCGATGGCGTGGTGGCATACGCTTTGCGCCGAGGGCAGCGACCAGTTCGGTGTCGGCACCAAGAAGTTCCCGTGGAACGAGGCTGCCTGTCCGATGGAACGCGCCAAGGCCAAGATGGATGCCGGTTTCGAGTTCATGCAGAAGATGGGCATCGAGTATTACTGTTTCCATGACGTGGATCTCGTGGACGAGGCTGCCACGGCCGAGGAGTACGAGAAGAACCTCAGGGAGATGGTGGCGTATGCCAAGCAGAAGCAGGCCGAGACGGGTATCCGTCTGCTGTGGGGTACGGCCAATGTCTTCGGCCACGCCCGCTATATGAACGGCGCCTCGACCAATCCCGATTTCGATGCCGCGGCCCGCGCCATGCTCCAGATCAAGAACGCCATCGACGCCACGATCGAGCTGGGTGGCGACTGCTACGTCTTCTGGGGCGGCCGCGAGGGTTACATGTCGCTGCTCAACACCGACATGAAACGCGAGAAGGAGCATATGGCCACCATGCTGCGCATGGCGCGCGACTATGCCCGCGCCAGGGGATTCAAGGGTACGTTCCTCGTCGAACCCAAGCCCATGGAGCCGATGAAGCACCAGTACGACGTCGACACGGAGACCGTCATCGGCTTCCTGCGCGCACACGGCCTGGACAAGGACTTCAAGGTGAATATCGAGGTCAACCACGCCACGCTTGCCGGCCACACCTTCGAGCATGAGCTTCAGTGCGCCGTAGACGCCGGCATGCTCGGCTCGATAGATGCCAACCGCGGCGACTACCAGAACGGCTGGGATACCGACCAGTTCCCCGTCGACCTCTACGAGCTGGTGCAGGCCATGATCGTGATCCTGCGCGGCGGCGGTTTCCAGGGCGGCGGCACCAACTTCGACGCCAAGACGCGCCGCAACTCTACCGATCTGGAGGATATATTCATCGCCCACATATCGGGTATGGATACGATGGCCCGCGCACTGCTCATTGCGGCCGACATTCTCGAGAATTCGCCCTATGAGAAGATGCTCAAGGAGCGTTACTCGTCATACGACAGCGGCGAGGGCAAGGCGTTCGAGAATGGAGAACTGACGCTCGAGCAGGTTGCGGAGTATGCCCGCAAGCACGAGCCCGTACAGCGCAGCGGCAAGCAGGAGCTCTACGAGGCGCTCATCAACATGTATATCTGATAAATGTCCGGTTCCGCCGTCGGTCGAATCTCCGCCGGCGGAATCTTTTTTCGGATGTCGCACCGCATGGTGCCGCACGGTTCGCGGCCGCGGTGATGCCGTTCCGTTATTTACAATCCTAAAACTGCAAACATGACTTCAACCCAATCAAACGGAAGCCGGGCATACCTCTTCTCTGTCGTGCTGGTGGCGGTCATCGGCGGCCTGCTTTTCGGTTACGACACGGCTGTGGTGTCGGGCGCCGAACAGGCCCTCGACCAGTTCTTCCGCACGGCGTCCGACTTCACATATACGGCATGGATGCACGGCTTCACGGCATCGAGCGCCCTTATCGGCTGCGTCATCGGCGGCGCCATATCGGGACTGCTGGCGGCACGCTTCGGGCGCAAGCGCACGCTCGTGGTGGCTGCCGTCCTCTTCTTCGTCTCGGCCGTGGGATCGTGGCGTCCCGAGAGCGGCATTCTCCCGTACGGCGTGGCGTCGTTCCCGCTGCTGGTGTCGTTCAACCTATACCGCATAATCGGAGGTATAGGCGTGGGGCTGGCGTCGGCCGTATGCCCGATGTACATCGCCGAGATATCGCCCGCACGCATACGCGGCACGCTCGTCTCGTGCAACCAGTTTGCCATAATCTTCGGCATGCTGGTCGTCTACTTTGTCAACTACATCATACGCAACAATCTGGGCGATACGGCCGAGATCATCGAGCAGGCGATGGTCGACATAGGCTGGCGCCGGATGTTCCTCTCGGAGGCCTTCCCCGCGGGAGCCTTCTTCCTGCTGATCCTGCTCGTGCCCGAGACGCCGCGTTTCCTGGCGCTGCACGGAAACGACAGACGCGCCTTCGCCGTTCTGGAGCGGATAAACGGCACGTCCGAGGCGCATGCCATCCTCGACGAGATAAAGTCTACGGTCAACGAGAGGCGCGAGCGCCTCTTCGCCTACGGCAAAACCGTCATCGCGGTGGGCGTATTGCTCTCGTTCTTCCAGCAGGCCATAGGCATCAACGTGGTGCTATATTATGCGCCTCGAATATTCGAAAACATGGGTGCTACGGGTGACGCCTCTATGTTGCAGACGGTTGTGATGGGTGTCGTGAACATTATCTTTACCGTCGTGGCCATCTTCACGGTCGACCGCGTGGGGCGCAAGCCGCTGCTCATAATCGGCTCTACGGGAATGATGATCGGCATGGCCGTCCTTGCCGCGCTGTCGTTTACCGATACCATCGGGCTCGGGGCGCTGATCTTCATTATCATCTATACGGCGTCGTTCATGATGTCGTGGGGCCCTATCTGCTGGGTGCTCATATCGGAGATCTTCCCCAACACGATCCGCTCGCAGGCCGTGGCCGTAGCCGTTGCGGCGCAGTGGATATCGAATTTCCTCGTTTCGGCGACGTTCCCCTCGCTCAGCGAATGGAGCGTAGGCGGCACCTATTGCATCTATGCGGTCATGTCGCTGCTGTCGGCGCTCTTCGTCTGGAAGATGGTGCCCGAAACCAAGGGCAAGACCCTCGAGCAGATGTCGGCGCTGTGGCGCGGCCGCAAGTGACACCGTGCCGTCGGGATGACCGATTCGGCATGTCAGGAAAAAGGCAACGAGTATTCGTTGCCTTTTTTGTCTTGATGCGTATGCGCTCTTTCCCTGCATGGGCGCTGCGGTCGTGCTGCCGTCGGGGGCGGGGGGGGATGCGCTACCTCGTGCGAGGGGGCGGGCGCCCTGTCTGATGTACGAAGAGGCCCCGCAGGCACCGGTGCCTGCGGGGCGTTCGATTGTCCGTCGGCCGACATGTTACAGCTCGACGGTTGTGCGTACCTCCTGCACGCCGAGTTCGGCGCTGCGGTAGGTCGGGGCTGCCGATGCTATATGCAGCGTATGGGTCCCCTTCAAGAGTGTCCTGGTGCCGTCCTCCTGCACCGTTTCGAGGCGCTCCACGGGTACCTGTAGCTTGACGGTGCGCTTTTCGCCGGCCTTCATGTGTTCGCGGCTGAAGGCCACGAGCTGCGACTGCGGCGCCGTAACGCCTGCTGCGGGAGACGAATGGTAGAGCTGAACGGTCTCGTCGATATCGGTGTCGCCGTCGTTGCTCAACGTCACCTCGACGGTAAGCGTGCTGTCATCCTTGCCGACGACGGTTGCGGGTCCATAGGTCACGCTGCCGTAGCTCAAACCGTATCCGAATGGCAGGAAAATGTTGTCGGTCATGTATTTGTATGTGCGCTCCTTCATCGAGTAATCCTCGAACGGAGGCAGTTTTTCGGTCTCGGCGGGGAAGGTCACGGGCAGGCGTCCGCTGAAGTTGGCATCGCCGAAAAGCAGGTCGCCCAGCGCTTCGCCGCCGGCCTGTCCCGAATACCATGCCATCACGACGGCATCGGCCATCTCGTATATCTCGCGCAGGTCGATCGGGCTGCCGCCGGTAAGCACTACGACTATGCCCTTGCCCTTGAACCTTTTGAGCGTGCGCAGGTAGTTCATCTGCGACTCGGGCAGACGCAGGTTCAGACGGTCGCCGCTGGTGCGGTTGGCGATCGACTCGCCCTCCTCGCCCTCTACGTTGCCGTTGTTGCCCATGAATACGATGGCGACATCGGCGCCGATGGCGTCGCCGAGGTTCATGTTGGCGTCAAGGCCGTCGAGCTGCATGAACCCCGTGTGGTACGATACCGTGGTGCCGGCGCTGACCTTCGATACTATGCCCTGAAGATAGGTACTGTAGTCGTCGCTCAGGCCGTAGTAGTTGCCCATTTGGTAGAATACGTCGGTGGCGCCGCTGCCCGACAAATCGATCGAATGTATCTCCTTGTCGAGGGGCAGGATGTCGTTATTCTTCAGGAGAACCATGCTCTCCACGGCGGCACGCTTGGCCAGTGCGCGGTGTTCGGGCGATCCGAGTGCATCCTCCGGCATGTTGTTGTACGGGCACTGCGGGTCGTCATGCAGGATGCCGAGCTTGAGCCGTGTCATGATCGTCGGGCGCAGGGCATTGTCCAGGTCCTCTTCCGTTATGAGCTGCTGCGCATACGCATCCTTGAGCGTGCGCATCGACGACCCGCATTCGAGGTTCAGTCCCGCCTTGAGGGCCTTTACGGCGGCGTCCATCTCGCAGCGGGTGCATTTGTGTCCCGTGTAGATGTCGGTTACGGCGCCGCAGTCCGAGACGATGTGTCCCTTGAACTGCCACCTGTTGCGCAGGATGTCCTGCATGAGGAAGGTGCTTGCCGAGCAGCAGTCGCCGTATACGGCGTTATAGGCCGTCATCACCGTCTCCACTTTGGCATCCTTGACCAGCATCTCGAATGCCGGCAGGTAGGTCTCGTAGAGGTCCCGCAGGGGCGGTTCCACGTTGGCCGAGTGGCGTGTCGCCTCGGGGCCCGAGTGTACGGCGTAGTGCTTGGCGCAGGCTGCGGCCTTCAGGTAGTGCGGATCGTCGCCCTGGAGTCCCTTGACGAAGGCCGTTCCCAGCATTCCCGTCAGGTAGGGGTCTTCGCCGTAGGTCTCCATGCCGCGGCCCCAGCGCGGGTCGCGGAAGATGTTGACGTTGGGCGACCAGAACGAGAGACCCGAGTAGCGGCGGTAGTTCCCGATACGCCGCGCGACCTGATACTTGGCGCGGGCCTCGTCCGAGATGGCGTCGCCTATCTGGTTGAGCAGTTCGGTGTCGAAGGTGGCGCCCAGACCTATGGGCTGCGGGAATACGGTGGCACGGCCGCTGCGGCCTACGCCGTGAAGACCCTCGTTCCACCAGTCATAAGGCTTGATGTCGAGGCGTTCGATGGCGGGCGTCGAGTTCATCATCTGCCCGATTTTCTCATCTACGGTCATGGCCTCAAGCAGTTCGTCCACCTGCTGGTCCATGGGACGCTGCGGTTGCGGCTGCTCGGAGCTGCACGCCGCAAACAGCGCCGCAGCGCACAGAATTAGGATTGTTCGTTTCATATGAGTAGTTGTTATGTGTTGGTTCGCACGGATTCTGCTGCCGTCGCCGATGCGGCTGCCGGCACTCGGGTCGATGGCAGAATGTATCGGTGTGGTAAACGACAGTATCGTATGGCCATACAAATATAACAAACCGGGCCCGAAAAACCTTGCGCCGGGGAGGACCATACGATATGGACATGCGCTTTTTTAGCGTCATGCGGACGCTATCAAACCGCGCCGTGCGTGCCCGTGATGACTGTGAGGCCTTTTCGTGCGGGACATAATCAGCCCTGGCTTATGGTGTGGCGTATGTTGCGACGTGCAGCACGGTATCTCTCTGCGGCTCCTGCGGGCCTGTCGAAATGGATGTTTTTTACGCTAAATATACGATGTGTTTTTCTTGTCTTCGCCCGTATCATCTCTCCGTCGCCGGAAGATGCGTGGCGGCGGGTCGTGCGGTGGCACGGAAGGAATGGATGGCGCTATGCGTAAAAGCGATGCGTGTAATTGCAGAATCAAAAAATAATTGATATGTTTGTACATATGGGGCGGACGAGGCAGACCCGCGTCGCCCCTCCCCGGAATGTGTGGGAAAAGTTCGCCAACCCGATCAATACACAAAGAACCATGATGAAAAGAGTGCCGATAGTGCTTTCGCTTCTCGTATTGCTCTCTTCGGGCATGCGCGTCGGAGTTGCCCCGCGCAATGGCGCCGAGGCGCATATCGAGAAGGTGTTCGTGATCTTCAAGACCCATCTCGACATAGGGTTCACCGATCTCAGCTCGAAGGTCGAACAACGTTACATCGACCTGTATATACCCAAGGCCATCGAGGTCGCAAGACGGCTTCGCGAGGAAGGGGGCGGGGACAGGTATGTGTGGACGACGGGTGCATGGCTCGTCGATGCCTACCTGCGGCAGGCATCGACGGAGGCTGTTGCCGAACTTGAGGAGGCTGTTCGCCGCGGCGATATCGTGTGGAACGGCGTGCCTTACACGGTGGAGTCGGAGTCCATGAACCGCGCCCTGTTCGAAGGGATCCTGCGGCTCTCGAGACGTCTCGACGCACGCTTCGGCAAACACACCGTGGCGGCGAAGATGACCGATGTGCCGGGACATACGCGCAGTATCGTGCCGCTGTTGAGCGACGCCGGAATCGAATTCCTGCATGTGGGGACCAATCCCGCCGTGAGCGTGCCCGATGTGCCGCCGGTATGCCTGTGGCGCGACCTGTCGGGGAAAGAGATAATGCTGATGTACCAGGGCTCATACGGCGATACGATGGTCCTGCCCGACGGCCGTACGGCCGTTTCGATAAACCTTACGGGTGACAACCACGGTCCGCACTCGGTCGAGGAGGTGCACCGTATATTCGCATCGCTTCGCGAGCGTTATCCCGGGGCGCACATCGTCGCGGCATCGCTCAACGACGTTGCCGAGGCGATGGAACCGATGCGGGAGAGCCTTCCCGTCGTCACCTCCGAAATAGGGGATACGTGGATATACGGTTACGGCAGCGCCCCGCTGCGCATGGCCCGTTTCCGTGAACTGGGGCGGCTCTACGACGCATGGATCAGCGGTGGACGTCTGGACCCCGACAGCGATGCGGCGATCGACTTCGCCGTGCGGCTTGGTATGATCGCCGAACATACGTGGGGAGCCGACGTGAAGACACATCTGCGCAATTGGGACAAATACGATTTCGACTCCTTTACGGCGGCGCGCACACAGCCGGAGTTTCGTTTTATGGAACAGTCGTGGCGCGAGATAGACGAAAACCTGGACAAGGCGGTGGCATTGTTGCCCGATACGCTGCGTGACGAAGCCGCCGAGGCTCTGCGGCGGATCGGCCGGGTGGAGCGGCGACGTGTCGTCGGAGAAGACAGGGATCGCAGGCTGGATGCCGGGGGCCGCTATGACCTGGGAACAGGGGCTGCGAGGTGTCCTTTGGGCGGTATCGCCTACCAGAGTTTCTCAAGCGACGATTATGCCCGTTTTCAGGATGCGTACCTTACCAGTCGCGTGCAGTGGGCTATAGAGGATAACGGCAAACCGGGCCTTGACGACAGCCCTGCGCGCAGCGCCGTGGTCGAGGCGCGCGTGGCGGCATGCGCGGTGGAACGCGGCAGGCATGGACGCCGCATACGCACGGAGATGGTATTTCCCGAGGATGAACGTGTGGATAGTCGTGTGCTGCCGGAGGCGGTGCGCTGCGAATGGGTTATAGCGCGGGACGGGCGCAGCGCCGAGTGGACGGTGGATATGGTGGGGAAGCCGGCGAACCGTATGCCCGAAGCCTATTGGGTATCGTTCCGTCCGGAGGATATGGTATCGGTGGTGGCCGAGAAGACGGGAGGGCGTGTGGACCTGCTCGATGTGGTGCCGGGCGGCAACCGTCAGATGCACGGGATAGACCGCTATGTGGATGTGGTCACGCGCAACGGCACGCTGCGCATAACCTCGCCCGACGCTCTGCTTGTGGTGGTGGGTGAACGTAACGCGCTGAACTATTCAACCCTCCAGCCCGACCTTGGAGAGGGTATCCACTTCTGTCTTTACAACAATCTTTGGGGGACGAATTTCTCGATGTGGTGGGGCGGCGACATGCGTTACCGCTTCCGTGTGGAGTGGCTCGATGATTAGGATGGCGTCCGAAGGAGTGAAAATCATGCTGCCGGGGCATTGCGGCCCCGATGAGACAAGCGCCGACGATGAGGTAAGCGCCATGCTGACGGATGATGATCTGGCCATGACACCGTACAACAGACATGCGACCCGATCTTCAGGCACACACGGCTTGTCTTCGCCCCTGCGGGCTTCCCGGTGGAATCCAATTTAGGATATTGCCGAGCCGATTCCTTCCGTATCGGAGGTGGGGAATAATACCTGTATTGTAAGTCCGCGCAACGGCAATGATCGCTGTCTGGACCGGCTGTTACCGTTGGCGCCGTGGCTTTAGTGGTTTTCGTGGCGTTCGTGGCTTTCACCGTTGCCGGTCGTTTGCAACGGGTTCCTGTATCGTTTCTTGGGCGGTAATAGGATTTGTATTGACCTGATAAACAAAAAAGGAGAACCATGATTGATTCTCCTTCTGGAGCGGAAAACGGGACTCGGACCCGCGACCTCAACCTTGGCAAGGTTGCGCTCTACCAACTGAGCTATTTCCGCATTATGTTGCAAACTTCCCGATTCCTTCGAACCTTGCGAACCGTCCTGGTATCGCTCCCGTCCGTTTCTTTTGTCGGTTGTTTGTGAACCTTGCAATCTCGAGTCGTTGTTTCTATCGGATTGCGTGTGCAAAGATATGGCAAAAATTTTATTCTCCAAAACTTTTGTGATTTTTTTTATGATTTTCTCCCCGATTTTTTGGGGGATATAGTTGCTGCCGACTCGTAATATGTTGATTCATATCGATATCCAGCGCATATGCCGCCTTCTTTTACGGTGTGATCCCCCATCCGCCGCGGCGTGCGGGGCGCGATAAGGTCGGTTTATGCTGTTACGTCGCCTGGCCGCGGCCGTGGCCGGCCGCTTCGGGCCCGGACGTCGGGCATCCCTCGGAATATATATATGTATATGGACTAGCAAGTGGATTTATGCTGTTCCCGCGACTGCTGTTCCCGCGATGTGATGCACGGAGGCGTGAATTGCGGTTCCGAAATGCCTGGCGAGAAGTGTGTCCGGGAACGCGGTTCCGAATAAAATGTGACAAAAAAATGCGAAAAATGACTTTATGATAACAAATTTGAATAAAAAATACTATTTTTGTACGCGATTCGTAAATTTTGCACAATGAAAAAGATTCTTGTCGTAGGCGCGGGAGGGCAGATAGGTTCGGAGCTGGTAGTCTATCTCCGCAGTATATACGGTAATGGCAATGTCGTGGCGGTTGATCTCCACCCCTCGGAGGCTCTTGCTGCCGACGGCCCGTTTGAACTTCTCGATGCTCTGGATGCGGAGCGTTACGCGGAGATCGTGCGCAAGTACGGTGTCGATTCGATATTCAATCTTGCGGCGCTGCTTTCGGCAAAGGGCGAGGCGAAGCCCACGCTGGCATGGAAGATCAACATCGGGGCGCTGACCAACTCGCTGGAGATAGCGCGTCAGTACGGCTGTGCACTCTTTACGCCGAGTTCTATCGGTGCCTTCGGAGGCGATTTCCCGCGCGACAACACCCCGCAGGATACCATCATGCAGCCCAATACGATGTACGGCGTATGCAAGGTTACGGGCGAGCTGCTGTCGAACTACTATCATACTCGTTTCGGCGTGGATACCCGTTCGGTGCGCTTCCCTGGCATCATATCTAACGTGACGCTGCCCGGCGGCGGCACGACGGACTATGCCGTGGAGATATACTATGCCGCCGTCAAGGGCGAGCGGTTCGTATGCCCCGTATCGGAGAATGTGTATATGGACATGATGTACATGCCGGATGCCCTGCGCGCGACGGTGGAGCTTATGGAGGCCGATCCGTCGAAGCTCAAGCACCGTAACAGTTTCAACATTGCGTCGATGAGCTTCACGCCCGAGATCATATATGCCGAGATCCGCAAGCGCCTGCCCGATTTCGAGATGGTTTACGAGATCGATCCCGTAAAGGAGGCCATTGCCGAGAGCTGGCCCAACAAGCTCGACGACACGTGTGCGCGTGAGGAGTGGGGCTGGAAACCGCAGTGGGATCTCTCGTCTATGACCGATGACATGCTGCGAGCCATAAGGGCGAAGAATCTTTAGAGCCGATAGAGATAATTGTAATAGTTGAGAGTGGGGCGGATATGTTGGAATATCCGCCTTTTTCGTTTTTCCGTCCGAAAGGTTTGCCCGATCGGACTATAAACGTTATATTTGTAGGGATGTAGAGCGACGGCGTTGTCTTCGGCGTATCGGTGCCGGGGTGCAGGCCTTGTGGGAGCGCGTTTTTGAAATCGTTTTTTCGTTGAGGCGTGGCGGCATGTGCCGGCAGGTCTTCCGGTCCGACCGGAGGATCGGCGTGGGTGCATGTGTGCCTGTCCGATATGAATCAAATATGTATGGCTATGAAATCTCGTATCAGACTCGTTTTATCGGCCGCGCTTGTGCTGTGTTCATTCGTCGCGGCGGCAGCGGAGGTCGTTCACGTGTCGCCCGCGGGGGATGACGGACGCGGTGACGGAAGTGCGGCGAAGCCCTTTGCCTCGTTGCAGCGTGCATTGGACTACGGCGCGACGCTGCGCGTGAGCGATACGCTTTTCATCAATGTTTGCGCCGGTGAATACCGCCTGACCGAGCCGATACGGATTACGCCCGAGAACTCCGGCCGCGCGGGGGCTCCCGTGGTTGTCCGGGGTGAGGGGATGGATGCGTCGGTGATGTTCGGCAGCGTCGCTTTCGGCGGGTTCGAGCATTACGATGGCAATGTATGGCGTGCCCGTGTGCCGTTCGAGTGCCGCAGGGCCGGCTTCGAGCAGATGTATGTAGGCGGTGAGCGTCGTTTCCGTGCGCAGCTGCCCGACAGGGGCGGTTTCCTGGAGATGGAGCGCGTCGAGGAATTCGTGATCGACTCGTCGGCGACGAACCGTACGGGCAAGAACTGGGCCGTATTGAAGGTGACGCTCGACAGGGAGACGGCGGCACGGCTGGGACGTATGCCCCGCGGCGAGTGGAACGATGCCATATTCAACTTTTACCATAAGTGGGACGTGACGCGCTTGCGGTTGCAGTATCTCGACGCGGCGCAGGGCGAGGCCTATTTCGCCGATGAGGGCATGAAGCAGTGGAATCCCATAGACACGAAGAGCAAGTTCGTTGTCGAGAACTGTTCGGCGGCGCTGGATGCCGCGGGCGAGTGGTATCTGGACCGCGACGGCGGGTGGCTTTACTATATCCCGATGGAGGGCGAGGATCCGGCGACGCTGGAGGTGTCGGTGCCCGTCATCGACAGGTTCCTGGAGATCGGGGGCGACGAGGCCTCCGGACGGCGTGCCGGCAATGTGATATTCCGGGATCTGTCGTTCCGCGAGGCGGGGTATTGGACTCCGGCCGAGGGCAATCCGGCGGCACAGGCTGCGGCGCCGATCGAGGCGTCCGTCATGGCCGACTTCGCCGAGGGGGTTGTCTTCGAACGCTGTGAGGTGGCGCATACGGGGTTGGGGGGCATATGGTTCCGTCGTGCGTGCCGCCATT
Organism: uncultured Alistipes sp.; assembly: GCA_949283205.1. Lineage (GTDB taxonomy): Bacteria > Bacteroidota > Bacteroidia > Bacteroidales > Rikenellaceae > Alistipes. The sequence goes on along the minus strand of CASDSD010000020.1, from coordinate 132,374 downwards.
CGGCCGTACGGCAGTGCCACCTGCACGATCTGGGGGCCAACGGCGTCAAGATAGGGGAGCAGGATATGCCTGCGCCGGAGATGGTGACGAACAACATCACGGTCGACAACTCGATCATACAGCATGGCGGTTACGTCTTCCCGTGCGCCGTGGGCGTGGTGATTTTCCACGCATCGGACAATAACGTCACGCACAACGATATCGCCGATTTCCGCTACAGCGGAGTCTCGGTGGGTTGGGTGTGGGGTTATGCCGACAGCCCCGCCAAGCGCAACCATATAGACTACAACCATATCCACCATCTGGGCTGGGGCGAGCTGTCGGACATGGGCGGTGTCTATACTCTGGGCCGCTCGGAAGGCACTACCGTCAACCACAATGTCGTCCACCACATCTATTCGCGCTATTACGGCGGCTGGGGGCTCTATACCGACGAGGGGTCTACGGGCATCACTCTGCGCGACAATCTGGTATATTCGTGCAAGAGTGCGGGCTTCCACCAGCACTACGGCGAAGGCAACCTCATCTGCAACAACATCTTCGCCTGTCAGATACGTGCGCAGCTGGAGGCTACGCGTCAGGAGGAGCATCTCTCGTTCACCTTCAGGAACAATATCGTATACTTCGACAGCGGCGATCTGGCGGGGGTTAACTGGAAGGGCGCGAACATGGCTTCCGACAACAACTGCTATTGGGATACCCGTTCGACGGAACTCTCGTTCCAGGGGGTGTCGCTGGCCGACTGGCGTGCCGCGGGCAAGGATGTGCACTCGATCGTTGCCGACCCGGGTTTCGTGGATGCCGAACACTTCGACTTTAGGCTGAAGAACAGACGTGTGGCGCGCAGGATCGGTTTCGAGCCCTTCGACTATACGCAGGCGGGTGTATACGGTTCGGACGAGTGGCGCGCGAGGGCGCAGCTCGATCCGGCCCTGACCGAAGCCTTCGACCGGCTTGTCGACGAGACCGAGGCGCTGGGCATAAGCCAGTGGTAGGCGCACGAAACGGACGGATAGCGTGAAAATATGAATTAACCCATTATCTCTTAAATAAAATGTCGAATACTCCTCTTCAGGACGGTGCGGTGTATGACGCCCGTTTATTGGGAAAGCCCAAAATGCTGGCCCTCGGCCTGCAACACATGTTCGCCATGTTCGGCGCCACGGTACTCGTCCCCGCCATTACGGGACTCTCGGTCTCGGCGACACTCCTGTTCGCCGGCGTGGGAACTCTGATTTTCCACGTGATCACGCGTTTCAAGGTGCCTGCATTCCTCGGTTCGTCGTTCGCCTTCATAGGCGGTTACGCCACCGTAACCGAGATGGGCGCCGCGCAGGGACTCTCGACGGCGGAGGCTCTGCCCTATGCCTGTGTCGGGGTCTTCTTCGCCGGACTGCTCTACTTCGTGCTGGCGGGGCTCTTCGGAATATTCGGCGCGCGGCGCGTGATGCGCTACTTCCCGCCCATCGTCACGGGCCCGATAATCATATCCATAGGACTTATCCTTTCGGGTTCGGCCATCGCCAACTGCATGGCCAACTGGTGGATCGCCCTGCTGGCCATCGCCATCATCATCGTGGCCAACATATGGGGCCGCGGCATGGTGCGCATCGTCCCCATACTGCTGGGCGTTGTCGGCTCGTACGCTGTTGCGGCACTCTTCGGACAGGTCGATTTCACGGCCGTGCGCGAGGCCGCGTGGCTCGGCGTGCCGTTCCATATGAAGGATACTGCCTTCGCCGTCTTTGCCGATCCCGACTGGGGGCTGCTCGTCTCGTCCGTAATAACGATCATGCCCATCGCCCTGGCCACGATGGTGGAGCATATAGGCGACATGTGCGCCATCTCCTCTACCGTGGGGCGCAATTTCCTGGCCGACCCGGGCCTGCACCGCACTCTCGTCGGCGACGGACTGGCCACATCGCTGGCGTCGCTCTTCGGCGCTCCGGCAAATACGACATATGGCGAGAATACGGGCGTGCTGAACCTGACAAAGGTGTTCGACCCGCGCGTGATACGTCTTGCCGCCGTCTTTGCGATACTCTTCTCGCTCTCGCCCAAGTTCGCGGCGCTCGTCAGCTCGATGCCTACGGCGACCATCGGCGGCGTGTCGCTGGTGCTCTACGGCATGATCTCGGCCGTGGGCGTGCGCAACGTGGTGGACAACAAGGTCGACTTTACGGCCTCGCGCAACGTCATCATCGCGGCCATGATCCTCGTGCTGGCGATAGGTATCAAGTACGGTGCCAACGATGCCGTGTCGTTGGGCTTCACGTCGCTTTCGGGTCTTGCCGTGGCGGCCATAGTGGGTATCGTGCTGAACGCGCTGCTGCCGGGCAAGGATTATGTCTTCGGACGCAATGCCAAGGGCGACACGTCTGTCAACTTCGAGGTGAACCGCGTGACGGAGGAGTAGCGGCGACGGGTTGCGGTACCATCGGTAACATGTAGATATAACCTGTAAAAAGAGTCTGATTTCGTAAATATGATCCGTTATGATACGATTGTGTACGGCAGCGGTGCGTGCCGTGTCACAGTGCAGCGAGCCGCCTTTTCGGTCGACGGCGGCGTAGGGGAGTGCCACGCCATGCTTCACGCCGACGGGGCGGGAGAGCCATTTGCCGCGCAGGCGGCGTCGTTGCGGCAGGCTTTCGACGAATTGCGGGCGGGGCTCTGCGGCGCGGAGTGCGTGATGTGCCGCCTGTTCCTGAGCGATGCCGCGGCGCAGCAGCGGCCGGCGGCCGAAATTTTCGCGGGAGTGCCGCTCTCGATGATACAGCAGCCGCCCCTGGATGGCAGCAAGGTGGCCCTGTGGGCCATATTCTGCGAGGGCGCGGAGCGTACGGACGAGGGGGCGTTCGCCCATAACGGCTATACGCACCGCTATGCGCTTATGCGGGAGGCTGCGGGACCGGACAGCGCGGCGCAGACGGCATCCCTGCTGGAGACCTATGAGGCGTCGCTGGAGAGACACGGCATGACGCTGGCCGACAACTGCGTGCGCACGTGGTTCTTCGTGCGTGACGTGGACGTGAACTACAAGGGGGTGGTGGATGCGCGCCGCGAGAACTTCATCCGCTGCGGCCTCACGGAGAAGACCCATTACATAGCCAGCACGGGCATCGAGGGCAAGCCCGACAACTGTGGCAGTTTCGTGCGTATGGACGCCTATGCGGTCGAGGGGCTCGAGACGGGGCAGCAGCAATATCTCTATGCCAAGGATTATCTCAATCCGACGTATGAGTACGGCGTCACGTTCGAGCGTGGCGTGCGCGTGGATTACGGTGACCGCCGCCATTGCCTCATATCGGGTACGGCGAGCATCGACAATCGCGGGCGTGTGGTGCATGCCGGGGACGTAAGACGCCAGACGGAACGCATGTGGGAGAATGTCGGGGCGTTGCTGCAGGAGGGCGGCGCGTCGATGCGGGACGTTATGTCGATTATCGTCTACCTGCGCGATACGGCCGACTACGTGACCGTGCGCGACATGTTTGCCGCGCGCTGGCCGGATATCCCCGCGGTGATTACGCTGGCGCCGGTGTGCCGTCCGGAGTGGCTGGTGGAGATGGAGTGTGTGGCGGTGACGGAGAGCTGCGACGGGCGTTTCCGCCCGTATTAGGGCGTTCCCGTCCGCAGCGCGTGCATGGCTCTGCGGCCTGCCGCATTGTGTTCCGGTGTGCTGCCGGGCGTTTTCGCCTGTGGCATGGCGTTCCGGCCTGCAGACGGACGTTGCGGCATGTCGCATTGAATTTCGTCGCGAAATGCTGCGAGTCCGGTCCCGGAATGTCGTCGCGGGGTGGGCGGACGGAATGTATGCGATATGCGATTATTGATAAATTGTTTATAATTAACAACGCTTTTTGCCGCGTATGACCACGCCGCGGCCCTATATTTGTCGGCGGAAAGGGACGTGCCGGTTCCCGACGGCATACAGCCTTATGAGACCCAAATATTTTAATCAAAAATAAAACGCTTATGAAGAAACTTCTGCTCTTCGCATGTGCGGCACTGCTCACCCTGGGCGCTGCGGCACAGAACGTACAGTTCCATTACGACTTCGGTCACAACCTTTACAACGATTTGAAGAAGAGTGACGACTCGGACGGTCGAGCCCCGATAACCACTACGGTGGAGATGTTTCGTGCCGATACGTGGGGAAGCACCTACTTCTTCATCGACCTGGACTACAACGCCGGTATGAAGGGCGCCTACTGGGAGATTTCGCGCGAGATATGCTTCTGGCAGGAGTCGAAGGTGAACTGGCTCTCGGCTCATGTGGAGTATGACGGCGGTCTGAGCGACGCGGCAGGCTCGTTCAACAACGCATGGCTTGTCGGTCCGACCTATTCGGGCCACTCGAAGGATTTCTCGAAGACGTGGTCCTTGAGCGTCATGTACAAGTACATTCCCAAGACGGTCGATACGGTCGGCAAGAAGCAGGTGAACAATTTCCAGATCACGGGCGTGTGGGGCATCGACTTCGCAAAGGGATGGTGTACCTTCTCGGGCTTCATCGATTTCTGGCGCGAGTGGCGAGCCTGGCAGAATACCAGTCACATTCTGCTTTCGGAGCCACAGTTTTGGGTGAACCTCCACAAGATCCGCGGCTGGGACAACGTGCATCTGAGTGTCGGCGGCGAGGTCGAGCTGTCGAACAACTTCGTCTCGAAGGGTTTTTATGCCATACCCACTCTCGCGGCAAAGTGGACATTCTGATATGGCTTCAAAATTGTGTAAACGGTAAAAACACGAGATATGCTGAAAAAACTCTTCGGATTTGATCCGTCGGTGACCACTCTGCGTACGGAGATTCTGGCAGGAGTCACCACATTCCTAACGATGTCGTATATCCTGGCCGTAAACCCGGGCATGTTCAGCCAGCTGGACGGCATGCCCGCAGGGGCGGTCTTCACGGCGACGGCTCTGGCCGCCATCACCGGTACGCTGGTCATGTCGATCTGGGCGAAGCTCCCGTTCGGTCTGGCTCCCGGTATGGGTCTGAATGCCTTCTTCGTATTCTCGGTATGCATGGGCATGGGCTATTCGTGGCAGTTCGCCCTGACGGCGGTGTTCATCGAAGGTATCATCTTTGTCATACTGACGCTGACAAACCTGCGCGAAGCGATAGTCAATGCCATCCCCGCCTCGTTGAAGAATGCCATAGGCGCCGGCATAGGTCTCTTCATCGCCTTCATCGGCCTGCAGAATGCCGGTATCATCGCCAACAACGACTCGACGCTCGTGTCGCTCGGCGAGATCACTTCGGGCGGTCCGCTGCTTGCGGTGATCGGCCTGGTGATAACGTCGGTGCTGGTGGTGAAGAACGTGCGCGGGGCGCTGCTCATAGGTATCCTCATAACCACGCTGATAGGTATCCCGCTGGGTATTACGAATTACGGCGGTCTGGTATCGGCCCCGCATTCGATAGCGCCTATATTCTGCCGGTTCGAGTGGAGCCAGATCTTCTCGCTCGACATGGTGGTTGTGATATTCACGTTCCTGTTCATCGACATGTTCGATACGATCGGAACGCTGGTGGGAGTCTGCACCAAGGCCGACATGCTTGATGCCAACGGCCGCATCCCGCGCGTCAAGCAGGCGTTCATGGCCGACGCGCTGGCTACGGTGGCCGGAGCCTGCTTCGGCACCTCGACCACCACTACCTATGTCGAGAGTGCTGCGGGTGTTGCGCAGGGCGGTCGCTCGGGCCTTACGTCGTTCGTTGTGGCATGCTGTTTCTTCGTGGCGCTCTTCTTCTCGCCGCTCTTCCTGGCAATACCGTCTGCGGCGACGGCCCCCGTACTGATAATCGTGGGTCTCTTCATGTTGAGCCCCATCCGCAACATTCCTCTGGACGACTATGCCGAGTCGATCCCTGCCTTCATCTGCATCATCATGATGCCGCTGGCGTACTCGATCTCGGACGGCATCCTGCTGGGCATGATAAGCTATGTGGTGATCAACGTACTGTGCGGCAACTTCAAACGGCTGACGGTTACGATGTACGTGCTGGCCGTGCTGTTCATTCTGAAATATATTTTCATCTGACGGAGCATGTGCGCCTGCGGGCATGTCCCTGTAGACGTGCGTGCGGTGCATGTATTTCGCGGCGCGGGCGTCCCGGAGAGAGCGGGACGCCCGCCGTTTTTTTGCCGAATGTGGTTTTTGATTTTGTCAAGTGACGAAAAAAAATTACATTTGTAAAAATATTAACCTTAAGCTTTATCGCATTGATGAAATCGAGATTCTTATATGCCGTTGCGGCGCTGTTGTTTTCGACTTCGATAGTTGCACAGCCGCGTGCGGAGTATCCCCGCCCGCAGTTCGAACGAGCCGACTGGGTCAACCTTAACGGCGAGTGGAGTTTTGCGCTCGACCTGTCGGATTCGGGCCGTGACCGCGATTTTTATAACAGTAAGGGCTTCGACGGCCGTATTACCGTGCCGTTTGCTCCCGAAAGCAAACTTTCGGGTGTGGGCTATACCGATTTCATCAACAGCGTATGGTATCAGCGCGAGATCCAAATACCTGCGGAGTGGAAGGGCAAGTGCGTGAAACTCAATTTCGGCGCCGTGTATTACGAGTCGGAGGTATATATCGACGGCAAGTTCGTGGGCCGTCATTACGGCGGCTCGGACTCGTTCTCGTTCGATGTGACCGACTTTGTGGGTGACGGCGGGATTCACAGCGTCGTGGTGCATGCCGAGAGCGACCTTCGCGGCGGCACGCAGCCCGGCGGCAAGCAGTCGACGAACTATTATTCGGTGGGTTGCAGCTATACCCGTACCACGGGCATCTGGCAGACGGTATGGATGGAGGCTGTGGACGCCATGGCACTGGAGCGCGTGCAGGTGATTACCGATATTGACCAAAAGCATATAGTCGTCATACCGACATATTACAACGTCGCCGGCGGCAATACGTTGTCTGTCGTGGTGAAGGACGGCGGCAAGGCGGTGGCGCGTGCCGAGGCCCCTGCCGTGCAGGGCATGCCGGTAGTGGTGGCGTTGAAAAACCCCAAACTGTGGAGCCCCGAATCGCCCTTCCTCTACGATGTGGTCTATGAGGTGAAGAACGCCGAGGGCGAGACGCTCGATACGGTCGATGCCTACGTAGGCATGCGCAAGGTGCACATCGACGGCAACAAGATCTACCTGAACAACAAACCCTATTATCAGCGTCTGGTGCTCGATCAGGGCTTCTATCCCGACGGTATCTGGACGGCGCCTTCTGATGAGGCGCTCAAGCGCGACATCGAGCTCTCGATGGCGGCCGGCTTCAACGGCGCGCGCCTGCACCAGAAGGTATTCGAGGAGCGTTTCTACTATTGGGCCGACAAGTTGGGATATATCGTCTGGGGCGAGATGGCCTCGTGGGACAAGGACAGCAACTCGGTTGCCGCGGCCCGCAACTTCATGTCGGAGTGGGGCAATATCGTGGTCCGCGACCGCAACCATCCGGCGTTGATCGTGTGGACGCCCTTCAACGAGGAGTTTGGTGTGCCGTCGAACGAAGCTGGACGCTTCCTTACAGACGTATATAACGAGACGCGGCGACTCGATCCCACGCGTCCGGTAAATACCGTCAGCGGCGGCATATATGTGGTCTCTGACTTCTGTACGGCGCACAACTACGAGCAGGACGGCGAGCGTTTGCACGCGATGCTCTTCGACGGGGAGAAGTTCTACCAGCCGCAGGGCCCGAACGGAGGCTTCGACCGCGCCATTCGCAAGTTGTACTACGACGGTTCGCTGCCATACCTGCTCGATGAGTTCGGCGGCATCAAGTGTGCCGAGACGCAGCCTGCGGAGGGCAACTCGTGGGGCTATGGCAATGCGGCACCCACACGCGAGGATTTCTACAAGCGGCTGGAGTCGCTGGTGAAGGCCATCGTAGACCATAGTGACAGGATATGCGGTTTCTGCTATACGCAGCTGACGGATGTGGAGCAGGAGCAGAACGGCATATACTACTATGACCGCCGCGAGAAGTTCGACATGGAGCGTGTGAAGTCGATCTTCGGAATGAAGGCCGAGGGCTACGAACAGTAGCCGTAAGCGATGCCACATGCGTGCCGTATGCGATACGGCCGGCCGACGAAAGGGGCTGTCGCAGGGGGGGGCGGAACGCGTGCCGATGCCGTGATGTCATGGAGCATCCGCGGCGCATGATGGGGGCGGTGCGGACGGTGCGTGTGTGCGGCGTCTGAAACGCTTCGGCGCAAGGCAAAAGGCGCAAGACTGAAAGCCAATAGCGGGCAGGCAGAGGCGGCAGGCAGAAGTGGCAGGCAGAGGCGGCAGACAGTGGCGGCAAGACAGAGGTGGGGAGGCAAAAGAAAGGAAAACTTATTAACCAAACAAACAGTATAAAAATGATTGGAAAAGCAGCGAAAATAGTGTGTATGCTGGCCGCGGTGGCGGTTTGCTTCAGCGCGGCGGCCGCGGTGCCTCGCGCCGAGTACCCGCGTCCGCAGTTTGTGCGTGCGGATTGGGTGAACCTGAATGGCGAATGGAGTTACTCGATGGATCCCGTCATGACGGGATGGGAGCGCGGTCTCATGTCGAGCCGCGGCTTCGGCGACAAGATCATCGTGCCGTTCGCTCCCGAGAGCAAACTGTCGGGTGTCGAGCACAAGGAGTTCATCCCCTGCATATGGTATCAGCGTGAGATTACGGTTCCCGAGGCGTGGGCCGGCAAGGATATCCTTCTCAACTTCGGCGCCGTGTATTACGAGTCGGAGGTGTATATCGACGGCAAGTTCGTGGCTCGCCACTTCGGCGGTTCGGACTCGTTCTCGGTAGACATTACGGATTTTGTCAAGGCCGGCGGCATGCATTCGCTGGTCGTGAGTGCGAAGAGCGACCTGCGCAGCCGCGAGCAGTCGGCAGGAAAGCAGTCGTTGCGCCACGGCCCCTTCGAGTGCATGTACACCCGCACGACGGGTATCTGGCAGACGGTGTGGATGGAGGCTGTGGCTCCGTGCGGACTCTCGCGCGTGAAGTATACGACTGACATCGACCGCAGCACGGTGTCGTTCGAGGTTACGCTGCGCCGCAACCGCAGCGGCAATACGCTTACGGTGAATATCCTCGACAGCGGCAAGAGCATCGCCTCGCAGACGGCGCCCGTATCGTCGGGGTCGGTGGTGACGCTGCCCGTAAAGAAGGCAAAGCTGTGGAGCCCCGAGTCGCCCTTCCTCTATGACGTGGAGTTCGAGCTGAAGGACGCCGAGGGCAATACCGTGGACAAGGTGACCTCGTACTTCGGCATGCGCAAGATCCACACCGAGGGCAACCGCATATATCTCAACAACGAGCCCTATTACCAGCGTCTGGTTCTCGATCAGGGATTCTATCCCGACGGTATCTGGACCGCTCCGTCGGACGAGGCTCTCAAGCACGACATCGAGCTCTCGATGGCGGCCGGGTTCAACGGCGCGCGCCTGCACCAGAAGGTCTTCGAGGAGCGTTTCTACTATTGGGCCGACAAGCTGGGCTACCTGACCTGGGGCGAGGCTCCGAGCTGGGGCCTGGACGCCAACTCTCCCGTTGCGGCTCGCAACTTCATGTCGGAGTGGCGCAATCTGGTCGTACGCGACATGAACCATCCGTCGCTGGTGACGTGGACCCCCTTCAACGAGGAGTTCTGGCCCGACGAGACGCAGTATCCGCGCTTCGTGTCGGATATCTACGAGATGACCAAGCAGCTGGATCCCTCGCGTCCGGTCAACACCGTGAGCGGCGGAATACATATCAAGACCGACATCTGGACGGAGCACCACTACGAGCAGGATGCCGAGCGCCTGCGCGACATCCTCTATAACGAGAAGGACGGCAAGATGTTCGTGCGCCAGCCCGAGGTGCAGGCGCGCCCGCGCGGAAACGTGGGATACAACCGTCCCGAGCTCAACAGCCCCTATACGTTCCCCACGTACGAGGGTGACATACCTTATATCCTCGACGAGTTCGGCGGCATCAAGTGCATGGAGGCCAACCCCGCCAAGGACGGCGCGTGGGGTTACGGCGACGCGGCACAGACCAAGGAGGACTTCTACAAGCGCCTGGAGTCGCAGGTGCGCATGCTCATCGAACTGAGTGACCACATATGGGGTTACTGTTATACGCAGCTCACGGACGTGGAGCAGGAGCAGAACGGCATCTACTATTACGACCGCAGCACGAAGTATGACATGGATCGCGTGAAGGCGATATTCCAGATGGCGCTGCCGGAGCAGGAACCTGCCGCCGAAAAGAAATAACGTGTGAATGTCTGTAAGGAACAACGGAAAAACAAAATTCGAATCATGAGACGCATTTTATTGGCAATGGCCGCGCTGGCCGTTATGGCCGGCTGCGGCGGAAACAAGCCCGCGAGCGACGGACTGGAGCTGATGAAGGAGGAGAACTTCAAGTGTGAGATCGACGGCAAGCCGGTATCGCTCTATACTCTCACCAACGGTACGATCACGATGCAGGTGACCAATTTCGGCGGTCGCGTGGTGTCGTTGTGGACTCCCGACCGCGACGGCAATATGGCCGACATCGTGTTGGGATATGACAATATCGACCGTTATGTACACAATACGGGAGAGCGTTTCCTGGGAGCTACGGTGGGGCGTGTGGCCAACCGTATCGACGAGGGCCGCTTCACGCTCAACGGCAAGGAGTATGCCGGTCCGCAGAACAGCAACGGACAGATGCTCCACGGCGGCGACAAGGGTGTCGACATGGTCGTATGGGATGTGGTTGACGTTAAGCCGGCGTCGATCGTGCTGCGCTGCACGCTGCCCGACGGGCAGGACGGCTTCCCGGGCAACCTGACCATCACGATGACCTATACGCTTACGCCGGAGAACGAGTTCCAGGTGTCATATCAGGCGCAGACCGACGCCCCGACGCTTGTCAACCTGTCGCACCACTCGTTCTTCAACCTCAAGGGCGAGGGTAACGGCACGGTTCTGGACAATGTGCTGACGATAAAGGGTGACTACATCACTCCGACCGACGAGCGTCTGATCCCGACGGGCGAGTTGCGTCCCGTGGAGGGTACTCCGTTCGATTTCCGCGAGCCGCATGTCATCGGCGAGCGTATCGATGCCGACAACGACCAGCTCAAGTGCGGCAACGGCTACGACATGAACTGGGCGCTGTCGCGTGAGGACAACGGACAGGTGGAGACGGTGGCCACGCTCTACGACCCGACGACGGGCCGCTGCCTGGATGTGGCTACGGACCAGATCGGTCTGCAGTTCTACAGCGGCAACTTCTTCGACGGTTCGTACAGCGGCAAGTACGGCAAGCCTCTGCGCTTCCGCGAGTCGGTAGCTCTGGAGACCCAGAAATATCCCGATGCGCCGAACCATGACAACTTCCCCTCGATCGTGCTGAACCCCGGCGAGACCTATTCGCAGGTATGTATTTATAAGTTCTATACCAAATGATCCGGTCGGCGCGCGATGGCGGCAGTGGCGACTCATGCGATGGCTCTTGCGGCGGTATCTCCCGACGGGAAGGCCGCAGAGGTGCGCAGCCGCCGCATGCCGCGGGGCGCGCCGCGAGCAGGACGAGGCGTAACTTTTGTGTCGGACTATAATAACAGGAGGCTGTTATACGTATAGGATAACAAAAGCATATACGAAACGATAAACATATTCCATAAAAACCAAAAAGCCAAAACCTATGAACATCGAATTGGTAAGAGAGAAGTTCGCCGAGAAGTTCGGAACCGCCGGCGACGTTTACGCATCTCCGGGTCGTATCAACCTTATCGGAGAGCATACGGATTACAATGGGGGCTTCGTCTTCCCGGGTGCCATCGACAAGGGCATCGTTGCGGAGATACGTCCCAACGGCACGGACAAGATCCGCGCCTATGCCGTCGATCTGAATGATTACGCCGAGTTCGGCCTGCGTGAGGAGGACAAACCCGCGGCATCGTGGGCATGCTACATCTTCGGCGTGGCACGCGAGATACAGAAGCGCGGCGGCAAGGTCGAAGGGTTCGACACCGCCTTCTCGGGCGACGTGCCCCTCGGAGCCGGCATGTCGTCGTCGGCGGCGCTGGAGTCGACCTTCGCTTTTGCATTGAACCATATCTACAACGACGACAAGATCGACAAGTTCGAGCTGGCGCGTATCGGCCAGTCTACCGAGCACAACTATTGCGGCGTGAACTGCGGCATCATGGACCAGTTCGCCTCGGTATTCGGCAAGAAGGGCAACCTGATGCGTCTGGACTGCCGCTCGATGGAGTTCGCATACTTCCCGTTCGACCCCGAGAAGTTCGGTTACCGTCTTGTGCTGCTCGACTCGGTGGTAAAGCACGAGTTGGTGGGCTCGCCCTACAACAAGCGCCGCGAGTCGTGCGAGCGCGTAGCCAAGGCCTTGGGACAGGAGACGCTGCGCGGCGCCACGATGGCACAGCTCGACGCCATCAAGGACAAGATCTCGGAGGAAGACTACAAGCGAGCCCGCTATGTGATCGGCGAGGAGCGCCGCGTGCTCGACGTGTGCGACGCGCTGGAGCGCGGCGATCTGGAGACCGTCGGCGAGCGCATGTACGAGACCCACTGGGGCATGTCGAAGGATTACGAGGTGTCGTGCGAGGAGCTCGACCTGCTGGCCACCATCGCCAAGGAGTGCGGTGTGACGGGGTCGCGCATCATGGGCGGCGGCTTCGGCGGCTGCACGATCAACCTTGTGAAGAAGGAGCTTTACGACGCCTTCATCGCCACGGCCAAGGAGAAGTTCGCCGCCGCATACGGCCACGAGCCCAAGGTCTACGACGTGGTGATATCGGACGGCGCCCGCAAGTTGGATATCTAACATTTCGTACGATGAGACGGTTCTTTATGACTGTTGCTGCCGTGTGCCTCTGCTGGGGCGCATCGGCGGCGATCGTCCTTCCGAGGGTTCTGGGCAGCAACATGGTGTTGCAGCAGCAGAGCGAAGTGAATCTGTGGGGCAAGGCCGACGCCGACTCGAAGGTGACGGTCGAGGTGTCGTGGAGCGATGCCAGGATACAGACGCACAGCGATGCCGAAGGCCGCTGGGCCGTCAAGGTGGCCACGCCGGCCGCATCGTTCGATCCGCAGACGATAACCATCAGCGACGGCGAGAGCGTGACGCTGGAGAACATACTCATCGGCGACGTATGGGTATGCTCGGGGCAGAGCAATATGGAGATGCCGGTGAAGGGTTTCGGCAACCAGCCCGTCGAGAATTCGCTGGAGTATATCATGCGCGGCAGCGAGGAGGCTTCGCGCATACGCATGTTCACGGTGCAGCGTGCCCGTTCCTATGACAAGGAGCTGGAAGACTGTGCCGGCGGCGAGTGGCAGTGTGCCTCGCCTGCGAGCGTGGCCGACTGCTCGGCTACGGCATACTTCTTTGCCTACAATATCGCTCATGCGGTAGATATTCCCATCGGGATTATCGCAACCGACTGGGGCGGTACCCGTGTGGAGTCATGGATGCCGCTGTCGGCACTCAAGGAGTGCGTGACGGAGGAGCAGTACAAGCAGAAGCAGACGCTGCACGACATCAAGCCGAGCGAGTTGTATTGCGCCATGATCGCCCCCGTGCGCAACTTTACGGCCCGCGGTTTCCTCTGGTATCAGGGCGAGGCGAATCTTGGCGACATCGACCATTACGACACCATGATGGCGCGTATGGTGGAGCAGTGGCGCAGCGACTGGGGTGACGAGGATAACTCGATGCCTTTCTACTATGCGCAGATTGCCCCCTATTCGTACGGCAATTCGAGCAATATCTCATATCCGCTCTTCGTCGAGGCGCAGGTGCGGGCCCTGGGAGAGATTCCCAACAGCGGCATGGCCGCCACGACAGATATCGGTGCCGAGAACTGCATACATCCGGCACAGAAGTTCGAGGTGGGGCAGCGCCTGGCGGCTCTGGCTCTGGCGCAGACCTACGGCCAGGGAGGATTCGAGCCGAAGGCTCCGCGCATGGAGTCGTACGAGATTCGCGACGGCAAGGTGACGGTACGCATGAGCAATGCGGGCATGGGCCTTACGCCGTGGTACGGCGAGCCGATCACGGGCTTCGAGATAGCGGGTGCGGACCGTGTGTTCCACAAGGCCAACGCCTCGATTTCGGGCAACAGCGTCACGGTATGGAGCGACGAGGTCAAGGAGCCGGTAGCGGTGCGTTACGCCTTCCGCAACTATATCGAGAACAACCTGCACAACATGTTCGGCATACCGTCGGTTCCGTTCCGTACGGACGACTGGAACGACGTGAAGTGACGGTGTCGGTATGAACGTTTCCCGGCTGTCGTCCGATCGGACGACAGCCGGATTCTTTATGCGTGTCTGCGGATCGGGTCGGGGGCGTGGCCGCACGTGCGTACGGCGGGTACATAAAATGGCATCGGAAGGGGTTTTTGTCGCCGGCGCGGATAATAATTGGCGGCAGAATGTCGTTAAACCAAAAAATATGTGTAATTTTGTACGCTTAATACCCAGCATACTGTAAAATTATTCGGTATGAAAAAAAGTTTTACCGCTCTTACGGTCATCATAGCGTTTGCTTCGTTGTTCTGCGGCTGCTCGGGAATACAGAAGATAATAAACACCGACGACGCCGATCTGATCTTCGAGCGCGCCATGATGTATTACGATGCCGAGAAGTGGAACAAGGCCTCCATGCTGTTCGAGAGCTGCGAACACTATTTCACGGGGACGTTGAAGGAGGACACGGTCGCGTTCTACATCGCACGATGCAAGTTCAAGGGACATGACTTCATGACCTCGTCGACGTTGTTGGACGACTTCCGCCACAAGTTCGGCCGCAGTGCTTTCCTGGAGGATGCCGAGGCGATGTACGCCATAAGCCTATACAACATGTGCCCGGGGCCGACGCGCGACCAGTCGATGACGAGCCAGGCGATCATAGCCATATCGGAGTTCATGTCGCACTACCCCCAGAGCGAGCAGTATCCCCTGTTCAAGGATATGACGGATGACCTGACGTGGCGCATGCATGAGAAGGCCTATTTGAACGCCTATACCTATTACAAGATCGAGCGTTACAATTCGGCCATCATCGCTTTCCGCAATGCCTTGAGACTGTATCCCGATACTCACCGGCGCGAAGACCTGTTGTATTACATCGTGATGTCGTCGTACAAGCTGGCAAGCAATTCTGTGGAGGACAAACAGCTGGATCGTTACATGTCGACGCTCGACGCCTACTATTCGTTCATCATGGAGTTCCCCGAGTCGAAGTATCTGAAGGATCTGGAACACGTCGAGGAGCAGACCAAACGCTTCATAGAGAAGAATCGCAAGGAAGAATAACAACGACAAAATTACGCATAAGATGGAGATCAAGAAGAACATTCCCAACAACACGATTACCCGCAAGTTGGTCGATCTGGACAAGAATACGGGCAATATCTACGAGAGCATCAACATCATATCACGTCGTGCCAATCAGATCTCGACGGAGCTGAAGGCGGAACTTACGCGCAAGCTGGCAGATTTCTCGTCACCTACCGATACCATGGAGGAGACCTTCGAGAATCGCGAGCAGATCGAGATATCGCGTTACTACGAGCGTCTGCCCAAGCCGACGATCATCGCAACGGAGGAGTTCCTCGACGGCGAGCTTTACTACCGCGAGGGCGGAGACAACGACGCCAAATAGTCGGCAGAGGGTCTCTGCGGAGTGCCGCGCCGACAATGCGATGCGCTCCGACATGTCGCGAAGGGGCTGTGCAGGTGGCTCGCCGGACGTTTCGGGAGCTGACGGATGAAGCAGGACGATGCCGGACGTTTCGGGAGCTGACGGATGAAGCAGGACGGCGTCGGATGTTTCCGGGGGTTGCCGGATAAAGGATGGCGGCGCAGAACGTTGACGGATGTTGACGGGGCATACGTTGCCGGAAGACGGCAGGTGTTGTCGGATATCGGAGAGTGCCGGCATGAAGTTCCGTAGTCCGCGTGCGATGCGGGCGTGCAGACGTTAATCATACATAAATTTACGATTCCCCACGTATGTTGAAAGGCAAGCATATAATATTGGGAGTTACGGGTAGCATAGCTGCATACAAGGCGGCTGTGCTTTGCCGTTTATTTGTGTCGGCGGGAGCCGAGGTGCGTGTGGTCATGACGCCGCTGGCCAAGCAGTTCATCACGCCGCTGACGATGGCCACATTGGCCAAGCATCCCGTCCTGGTGGAGTTCTTCAACCCCGAGAACGGCGAGTGGAACTCGCACGTGTCGCTGGGCGAGTGGGCCGACTGCATGGTCATAGCTCCCGCTACGGCCAATACGCTGGCGAAGATGGCGAACGGCGTTGCGGACAACCTGCTGCTGACGAGTTATCTTTCGGCGAAGTGCCGTGTTGCGGTGGCTCCGGCGATGGATCTCGACATGTATGCCCATGCGGCGACGCAGCGCAATCTTGAGCAGCTGCGGCGCGACGGCGTCCATATAATCGAGCCCGAGCAGGGGGAGTTGGCGAGCGGCCTTGTGGGCAAGGGGCGTATGGCCGAGCCGGCACATATTGTGAAGGAGGTGGATGCGCTTCTGGGCAGCAGTACCCTTGCCGGGCGGCGTTTTGTGGTGACGGCGGGGGCTACGATCGAGGCGATCGACCCCGTACGCTATATTACGAACCACTCTACGGGCAAGATGGGTTATGCCATTGCGGGCGAGTTGGCGGCGCGCGGTGCTGCGGTGACGCTCGTGAGCGGTCGCACGACGCTCTCCACGCCCGAGGGTGTGGAGCGTGTGGATGTGGTCTCGGCCGAGGATATGTACCGTGCGGCCGTGACGGCATTCGAGTCGGCGGACGGAGCCGTTATGTGTGCTGCCGTTGCCGACTATACGCCCGTGACTGTTGCCGACGAGAAGATCAAGAAGGGCGAGGGCGACATGTCTATACCCCTGCGCCGCACGAAGGATATTGCGGCCGAACTGGGCCGAGTGAAGGGCAACCGCCTGCTTGTCGGGTTTGCCATGGAGACGGAGAACGGCATGGCGAATGCCCGCGAGAAACTCGAGCGGAAGAATCTCGACTTCATCGTTCTCAATTCGCTGCGTGATGCCGGCGCGGGATTCGGGTGCGACACGAACGTGGTGACGCTGATCGATTCGGTGTCGTGCGTTGAGCTGCCGCTGATGAGCAAGCGGGAGGTTGCGGCGCGCATTGTCGACCGTATGGAGAAATTGCTTAACTGATAAGGGCACAGGGTATGCTGCGACGACTGACAGTCGAAAATTATGCGTTGATCGAGCGACTTGATATGGAGCTCGACCCGCATCTCAATATCATTACGGGCGAGACCGGCGCCGGCAAGTCGATCCTTTTGGGAGCGTTGGGGCTTCTGCTGGGGAACAAGAACGACAGCGGGACGACAGGAGACGCGTCGTGCAGCTGTGTCATAGAGGGTGTCTTCGATGTGGCGGGGTACGGGCTGGAGGAGCTTTTCGAACGTAACGACCTCGATTACGAGGAGCAGACCGTCATCCGCCGCATGATATCTCCTGCGGGCAAGAGCCGAGCCTTTGTAAACGATGTGCCGGTACAGCTGGCCACGCTGCGCGAGTTGGGCGCACACCTTATCGACATACACTCCCAGCACCAGAACCAGGTCCTTGCCGACGAGGCGTTCCGTGTACGGTCGCTCGATATGCTGGCCGGGGCGACGGAGACGGTGTCGGAGTATGCCGGGGTATATGGGGACATGCGCGAGGCGGAGCGCGAGTTGCAGCGCATGGAGGCCGAGGCGGAGACGGTGCGGCGCGACGAGGAGTGGCTGCGTTATCAGGTGGCGGAGTTCGAGGCGGCGGCGCTGCGCGAGGGCGAGCTTGCCGAAGCGGAGAGCGAGTTGTCCACCCTGGAGAATGCCGACCGCATAGTCGAGGCTCTGACGTCGCTGCGCAATGCTCTGGATGCCGACCAGATCGGCGTGCTGGAGCAGCTGGGGGTTTCGGAGAACGCCCTGACGCATCTCGGCGGGAGCTATCCCCGCGGTGCGGAGATGGCGGCGCGCCTGCATTCCGTGGTGTCGGAACTCAAGGACATAGGTGCTTTGGCGGCGGACGAGAGTGACCGTATAGAGTCGGACCCCGAGCGGCTGCAGCGCCTGACGGAACGTGTGAACATGATATACTCGATGTGCCAGAAGCACCGTGTGTCGACGCTCGAGGAGCTTATGGCGGTGGGGCGGTCGCTCTCGGAGCGTCTGGACGTCATCACGCACGGCGACGAGGCGCTTTCGATGCAGCGCGAGAGGATCGCATCGTTGCGACGCGAGTGTGCGGAGCGTGCCGCAGTAATACGAAAGATGCGCGAGGAGGCTTCGCGGCGGGTCTCGGCGGGCGTGGCCTCGATGCTGGTCAAGCTGGGTATGCCGGAGGCGCGTTTCGAGGTCGTTGTGGAGGATGCGGGCGAGTTGCTGCCTACGGGGGGCGACCGCATACGCTTCATGTTTACGGCCAACGGGCGCATGGCGCTGCAGCCCGTGGAACGTGTGGCGTCGGGCGGAGAGACCTCGCGCGTGATGCTCGCCCTGAAGGCGATGCTGGCCGAGCGGTCGAAGCTGCCGACGATAATATTCGACGAGATCGATACGGGGGTGTCGGGCCGCATAGCCGATGCCATGGGCGAGATCATCTCGTCGCTGGCGCAGCGCATGCAGGTGGTGGACATAACGCACCTGCCGCAGGTGGCGTCGAAGGGCGATACCCACTTTGTGGTATACAAGGAGCAGAGCCGTACCAATATCGTGCGGCTGGACCGTGCGGCGCGCGTGCGAGAGATTGCGAAGATGCTCTCGGGCAGCACCGTTACCGATGCCGCGCTGTCGCAGGCGGCAATACTGCTTGGCGGGGCGGAGTAGCGGCCTTGTGTGTGCGGTATTCTGTCGTCGCCGTTCGGCGGGGCCGGGGGATCGGGCTGAGCGGGCGGGATCGGACGGGGAGGCGTGTATGTCGGGGAATATGTAAGAGTGAAAATACCTAACCTAAAAACATAATCGTATGAAGAAAATCTTACTATCACTCGTGGTGATCGGATCATTGGGCCTGGCCGGTTGCAGCGGCCGTTGTGCCCTGAAGAAGGAACTCAAGCAGGCTCTTGCCGTGGCTGTCGAGCAGGAGAAGGCGCAGGCGGTGCGTATGGAGGGCATAGAGGGCAAGTTGCCCCAGACCTATGAAAATGGCGAGGTGCGTGTGACGTCGCCATACAACTGGATCAGCGGATTCTTTCCCGGGTCGCTGTGGCTTCTGTACGAATATACGGGCGACGAACAGCTGCGTACCTATGCCGACGAGTTCACGCGGCGTCTGGAGGTGCTGAAGGATCACACGGGAACGCACGATCTGGGCTTCATGGTCTTCTGTTCGTACGGAAATGCATACAGGCTGACTGGCGACCCCTATTACAAGTCGATCATCGAGCAGGCGGCGGCATCGCTGGCGACGCGTTTCAACCCGACGGTAGGGTGTATCCGCTCATGGAACACGGGCCGCAAGGATCATCCGGAGCTCGACTTTATGGTTATCATCGACAACATGATGAACCTCGAGATGCTGGAGTGGTGCGGCGGCGAGTATGACAAGATCGCGCGCCGTCATGCCGACACCACGATAAAGAACCACTTCCGCGAGGACAACAGCTCATACCATGTGGTAGCGTATAACGAACTGACGGGCGAGGTGACCGACCGACGTACGGCGCAGGGGCGTTCGGACGACTCGGCATGGTCGCGCGGACAGTCATGGGGTCTCTACGGCTTTACGATGATGTACCGCATGACGCAGGACAAGAAGTACCTCGACCAGGCGGTGAAGATCGCCGACTACCTTATCCCGCGCCTGCCGGAGGATGCCATCCCCAACTGGGACTACGATGCCGAGGAGCAGTCGAAGGATTCTTCTGCCGGAGCCATCATGGCGTCGGCGCTGATCGAACTCTACGGTTTCACGCAGAACGAGACCTATCTTGCCACGGCCGAGCGCCAGCTGCACTCGCTCTGCTCGGATGCCTATCTGGCGCCCGTGGGCGAGAACGGCAACTTCCTGCTGATGCACGGCGTGGGACACTATATGGCGGGTTCGGAAGTGGATGTTCCCCTGTCGTACGGTGACTACTATTTTATAGAGGCGGCGATGCGTTATCTGGCATTGTAGCGTCCGTGACGGATATGGAAAATGCGGCGCCCGGGTCTCACGATCCGGGCGCCGTCGTTTTCGGGTCTGTCTGGTTGCCTGTTATTTCAGCAGGTCGGAGAGCGGTATGGCCTGGAAGGTGATATGCGCCTGGCTGCTCTCATAGAGTATGCCTACAGTCTCGGGATCGACCATCGTAAGGCACGAATAGCCCCAGTTGTCGCCGCCGTCGAGCAGCACCTGGTTCTCCGCGGGCCATGTGTTGCCGCCGTCGAAGCTGATCTTGACTGTGATGTCACGGCGGGCCTTGTCGCTGTCGGGGTTCGAGAAGAGAAGTATGTCGCGTCCCGAGGCGTTGTCGGCTGCGGCGACGGATATCAGGCTCGCCATGCAGACGGGTTCGCGCAGCGCCTTGCGTGACGATGGGTGCTCCTCCCATGTGGCGCCGAGGTCACCGGTGACGGCCACGGCGCGGCTGCCGCCGCGGTTGTCGCGCATGTTGAGCATCAACTCTCCCGTCGGCAGTTCAGCTACCTGTGCCTCGGTGGTGTTGGGCCGCGGCCCCTCGTGCATGTGCCATGTGCGGCCGCCGTCGCGGCTGTACATTATGGCCGAATGGGGCATGCGCTCGGCATCGATATATTGCGTGGGGAATACGAGCGTGCCGTCACGCATCGTGATGCCGCGCCCGGGCCCCTGCAGCAGGAAGTGCCATTCGGGTCGTTTCACCTGCGGGGTGATGTTTATCGGGCTGCTCCATGTCTTGCCGTCGTCGTCGCTGTATGCCAGCACCAGCTGCCCCGTCTCTTCGGGGCCCATGCCCTGCCCCGAGTTGTTCCACGCCATACCGTAGCCCATGCCGTGGCACCATGCCGCCACGACCCATGCGCGGTGTGTGGTGTGGTCGTAGAGGATCGAGGGGTCGCCCACGCCGTTCTGTGCCGCAGGCAGGGTGCCTTCGCCGGCGAAACTCAGCGGCAGACGCATGCGTTGCCACGTGCGGCCGCCGTCGGTGCTGCGGCTCAGTCCGATATCTATTCTCTGCTGAAGGTCCTTCGAGGAGTTGTAGCGCACGTCATACACCGCCAGCAGTGTTCCCTGCGAGGTGGTTACGAGTCCCGGTATGCGGTATGCCGCGGCACCGTCGTCTCCCGCATGGCGTACGCCGACGGCCATGCGATGTACCGTTCCCTTGCGGCCTGCGGTGTCGAACCCGCACTCCCGGCCGTTTATTACTATCGTCTCGATCGCTGCCGAGAGCTTCTGCGTGAGGGGTACGCTGCGTTTCATGGCAACGCTCACCCACAGGTAGTTTATGCCGTGGAACAACTCCTTGCCGGCGTCGAGTGTTATCCGCTCCGCTCCCTTGTGCCGGGCGAGGAGCATGCTGTATGAAGGCTCTGCCTCGCGGCTGCCGTCGGGTATGTAGTCTACGGGGGCGAGATATCCTGCAGGGGTGTTGCGGGCATCGGTGCCGCCGTAGTACAGTTTTATCTCGGCCACCTGTGCTGCCGCCGCCCCGTCCAGCGTCATGCTTACGGCATCGAGCCTGCCGCCGTCGGGGGCGTCGATGCGTATGCGGAAGAGTTCGTTGTCCGCACGGTCGATGAGGATGGGGGTTGACGTCTCGCCTACGGTGACTGCAATTCCCTTGTCTCGGTCAGGCGGAGCGGACTGATCGCCCTTGGCGGCGACAGCGGCATTGCCCGTAACGGCTATGGCCGCGGCAATGGTGAGAAGCATGGTTTTCATGGCTCTATCGGGTTGGTTTACTACAAATTTAGCAATAAAACCCGAATATCACATATGCCTGCGGCGGAATTATGTAACGTGTAACGTCTATGTATGAGTGGCTTTGCCTTAAGTGTTGGGACGTCTCTATTGCAGCAGCGGCATTATGAGCGGACGCAGCATGAGCGTGGCGAAGAGTATGCCCGTACCGGCTGTGAGTGTCACGAGCAGCCTGTGTGCCGTCTTGTAGTCGGGCTTGCTCTGTGCCGAGACGTTCGTCGCGACGTATTCGCGCAGGAAGATGTATATTGCCGGTATCATTGCGCAGACGAGCAGCGCGTCTTCGGGTATGTTGTAGCAGTATATCTTCGAGGCGCCGACAAGGGCCCAATGGAGCTGGAACAGCACGATGAAGAGATTTACCCGCTCCGAGAAGGCCAGCATGAAACCCAGGGTGAAGAGCGCCACGGACGAGGGCATTACGGGCGAGGCCGTCATCGGGAAGTGCATGCCGCGCGCGAACGATATCAGGGGGTACGCCAGCGGCAGCAGCATGAAGAGCGTGGCCAGACGTCCGTGCTTCCGGTTTGGTTCGAAGGAGGTATATCCGGTGGCGCCGTCATATATCCATATGGCGGCCATGATGCTCCACACGAGAACCATGGCGTCATTGTATGGCCTGCTGCCGCAGAACCACAGGTAATAGACGGCGGCGATCCATACGTTTAGCGCTACGATATAGCATTTCATTGCACGCCTTACGGCGGGCGAGGGGCGGTGGAACAGCAGTGTTGTGAGCAGCGCGCCGATGATGATCAGCACGCATTGTGCGATCCATGTATTGGCGTTGTAGTCGGCAATGGTATTCCAGAACAGTTCCATATCGTCAGATCTGTTGTTGTTGCTGCGCATACTCCTTGCGGCGTGTCATGGTGTATGCCTTGTTGGGGAACATGAGTATGGGGAGCGTGGCGCCTGCGGCGAGCATGAATATTACGAATGCCGTGATCACACCGTTGCGCAGCGCCGAATCGAGGTACATGTTTCCGGCCGCCGTGTCGTCGATCTTCTGGAAGAACATGATGATTGAGAATACGCTTTTATAGGCGTACATTCCCGGTATCATGGGCAGCAGGGCGGGTATCGACATGACGGTGGTGGGGCAGTGTATGCGTCGTCCGAGCAGCATGCTGCCGATGCCTATCGTAAGCGAGGCGCAGAGCGACCCGGTGGCTATGTCGACGTTGAAGTATGTCATCAGCGTAAAACGCAGTGCATGGCCGACGGCCGCGAGCAGCGCGATGCGGGGGAATGCCCTCATGGGAGGGTCGGATATGGCGCCGAAGCCGATGGCGGCGATGGCGGCGAAGAGTCCGTCGGCGAGTATGGCGAGTGCGGTCTGGATCATAGCAGTTCCGATTTTACCATCATAAGTGTTGCCGAGAGCCCTATGGCGATGCATGCGACGAGCATTATGGCGGCCGTAAGGCGCGATATGCCTGTCAGGATGTGCCCCTCGATGATATCGATGAACCCGTTGATAAGGGGCACTCCCGGGATGAGGAAGAGCACGCTCGTGGCCAGGGCGACATCCGACGTGGTGTCGAGAATGAGCGACATGGAACTCATGAGCGAGGCGGCGAATGCCGCCGCGATGAATACCAGGAAGTGGTTCAGGCCGCGCTGTATGAGTTTCTGCTTGACGAAGAACCCGAAGAGCGTGGCGGTAAAGACTATTCCCATGGCCTGGAGATCGCCCCCGAAGAGACGGCAGAACGAGGCGTTGGCCAGCCCGGCGAGTATCATTACCAGCATGGGGTCCAGTCTCGGTTTCGAGCATAGCTGCTCGTACCGCTCCTCGATTTGCCGCAGCGTAAGTTTACGGTCGAAAGCCTCCCAGCTCAGCGCCGAGAGATCGGCGTTGCGCTCGAAGTCGATCGGGCAGGGGGCTATGGCCGTGACGCGGCTGAACGACTCTCCTTCGGCATCGGTCCCCGAGACGATAATCGACTTGGGAAATACCGCGAGATTGATCTCTATGCCCAGAGCCGATCCTATGCGTCGCGAGTTGCGCACCACACGCGAGGTGTGTACGCCCGACCCCATGAGGTAGGAGGCGTAGCGGGCGATGAAACCCACCGTCGCCGCAAGTTCACTGTGGGCGTTGCTTGGTGTCTGCATGTCGTATTTCAGGGGTTTGCGGTGCTGCGAGCCCTTCTGCCGCATGTGGCCATGCGTTGCAGCGTATTGCGTCGGGGCGGCACGTCGCGGTTTTTATGGCGCAAAGATAGTAATTAATAAATAATTTTAGAAATTTATCTCCCCATTTTGATACGCCTTGGTTTGTGGTGTCCCGGTCCGCCTGCCGGGATTATGCCGGCAGGGTGGCGGCTCGATATCTTTGCCGCACTGCGGGATTGGGCGGGAGGAGAGACGTGCGACTATGTTGGAGACGATATTAGAGCAGGCTTTCCGCTGTGGTGACGATCTCCTCCAGCACCTCGACGCCGTACTCGACATATGAGGCCCGTATGATGCCGTTGCGGTCGATTATGAAGCTGCGCGGTACGAACGAGGTGGCGTAGAGCGTGTATATCGAACGGTCGGGATCGAGTCCCACGGCGAACGTGCATCCATTCTGCCGGCAGAACTCCTCCACGGCGTCATGTCCGCCGTCGCGTACAACGGGAAGATAATATATCTCTTTGCCGGCGATACGCTCGATTACGGCCTTCTGCACCGCACCCATCTCTTCCCGGCACATCGGGCAGTCGATGCTCAAGAAACTGAGCAGCACGATGCGGTCGCGCATGTCGGAGAGGGTGACGCTGCTGCCGTCGGTCATCGTGACCGTAAAGTCCGGCGCCCGGTCTCCGACTGCAACCAGGGTGGTTTCATCGGCGGTATCTCCGGATTCCCTTATGCACGACTGCAGTGCGGCGACGGCCGGTATGAGCAACAGCAGAGTCAGTATGCGACGCAGGGTCATCGGCGTATGTTTCTGTATGGATGATTTCCCGACAGCGGCTACGGGCGTTGTTTGCCCATGGCGCGCAGACTCGAGCAGGCGCGGCGGATCATGTTGCCGAAACTCTGCTTCTTGGGTGCGCCGTCGGCGAGGGCAGCACGGCAGAGGTCGGCATCGCGTTCGAGCTGGCGGCGCAGCTCCTCTATCGAGTCGAACCGTTTCTCGTCGCGGATCTTGCTCAACAGCCGTACTTCGATGGTCTTGCCGTATATGTCGTCGTGGAAATCGAATATGTGGGTCTCGAGCAGGCGGCTCTGTCCGTCTACCGAGGGGCGGCAGCCGAGGTTCGACATGGCACCGTATATCTTGCCGTCGACGACGGCACGCGAGCAGTAGACACCGTTGTCGGCGCCCTTTATCTGTGTGGCGTCGAGGTTGGCCGTGGGGAATCCCATCCTGCGGCCGAGCTGTGCGCCGTGTATCACCTTTCCTATAATTATCATCATCTCTGTATATCGAACGAATGTCGTGCCGTCGGTACGGCCTGCATCATATTTTCTGCGTTAGCTTCTGCACGAGCGAGAACTCCGAGAAGAACTCCTTGGCAAGGACGCGCAATACCGTATACGATGGTATGGCGAGCAGCATGCCCAGGATCCCCGCCATATGTCCGGCAATCAGTATCACGAGGAACACCTCGAGCGGGTGAGCCTTGACCCTCTCCGAATAGAGCGAGGGTTGCAGGATGAAGTCGTCGAGACCCTTTATGCAGAACAGCGTGCAGGCTATGACTATTATCGTGTGTCCGGTGGTATATCCGTCTATGGGGGTTATGATGCCTATGCATACGGATATTATGCCTCCGATAAGGGGCCCGGCGTAGGGTATGACGTTCATCACGCCCATTATGAGGCCTATGAGCAGGGCGTTGTCGGTCTTCATGCCGAAGAGAATCATCGCCGTGGATATTATTATCGTGAGGATGATGCTCTCGGTAAGTATTCCGGTGAAGTAGCGTGACAGCAGCACCGTGATCGAATCCAGCGCACGCGTTACGTTCTCCTGCAGCCGCTCGGGGAACATGGCCTTCACCATGGCGTAGAAGAGTCCGTCCTCCTTGAGGAAGAAGAAGGTGATGAACGAGATGGAGAAGATCGTGATGAGCGTCGAGAGCGCTATGTTCACGATCGACGAGAAGGCATTGTTTATGGTGTCGTAATCGATCAGGTTCTTGAGCGTGGTGACAAGCGTGTCGGTAAGTGAAAACTGCGTCTCGGGCATGGCGAAGAGGTGCTGCAGATAAGCCTGCGCCTGCGCCACGGGCTCCTCGATCGATGCCAGCACCGACGTGAAGTCGAGGGATGCGAATTCGTTTATCTTGCCGAATACGAGGGGTATGAAGAGTGAGAATATCGTGGCGAAGACAATCCATATCACGATGAGCGTGACCGTGGCGGCGCACCAGCGCGGCAGTTGCTTGCCGCGTATTGCCAGCCCCGAGAGCTTGTTTACCAGCGGCCGCCCCATGATGGCCAGCACGGCCGATACGAGGATGTATATTACCACGGCGCTGAAGTACCACATCAGGTAGAGTATGACAGCCGTGACGACAAGGCCTACCGTGAATCTCAAGATATTTTGCGGGGTGATTGTCATACGTTTACTCTTTAATGGTTTTCATGGTCCGGAGGTTGTATCCGGCCGCTGTCTCCGTACGGGACATGCGGCCCCTGCTATTTCTTGAGCCGCACGAGGGGTGTCTGCGACCCCACCACGGGATCGCCTATCTCGACCAGCAGCTCGCTGTCCTTGGGTACGAGAACATCGATGCGCGAGCCGAACTTGATGAATCCGAAGACATCGTTCTGCGTCACGTGGTCCCCGACCTTCATGTACGAGACTATTCTGCGGGCGATGAGTCCCGCAATCTGACGGAAGAGCACCCGCTTGCCGTTCTCCATGCGTACCACGGTTGTGGTCCGCTCGTTCTCGGTCGACGACTTGGGGTGGTATGCTATGAGGAAGCGTCCGGGGTGGTACTTGTAGTACTCGACGGTGCCGCTTACGGGAACCCAGTTCATATGTACGTTGGTTATCGACATGAAGATCGATATCTGCAACATGTTCTCGTTGAGATACTCGTCGTCGTGTACTATTTCGGTCACCACGACGCGGCCGTCGCAGGGTGAGAATACCAGCTCCGGATCGTGTATCTTCACGCGGCGCGGTTCACGGAAGAAGGCCACGATGAAGAACCAGAAGACGATGAGCAGCAGGGCGCCGGTGACGAGGAGCCCCACACCCGAGTGTTTGCTCTCGAAGTAATATAACAACAGCCAGAATACGAGACATACGAGGCCCGATATGGCTATGATTTTGTATCCTTCCTTGTTTATCTTCATGACTTGGAGCTGTTAGGTTGAGTTTCTAATTGATGCAGAATACGAGGTAAATGAATACGAACGGTATCGACAGCAGCAGGGCGTCGAAACGGTCGAGCCAGCCTCCGTGTCCGGGGAGTATGTTCCCGGAGTCCTTGACGTCGACCGAGCGCTTGAACAGCGACTCGACCAGATCGCCGAAGACGCCCGTGACGGCGGCGATCAGAGCCATGCCGATCCATATTGCATGTGTTCCCTGCATTACGGTCGAGGCGACATATCCCATCACCATGGCGCCGATGAGTCCTCCTATGAATCCTTCCCACGACTTCTTGGGCGAGATTCGCTGGAAGAGGCGGTGGCGGCCGATGCTCATGCCCACCAGGTATGCGCAGACGTCGTTGGCCCAGATGATGAATATGTAGAATATCAGCGCCCATGGGTTCCACACGCCGCGGCCCAGCAGCAGCGGGATGAAAAAGAGCAGCGCCAGCGGCATGGCCACATATACCACCCCCATAAGGGTCGAACCTATGTTGGCGATGGGCGTGGGGCTCTTGCGGTAGAGCTCGCAGATGAACATCGTGGGCAGCAACAGCATGATATAGAGTATCAGACCGAAGGCGAGCATCAGATAGTGGGAGCTTACCGAGGAGCCGCGGTCGAACATCCACATCAGGATGAATGCCACGGCGAGGACGATGGCTCCGGCGACAAGTCCCAATATGCGCTGTGGCGAGTATCCGGCCTTGTGCGCCATGCGGTAGAATTCCCACTCGCCGCCTAACATTATGGCCATCAGCAGCGCTGCGAAACTCCATTTCGACCAGAGAATGGCTCCCAGCACTACGACGACGAGTACCGCGCCGCTCAGGGAGCGCACCCAGAGATTTTTCATCTTTTCGTTCATGGCCTGCTTTCCGTTTTGTCCTTTTATTGATGTCTTGCCTCCGAGCTATGCCTTGTTCTCTTTTGCGGCGGCGGTGTCGGGCCTTTCGGCTTGCGGCGCCGTGTCCGCCTTCTGCGTCCCGCTCTTCGGGGCCTCCTTCGCGGCCGTAATCTCGGGATCGAGGCTTACGGTTATGGTCGTGCCGCCAGCGGTAGTATCCGCTTTGCCGTTACCGGTCTTGCCCTCCTCTTCGGCACGCTCCTCGCGTCGCAGCGCCTCGGCCTGCTTGCGCTGCTCCTCGGCTTCGGCCTCGGCGCGCTCGCGCTGGATATCCTTCTTGCGCTTGCCGAATATGCGTTCCACATCCTCGGTGAAGACCACCTCGCGCGAGAGCAGCAGCTCCGCCAGCTCCTTCAGCCCGTCGGCATGTTCCATGAGGACCTTTTTCGCCATGACGTATGCCTCGTCGATGATATGTTTTGTCTCGGCGTCGATCTCCTGTGCCGTGAGATCCGAATAGGGCTTCGTGAACGACATGTCGCTCTGTCCCGTCGAGTCGTAGTAGCTCAGCGTCCCCACCTTGTCGCTCATGCCGTAGTATGCCACCATGGCGTAGGCCATCTTGGTGACGCGTTCCAGGTCGTTCAGCGCTCCCGTCGATATCTTGCCGAAGGTGAGCTGCTCCGAGACACGTCCGCCGAGCGTGGCGGCCATCTCGTCCATAAGCTGCTCGCGTGTTGTAATCTGCCGCTCCTCGGGCAGGTACCATGCGGCGCCGAGCGCCTTGCCGCGCGGAATTATGGTTACCTTGATCAGCGGGCTGGCGTTCTCGAGGATCCAGCTTACGGTGGCGTGTCCCGCCTCGTGGTATGCTATGGTACGCTTCTCCTCGGGGGTTATGATCTTGTTCTTGCGCTCCAGTCCGCCGACAATGCGGTCGATGGCGGCGAGGAAATCCTCGCGTCCTATACTGCTTTTGTTATGGCGTGCGGCGATCAGGGCCGCCTCGTTGCATACGTTGGCTATGTCGGCGCCCGAGAATCCCGGGGTCTGCTTGGCCAGGAACGAGCGGTCGAGATGCGGGTCGAGCTTCAGGTTGCGCAGGTGTACGTTGAATATCTCCTCGCGCTCCTTGACATCGGGCAGCCCCACCTCGATCTGACGGTCGAAGCGGCCGGCGCGCATGAGAGCCTTGTCGAGGATGTCGGCGCGGTTTGTGGCCGCGAGGACTATGACGCCCGTGTTGGTCTGGAAGCCGTCCATCTCGGTGAGCAGCTGGTTGAGCGTGTTCTCGCGCTCGTCGTTGCCCGAGAAACCGGCATTCTTGCCGCGGGCGCGGCCTATGGCGTCGATCTCGTCTATGAAGACTATGCACGGAGCCTTCTGCTTGGCCTGCTCGAAGAGGTCACGTACGCGCGAAGCGCCCACACCCACGAACATCTCGACGAAGTCCGATCCCGATATCGAGAGGAACGGTACGTTTGCCTCGCCTGCGACGGCCTTTGCCAGCAGGGTCTTGCCTGTGCCCGGAGGGCCTACGAGCAGCGCTCCCTTGGGTATCTTGGCGCCGAGCTCGCGGTATTTGTCGGCCTTCTTCAGGAAGTCGACGATCTCCATTATCTCGACCTTTGCCTCCTCGAGGCCGGCAACATCCTTGAACGTGACGCGTTTGTTGGTGTCGTCCTTGTCGAAGACCTGTGCGCGGGCCTTGCCGACGTTCATGATTCCTCCGCCGGCGCCGCCTCCGCCGCGCGACATGCTGCGGATAAAGAATATGTAGACTCCGATAAGGAATATCCACGGCAGCAGGTTGAGGACGATATCTCCCCATCCCGTACTTTCGTTGGCGTACTCGAGCCTTATGGGGTTGTTGTCCACCGTCGACTCGGCGAGGGCCTGGTTGACGTCGCGGTCGAGGATGTCCACCGACCCGATGGTGAATGTGAGCTGCTCGCCCTGACGCGGCAGGCGCTTGTAACGTTCGTCGCCGCTGTCGCGGTATTTTTCGATGGCTTCGGGCGTAAGATATACCAGTGCGGTATTCTTGTTCATCACCTTTATGCGCTGCACCTCGCCGTTGCGGATCATGTCCGAAACGGTGTACCAGTCGCTTGTCACGGGCTTCGAGTCGCCGCCCGCGAAGAACGAATATCCTATGATTATCATCACCAGTGCGGCCCATATCCACATGAAGTTGGGCCGTATGGTTTTGATGTTGCCTCTTTTGTCGTTATTGGTGTTTGCCATGATTACAGTTCGTATTCGTATTTCTTAATCGGTGCGTCGGCCCACAGCTCTTCGAGCTTGTAGTATTCGCGCAGCTCGGTCTGGAAGATATGCACCACCACGTCGAGGTAGTCCATCGCTATCCAGAATGCGTTCTGCTGGCCTTCGATCCTCCAGGCCTTTTCACCCAGCACCTCTTCGACCTTCTCTTCTATTCCGGCGGCTATGGCCGCAACCTGTGTGGTGGAATCGGCATTGCATACAACGAAGTGGGAACATATCGCCCCGTCGAAACCCGTGAGGTCCAACGATACAATATTCTTACCTTTCTTATCCTGTATGGCATCGACAATTGTCTCAATGAGTTTTTCCATAAATAAAATTGCGCAGTATAACTTCGCAAAGATATGTTTTTTTTGTGAGACTGCGAAAATATTGCCGCGAGTTCGGCCGCGGAATCGTTTTTGTCTGTCGGAAAGGCGGTTTTACGTGGGCTGCGTTTGCGTTACGGCCGATGATTCCGTACCTTTACGGGCGGTGCGGGCGCTGCCGGATGGCGTGCGGAACGTCATCCGGACAGATTTGAGAACAGATTTGAGGACAGATTGACGAACATATTATCGCGTTTGGGCAATGGATGTGGTTTATCGTAAGGAGCGGGAGAGCGATTACCGGCAGAGCGAATCGGTGGTGCGGGAGGCATTCTGGAACCGTTATGCGCCCGGGTGCTGCGAACATTTCCTGCTGCATGTGATGAGGGAGAGCGGAGCGTTTATCGACGATCTGTCCATTGTGGCGTGTGCCGGCAGCCGTGTGACAGGCATTGTGGCGGGCATGGGCGGCAGGATCGAGACCGACGACGGCCGCCGCCTCGCCGTGGCCACGCTGGGGCCCGTCGCCGTGGCGCCGGAGTATCAGGGGCGTGGCATAGGGTCGGCTCTGATCGGCCGCTTCCGGGATGCTGCCGCCCTGTTGGGGTTTGCGGCGGTGGTGCTGTGCGGTGACCCCGACTACTATTGCGGGCGCGGATTCTCTGCGGCCGAGAGTTACGGCATACGCACCGGCGACGACATGTATGCCGACGCGCTGCTCGTGTGCGAATTGCATGAAGGGGTGTTGCAGAATGCTGCGGGGCGCTATTTCGAGGACCGGATATATGACGTCGACCTCGAGGCCGCAGCGCTCTTTGACCGGGATTTCCCTGCGGCGACACCCTTGGTCGGGACACCTTCCCAACGGCGTTTCGAGATGCTGGCGGCCTTGAGACGCAAGGCGTAGCGCGCTTCGGCCTGTGGCCTATGCCGTCTGTGGCACCGCCTGCGGCGCGGCTTTTGCGAGGATTGTCGATTCGAGGGCCGCGATGATCGAGTTTTTGACATAGGTGCGGCGCACGACGATGGCGATGCGACGCGACGTGGCCCCCTTGGCGAGGGTCTTCACCTGCGCGCGGCGTTCTGCGGGGATGTATTCGAGTGCCATCTCGGGTATTATCGTAAGGCACGAGGTGCAGTCGACGATACGCATGAGCGTATCGAGCGACCCCGACTCGAAGTAGTAGTGCGACGGTATTCCGCGCCGCGCCTGGCACAGCTCTATGATCTGGTCGCGCATGCAGTTTCCGCGGCTGAGCAGGATGAGATCCTTCAGGTCGATGTCCTCGATGCGTATGTTCGAACGCTCGAAGAGAGGGTTCTCGGGCGACACGTAGGCGTAGAAACGGTCGCTGAAAAGGTCGTGTTCTATGATTCCGTCGCCGCAGGTGCCGCTGGCGACGATCGCCGCGTCGATGTTGTCGTGCTTGAGCGCCTCGATTATGTCGGCCGTGACCATCTCGCGTATCTCGAGCTCCACGCGGGGGTACTCCCTGACGAAGTCGGGGATGAACTTGTGCAGCAGATACGGGGCTATGGTGGGTATTACGCCGAGGCGTAGCTTGCCCGAGGTCTCGCCCTTGAGCTCGGCCACCGATTCGCGGATGTAGTTGTATGCGCGCAGCGTCTCCTGTGCCTGCGCTATTACCACGCTGCCGGCATCGGTGGGTATTACGGGCTTTTTCGAGCGGTCGAGCAGGATTACGCCGAGTTCGTCCTCGAGGGCCTTTATCTGCATGCTGAGAGAGGGCTGTGTGACGAAACAGCGTTCCGATGCCGCCGAGAAGCTGCCGCAGTTGGCAACTTCGATAAGGTATTGCAGTTGGATGATTGTCATAAGCGGATACGCGATTAGAGGAACGAAGTTATAAAAAAAAATTATAGCCTCCAAGTTTTTTTGCCCCTCGCGCATAAATTGTTACTTTTGTGGCCAATGTGCATGCGGGCGGGCATTTCGGCGCCGCGGCGTGCAGGACACGGATTTAATCTCAAAAACGATGGGAAAAGTTATTTTGACGGGCGACAGGCCCACCGGCAGACTCCATCTGGGTCATTACGTGGGATCGCTGCGCCAGAGGGTCGAGTTGCAGAATTCGGGCGAATTCGACAAGATATTCATCATGATAGCCGACGCGCAGGCTCTTACCGATAATGCCGACAATCCCGAAAAGATACGCCGCAATATAATCGAGGTTGCGCTCGACTACCTCTCTTGCGGGCTCGACCCCGCCAAGGCGACGATATTCATCCAGAGCCAGATCCCGGAGCTGTGCGAGCTGGCCTTCTACTATATGAATCTGGTCACGGTGGCGCGCCTGGAGCGTAACCCGACCGTCAAGGCCGAGATACAGCTGCGCAACTTCGGCAAGTCGATCCCCGTGGGGTTCTATACCTATCCCATCTCGCAGGCCTCGGACATCACGGCGTTCCGTGCCACGACGGTGCCCGTGGGCGAGGACCAGGAGCCTATGATAGAGCAGACGCGCGAGATCGTCCACAAGTTCAATTCGGTATACGGCGAGACTCTGGTCGAGCCGGAGATCCTGCTGCCGAAGAATGCGGCGTGCCTGCGCCTGCCCGGCACCGACGGCAAGGCCAAGATGAGCAAGTCGCTGGGCAACTGCATCTACCTGTCGGATACGGCGGAGGATGTGCGCAAGAAGGTGATGAGCATGTATACCGATCCCGACCATATCCGCATCGAGGACCCGGGCAAGATCGAGGGCAACTGCGTCTTCACCTATCTGGATGCCTTCTCGTGCTGCGACCACTTCGCGGAGTTCCTGCCCGACTACTCGTCTTTGGAGGAGTTGAAGGCCCACTATCGCCGCGGCGGCCTGGGCGACGTGAAGGTCAAGAAGTTCCTCAACTCGGTGCTGCAGGAGGTGCTGGAACCGATCCGTGCGCGCCGCAAGGAGTACGAGCGTGACATCGAGGGTGTCTACGAGATGCTGCGCCGCGGGTGCGATGTTGCGCGTGCCGAGGCCGCCGAGACCCTCGCCATGGTCAAGCGCGCCATGAAGATCGACTATTTCGACGACACGGAGATGATCCGCCGCCAGTCGGAAATGTACCGTAACGCTCAGTAAATTGAAATGATGTAAATCGGCTGGCGTCCTTGCGGCGTCAGGATGCAGATATGTCGTCGACCGCGATAGAACACATATCCGAATGGATACTCGGTAAGGCCAAGCGTTTGAGCAACCGTCAGATGATGGTGCTGCTGGCCATCGTCGTGGGAGCCCTGGCCGGCTTGGGCACATACGTGTTCGAGATGCTGCTCTACGGCATACGTTCGGCGCTGGTTACATGGTTCCCGGTCGATCAGGCGCATTTCCTCTACCTGATATATCCCGCTGTGGGTATCGTGCTGGCGACGCTCTTCGTGAAATATATCGTCAAGGACGAGATTTCGGAGGGTGTCACGCGCGTGCTTTACGCCATGTCGCGCCGTGACTCGCGCATAGCGCCGCACAACTGCTGGACCTCGATCGTGGGCGGAGCCACGACCATCGGTTTCGGCGGTTCGGTGGGTCCCGAGGCTCCTATCGTACTGACGGGAGCGGCCATAGGCTCGAATGTGGGGCGTCTGGCGCGCCTTAACTACAAGGAGCTTACGCTTATGCTCTGCTGCGGCGCGGGTGCTGCCGTGGCGGCTATCTTCAAGGCCCCGATTACGGGTGTCGTCTTCGTCCTCGAGATACTCATGCTCGACATTACGGCCGCATCGGTCATCCCTCTGCTGGTCTCGTCGGTTACGGCCACCACCGTGGCGCTCGTCTTCCGCGGCTTCGACCCCATAATATCCGTGACGCTGAGCGCGTCGGACGTATTCGTCATACGCCAGATCCCGCTGTATGTGGTGCTGGGTGTCTGCTGCGGCCTCATGTCGTATTACTTCACCTCGATGAATTCGGCCGTGGGCGCGCGCGTGAAGGCCGTAAGTTCGCAATACAGGCGATGGGCCCTGGGCGGTGTGGTGCTGGGAGTGCTGATCTTCATCTTCCCGCCGCTCTACGGTGAGGGTTACGAGGCCCTTACGGCTCTCATGCACGGCAATGTGCCCGACCTGTTCGACAACTCGCTCTTCTTCCGCTTCCGGCATGTGGAGTGGGTGGCGCTGATATACGTTACGGCCGTGATGTTCTTCAAGGTCATAGCCATGGCCACGACGAACGCCGCGGGCGGCGTCGGAGGTACCTTCGCCCCGTCACTCTTCGTGGGGGCGTTCATGGGAGCCATCGTGGCGCTGGCGTGCAATGCCCTGTTCGAGTGGAATATCTCGGTCGTGTCGTTCACCCTTGTGGGTATGGCGGGCGTCATGGCGGGCGTCATGAAGGCGCCGCTCACGTCGATATTCCTCATTGCGGAGCTTTCGAACGGCTACGGGCTCTTCATCCCGCTGATGATCGTGGCGTCGATATCCTTCGCCGTGGACTATACGCTCGACCGCGACTCGATCTACACCAAGCAGCTGCGGCAGCGCGGCGAGCTGATCACGCACGACAAGGACAGTTCGGTGTTCGTCTTCCTGAAGCTGGAGGACCTTATGGAGACTGACTTCGTGCGTATCAAGGAGAACTTCACGCTGGGCGACGTGGTGGGTATCATCTCGTCGGCGCACCGCAACATATTTCCCGTTATCGACAACTTCGGCCACCTGCTGGGCGTGGTCCAGCTGGACGACCTGCGTGAGGACATGTTCAAGCGCGAGATGTGGGGCCGCCCGATCATCGACTACATGATACAGCCTCCGTACAAGATACTCGAACACGAGCAGGTGCAGAGCATCCTGCCGCGCTTCGAGGAGAACCATACGTGGATGCTCCCCGTGGTTGACCGCGACAACCGCTATCTGGGCTTCATCTCGAAGTCGCGCATACTGAACGCCTACCGCGAGGCCCTGGTGCGTATCTCGCAGACCGAGAACGACGACTGACCGGTGCGTAGGGGCGGGGTGGAGTCACGGACGGGCGGCAGAGGCCCGATGCGGACGGAGGAGTCGAATTTTTGCGGCCGCAAGTTCTCTGCTAATATCAAAACATTGAAAAAATTATGGTCAGGAACATAGTATTCGACTACGGCGGGGTGCTTGTGGACTGGAATCCCCGATATCTTTACGATCCCTATTTCGGCGATGCGGAGCGCAGCCGGTGGTTCATCGAGAATATCTGCACGGGCGAATGGAACATGTCGCTCGACGGAGGGAAACCTTTCGACGAGGGTGTGGCGGAGCTTACGGCCCTGCATCCCGAATGGGCCGACGCCATCGCCGCCTACCGCGACCGCTGGATCGAGATGATCGGCGGCGAGATTCCGGGTACGGCCGATCTGGTGCGGCGTCTGAAGCGTGCGGGATACGGTGTCTACGGCCTTACGAACTGGTCGGCCGAGACCTTTCCCTCGGTGCGTTCGCAATACGGCATATTCGACGAACTGGACGGTATGGTGGTCTCGGGCGAGGAGCATCTGCTCAAGCCCGACGCCCGCATATATCGCGTGCTGTTGTCGCGCTACGGGCTCAAGGCGGAGGAGTCGTTGTTCTTCGACGACAACCAGGCCAATGTCGACGGCGCTCGCGCCGTGGGCATGGAGTCGGAGCGGTTCGTCTCGGCGGATCAGGCGGAGCGTGTGCTGCGCGAGAAGTACGGTCTGAAGTTCTGACGGCGGCCGGTGCGGCCGGGTGGCGGAAACTGCGGCGGCGGCCGACAGTTGCGGCGTATGAAAAAAGCGGGGAATCTCTCACCGAGATTTCCCGCTTGTCGTTTTCCGCAGGGCAGGTGCGGATCAATATCCGAATATCTGCTCCTGCGTAACCTCGGTCACGGGGCCGAGCGTGCGCAGATAGTCCATGTCGATGTCCGACTTGTCGCCCAGCACGGCATATGTGTAGGTGCGGTCCTTGACCCACTGCTGCTGGTAGGCCTTCACGTCGTCGAGGGTCATCGTCTTCACCTTCTCGTAGATGGCCTTGTTGCGGTCCTCCTTGACACCCTTGTAGATGACGTTTGTGAGGTAGCTGTCCAGTACCTGGCTCTTTATGGTGCGTGTGGTCTCTATCGAGCCCAGCAGCGACTGCTTGGCCAGCTCGAATGCCGCCTCCGATTCGGGCATGTCGTTGATGATCTTCTCGAAAGCCTCGACGGCCTGCTGCATCTTGTCGTTCTGCGTGGCGATGAAGGCGGTGTAGGTGTAGGGATCCGTCTTCTTGATCCCGGTCGACATGTATGCGCTGGCCGTGTATGCCAG
Source organism: uncultured Alistipes sp. (assembly GCA_949283205.1). Taxonomy (GTDB): domain Bacteria; phylum Bacteroidota; class Bacteroidia; order Bacteroidales; family Rikenellaceae; genus Alistipes. The sequence goes on along the minus strand of CASDSD010000020.1, from coordinate 95,416 downwards.
GGCGCGCGCCTCGCGCATCTCCTGGAAGACGATCGAGTTCATGCCGCCGCCGAAGTACATGTTGTAGAGCTCCTCGGCAGGGTCATTGGCCACGTCGAACATCTCGCCGCGGTTCGAGTACTGCAGGTAGTATATCTGCTTGGCATCGTACTGTGCCACCACGACGCTGTTCTCGGGCGTGAGCAGCTGCTTCAGCTCGTTGGCTGCGGGGTAGGGCTCCTTGCCCAGAAGGCACTCTTCGGTTATGGTCTGCCTGATCTGCTCGGTGCCGGTGGGACCGTAGTATGCCACGCGGTGGGCATAGCGTCCCAGATCGCGTATGCGCTGCAGCAGTTCGTCGGAGGTTATGTCGCGCAGGCGGTCGTTGCTCAGCGTCATGGCCTTGACACCCTCCTCGCCGTAGGTTATGTAGTTGCGCAGGGCCGAGAAGTTAGATCCCTGGCTCAGCTTGGCGTCGGCGCGCGACTTGAGCATGTCCTCCTTGAGGGCCGCGAGGATCGTGTCGTCGCCCTTCACATTGGCAATATAATCCTTAACCAGGGCCAGAGCCTTCTGCTCGTTCTCGGCGATACCCGAAATGTTGAGCATCACCATGTCGGCCGATACGCTCACCCGCATGTCGCAGGCCATGGCATAAAGCTCGTTCTGTATCTGCTCGGCCGTCTTGCCGTCGGTGCCCAGATAGCTCCAGTACTCCTGCAGGGCCATCGGGAGGGCGGGGTCGCTGTTGGCGCCGAAATCGTAGATGTATATGAGCGAGAAGAGCTGGTTCGCCTCGTTCTTCTTGTAGAGCACCTGCGTGCCGTCCGCGTCGAACAGGTCGAGATCCTTCTCGTAGTCGACGAATACGGGCGTCATGGGCTTCACCTGCGACGACTGTATCGAGGCGAGGAAGTCGCTCACGCAGTCGCGGTTCGTGGCGATGGGGGTGATCTGCGGCTTGTCGATCTTCTTCTGTGTGGTGTCCTCGCCCTGCAGCTTGTAGAGCTGGGCGTAGTTGTTCTCGCCCAGAACCCTGTTGGCCCAGTCGATCACGTCCTGCTTGGTTATCTTCTCCAGACGCTCCAGCTCGGCCACGTCATAGGCCCAGTCGGTGCCGTTGATGAAGCTGCGCACGTATGCCTGCGCGCGGCCGCTGTTGGAGTCGAGGCGCCGCATCCGGTTGCGCTTGTAGTTGGCTATCGAGGCCGCGATAAGGCCCTCGTCGAAGTCGCCGCTGCGCAGCTTGGCAACCTCGTCGAAGATGATCTGCTTGACCTCGTCGAGCGTCTGCCCCTGCTTGGGGTAGCCGAGGAACCACATGCCGCCGTAGTCGACACCCGTATCCGAGTATGCGGCGGCCATCTGTACCTTCTGCTGCTGGTTGACGTCGAGGTCTATAAGGCCGCACTTGCCGTTGTAGAGTATGCTCGAGGCTATGTCGGCAACCTCGGCGTCGTGCGTACCCACACCGCCGTAGGGCCATACCACATATACGAACTCCGCCTCGTTGCCGTATACGGTCTTGGTGCGCACCTCGGTGAGGGGCTCCTCGGCCGGTGCGGTGAACCTGGGCAGCGACTCGTTGGGTTTCATGTCGCCGAAGTAGCGGTCGATGGTGGCGATCATCTCGTCGGGGTCGAAGTCGCCCGAGAGGCATATGGCCATGTTGTTGGGTACGTAGTAGGTGGCGTAGTACTTCTTGATGTTGGTGATCGAAGGGTTTTTCAGGTGCTCCTGATATCCCAGCACGCTGTGGCGGCCGCTCGGGTGGTTGGGGTAGAGCAGCGACAGGATGCCGTAGTAGGCCTTCTCGTCGTCGCTCGTGAGCGACATGTTGTACTCCTCGTATACGGTCTCCAGCTCGGTGTGGAAGCCGCGGATGACGGCGTTCTTGAAGCGGTCGCTCTGGATCCTGGCCCAGTTCTCGATCTGGTTCGAGGGTATGTCCTCCGTGTATACCGTCTCGTCGAACGAGGTCCAGGCGTTGCTGCCCTCGGCCGAGATGGCGGCCATGAGCTTGTCGTACTCGTTCGGGATGGCGATCTTCGACGCCTCCTGCGATACGGAGTCTATCTGCGCGTAGATGGCCTTGCGCTCGGCCTCGTCGGTCTTGGTGCGGTAGACCTCATAGAGGCGTTCGATTTCGTCGAGCATGGGTTTTTCGGCCTCGTAGTCCTGCGTGCCGAACTTGTCGGTCCCCTTGAACATGAGGTGCTCGAAGTAGTGTGCCAGACCCGTGGTCTCCTCGGGGTCGTTCTTGGCGCCCACCTTAACGGCGATGTAGGTCTGTATGCGCGGCTCCTCGTTGTTGACCGTCATATATACCTTCAGCCCGTTGTCGAGCGTATATATGCGGGTGTGGAGCGGGTCGCCGGCGACACTCTCGTATTTGTACTGCGAACACGAGACGGCCGCACAGACGGCGACGAACAGAATAAGCAGTTTTCTCATCATATGTGTTTGGATTTTGAAGGTTCTTTTCCGCTGTGGCGTCCGATGCGTGTGCCGGGCGTCCATGTCGGTGTTCCGACGCGGGCTCGCGGGGCCCGCCGGGATCGAGTCGGGATTAAGTGTGGATTGAGCAGGGCAAGGCGTCGGGATTGAAGAGCCGGGAGCCGGGGCTCCTAACTTATCATGTTCCAGACGTCGCGCCAGATGTAGAAGAGCATGAAGCCCGAGGCGATGATCTTGATGCCCGAGCCTACGATGAATGATATGAGCGATCCGATGCCCACCTTGAGGGCTTTGCCGAGCTCCTGCCTCTCGTGCAGCAGTTCGCCGATGACGGCGCCGAAGAAGGGGCCGAGGATGATGCCTACGGGGCCGAAGAAGAGTCCCACGAAGACACCTACCGTAGCTCCTGTGACGCCGGCGCGGGTGCCGCCGAAGATCTTGCTGAAATATCCTGGCAGGACGTAGTCCAGCAGCGTGACGACTATCGTTATGACGGCCCATATGATGAGCATTCGCCCCGTAATGGCCGTCGAGTCGGTCCAATAGGCGCACAGCATCCCGAAATACGACAGCGCCGGCCCCGGGATTACGGGCAGTACCGCCCCGAGGATGCCTCCGATGCCGCATATTACGGCAAGTATGGCCAAAAAGGTGTCCATTTCGTCAAAATATGTGTGTTGTGCGCACGCACGCGGCGGGATCGCCGGGTTATCCTATGATCCGGTTTGTGGCCGAATCGGGGAAAATTACAGTCGGTTTGAACGTCTTGGCCTCCTCGAAGTCCATCAGTGCGTACGACACTATTATCACCAGATCGCCCACGGCGACCTTGCGCGCCGCGGCGCCGTTGAGGCATATGCAGCCGCTGCCGCGCTTGCCCTTGATTATATATGTCTCGAGACGCTCGCCGTTGTTTATGTCGAGGATCTGTACCTTTTCGCCTTCGATCATGCCGGCGGCATCGAGCAGATCCTCGTCGATGGTGATGCTGCCCACATAGTTCAGGTCGGCCTGGGTGACCGACACGCGGTGAATCTTCGATTTGAGTACTTCTATCAACATCGCCCTGCTACTTTATGCGTATATTGTCTATGAGTCTGATCTCTCCGGCCTGTACGGCTATGCAGCCCTGTATGCGGCCGCTCTCGTCCCATGACGATACCTGCTGCATGGTGAGGGCGTCCACAGCCTGGAAGTAGATCACCTTGAGCAGTCCGTCGGCCTCGACCTCACGTGTCACCCACTGCGTGAGCTCTGCGGGCGACATTGCGGCGGCCTTGGCGGCGCAATGCGACAGTACTTCGTATATATGGGGTGTGGCCTTGCGGTGCGGGGCGTCGAGCAGCGTGTTGCGCGACGAGAGCGCGAGACCGTCCTCACCGCGCACGATGGGGCACTCGACGATCTCCACCGGAAGCGCGAGCTGGCGTACCATGGCCTTTATTACGGCTATCTGCTGGAAGTCCTTTTCGCCGAAGTATGCCTTTGCGGGCTCGACAATGGCGAACAGACGGCTTACCACCTGTGCTACGCCGTTGAAGTGACCCGGTCGCGTGGCCCCCTCCATAACCTTGTCGACCATACCGAAATCGAACTGGCGCGTGTCGGGCTGGGGATACATCTCCTCGGCCGTGGGCATGAATACGATGTCGGCGCCTGCGGCCTCGAGCAGTGCGCGGTCGGCTTCGGGCGTGCGGGGATAGTTGCGCAGGTCGTTCTTGTCGTTGAATTGTGTGGGGTTGACGAATACGCTCACCACCACCGTGGGGCACTCGCGGCGTGCCTTCTCGACCAGGGAACGGTGACCTGCATGCAGGGCTCCCATCGTGGGAACGAACCCTATGCCCTTGTGGTCTACCGTTGCAAGCTCCTTTTTCAGGTCGCTTATTGTGTAGATTGTCTTCATTTTTATAGCAGCCTATAAAACTGCGGCAAAGTTATACAATATATTCGAATAAAAAAGAACCGCGCAGGGACAAAAATCCCGGCGCGGTACAAAAGCTGCGGACGTGAATGTTTCGCGGGGGCCGTGTCGCGGTGCTTCGGCCTCCGCACGTGGTGTCAGAGGCGGGCGTCGGCGTAGCACCAGAGCGTGAGCAGCAGGCACAGTGCGAGGGCCGCTGCCGAGACCGCCCCGCAGAAGAGGTTGGCGAAGACGGCCGTGGCCAGTGCCGTCACGAGTATCATGATGACGGCATATGCCGTCTCGCGTGGCCGCCATACGGGCGAGAATCTGCCGCGCCGTGCCGCTATGGCCGCATCGGCCGAGTATCGTCCGGCGCCGAGGGCTGCCACCAGAAGGTAGAGCGCCAGGAATATCATCGGCAGCACTTTTGTCTTGAACGGGTCGAAAAAGTGGTATTTGGTGGCCACGCCCATATGGAATGCGAGCAGCATGGCGAAGAGGCGTGTCTGCAGGCCGGCGATAAGGAAGAGCGTGAATCCCACCTGTGCCGCTATGGTCAGCACGAGCGAGGGCTCCATGCCTATGCCTATCGGGTCGCCGAAAAAGTCTACGGCCAGTTCGTCGTAGCGGGCGATCTTGTCTACGCCGTAGGGTATTGTCACGAGTGCCGCGAACACGCGCAGCGCGAAGAGCACGATGCTGCGGCGTTCGCTGTCGAACGTCTCCTCCGAAAGGAGCCATGAGTAGAAACGGTTCATGTGGCGATGGTATTTTTTGGGGTTTGTTTGTCGTGTCCGGTGTGGGCGGTGCCTTGCAGCCTGCGTCTCGGCGTGCTGTGCGTGCCGCTGCACCTTATTAATTATATTATAAACAAGCAGGCCGCCATAATGCGGCCTGCATAGGGTGTGGTGTCGCTCGCGGATGCCGTACTGACGTCAGTTTATCAGCGGCAGGAACGAGTAGTCCTTCGAGTAGCCGAGCATCTGGCCGACATAGTCGTCCGTGTAGACGATCTTCACGTCGGTGATCTCGCCGTCGGTGACTACGGGCTCGTAGTCGGGATTGACGAAGCCGCTGTAGGGCTCGATCCCCAGTTTGCCGTAACGCTCCAGCACCTCGGCATGCAGTTCGGGGTCGATCTTCACGGCGTAGTCCTCGACCAGGGCGCGGCCGGCTTCGTAGTCGCCCGTCGACTTGATGCGCTGCACCTCGCGCAACAGCTCGCCGAAGAGTTTGCGCAACGCCTCGAAGTCATTCACGACGATATATCTCTTGCCCTGCTGCTCGACCCACTCTATGACGTTGTTCTCCTTGCCGTGTTCGTAGCACCATTCGGCTATGAGCTTGCGGTTGCGCATGTGCGCCTCCTCGACATTCTTGCCGGCCTCGATACGGGCGAACTGCGTCATCATGCCGTTCATGATATATGACGCGTACTGTGCCCAAGCCACGTCGAGCGAGGGTATGAGCCCCAGCTCCACCATCTTCGGGTCGCCGAGGTAATAGAGTCCGAAGAGGTCGGCACGCGCCTCCTCGAGCGTCGAGGTGTAGTTCTTCAGCTCGCCGCCCTTGACGCCGGGAGCCAGCTGGCCCGACCCGTGGCCGAGACACTCGTGCAGGTCGGTGTGCAGATCGTCCGCCAGCTTGCCGTAGAGTTTCATGCGCTCGCGGTCCTCGGCGCGCAGCACGAACTCCTCGTTGAAGCCGTTGCCCTGCGCCGCCTTGTCATATGCATAGGTTATGTTGTCTATGGTCACCGATTTTGAGCCGTATTCCTTGCGGATCCAGTCGGCGTTGGGGAGGTTGATGCCGATGGGGGTTGCGGGGTAGCAGTCGCCGCCCAGCATGGCCGCCGTCACCACCTTTGCCGAGACGCCCTTGACCTCCTTCTTGCGGAAGGCGGGGTCGATGGGCGAGTTGTCCTCGAACCACTGCGCATTCTCCGATATTACCTGCGTGCGGTGGCAGGCGGCGCTGTCGACGAAGTTCACAAGGCCCTCCCACGAGGCCTTGCGGCCGAGCGGGTCGCCGTAGTCCTCGATGAAGCCGTTGATGAAGTCGACGTGCGACGTGTTGTCGCCCACCCACAATATGTTGTATCGGTCGAATTCGCGCAGGTCCCCCGTACGGTAGTAGTTCACCAGGGCGTCGATGATGCTCTTCTGGGGCTCCTCGGCCACCTGCCTCGCCTGCTCGAGCCAGTACACGATCTGCTGTATGGCGGCGGTGTACATTCCGCCCAGACGCCATGTGCGCTCGACGATCCGGCCGTCGGGACGTTTCTCGAGTTTCGAGTTGAGACCGTAGGATATGGGCTGCGGGTCGCTGTGGTCGACCTGTGCTGCATAGAACTCCTCGGCCTCCTTCATGGTGACGCCCTCGTAGTAGTTGCATGCCGAGGTGGCGAGCAGATCGTTGCCGTCGGTCTGATCCAGACGGGTCGCGTAAAGCGTCGGGTCGAATATTATGTCGCACAGCTGCTCCTTGCCTATGGGCAGTTCGGCGACATCGACATATTTGTCTATGGCCGCCTCGAACCACGCGCGCGAGAACTCGGGGCGGAACTTGTCGTTCGAGTAGTGGTGGTGTATGCCGTTTGCGAACCACATCTTCTTAAGATATTTTTCCATGGCGCGGAACTCGACCGAGTCGTTCTTGTCGTCATGGCGCAGGTAGATGTTCTCCAGCACGCGGCGTATGGTGAGGTTGTACTTGAAGTTCTGGTCGAAGAGTATGTCGCGGCCGCACTTTGTGGCCTGTGCCAGATAGTATATGAGTTTTTTCTGCTGCAGGGGCAGATTCTCGAACTCGGGGACTTCGTATCGGAGGACCTTGATGTCGTCGAAACGGTCGACGACCCACGGCTTCTCGGTCTGCGTTGTCTGCTCTTCGGCCTTGTCGTCGCGGCATGAGCAGAGGGCTGTAACGGTGAGGGTCATAATCGCTGTCATTAGGATTGATCGTGGCGTTTTCATATGTTACGTCGTTAGTGGGGTATAAAAATCCGTGTCAAAGTTATTATTTTCGGCTCGGAATTCCAATTTTCCCTCCTGTAAATCGGTGTGCCCCGGCCGTTGCGGCCCTGACTCGAGCCGTTGCCGGGCATGGTATCCGCTGGTGAGTCGGGGCGTTTTTTGCCGTGCGTCGTCCGCATGGCGGCCTGCGGCCCCGCACTCCGGAAATAAACGCAAATGCCGCCGGAGTATTGTCCGACGCGGCATCCGGAATGGCATTGTTCTGTCTGACGGCTGTTTGGGGCGATTTGGCGTTTCCGTTATTTTGCCCCGTATTTCTGTTTTTCGCCCCGTATTACGCCGTTTCGGAACCTCGGGGCGGTGCGTGTCACTAAAATTTCACGGTCTCTGCGCAAATTGCGATATTCGCATGCGACGGCTCCGAGCGCCGTCCCGCCTGCGGCGCCCGCGCGACGTGCGTAGCAGTGCCGCGGCCCCGAACAACATATATATTATTCGGTATCATGAAACATTTTCTCGATCTTTTGCAACAGACCATACGGGAGAGATGGGACTGCCCAGCCCTTTCGGACTATCGCGGCACGAGCCTTACATTCGGCGACCTGGCGCGTGAGATGTGCCGCCTGCATATCCTCTTCGAGGAGGCAGACATCGCCCCCGGGGACAAGGTGGCCCTGTGCGGCCGCAACAGCGCCCGCTGGGCGGTGACCTATTTCGCCATATTGACCTACAAGGCGGTGGCCGTGCCGATCCTTTGCGACTTCACGCCGTCGAGCGTGGCCGCGCTGACGCTGCACTCCGATGCCCGCCTGCTTATCGTCGACCGTCATATCTGGGACGGGATGGATCTGGCCATGCGCGGCTCCATCGCCGAGGCTATGACTCTCGGCGGCGGCGAGGTGCTGCGCTCCTCGGGCGGGCTGCTGCCCGTGGCCGCGGCGCGTGTCGACCGTCTCTATGCCGAGCAGTATCGGCAGGGCATATGCCCGGGCGATGTGCATTACGATGCTTCGACGCTCGACGAACTGTGTATCATAAGCTATACTTCCGGGACCTCCGGTTCGCCCAAGGGGACGATGCTTTCGGCGCGCAGCATCAGTTCGAATGTCGCCTTCGCGCAGCGTCTGATCCCCACGCGCTGCGGCTGGCGCGTGTTGTCCATCCTGCCGCTGGCGCATCTCTACGGCCTGATGTTCGAGTTGATGTATCCGCTGCTGAGCGGCTGCCGCGTGACATTCCTCGGGGCGATGCCCACACCCACGGTGTTGATGGAGGCCCTGCGCGAGGTGCGGCCGTACATGCAGCTGGTGGTGCCGTTGATCCTTGAGAAGATATTCCGCAACAAGGTATTCCCCGCCCTGAAGCGCGAACCCGTCCGCACGATGATGCGCATACCCGTGGTAAGGGAGATCGTTTTCCGCAACGTGCGGCTCGGGATAATAAAGTCGTTCGGCGGCAATATCCGTCATTTCATTGCGGGCGGTGCAGGCATCAACCCCGAGGTGGAGCGTTTCATGCGGCGCATAAGGCTGCCATATACTGTGGGATACGGCATGACCGAGTGCGGCCCGCTGATATGCTATTCCGATTGGCATTCGTTCGCCGAAGGGTCGTGCGGCCGCGTCGTGGACCGTATGGAACTGCGTATCGACTCCCCCGATCCCGAACATGAGGCGGGCGAGATACAGGTGCGCGGCGACAACGTGATGCTCGGGTACTACAAGAACACCGAGGCTACGGATGCCGCATTCACCGAGGACGGATGGCTGCGGACGGGCGATATGGGTGTGCTGGACGCCGGCGGCAACCTCTATATACGGGGCCGTTGCAAGAGCATGATCCTCGGTCCGAGCGGGCAGAACATATATCCCGAAGAGATTGAGGAGCGTTTGAACGCCATGCCGATGGTCGCCGAGTCGTTGGTCGTCGGGCGCGGGAACGGAATGGTGGCCCTGGTGGTTGCCGATGTGGATGAATCGCGGCGTGTGGGCGACGCCGAGGTGGAGAGGGTCATGGCGGAGAACCTGCGCGCGTTGAATGCCGGGCTGCCGGCCTACAGCCGTGTGACGTCAATCGAATTACGTGCGGAGGAGTTTGAGAAGACCCCCAAGCAGAGCATCAAACGCTATCTCTACGAGTGAGGTACGCCGTGGCCGAGATGAAAATCGGAGCGCAGCCATCTGTGGCTGCGCTCCGATTCGTCTCTGCGGCGGCGTTGATTCGGCCCTGGGGCCGGCATTGATCTGTCTCTCGGCCATCTCTGCCGGAGGGCCCTCCACGGCCGTGTGTCAGAGCTTGCACGTGGCACCCATGGCCTCGAACCACGGGTTGTGCAGGTCGGCCTTGTTGTATTGCAGCGGCTGCCCGTCGGGGAAGGAGATGGTCTTGCCTCCGGCCTCGGCGAGGATCAGCTCTCCGGCAGCCGTATCCCACTCGTAGGTGTTCGTGGTGCGGACATAGTAGTCGACGGCGCCCTCGGCCAGCAGGCAGAACTTGTACGAACTGCCCTGTTCGACGATCTCCAGGTCGGGATGGCTTTTGCGTATGCGGTCGATCTGTTCGAATGTCTCTGGGGTCTGGTGCGAACGCGATACGGCCACACGCAGCCGCTCGTGGCGGCGGCTTTCGAGCGGCAGCCGTTCCATCAGTGAGCTGATGCGGGCGTAGTCGTATGCCGGATCGTCCTGCGGGTCGATGTCGTGCAGGACATAGGCCCCGTGCCCCTTGAAGGCGAGATACATCTTGCGGTGATAGGGTACGTAGAGCACCGACGTGACACATTTGTTGTTTGCCATGAGGGCTATGTTTACCGTAAACTCGTTGTTCCCCTTGATGAACTCGACGGTGCCGTCGAGCGGGTCGACCAGAAAGAACAGATCCCAGTTGCGTCGCTCGTCGTAATGCATCTCGCGTCCCTCCTCGCTCAGGACGGGAATGCGTGTCGAGCCGAGGTACTCCTTGATGGTGGTGTGGGCGACGCGGTCGGCGACGGTGATGGGGGTGCGGTCGCTCTTGAGGCTGATGTCGTAGTCGTCTATGTTCTTGTATATTTTCATTATGGCCGCTCCGGCCTTGACTGCCGCGTTGAAACATTGCGGCATGAGATGATCCTTGATTTGTTCGGTTATCTGATCTTTGGTCATCATTTGTTAGTAGGTGTTAGATTGTTGTGTAAAAGTAGTCATATTTTATGAGATTGTGAATTTTCGTCTGCCGAAAATGGCCGACATTCGTTTAAAATAACATAAAATTGACCGTTCGAAACAGTTGTATCGCCCGAGGGCCGTGCGGGCATATGCCGCGGCTGCCGTCGCCAGGACGGCTGTGGCTGCGGTAGCGGCCGCAAGGCCTGCTCCGAGAGTGGCTGTCTCTATGGTGAATAACGTTGCGAGGGCCGCAAAAATTGTTATGCGAGTAATAAATTTTATACGGCGCTCATTTGTCGTGCGATATACGAGAGGGACGATCGTGCGGCATGTCCTGTCTGCGGGGATGCCGCGCAGCACATGGCGCGTGAACCCGCCCTGCGCGATGAGCGCGTCGCGGTGAAAAATATAACATTCATCGTCCGAAACGGAATGGAGCAGGTCGACGTTGCCGGGCCCCGTCGAGGCGATGGCGATGACGGCCTTCTCGATGGCCTCGGGCATGAGGTACGTGTCGGTCCCGATGGGAAGGATGTAGTCGTAGGAGGCGACGCTTGCGCCGGCATCAAGGTCGTCGTATGCCGATGCGGCGGCCCTGTCGACGAGGGTCAGACGGCGCAGACTGCGCGAGCGCGAGCGGAAGAGAGCCCGTATGCGTGCCGTGGGGAACTCGTCCGAGGCGCCGGAATCGACGCGTATGAGGTCGTAGCGTGCCACTATTGCGCGGAATGTGACGCTTGAGAGCCGTGCGTCGAGGACGATGATGGTTTCATAGCGGTCGTACTCCACGTCGAGCAGGCTCTCGATCTGCTGCATGTTCTCCACGCCGCTGCATACGGCCGAGCATCCGACGTATCCGGCCGATTCGCAGCTGTCCGTCGCGCCTGCGGCCACCATCTCCATCCAGTCTGCGGCGCGTGAGACGGCGATGGCCCGTATGGCGACGGCGACGGCAATGGCCGTGAGCAGCAGTATTACGGTAAGGAGGGCGATTTGCATACGATACTTTTTTTGTAGGAGTCGATGAGTCTTCGGGCGCATTCGCACTCCCTTTCGTCGAACATCTCCTCAATGGCGTGCATCGAGTAGCCCTGAGCCGCGAAGAAGCGGCACAGGGCCTTGCGGCGCGGGGCGTCGAACGAGGCGATTCGGCCGCGCAGACGTTCGGTGGGAATGTCGTGTCCGAGAGCCGCGAGCGCGTGCATGGCCTCGTCGGCCACCTGTGGGTCGTCATCCGTCTCCGCGATGCGTATGACCTGCTTGCGGGCGGTGTCTATGCCGAAGCTGCGCACTATCCCGAGGCCGAGGCTGCGCAGGTTGGGGTTGCTGTCGGCGAGCAGCGGCTCGAAGGCGATGGGCAGCAGGCCGCGGCGCAGCAGAGCCGTGATCTGCGTGATGTCGAAGGGCGTGAGCCGGTACGGGTATGCCGCGAGGGTGTGTATTGCGGCGGCGGGGTCGGCGGCGAGCATGGCCGTCAGGGCGTATATGCGGACGAAGCGGTTGCGGCTGCGAGTGTAACGAACGAGGCGGCGGGCGCGTGCCGCGGGCGGCGGCGCGGAGCCGAGCAGAAGCAGGAACGTCGCCCTGCGGTATCCCGATGCGAGACGCGCGCGGCGCATGAGGAAGCGGTCGATGCGGTTTTGGCGTGCCATGATGCGCAGCAGGCGCGTGTCGGTGCCGTAGGTGTGGCAGACGACCGTATGGAGAGCCTCGGCCAGCGCCATACGGTGTGCGGCGGTGCGTGCGACGATACGTTCGGCGGCGACGAGATCGTCGTCGCGCAGTACGGCTATTATGCGTGAGGCATAATGTCGGCGCAGGATGTCGCGCCGTATGGCGTTGCGGCGCCGGCGCCGTGCGGCGAGCAGCAGCAGAAGCGCCGCCATGAGCAGCAGCAGGGTATATGTCGCAAGAAGGGCCTTCACGTCCGGCTGCGGTTGTCCCGATCCGAACGGACCTTTCCGTAGAGGCGGCCCATGCTGACGGGGAAGGTGAGGTATTGGTCGACCCCCGCCTCGAGCAGGCTCAGGACGATATGCTCGGCCTGGTGCCAGGACAGCACGTATACGGCGGGGCGGCGGTCTCCCTGGCGCCGTATGCGGCGGATGAATTCCGAGCCGTCGATGAATGGCGCCACAGAGAGCATTATGACTATGTCGGGCGCAAGGTCGATACATGTGGCGACGGTCTGTTCCGTCGTGGCGCATATGGCCACGACGGAGTCGGGGTCGGCGATGATGTCGGAGATCATGCCGCCCAAAGTGTGACGTGTGGCATATATTACGATTCTGGTCTTCTCCATCGAGAGTGTTTTTGCCGCGTCAGGCGATCGAAAAATGTGCCAAAAGCTGTGGCGGAAGAAAAAAATTGGAGGTAATGGGTTCTGCATGAAATTTTTTTGTATATTTGCAGGCCAAAACAGGCGAAAACACTTATTAATTTTTTAATAAATGTACGTTATAGTAGAGATCGCAGGTCAGCAGTTCAAGGCTGAAAAGGGTCGTAAGCTCTATGTTCACCGTCTTCAGGGTGAGGTTGATTCACCCGTGAGCTTCGACAAAGTCCTGCTTGTAGACAACGACGGTCAGGTTAAGGTAGGTGCACCTGCAGTAGAAGGCGCCTCGGTAAAGTGTAAGATCGTGAAGCACCTGAAGGACGATAAGGTGCTCGTGTTCAAGAAAAAGCGTAGAACCGGCTATCAGAAGTGCAATGGCCATCGCCAGTACCTGACCCAGGTTCTCGTGGAGGATATCGTCGCATAACCAAAAAATTAGAGAAACATGGCACACAAAAAAGGCGTTGGTAGTTCAAAGAACGGCCGTGAGTCGGAGAGCAAACGACTCGGAGTGAAACTTTTCGGTGGTCAGTTCGCTAAGGCTGGCAACATCATTGTTCGTCAGAGAGGTACTGTGCACAATCCGGGCGAGAACGTAGGCATGGGCAAGGATCATACCCTGTTCGCCCTGATCGACGGTACGGTTGCATTCTGCAAGAAGTCGTCGGGCAAGTCATACGTCAGCGTATTGCCCTTGAGCGAGCCTCAGGCTTAAGCGCACGGCGGGTCGCGGCCGTGGCCGCGCGCTGAAAAAGATTCTGCAGGTCGGGTTTCCCGACCTGCTTTTTGTGTATATTTGTCGGGGCGTGGGAGCCTGTTGTCCGGAGGACGACAGGCGGTCGGGTGCGACCCGGGCAATCGGAGACATGTTGTGAAAGAGATATTGAAATTCCTGACGGCGCTGTCGCGTCATAACGACCGTGAATGGTTCGAGGCGCACCGTGCCGATTATATGCATGCGAAGGAGCTGTTCGAGGCCTTTGCCGCGCGTTTCATCGAGGCGGTTGCGGCGTTTGACCCTGCGGTGGAGGGAGTGACGGTGCGCGACTCTACCTACCGCATATATCGCGATGTGCGTTTCTCGCCCGACAAGCGCCCATACAAGACCCATATGGGGGTCTATGTCGCGCCGCACGGCAAGAAGGCGGGATATGCCGGCTACTATATCCATTTGCAGCCCGATACGGATACCTACTTCCTCTGTTCGGGTCTCTATAACCCGACGGCGGGCGTGGTGCGCAGCGTGCGCGAGGAGGTGATGACCGACGGTGCGGCGTTCGATGCGGCCATGCGCGCCTGCGGGGAGTTCCGCCCCGATTGGGAGGGCGCGTGCAAGCGTATGCCGCGCGGGTGGCGCGCGGAGGATGCGTTTTCGGATTACTACCGCCTGCGCACATACGAGGTTTACAGGCCTGTGGACCGCGATTACGTACTCGATGCGCATTTCCTCGAAAATGCCGTTGAGGAGTTGCGGCGCACGCGGCCGTTGAATGCCATCCTGAACCGTTGTGTCGACTATGCCCGCGAGATGGGGTGGTGACGGTCATGCCGGGGTACCGGGATGCAGTAAGCGAATGCCGCCGGAATTCTGAAATTCCGGCGGCATTATGGTTTGCGTGGCGGGCTTTGCGGCTATCTTGACGTCGTGTCGTTGTCCCGGGGTTGCGTCTGTGTCTGAATCTGTGTCCGAGCCTGTGCGTGGTCGATGTCGCATGACGAGCAGTTGCCCGTGCATCCTATGTCGCTGCAGTCGGTGCCCGTATCCTCGCGCGACTCCTGCACGGCGCACTTGATGCCGAGGCGCTGCATGTTCTTGTTGGTGGCGATCTCCGAGTCGATGAAGTGACCCTTGAAAATTATCGTGAGCGACATCCCCACTACGAAGAATGCCACACACGCCACCGATACGAGTATCACTATCCACAGATTCGACATGGCTGCGTAATTGTGTTTCGGGCGTAAAATCGCGCCCCGAGTTGAAAATCCCGCGACAAATTTATATATTTGTAGAGTATTTTGCAAAATTGGGGCCGTTTTTGCTCTTGCCATCCCAGCCGCATGGCGGCGCGGGGCGGGTGGGTCGTATCCGCAGGCGGGCCGCAGCGGCCGATATGTCGACATATGAAGATAGTTATTTCGGGCATAGGTGAGATGGGAAGCCACTTGGCCAAGATGTTGAGCGGCCACGGCCACGATATTACGGTTATCGACAGCGATTCGAAGGCTCTGGACGAGCTGGGCAGTTTCGTCGACCTGATCACCGTCGAGGGCGATACCACGGCCTTCGCGGTGTTGCGCAGGGCCGGCGTTCGCCGCTGCGACCTGTTCATTGCGGTGAACCACGACGAGAACCAGAACGTGCTGGCGGCGATCATGGCCAAGCAGCTCGGGGCCAAGAAGACCATAGCCCGCATCGACAACAACGAATATCTCGAACCCAACAACAAGGAGATGTTCATCAACATGGGCATCGACTATCTCTTCTATCCCGAGAAGGTGGCCGCGCGCGAGGTGATAAACCTGCTGGGGCATACCTCGACGATCGACTATGTCGATTTTTCGGGCGGCAAGCTCTCTCTGGTGGTGTTCCGTCTGGAACCGACGTCGCCGTTGCTGGGGCGCAAGCTGGCGGATCTGGCGGCCGACGGCTCGATCTCGGAGTTCCGCGCCGTGGCCGTCACGCGCGGCACGCAGACCATTATCCCGCGCGGGCAGGACGAGTTCTTCGAGGGTGACACCGTATATATCATCTCGCGTCAGGATGTGGCCAAGAGTGTGATGGAGCTGTCGGGGCAGAAGAGCGTCGAGGTGAAGAACCTGATGATCCTGGGCGGCTCGCGCATAGGCGTGCGCGTGGCGACGCAGCTGCAGGACGAGATGAATATCAAGCTGGTGGAGTATAACGGCGAGAAGGCGTACAAGCTGGCCGAGGTACTCGAAAAGACGCTCATCATACACGAGGACGGCCGTAATCTCGATGCCATGATGGAGGAGGGCCTCTCGCACATGGATGCCTTTGTGGCCGTGACGGGGCGCAGCGAGACCAACATCCTGGCGGCGATGCAGGCCAAGCGCCTCGGCGTGAAGAAGGTGATAGCCGAGGTGGAGAATCTCAACTACATAGGTATGGCGGAGAGTGTCGGCATCGACACCATCATCAACAAGAAGCGTGTCACGGCGTCGAACATCTTCCGTTTCACGATGTCGACCGACGTGCAGGCCATCCGCTGCCTGACGGGGAGCGAGGCCGAGGTGCTGGAGTTCATCGTCAAGCCGAACTCGCCGGCCACGAAGCATCCGATAAAGGATATGCGTCTGCCGCAGGATGTCATCATTGGCGGCATCGTGCGCGGGGACAAGGTGTTCATCGCTGTGGGTGACACGCAGATAAATGCCTACGACAGGGTTGTTGTCTTCTCGATGCCGGGGTCGATACCCAAGGTGGGCGATTTCTTCAACTGACGCCGCGCCATGACAGCGGCGCCGCACGGGGTGTGAAATAAAAAACGAATGATTATATGTATGTAGCTATTGCAGGCAATATCGGCAGCGGGAAGACCACCCTTACCGAGATGCTTACCCGCCGGTACGGGGCCAAGGCCTATTACGAGGAGACCGACAACCCCTACATAGGCGATTTCTACAACGATATGAGCCGCTGGGCGTTCCACTTGCAGATATCGTTCCTTGGGAGCCGCATACGCCAGACGCTCGACATGCTGGCCGACGGCAGCGATTACATCTTCCAGGATCGCACCATATACGAGGATGCCCATATCTTCGCCGACAACCTTCACGGCATGGGGTTGATGGCCAGCCGCGACTTCGCCACCTACATGCGCATATTCGACCTTACGACGAACCTCGTGCCGCAGCCCGACGTGCTTATATACCTTCGTGCGAGCATCCCGACGCTTGTGGCGCAGATCAAGCGCCGCGGCCGCGAATACGAGATGAACATCGACGAGAACTACCTGGGCCGACTGAATGAGAAGTACGAGAACTGGATCGACAACATATATAAGGGCGAGGTTCTTATCGTGGACAAGGATGTCGAGGACTTCGTCGAGGACGGGGCGGCTTTCGAAAGCATCTGCGAGCGGCTGGCCCGCTATGATAAAAACGCGAAGCGATGATGCCGCTGCCCGAAAGGTTCGTTGAGCGCATGAGGCGCGAGTTGGGAGCCGCGGAGGCGGAGGCGCTGTGTGCGGCCATGGAGCGGGAGGCGTCGACGTCGGTACGGTGGAATGCGGCCAAACGCGGCGCGGCGAAGCCGTCGGGCCGGGAGGTGCCGTGGAGCCCGCAGGGGCGGCGTCTGGATGAGCGTCCCGCCTTTACGCTCGACCCGGACTTTCACGGCGGCGCATATTACGTACAAGAGGCCAGTTCGCAGTTTGCGGGGTATATCCTGTCGCAGGCGGCGGGCGGTGCGGACCGGTGCCGCGGCATGCGTGTGCTGGACATGTGTGCCGCTCCAGGAGGCAAGACTACGCATTACGCCTCGCTCGTGGGGCGCGAAGGGCTGGTTGTCGCCAACGAGATAAACCGCTCGCGTGCGGCCGTGCTGGCCGACAATGTCCGCAAGTGGGGTACGGGCAACGTGGCCGTGACATGCGGCGATTCGGCGCGTGCGGCAATGTTGTCGGAGTGGTTCGATGCCGTGGCGGTGGATGCCCCCTGCTCGGGCGAGGGGATGTTCCGCAAGTCGGAGGAGGCGCGCGCGCAGTGGAGCGAGGCGGCCGTGTCGATGTGCGCCGAGCGGCAGGTGGAGATCGCCCTGAATGCCTTTCGGGCATTGCGGCGCGGCGGAATATTCATATACAGTACCTGCACCTTCAACCGCACGGAGGACGAGGAGGTGTTGCGTCGTGTCGCGGCGGAGCTGGGCGACGAGTTGTGTGAGTCGGAGAGCATCGAGGCCAACCCCGCATGGGGTGTGGTGACGGGGCGCGAGGGGGTGTTCCGCACATTCCGTTTCTTCCCGCACCGCGTCGAGGGTGAAGGGATGTTCCTTGCCGTGGCCCGGCGTGCGGGCGAAGCGGGACGGGTACGCGATCCGCGGGTGCGACGCAGCGTGCTGTCGCCGGTCGATTCGCGTACGGCGCGGGAACTGTCGCGGTGGGTCGCCGATGCGGATGCTATGCGTTTCATGGCGGCGGGCGATACCCTGTATGGCTGTTATGCGGACCGTTATGACGATGTGGCCGTGTTGGCGGGAACACTCGCCGTGATATACTCGGGTGTGGCGATGGGGCAGGTATTCAAGGGGGCGTTGCGTCCCGACGGTGCGCTGGCGCTCTTTGCAGGTGTCTCGCGTGATGCCGTGCCCTGCCGCGAGGTGTCGCAGGAGGAGGCGCTGCGGTTCCTGCGCAAGCAGGATATGGATGCCTCGGGATTTGAACAGGGCCTCAACATGGTCACGCGCGGAGGCCTGCCCCTGGGTTTTGTGAAACGTGTGGGCGCGCGGGTGAACAATATGTATCCCAACTCGTTGAGGATACTCAAGTGATCCGCGGCGCGGCCGTCGGCATATGGTGAAACGAACGGTTTTAGAGATAGTATGACTGCAAAGAAGATGTTTTATTCGATGGGCGAGGTGTCGGAGATGTTCGATGTCAATCCTTCGCTGATACGCCATTGGGAGTCGAAGTTCGACTGCCTGCGCCCGCATAAGAACAAGAAGGGCAACCGTATGTTTTCGCCGTCGGATGTCGAGAAGCTCAAGCAGATATATCATCTGGTAAAGGAGCGCGGCATGACGCTCGAGGGGGCGAACAGGGCGATGAAGCGTTCGGGCGGCGGCATCTCGCGCGACACGGAACTTCTGGAGCGTCTGCAACGTATCCGCGCCGCACTGGAGGAGGTGCGCGAGGAGTTGCGCGACGGCGGACAGGACGAGATCGTGGATGCCGATGTGGAGATTGCGGCCGAGCCGTCTGCTATGCGGGAGATGTCAGGCGAGGTTCCCGCGGCGGTCGTGGGGGATGGGGTGTCGGACTTGAAGGAGGCACCCGGGAAAGATCTCCCCGGGGAGGAGAGATCCTCTGCGGAAGAAGCCGTGTCGGATAGCGCGCATACGGAAAATATTCCCATGGAGGGGAGTGCATCTGCCGGCGGGACGGAGCCGGAGGCGGGAAGAGCGGAGGACCGGAACGACGGGCGGAAAGAGTCTCCCGAGCCGGAGAGGGCCGGAGCGCATGATGGCGGTCCGGCGGCAGCCGTGTCGCCAAAGAGCCGCACGCGCCGCCGCAGGAAGGGTGACGAAGAGGATAAGGAACTGTTCCCGTTCTATGAACAATCGTTGTTTTAGGATATGAAAATCAGAGATATAGCAGCCGCGATCGAAGCCTTTGCGCCGCTCGGCCTTCAGGAGTCGTACGATAATGCCGGTCTGGCTGTCGGGCGTCCCGACGCGGATGTGCGCAAGGCGCTGCTGGCGGTGGATGTCACGGAGGAGGTGATCGAGGAGGCTGCGGCCGAGGGGTGCGACATCATAATCACGCACCATCCGGTCATATTCCATCCGTTGAAGCGTCTCAATTCGGCATCGTATACGGAACGGTGTGTCGAGCAGGCGATACGTCGCGGCATAGCGCTCTATGCGGCGCATACGAATCTCGACAGTACCCCCGAGGGGATGAGCTGGCGCGTGGGCCATATGCTGGGACTTGAGGGGATGTCGGTCCTGGAGCCTTCGGCGGCGGGCGGTGGCGCAGGATTCGGCGTGGTCGGGATGCTGCCTGCGGCCGTGCCGAGCGAGGCGTTCATGCGTCGGGTCATGGATATGTTCGGCGTACGGGCGTTGCGTCATGGCGATATCGTGCGCGGGCAGGTGCGCCGCGTGGCCATATGTACCGGTGCCGGCGGCTCGCTCATAGACGAGGCGTTGGCCGCGGGGGCGGACATATATCTTACGGCAGATTTGCGGTATAACGACTTCATGCGCCATGAGGGACGCATGATTTTGGTCGATATGGGCCATTTTGAGAGTGAATATTGCGCAATTGAAATTTTATTTGATGTTTTGTCGAAAAATTTACCTACCTTTGCAATTCGCAAAAGTGTGCGTTCGCGCAATCCCGTGAACTATATGGTCTGAGCGGGTGCGGGTGCGGCCTTACGGAGGCGTCCGGATAGATGACAGGCGTAAAATTTAACTATATTATATGGCACAGAAGAAAACATCCGATGTCGATTTTTCGATGCAGGAGAAGATCATGGCTCTCTACGAGTTGCAGAAGATCGATTCGCAGATCGACGAGATTAACAAGGTGAAGGGAGAGTTGCCTCTGGAAGTGCAGGATCTCGAGGACGAAATCGAGGGGTTGAAGACCCGCATCGACAACATCAACGGCGAGATCGAGGAGTACAACACGCTCACCAAGCAGCGCCGCCGTGAGGTCGACCAGGCCAAGATCCAGATAAACAACTATAAGTCGCAGCAGAACAACGTCCGCAACAACCGCGAGTTCGATGCCATAACCAAGGAGATCGAATATCAGGAGCTGGAGATCGAGCTGGCGGAGAAGCGTCTCAAGGAGTATGCGTCGGGCATCAAGCAGAAGAAGGCGTTGCTCGAGGAGGCGGAGGCCGTGGTGGCGGACCGCACGATAGACTTGAACGACAAGAAGTCGGAGCTGGAGAGCATCGAGGCCGAGACGGCGGATCAGGTTGCCTCGCTTCAGGAGAAGGCGGCGAAGGCCAAGACGCGTATCGACGAGCGTCTTTTGGCGGCATACGAGCGTATCCGTCACAGCGTGCGCAACGGTTTGGCGGTGGTTACGGTCAAGCGCGATGCCTGCAGCGGCTGCTTCAACCATATCCCGCCGCAGCGCCAGGCCGACATACGTCAGGGCAAAAAACTCATCGTGTGCGAATATTGCGGCCGTATTCTGGTGAACGACCCGCAGCAGGAATAATGCGCGCGCGTGGGCGGCGACGGCTGAACCTCCGCAAGGCGTGTTTCGGCGCAAAAGCTAAAGGGATGAATCCGAAAGGGTTCATCCCTTTGTTTTGTTAGTAAAAAATGGAGCGCGGCGTCGCTAATTTGCAAAATAATGACTACATTTGCGACGGATTTACAGTTGTCTAACAATTAATCTGAAAAGGAGATAATGAAGATAGCTCTTGCCCAATTGAACTATACCGTCGGCGATATAGAAGGCAATACCGCCAAGATTATAGAGGCAGTGCAGAAGGCCGAGAAGGAGGGTGCCGATCTTGTGTTGTTTGCCGAATATGCCGTGAGCGGCACACCGGCCTACGATCTGTTGCGTAAGTCGACGTTCCTGTCACTGTGTGAAGAGGCTCTCGAGCATATTGCCAAGTATTGCCGCAGGGTGACGGCTGTCGTAGGTTCTCCGCTGTTGACGAATCGGGGCTCCGTAAGCGCCGCCGCCGTGTTGCGGGACGGCCGCATCACCGATGTCGTCGAGAAGAGCTATATTACGGCCCGCCGCGAAATGGGTTTCATCATCTCGGGAGGCGGGTACAAGGTGATAGAGGTTTGCGGCCGCAATATCGCGATCATGGTGGGAGACGACCTGTCGCATCTGCATGAACTGGACAAGGAGGCCGATTTTGTCGTGAGCATAAACTCGCGCCGCTATGGCAAGGGCCTGCTCACGTATCGTTATGAGACGATGCGCCGGCTCACATATACCGAGTGCCGCAACATAATCATCATAAACCAGGTGGGCGGATCGAGCGACCTGGTCTACGACGGCACGTCGGGCATAATGAACAAGCAGGGCAAGGTGGAGCTTATGATGAAGAGCTTCGAGGAGGATTTCAGTATCTTCGACACGGCCGTTCCCCACAGCGAGGTGGTCGTGCCCTACACCACCTATAACGACCGTACGCGCATCATATACAAGGCGGCGTGCCTGGGACTGCACGACTTTTTCCACAAGAGCGGTTACTCGAAGGCCTGCGTGGGATTGTCGGGCGGTATCGATTCTTCGGTTGTGGCATGTCTTGCGGTGGGCGCCCTGGGTGCGGAGAACGTGCGCGGGCTGATGATGCCGTCGCAGTTCTCGTCGAACGAATCCGTGGAGGATGCCAAGCGTCTGGCGGAGAATCTGGGTATCGAGTACAGCGTGCTTCCCATAAACGAGGCGTACAATGCCATTATCGACACCCTGAAGCCCGTTACGGGCGGTACGGAGTTCGATGCCACGGAGGAGAACATACAGTCGCGTATCCGCACGGTGCTGCTCATGGCGCTGCAGAACAAGGACGGATACGTGTTGCTCAATTCGTCGAACAAGAGCGAGAACGCCATCGGCTGGTGTACGCTCTACGGCGACACGGCAGGCGCCTTCAGCGTTACGGGCGACCTCTACAAGAGCGAGGTATACGACCTTGCCCGTTACATCAACCTTAAGTTCGATAACGTAATTCCCGAAAACATATTGAAGAAGGAGCCTTCGTCGGAGCTTCGTCCCAATCAGCGCGACAGCGATTCGCTGCCTCCGTATGAGGTTGTGGATGCGATCCTCTACCGCATGATCGAGGAGGGGCAGCACCGTGAGGAGATTATCAATGCCGGTTTCGACTCGGATGTGGTCGAGAAGATACATAGCATGGTGATGCAGAACGTCAAGAAACGTTATCAGTATCCGCCCGTGCTGCGTCTGTCGGTATGTTCGTTCCGTCACGAGTGCCTGTTGCCGATGATAAACAAGTACGGATATTAGTATTGCCACTGTTCAGGTACGACGTATGGGTAATACCGGGATCAGACACCGCGGTGAGGTGATACGGACAGGGGACACGAAGGTATATGTGCGCATGAAGGTGGAGAGCGCTTGCAGCGCCTGTCACGCGCGTGGCGTGTGCGGTGCGGGCGATGCCGCCGACAAGGTTGTCGAGGTGGAGACTCCCTCGGCTGCGGAATACCGGGTGGGAGACGAGGTCGAGGTGGCCTTGTTGCGTAAAAGTATGGGAGCCAAGTCGGTCATGCTGGCCTACGTGGCGCCTTTTTTCGTTTTAATGGTTTTGCTCGTGACGCTGCTTGCGGCGGGTGCGGGCGAAGGCGTTGCGGCACTGTCGGCAATGGGCGGTGTGCTGCTTTATTACGGCGTGCTGTATCTGTTGCGCGAGAGAATAGGTAATGAGATAAAATTCACAATAACTAAACAAACAAAATGACGGTATTATTATCTACTATTTTGACACTCAGCCTGCTGGGTATCCTGGCCGCCGTCGTGCTATACTTCGTGGCACAGAAGTTCAAGGTGGAGGAGGATCCCCGCATCGATGAGGTGGAGAAGATGCTTCCGGGTGCCAACTGCGGCGGCTGCGGCTTCGCCGGATGTCGCGGCATGGCTGACGCTCTGGTCAAGAACGACGACATCTCGGCGTTGTTCTGTCCCGTGGGCGGCGGCGATACGATGAAGGGCATTGCGGCGTATCTGGGCAAGACGGCTCCCGAGAAGGAGCCTATGGTGGCTACGGTGCGTTGCGGCGGCACGTGTGAGAAACGTCCGCGTACCAACACGTTCGACGGGGCGAAGAGCTGCGCCGTCGCGTCGTCCCTGTATGTGGGCGAGACGGCGTGTGCCTACGGATGTCTCGGCTACGGCGACTGCGTCGATGCGTGCGCTTTCGATGCTATCCGCATCAATCCCGAGACGGGTATCGCCGAGGTCGATGCCGAGAAGTGTACGGCGTGCGGCGCCTGTGTCAAGGCCTGCCCCAAGAATATCATCGAGCTGCGCAAGAAGTGGCCCAAGGGCCGTGCCGTATATGTAGGCTGCGTATCGAAGGACAAGGGAGCCGTCGTGATGAAGGCCTGCAAGGCGGGATGTATCGGTTGCGGCAAGTGCGAGAAGGTATGTGCCTTCGGTGCCATTACGATCGAGAACAATCTGGCCTATATCGACCCGCACAAGTGCAAACTGTGCCGCAAGTGTGTGAACGAGTGCCCGACGGGCGCCATCAAGCTGGTAGGTATGGAGCCTCTGCCCAAGACGCCGAAGGCGCCTGCGGCCAAGCCGGCGGAGGGGGCACAGCCCGCGGCGGCAGCGAAGACGGCGGCGGCGACGGCGGCAAAGGCCGGTGCTGCAGCTGCAGCGAAGCCGGAGCAGGAGAAGAACGAGAGTGTTAAGGAGCAGAAATAAACGTTGCAGAGTATGAAGACATTTCCAATGGGCGGAGTTCATCCGTCGGACAATAAAAAGTGGAGCAACACCAAGGCGATAGAGGTGATGGATCTTCCCGATGTCGTCAATATTCCGCTCGGACAACATATAGGCGCGCCGGCCACGGCGAAGGTGGCCAAGGGCGACAAGGTGCTGACGGGACAGCTCATAGCGGAGGCTTCGAGCTTCATGTCGGCCAATATCCATTCGCCCGTTTCGGGTACGGTTACGGCCGTGGACATGCAGGTCAACGGACAGGGGCTGCGCCAGATGATGATCACGATCAAGCGCGAGGGCGACGAGTGGTTGCCTTCGATCGACCGCACGCCGCAGATCGTGCGCGAGTGTACGCTGGACGGTGCGGCCATCATCGCCAGGATCAAGGATGCGGGTATCGTCGGCATGGGCGGCGCTACGTTCCCCACGCACGTCAAGCTGTCGATTCCTCCCGGATGCAAGGCCGAGTACCTTATCATAAACGGCGTTGAGTGTGAGCCGTACCTCACGTCGGACCACCGTACGATGCTCGAGCGCGGCGAGGAGCTGCTTACGGGCGTGGAGATACTCAAGCGTGCCGTGGGTGTGGAGAAGGCCGTTATCGGTGTGGAGAACAACAAGCCCGATGCCATCGACCATCTGCGCCGCCTGATCGCCGAGAAGGGTTACGGCGTTACGGTGGAGCCGCTGAAGGTACAGTACCCGCAGGGTGGAGAGAAGCAGTTGATCGCGGCCGTTACGGGCCGTCAGGTGCCGCCCCCGCCGGGTCTGCCGATACATGTGGGAGCCGTGGTATGCAACGTCTCGACGGCGGTTGCGGTATATGAGGCGGTGCAGAAGAACAAGCCGCTGATCGAGCGCGTGGTGACGGTGACGGGAAAGCATGTGTCGTCGCCGCGCAACCTGCTGACACGCATGGGAACGCCCATCTCGAAACTGCTCGAAAAGGCCGGCGGGCTGCCCGAGGGTGATGTGAAGGTCGTAAACGGAGGCCCGATGATGGGTCGCGCCATGGTGAATCTCGACTCTCCCGTTACGAAGGGGTGTTCGGGCATTACGGTGCTGGACGGCGCCGAGGCGCACCGCGGCACGGAGTCGCCCTGTATCAAGTGCGCCAAGTGCGTTGCTGCCTGCCCGATGGGACTGGAGCCCTACCTGGTGTCGAAGGTGTCGCGCCGCAAGATGTGGGAGCGTGCCGAGCAGGAGCGTGTGACGGACTGTATCGAGTGCGGCTGCTGCCAGTATTCGTGCCCGGCCAATATTCCGCTGCTGGACTACATACGCCAGGGCAAGCAGACGGTGATGGGTATCATCCGTGCCCGTGCCGCCGCGGCCAAGAAGTGACGTTTTACGTGAAATAATAAAAAAAGAAGAGATAAAATATCATGGCAAACAAGTTTTTTGTAGCTCCGTCGCCCCATGTGCACAGCGCGCAGTCGACACGGTCGATCATGCGCGACGTACTCATCGCGATGTTGCCCGCACTGGCGGTGTCGACGTGGGTGCATGGCGTGGATGTGCTGATCGTCTCGGCCATCGCCGTTGTCAGCTGCGTCGTTATCGAGTTCCTTATCCAGAAGTTCCTCTTCCGCGGCGAGTGTACCGTATCGAACCTCTCGGCTGCGGTTACGGGTCTGCTGCTGGCCTTCAACCTCCCCTCGTCGATTCCCTGGTGGATCGTGGTGATAGGGTCGCTGGTGGCCATAGGCGTGGCCAAGATGACCTTCGGCGGACTGGGACGCAACCCCTTCAATCCCGCGCTGGTGGGACGTGTCTTCCTTTTGATCGCCTATCCCGTGCAGATGACAAGTTTCACGGCTCCCGTTGTCGAGGGCTATGCCGACGCGCTGTCGGGCGCCACGCCTCTGGCTGCGATCAAGGCCGGCGTCCCCGTCGAGGATGTCGACCTGTTGAGCATGTTCAGCGGTACGATCCCGGGTTCGCTCGGTGAGATCGCCGCCGCGGCGCTTATCCTGGGCGGCATCTATCTGTTGTGGCGCCGTGTCATTACGTGGCATATCCCTGTGGCCGTGCTGGGCACGATGGCGGTGTTCGCTTTTGTCGTGGCCCTTACGGACGGAGGCGGCGCGCTGCTCTATCAGCTGCCGGCATTCCATGTGCTTGCGGGAGGCGCCCTGCTGGGTGCCATATTCATGGCCACCGACTACGTCACCTCGCCCATGACACACAAGGGAATGATTATCTACGGTATCGGTATCGGCGCCATAACGATGATAATACGTCTTTGGGGTTCGTATCCCGAGGGCATGTCGTTCGCCATACTGATCATGAACGCGGTGACGCCGCTCATAAACAAATATGTGAAGCCCGTGCGCTTCGGTTTGGCCACGGATAAAAAATAGGAGGGCGCAGATATGAAAAGTACACTGTTTAATATGGTAGCCGTCCTGTTCACGATCACGCTGATAGCTTCGGCCGGCGTGGGGGCGGTCAATATGATTACGGAGGATGCCATTGCCGAGGCGAATGCCGCGGCTACGAAGGCGGCTGTGGCCAACGTGCTTCCCGCCTTCGAGAGCAACGAGATGAGTACGATGACCATCGACGAGATGCCGATAAACGTCTATACGGCGGTCGACGGAGACGGTGCCGTTGTGGGATATGCCGTCGAGACGATGACCATGAGCGGTTTCAGCGGCAAGGTGCGCATGATGGTAGGTTTTGCCGCCGACGGTACGATCCTCAATGTGAACGTTCTGGAGCAGAGCGAGACGCCGGGTCTCGGCTCGAAGATGTGCGACGAGGGCAATGTGCTGCTGGCGAGTGTCAAGGACAAGAATCCGGCCGACCTTATTCTCAAAGTGAAGAAGGACGGCGGCGACATAGATGCCCTGACGGCGGCGACGATATCGTCGCGGGCCTATACCGATGCCATAGCCCGCGCATACGAGGCCTACAAGGTGGCGAGCGGTGCGCAGGCCACTGCGGACGGCGTGTCGGGCGCTACGGCCGCAGCGGGTGACTACGATGGCGATAATGATCAGGAGGGCCTCGTGGCCCAGGAAGGAGGCGACAATGAATAAGCTCAATATCATACTTCGCGGGATCGTCAAGGACAATCCCACCTTCGTGCTGGTGCTGGGTATGTGTCCCACGCTGGGTACGACAACCTCGGCCATGAACGGCATGGGTATGGGTGTGGCCACGATGGCCGTGCTGACGATGTCGAACATGGTGATATCGCTCATCAAGAACCTTATCCCCGACAAGGTGCGCATCCCGGCCTTCATCGTGGTCATAGCGTCGTTCGTTACGATCATACAGATGCTCATGCAGGCCTTCGTGCCGGCGTTGTACGCCAGTCTCGGTGTCTTCATCCCGCTGATTGTGGTGAACTGTATCATCCTGGGCCGCGCCGAGGCCTTCGCCTCGAAGAACGGTGTCGTGGACTCGATCTTCGACGGTATCGGCATAGGTATCGGCTTCACCCTCTCGCTCACCGTCATCGGCGCCGTGCGTGAGATACTGGGCAGCGGCGCCATCTTCGGCATGCCGCTCGGCATCTCGGACTATACGCCGCTGGTATTCGTGCTGGCGCCCGGAGGATTCTTCGTGCTGGGCTATCTCATGGTATTGTTCAACAAGTTTGTCAAGAAGTAGTTATGGAGATCTCGTATTTCGCAATAATCATAGGTGCGATCTTCGTCAATAACGTCGTCCTCGCACAGTTCCTCGGCATATGCCCCTTCCTGGGCGTATCGTCGAAAGTAGAGACTTCGCTCGGCATGGCCGCTGCCGTCACCTTCGTCATGGCCCTCACGGCCGTGGTCGCATGGTCGATACAGACCTTCATACTCGATCCGCTGGGCATAGGCTACATGCAGACCATTGTCTTCATCCTGGTTATCGCCGCGCTGGTGCAGATGGTCGAGATCATGCTCAAGAAGGTGTCGCCGTCGCTCTATCAGGCTCTCGGTATATTCCTTCCTCTGATCACCACCAACTGCGCCGTGCTGGGTGTGGCCATCCTCATGATCCAGAAGGAGTTCAACCTGCTGCAGAGTGTTACCTACTCGGTGTCTACGGCATTGGGATTCGGCCTTGCGCTGGTGCTCTTCGCCGGTATCCGCGAGCGCCTCGAGCTGGACGGCGTGCCCGCGGCCCTGAAGGGTACCCCGATAGCCCTGATCACGGCGGCTATCCTCGCCATGGCCTTCATGGGCTTCTCGGGCCTGGTATAGGCATCCCGGGAGGTCGTGCAGGGGAGATGTGTGAGAGGCGGTGCGGAGGCGCCGGGTGTGCAAATGTCGAATAGCCCTTGCCGATGACGATAATTGTATTAATTTTGTATCGAACGTAGCACCGCATGCGTGCGGCGACGTATTTGATAACATTAAACGTAAAATTGAATTATGAACAAGTACAGATGTACCGTTTGCGATTGGATTTATGATCCGGCCGTTGGCGACCCCGAGGGAGGTATTGCCGCAGGAACGGCTTTCGAGGATATACCCGACGACTGGGTTTGCCCCCTGTGCGGCGTGGGTAAGGATCAGTTCGAGAAGGTCGAGGAGTAACCGCGCGACGGCATGTGACGCGTGACGGCGCGGTTGCTGCCGCAATGTCATCGTCCATCCCGACCGTGGGTCGGGCCGCCGTATTGCAAATAACCGGCCTGCGGCTGCAGGCTGAAACGAAAACCGAGGGTGTCTTGTGCAAGACACCCTCGGTTTTCTTGTTGAGCTGTTCCGTTATTCGGGCTTGACCAGCGAGAGATACAGTTCGTCGAGCTGCGACTGATCGAGGGCCGAGG
This sequence comes from uncultured Alistipes sp., assembly GCA_949283205.1. Classification (GTDB taxonomy): domain Bacteria; phylum Bacteroidota; class Bacteroidia; order Bacteroidales; family Rikenellaceae; genus Alistipes. The sequence continues at coordinate 66,703 of CASDSD010000020.1, read as the reverse complement.
GGGCGTCGAGCATGACGTCGCGGCAGGCATTGTTCTTGGGGAATGCGATGAAGTCGCGGATCGAGTCCGAACCGCCGAAGAGCGAGCAGAGACGGTCGAAGCCGAATGCGAGGCCTCCGTGAGGGGGCGCACCGAACTTGAAGGCGTTCATCAGGAAACCGAACTGCTCCTGCGCACGCTCGGGCGTGAAGCCCAGAACCTTGAATATGAGTGCCTGCAGCTGTGCGTCATGGATACGTATCGAGCCGCCGCCGATCTCGGTGCCGTTGCAGACGAAGTCGTAGGCATTTGCACGCACGCGGCCCGGATCGCTCTCCATGAAGGGTATGTCCTCGGGTTTGGGTGATGTGAAGGGGTGGTGCATGGCGTAGAAACGCTGCGTCTCGTCATCCCACTCGAACATGGGGAAGTCCACGACCCACAGCGGCGCGAACTTCTTCGGGTCGCGCAGGCCCAGCGCCTCGGCCACGTGCAGACGCAGCGCGCAGAGCTGTGTGAGGACCTTGAACTTCTTGCCGCAGATCAGGAGCACGAGGTCTCCGGCATGAGCCTCGACGCGGTCGGCGATGACCTTCAGCTCGTCGGGCGTGAAGAACTTGTCGATCGACGACTTGATGTTGCCCTGCTCGTCGAGGCGGATCCATACGAGGCCCTTGGCACCCACCTGCGGGCGCTTGACATAGTCGGTCAGGGCGTCTATCTGCTTGCGCGTGTATCCGGCGCATCCCGTGGCTGCGAAGCCGGCTATGTACTCGGCATCGTCGAATACCGAGAACGAATGTCCGTGTGCGAGGTCGGTGACGTCGTGCAGCTCCATGCCGAAGCGCAGGTCGGGCTTGTCCGATCCGAAACGCTCCATGGCCTCGATCCACGGCATGCGGCGGAAGGGCTCGGTGAAGTCTATACCCAGTATCTCGTGGAACATGTATTTGGCCCAGCGCTCGAACACCTCGAGTATATCCTCCTGCTCGACGAACGACATCTCGCAGTCGATCTGGGTGAATTCGGGCTGGCGGTCGGCGCGCAGGTCCTCGTCGCGGAAGCAGCGCACGATCTGGAAGTAGCGGTCGTAGCCGGCAACCATAAGAAGCTGCTTGAGCGTCTGCGGCGACTGCGGCAGGGCATAGAACTGGTTGGGGTTCATGCGGCTGGGCACGACGAAGTCGCGTGCGCCCTCGGGCGTGGAACCTACAAGATACGGGGTCTCGATCTCGAGGAATCCCTCCTTGTCGAGGAACGTGCGCACGGCGTGTGCCATGCGGTGGCGCAGCGCCAGGTTGCGCTGCAGGGGCGGACGGCGCAGGTCCAGATAACGGTACTTCATACGCAGGTCGTCGCCGCCGTCGGAGTTCTCCTCGATGGTGAAGGGCGGTGTCTGCGCCTCGTTGAGGACGGTCAGTTCGTCGGCAGCGACCTCGATGTCGCCCGTGGGCATCTTGGGGTTCTTCGACGAGCGTTCTATGACGCGTCCCTTGGCCTGAAGCACATATTCGCGTCCGAGGCGTGCGGCCACGGCGCGGGTCTGTTCGGGCGAGTGTTCTTCCACGACGATCTGCGTGATGCCGTAACGGTCGCGCAGGTCGATAAAGGTCATGGCGCCGAGGTTGCGCACCTTCTGCACCCATCCGGCGAGTGTCACGGCGCGACCGATGTCGCTGCTGCGCAGTTCGCCGCAAGTATGACTCCTGTACATATTATTGCGATTTAAGTTCGTTTGATCGATTTTGGCGCCGTAAAGATAGTAAATTTTGCGCACATACAACCTTCGTCGTGCCGAGACTTGATCAATCTGCCGGCGAGACGGTTACATTGTGGCTGCTGCGGGCGGCCGCGGGTGATGTCGCGGGGCGGAGGTTTGTATATTTGGAATATTTTGTTATTTTCGCATAAGTTTTATGAAAGAGACGGAGAATACGGCCGGGCGTGACGAGAAATTCATGCGTATGGCAATAAACGAGGCGCGCAAGGCGTTGAAAAATGACGAAGTGCCTGTCGGTGCGGTCGTCGTGTGCGGCGATGCGGTGATAGGGCGGGGGTATAACCTCGTGGAGACGCTGTGCGATGCCACGGCCCATGCCGAGATGCAGTGTATAACGGCCGCGGCGTCGACATTGGGCGGCAAGTATCTGAAAGGCTGCACGATATATGTTACGGTAGAGCCTTGCGTCATGTGTGCGGGGGCTTTGGCGTGGAGCCAGATAGACCGTGTGGTCTACGGTGCTGATGACCCGAAGCGGGGTTTTTCGCGTGTCGGGACGCCGTTGCTGCATCCGCGGACGACGCTGACGCGCGGCGTTCTGGCCGAGGAGTGCGAGTCGTTGATGAAGGAGTTTTTCTCCCGGCTGCGGTGATTCCGCCCGTTGTTCGGGCCTGCGGCGGCCATGCAAAAAAACGCCTACATTTGCATAAAACAAAAACAAAATGTAACTTTGTGATCGGTCCGCTTTCGGGCCCGGCGATGAAAAACGAAGAAGAATAATTAACCTAAATAAATTTTTTGAATCTATGAACAAGATTGTTTTTATGGCAATGGCGCTGATGTGGGCCTTCACGGCCTCGGCGCAGAGTGATGTGGTTACATCGTATAATGAGGGCGCAGCGGCATTGCAGGCGAAGAACTTCGCCAAGGCTGTCGAGGCTTTCGAGAGCGTAATCGCAAACGGTGCGGATGCTGTCGAGGATGCCGAATTGGGATGTGTGGCCAATGCGAAGAAGTATCTTCCCACGGCATATCAGGGTTTGGGCGCACAGGCTGCATCTGCAGCGATGAAGGCTACGGAGCCCGAGGCTGCCGATGCCAAGTTCGCCGAGGCCATAGATAACCTCACCAAGGGTGCCGCCAAGGCCACCGAGTTTGATAACGCTCCCGCTGCGCAGAAGATCAACGCGCTTCTGGGCAAGGTATATCAGGCACAGGGTGCTTCGGCATTCAACAATAACGATTTCGCGAAGGCCATCGAGATCTTTGCAAAGGGTTATGCCGCCGATCCCAAGAACACGGCCATGGCATTGAACCTCGCCGAGAGCTATTTCAAGATGGAGAAGTACGAGGACGGCATGAAGGTGTGCAGCGAGGTGGCTGCGCTTCCCAGCCCCAAGTATGACGATGCCATCGCCGAGGCGCGCGCCAAGATGAACATGTACACCAACAACGAGATCGCCAAGCTGCAGCAGGCGAACGATCTGGATGGCATCATCGCCATGTCGGAGAAGATTGCCGACAAGGCCGTGGCATCGCGTGTGGCTGTTCAGGCATACTACCTGAAGAAGGACTATGACAAGGTTATCGAGCTGGGAGAGGCTGCCGCCGCTCTGCAGAGCGATCCCGAGGACGTGAGCGCCGTATACTTTAACCTCGGTTCGGCATACAACGGCAAGGAGATGAAGGACAAGGCCGTCGAGGCTCTCAAGAAGGTAACCGCAGAGCCCTACCTGACCCCTGCCAAGGCAGCGTTGGCCGAGCTTACGAAGTAATCGCGTCGAAGGGCGGTGAGTGCCGCCGCAACGACAGTTGATATATGAATGAATAGAGGGTCGACCCGAAAGGTCGACCCTCTTCTTTTGTCGCATCGCATGTCGCACCGGAAGCAACGGAATACAAGTGTGCGGGAGTGCGATGTCCGAATACATAATTGATAATATACATATGCGGAATCCCGACAGCCTGTACTGTTTGTCGGCTTCTCGCCTGCCCGTTGTTCCGGGCAATTCCATGCCGTGTCCGCTTTTGCCCGTTTTGCGGCCGTTTTTGTACATTGCTTTTGCCGGATAACAAAGTGGCCGTCTCGATTTGCGGCTGCCCGTATGCCCGAAAAAACAGGCAAAAACAGGGGGCTGAAAAACGGCCGGAATATGAGTCGGCAAGCAGGTCGAAACAAGTCGAGAAACGGGCCGGTGAAAGGACGATGATACCGTTTGTGACATGTGCTGTTTATTGTCGTCCGCACGGCGCGATCTTACGTAGGTCGCACCGGTATGGTGGTCGTGCCGCATCTATTCCGTTCTTCTGCCGTACATGTGCGGCAGTATAGCCATCCTCGTGACATGGACATGTGCCGCAGAGAAAACAGCGAAGCCGCCCCGAAAGGGCGGCTTCGTCGTCATTGTATACGGTCCGAACCGTGTATCTGCTACAACGGGTTCTGGTCGGCGTCGTTGATGTAGGGGTTCGAGTTGATCTCGATCGACAGGGGAATCTGGTAGGTGAACTCCTTGCCGGCAGCCTTTACGACCTTGTGTTTGTGGTTGGCTGACGAGGTGCGGTCTACGCCCTTGTTGAAACGCTTGTTGGTATAGAACTCGTGACCCTCGCCCCAAAGCTCGATGCGGCTCTGGAGGTAGATCTCCTCGAGCAGGGCATCGCCAGTCTTGGTAGACTTGGTGTAGCCGCTGTCGCGCTTCGATACCAGTTCGTAGAGGGTCTGCTGTGCTGCAGCGTCGTTGCCGTCGCGGGCTTCGGCCTCGGCCTTGAGCAGGTATGCCTCCGACAGACGCATGTAGATCTCGTCTGTGTAGTAGGTCTCGTTATAGAACTTAAAGTTGCTGTATGCAGGGAATACCATGTACTCTACAGGCATGAAGTTGTTCTTGCGATAGTCAGTATCAGGGATCTGGTTGTAGAGACGCTCGTCGATCTGGAGATATATTTGGCGGTTATTGGACATTCCCACATAATTGCAGAAAATGCTGATCCACGATGCGAACGATACGTTCTCGGTTGAGGTTGCCGATGACCAGGTGTAGGCCCAGATGGTCTCCGGCAGCGAAGCATCGAGGAATCCGGACGAAGTGTACTGCTCCTCGTTCATCAGCGTGTAGGGTAGTGCGATGACATCGGCGGCTGCCGATGCTGCGGTCTCGTAGTCGCCCGTTGTGAGGGCAATACGGGCCAACAGCATGTTGGCGACACTCTGGTCGATGTCGACGGGCGACTCCATGGGATCGTAACCGCTGTCCTCAAATATCTGGATCGCATTTTTCAGATCATCGATTATCGTAGAGTAAACCGTGGTTGATGGGGTACGGCCCAGTGCCTCGCCTACGGTCAGCTGGAGAGGAACGCCTGGCTTGTCCTTACCGCCGTGCATATAGTCGTCCTGATAGATTGCCATCAGATAGTAGTAACCCAAAGCGCGGTAGGTCAATGCCTGTGCCTGGTATATGTATACCTGCTGGCTCGGTTCCTTTACGAGCTTGATACGGTCCAGAACCTGATTTGCCAGGAATACGATCTGGTAATAGTTGTACCACTGGTCGGCGGTGAGTGTCGCAGTCTGCTGGCGCAGGTTTTCGAACATGTACTCGTCGGCAAACCAGTTGGTAAGGTCGCTCAGTACCATGTCGTTACCCTGGAGGTCCATACGCAGGTTCCATACCATGAATCCCGTGTCGCAGGTGTTGTCTATACGGGTGCCGTCGTGCATGTAGAGTATGGCACCGCGCATCATGGCATCGAGTATGGTCTCCGGCTCCTTGTTCATTATCTCTTCGATCTGCTCGTCGGATACTGCTCCACCCTGAGGCTCCGTATCGAGCTCTGCGCTGCAAGAGCTGAAGAGCAGTGCTGCAGCAGCCATATATAATATGTTCTTTTTCATATTTGTCCTCCTGTTTTATTACATGTTAAGCGTTATACCGAAAGTAAAGGTCCTTGCCTGCGGGAATATGAATCCGTCCATGCCGCTGAAGCCCATACGAGGATCGAAACCGTCGTGAGCCGAAACGAAGCAGAGGTTGTCGGCATTGAAGAATACGCGGAGCGACTCGATGCTGAGCTTCGAGGTCCACTTTCTGGGAAGCGTATAACCCACGTTGAGGTTCTTCAGGCTGAAGTACGATGCATCGCGGAAGAGGGCGTTGACGTTCGACGCGGGGAAGTTCCACGTTCCGTTGAACATCAGGCTCGGGAATTCGGCGTTGGGATTATCCGGAGTCCAGGTGTTGCGGATAAGGTCGTCCGATACGGTAAAGGTAACACGTCCCGGATCGTACATGTTGGCCGAAGCACCGTCCCACTGCTTTCCGCCGATCTGGAATGCAGTCTGAACATTGATATCGAGATTCTTCCAGCGGAACGAAGTACGCAGACCTCCCGTCATGTCGGGCATGGCATCACCCATCTCGTACTGGTCAGCCTCATAGAAACTGTCCGTCAGCTCGCGGCCGATTACATTTCCATGGTCATCGGTGGTGTTCTTCCAATAAAGCTCGCCGCCGGTCTCGGGATCAACGCCTGCATAATCGAACAGGTAGAGGTTGTAGTATGACTTGCCCTTGCCGCGTAGGAACGTTCCCGATATGTAGTCTCCGCCGAGAGCCGCGTTACCCAACTCTTCGGGGTAGTCGATCAACTTGTTCTGTGCGAAGGCGCCGTTGATGCCGACATTCCAGTATACGTTGCGGCTCTTTATGATGTCGACCGTGATGTCGAACTCGAAACCGGCGTTCTGCAGGATACCGACATTCTCAAGACGCGAGGTCAGACCCGTAGATGCAGGGGTGGGACGGTTCCATATAAGGTCGTGCGTACGACGGTTGTACCAGTCGAATGATCCGTAAACGCGATCCCAGAGGCGGAAGTCGAGACCGAGGTCGATCTGCTTGTTACGCTCCCACGACAGGTCGGGATTGCCGAGAGATGACATTCTGATCGTATGTTCGTCGGTATATTCGCCTATGGCCCACAGGTTGGTGTAGGGGTATGCCGCGTTGAGCTGGTTACCCGATACGCCGTAGGTTGCGCGCAGGCGCAGGTCGTTTACCCACAGTGCGTTCCTCATGAACTCCTCCTGGCTGATGCGCCATGATGCACCAACTGACCAGAAGTGTCCCCACTTGTCGTACTTGAAGAGAGACGAACCGTCGTAACGGTACGACAACGATACGTTGTAGCGATCGTCGTAGCCGTAGTTGGCGCGCAGGAAGTAACCCTCGAGCGTGCTTACCACGCGTGAAGACGTAGAGGCGTCCGAGTACGGATTGATGGCATTGCCGAGTTCGGGCATTCCGGGATAGAAGATGTCGGTCTTGTATGCCGACAATGCGTTGTTGTCGGTCTTGTTGAACTCGTGGCCGATCATCACGTCGATGTCGTGTACATCGTTAACGGTCTTGTTGTAGTTAAGCATCTGCTGCGTGTTGTACGACATGTAGTTCGAAACCTCCTTCTGAACGAATCCGTTAAGGTTCGTGCCGTAACCGTACTCGTTGTTCTGGAAGTATGTATAGTAGTTGTATACGTTGTCGAGGGTGAAGTTTGCCGTGAACTTGAAATCCTTCAGGAACGTGATGTCAACATATGCGTTTGCGTAGATGTTGTCGCGGACAAGGTTGTTGATATCGCGGCTCATCGATTGCAACGGGTTGGCGTAATTGTTGAAGGCGTTGAACATATCCTCTGTAGGACCGTAGGGCGAGAGGGTGGTGCCGGCTCCGTTCTCGAGCATCTTCGAACCGTCGGGGTTGAGACGGATGTTGCCGTCAAGGTCGCGGGCGTAGAAGGGAACCGTCGGGTTCTGCCACTGTGTCCACATGAAGACGTTGCCGGTGTTGGCGCCATCGCCATAGCCGGGATCGTCGGTGTCGCGGCGCGAGTACGATACGTTGGTACCCATCTTCATCCAGTCGGTAACCTGGGCGTTGACCGCAGCACGGCCCGAGTAACGCTTGAACGACGACATGATCACGTACGAGGGATCGTCGAGGAAGTTGCCCGAAACGTAGTAGTCCACCTTGTCGTTACCGCCGCTGATGCTGAGCGTGTACTCCTGACGGAACTGCTTGGTGAAGAGGTAGTCGTCGTAGTTGTCGGCATAGAGCAACTGTGCATTGGGGTTCAGACGGCCGGTCTCGAAATCGATCAGGGTCTCGCCCTCGGGAAGTTTGTATGCCATGTAGTTGCCCAATACATAGAAGAGGTTGGCATATGCATTTGCGGCAGCCAAGTCGTGCGTATCACCGTTATAGGTTGTAAAGTAGTTATACAGACCGCCGTAGGCCCACTCGTAGTAGTCGCCGGGGTTCTGCATGGTCTCGTGCTCGCCGACACCCATCTCGTTCCAGCCCCACTTTGCCTCGAAGGTGATGTTGGCCTTCTGGTTGCGGGCGCCCTTCTTGGTGGTTACGAATACGACGCCGTTTGCAGCGCGCGAACCGTAGAGGGCGTTTGCTGCGGCATCCTTCGAAACGACTACCGACTCGATGTCGAGCGGGTTGATCGTAGAGAGGGCCGACGAGTAGGGTACACCGTCGACAACGATCAGGGCAGCCTGGTTACCGTTGATAGAGCCGATACCGCGGATGTAGATGGCGGCGTCGTTGCCCGGCTGGCCCGAAGTGCTGTATGACTGAATACCTGCCACGGCACCCTCGAGGGCCTTGCTGACTGACGATACGGTCATCTTCTCGAGGTCTTTAGACGTCACTGCGGTGATGGATCCGGTGAGGTCCTTTTTCTTCAACTCACCGAAAGTCTGTACCGTTACGCCTTCGATGGCGGTATAGTTGTCCTGCAGGACAACATCGATTGCGGTCTTGCCGGCTATCGAGATCTTCTGATCCTCGTAACCGATGAACGACACCAGCAGGCTTCCGTTCGCCGGAGCTGAAATACGGAATGAGCCGTCGGTACCGGTAGTGGTACCGATGGTGGTACCGTCGACGAGAACGGTTGCGCCTACGACGGCGTTTCCGTTGGCGTCCTTAACTGTACCGCTCACTTGCTTCGTTTGCGCCATGGCCAGCAGGCCACAGGTCAAAGAAGTGACTAATAATAGTACAATTTTCCTAACCATAAGCATTAATTTTTGTACGTTTGTATTACATGTACTTTAATCTAAAATACGTCTGCAAATGTACGCATTAAATTCATAATTATCAAACGATTTTGAAACAAATGACAAATGCGTTACAATAATGCTCTATTCGGGCGTCGGGCATTACATTGTGTAACCTCAAATAGGTCAATATGGTTCAAATGTTAGCCGGTCGGCATAAGTACATAAATATCCAGCATTATTATGGGATATTTATGCATAATACAAGTGCAGTGGACAAGTGCGGCGGAAGAATGCCGCCACAGCGAGCGGAGGCGTATTGGAAACAGTAATATTGTTCTGTTTTACTTGTATTTGAAACAAAGGAGACGGGTTCGACGTCATGGCGAAAGGCTGTGGTCGTGGAGTGAGCTGCGCGATCCGGAGGAAAGCAACCTGTCGGGGATGTGGTAATTGGACTCGATGCTTTTTGAGGCCCGGGACATCTCGGCGGTTACGGAAGCCTGTAGTACACGCGCGTATATTTGTGTCGTTTTGATACTTGCATGGCCGAGCATGCTGCTCACTACTTCTATCGGGATTCCGTTGGCAAGGGTTATCGTGGTGGCGAAGGTGTGGCGTGCCACATGGAACGACACCCGTTTGTTTATTCCCATCTCCGAGGCCGCGCTGCGCAACACGGTATTGCACCAATTGTTCGACGGCAAATCGAACAACGTACCTTCGCCGCAATTGCGGTGTCTGGTAATCAATACGTATGGAAGATGCAGAAGAGGAACATACACATCCGCTCCGGTTTTTGTGCGCCTTAGCGACAATGAATAGCGCCCGTTATGCATATTGATGTCGGACATCTTGAGTTGTTTGAGGTCTGAATATGCCAATCCCGTGAAGCAACTGAATATGAATGCATCGATCACCCTGCATTGAGCCTTGGAGGAGGGCTTGTAGTCAAGAAAGAGGCGCAGCTCATCGCTCGTCAGAAAGCTTTTGTTCGGGCGCCTGCAATGTAATTTGTATCCGGTGAACGGGTTGTGTGGCAGCAGACCGCGGGCAATAGCCTGCGTCACCACGTGTTTGAAGGCGATAAGGTATATCCAGACGGTATTGATGCTGCATTTGGCCGAGTCTGCCAGCCAGTTGTGAAAGCCTCTGACAAAATCCTGGTCAATGCGACATACGGGAATGTCGGCCATGTCGAAGCGATCGGAGATGTACGTCTGGAGATGTTTGCATACATGCCTATATTTATATAAGGTACTTATGCTGCGGTTAAGTCCCACCATTCGGGCAAATTCATCGTTGTGGCGTCGGAAAAGCTCGACGATGCCGGCCGAGCCGCTCTGCTGACCCGAGTAGAGTGTCCGCACGGCTTGCGGCGTAATCAGGCGGGGAAGACGTTGCAGGCGCATGTATGCGTCGTAAACGTTGTAGTAGATGCGGTCGAGAAGCGTGTTTACGTTTTTTGCCTCGATACTGCGTCCCGTAACACGTTTGCGGCGGACATCCCATCGCCTTTCCTCGACGGAGAGGAGTGTCGAGAATGTACATGATTTGCCGTTTACCGATATTTTGCACATTATGGGCATCCTGCCGTTCTTCAACTTTTCCTTGCGCTTGGTGTAAAAAAGTATTCCAAAAGAGTTTCTCATCGTATGTAAGTTCAGTAGCGGTTCAGTAATTTGCAAATACTCTCCCATGTGCCCGCCGTGCGTCGGAAGAGGTTGGATATCTGGCATATGTCTCAATAACGGCCGGTATCCGCACAGTAATTCAACAGCTGTCGCACTGCCGCTGTCCGACAACCGGAACACCGTAACGGGCCCTATGGCGCCGCTTCGTATTTTAGATTAAAATACGAAGCGGCGAATCTGCAAAATCAAGGGCCCGGGTTGGGATGCCACGGTATTGGTCTGTGCGACGGGGTTGTTGGCGGTGTGGAGTGTCGGATGTGGCCGGATAGGGTTATGACACTCCCCGCCGCATGGACGGCCCAGGCAGGTGCGGTGCATATCCGCTACCGGCATGCCGATGTTTTTATTTGCATGCCGGTTAGGCTGTGCGGTGTGATGCGGGCCATATTCTGGCGGCCGCCATATGAGGCATCGGATATCTGCGCGGATATCGGATGTATTTTATACGGGTTTATGAGGGGGGGGCCCGCTGGCTCCGTTCCGGTATGCTATGGCTGCCCATTGTCCCTGCCCGTAACGAGGGGTGATTGTTTCATGGGGCCGCCGCGATGCTTGTCTTTCCCGCCATGCCTGCATGTTGGCGTTGTTTGTCATGCCGCCATGCCGGATTAGGCTTTCCATTATTTCGGGGGCGTTTGTACGACGTTGCGGATTGATGCGTGTATATATGTTAAGGTTACGTAAAAAGGCCGGAGGCAGCGCTTCCGGCCTTTATGTTGTATATGTATGGGGCCTGTTCGGCTATCGGTTCTGTGGCTTGTCGTTGCCGTTACGGTGGCTGCGGAACACCACATGTTCGAGTATGATCACCGTAATAACACCCATCACGAAGCCGTTGCCGATGATGGGGCGTATGATTGCGGGCACAACCTGCATGGGGATGTATGAGAACAGGAGGGCCATCATCAGCGGCAGTCCGACGATAAGACAGTCGTCAAAGGTGATGGCCGAGCGCGACGATACTGCCATCTGCAGCGCCGCGGCCAACTGCGTCCCCATGAGGTAGAGCAGTATGACTCCGATGACGGTGTTGGGGATGGCCGACAGCAGCGCTATGAGCTGGGGGACGAAGGCGCACACGATGAGTCCTATTCCTGGGGGTATGAGCGCATAGCGCGAGGCGCATGACGAGGAGGCCACCACGCCCGGTGACATCGAGTAGTTTACGGGGCCGATGATGCCGAGAGCTCCGGCCACCATGTTCATGGCGCCGGTTATTCCGATTCCGCGGCGGCAGCGTTTGTCGGTGTCGGGTGTTTCGAGCATGGCACCGAGGGACTGTATCGACCCTATGTCGTTTATGAGCAGCGCCACATAACAGAAGAGGAATGCGGCGATCATGCCTCCGTCGAATTTCAGGTGCGGCAGCAGCAGCGGGCCTTCGGATTCGGTGTACGAGGCGAACACCTCGCCGAAACCGCCGTATATCATGTAGTATATGACGCTGCCTATGACCAGCGCCGCGGGTATTACGACCGATTTCCAGACGCCGCGTGCCGCGTGCGAGGCTATTGCCATGACGAACACCCCGACAAGCGTGAACCACAGGCCGAAGACGTATCGTTCCTCCTGCCCTGCGGGGAATATGAGGTTGCGGATTGTGGGCGAGAGGGTGAGCGCTATGAGCATGAGTATCACCACGACGATGCGGGGGGTGAAGATCCGCTGTATGCGTTCGAGCAGGCGTCCGGCGGCGATGAGTGCAATGACGGCGCCGCCAACGATGAGCGAGGTGTATATCCTGTCGGTATCGACCTGCCGGCCCTGCGATGCGAGGGCCGTGATTATGCCCACGAGAAGCACGGCTGCGGGGCCTACGACTATGGGGAGCCTGTGGCCCCAGAATACCTGTATTATGGTTGTCACACCCATGAGTGCGAATACCTTCTGCGCATACAGCACTCTCTCGGCGGGCGAGCCTACGGCGATGAAGAGCGACGTCGTTACGACCGCTATGGCAAGGACGAACCACTGGAGGCTGTAGAGCATCAGTTGTCCGAACCGCGGACGGTCGTCTATTCCGAATTTGAGATTCATATCTGTCGTGTTTTGTGTTCGAGGAAATAACGTTGCGACTTGACCAGATTACGCGATTGCAGCACGATGGTCTTCGTTTCGCTCAGTATGTTGAGATATAGCATGTTGGCCTTTGTCGAGGTCTTCCTGGTGCGGATTCTGCGCAGCTGGTTGGCTATGGCTTCGGCTATCGACTCGAAGAGTTCGTCGCGCAGTTCCATGATGGCGTCGAAGTCGGCATAGTCGTTGCGCTGCAGCATGACGTTCATGCGCGAGAAGATGGTCTCCACCTCGTCGTTTATCTTCATCAGGTCCTCGACCTGTTCGTTCGACAGCCCCTCGTGGTTGTTGTCTATATGCTCGAAGCAGGGGCGCGTTATATGCAGCAGCGCCTTGGCTATCTCACCCATGTAGTTCACGACCTGCACGTAGTATTGCGCCGTGTTCATCTCGCTCTCCTTTATGCGTGCGAGCATGGCCATCAGGCCGTACTTGCGTTCGCGCGAGGTCTCGTAGAGCTCCTCGCTCTGTTGCACAACCTCCTTGAGGGCCTTGCGGTTCTCGCGGAAGACGGCTATCAGCGTGCGGTAGTATATCTTTGTGATCTGGCGCATTGTCGTCGCCACGTCGTCGATGGTCGATCTGACCGCTTCGTCCATGTTCTGCGGGTCTTCAGCCTGGCGGTCGTTTTCCGCGGCCTTGCGGTTCTTGCGGAGGTTGCTGCGCACAAGCAGCCAGCCGCATAGCAGCGTGACGGCCACGATGGCCGCATTGCCCCCGTAGAAGAGTACCAGGCCGACGACGAAGGCTATGACCAGAGCCCCGAGGCCCGTGACGAACCATCCCGAGACGACGGTCATCACGCCCGATATGCGGTATACGGCGCTTTCGCGGCCCCAGGCGCGGTCCGAGAGAGACGATCCCATTGATACCATGAAACATACGTATGTGGTCGAGAGGGGCAGTTTCATGGAGGTGGCTATCGAGATGAGGATGGCGGCGGTGGTGAGGTTTGCCGTCGCGCGTATCAGGTCGTACGAGGCGCCGTCGCGGCTCTCTTCGGGCAGTCGTTCGAACCTCGAGGCGAGGCGTTCGCGCAGCGGCCCCGGGACGCACTTCTCGTATACGGAGTAGATGTTCATCGCTATGCGGACCAGTGCGCGCGAGACGGGTGTCGAGCCGTATTGTTCGCGCACCTCGCTCTGGTTCGAGAGTGAAAGTTCGGTGCGGCTTACCGAGAGTGCGCGGCGCGACGTCCACAACGTCACGATCATGATGGCGGCGGCGCCGAGCAGCAGGTAGACCTTGGCGGCTACGGGGCCTGCCAGCGCCCCCATGTGCATCGAGGTGTCGCCGCTGTGCAGGGCCATGGTGTAGGAGTCGAACCCTGCCACGGGGACGCCGATGAAATTGACCAGGTCGTTGCCGGCGAAGGCGAGGGCGAGGGCGAAGGTGCCGGCGAGGATGTTGGCCTTGAGTATGTTGATCTTGAAGCGTTGCAGGAAGAAGAGCACGGCCGTGCTGACACACCATATGACGAATAGCGAGAAGAGCAGGTTTTCGTCGACGTAACGTATTATGGCCGAGTGCGCAAGTACGCCCTTGAGTCCCTTGAAGAGGGCGAAGTAGATGATTGCGGTCACCGATATTCCGCACCATGCGGCGCCGAAGCGGTTGAACATGCGGCGGTATCGGAACGAGAAGAGCAGGCGCGAGAGGTACATGACGACCGAGCCGCAGGCGAATGCTATGACTACCGACAGCACTATGCCGGCGACGATAGCCATGGCGCGTGCGGAGTTGATGTATCGGCCGAGGTCGGCGATGGTGGCTGTGGGGTCTGCGGCGATTTCGGCTGCGGAGGCGGCGATGGCGGCGCCCAGCAGGCAGAATACCAGCGCTACGGTGGTCGATGTGGGGAGCCCCAGCGTGTTGTATATGTCGAGCAGGATGATGTTGGCCAGCATGACCGACAGGTAGAGTATCATCACCTCGCGGAAGGTGAACAGTTCCGGGTTGAACATGCCGCTGCGCGCCACCTCCATCATGCCGCTGGAGGTTATGGCGCCGACTATTATTCCGGTCGAAGCCACCGCCATTATTATCTTGAGAGGGGCGGCCTTGGAGGCTATCGCCGAGTTCAGGAAATTGGCCGCATCGTTCATGACCCCTATGAAAAGGCCCGTGACGGCGAGCAGTATCATCGCCGCGAGCATGAATGTGTAGATAAATTCCATGCCGAAAGGTTCTTCGCAAGAGCGGCTGCGGGCCGCATGTTTGGGGTGAGATTTTGCCGTGGCGGCGTATGTGTCGTCGCAACGACGTGCCGCAACGCCGCAGCGACGGTTATCGCCGTCATGGCGGGAGGCGGGGTCATTGCGGGGCGTGCGTCTTTGCGGCAGAGTCCCTTGTAATCAAAGACAAAGATAAATCAATGCCCTTGGGCGGCCAATAACGGCAAGGTTTGTTAACCTAAATTTAACATGGCGCTCGTGTATGCGGATGGTGCATGTGTCGGATTGTTAGGAATTTATCCTCTTCGGCTGAATGTGGCGACGCGATTGCGCCGTTCATGCCGGGGATAATGGACAAGGCCCGCCTCAAGAGGCGGGCCTTGTGTGCCGGATGGGCATTTTGTGTCGGGAGCGCGTTACCTGCCGAGCAGGCGGTTGGCCTCCACGGGGTTGTCGGTGGTGATGTAGTCGACGCCGTTGTCGATGCACCACTGGAGGGACTCGGTGTCGTTTACCGTCCATACGTTCACCGTCAGGCCGAGGTCGTGGCACTGCTTGATCCATTCGGGGCGTTTCTTCATCGTGCTGATGTTGTAGTCTATGCCCGTATATCCCAGTCCCTTGCAATACTCTGGGGTGAAGGTGCCGTTAAGGTATGCCACCTTGGTGCCCTTGGGCGCGTATTTGAGTATCTCGTCGCATACGTGTTGGCGGAAGGCGATATATTCCACGTCGTTCTGGAGCTTGTATTTCTTCACCGCCGCAACGATGTTCCTGACCACGCGCGTCTCCTGTTGCGGCGTAGCATGGTCCTTGATCTCGATTATGAGTTTCGTGGCGGTGTTCTTGGCGGCCTGTTCGAGGTATTCGTCCAACGTCGGTATTCGTTCGCCGTTGCTCAGCGCCTGTGCGTAGAGGGTGGCGTAATCGGTTTTCTGAACGTTCAGTTTGCCGTGCATTATGCCGTGGATTACGACCAGCACGCCGTCGGCCGTTTCGTTTACATCGCACTCCGAGCCGTATAGGCCCAGATCCTGTGCGTTCCGGAGGCTTGAGATTGTGTTGTCGTAGGAGCCGCTCTTGGCGTGGTATCCGCGGTGGGCAATTACCTGGGTCTGTGCGCTGATGGCGGATGCGGCGCAGAGCGACAGGGCGAGCATCAGGATTTTTTTCATGTTGCAGTTGTTTTTGGTTTGGACGTTGTGCGCTTGGGCTTGATTGCAAACAGCTTTCAAAATGGAAGCACAAACAAAGATAACACAATATTTCCCAAAAAGGGATTCCGCGCTTGTGTTTTTTTTGTTAAAATGGCAGTCCTGGCGCCCGCCGCGGGAGGCTGCGGCTGCAGCGGGTCTCTTTTGCGGGATTGCGCACGCTGTGGGAAAGATTATGCTGCAGGTTTGCTTTTTTCTGTATTGGACGGCTCGGACGATAGATTTTTAGCTTGAAATGTGTGTTTGTCTTTCAATATTTTATCTTTTGAGGCGGAGATATGAAAATAAATTCCTACATTTGCATGTAGGGAGCGCTTCGGTCCCGGGCGCTTTCTCAAGCGGTTCTTTTGCCGTGTGAGACGGCGGGTTGTATGCGAAATTATTTAATGCAAAATATTGTAAATCATGAAAAGCAAGTATTCGTTACCGCAGGACGGAGGTTTGATCGTTGAAGGAACCCCCAAGGACATTATCCACCGTTACGAGAAGATTCCGACCTCGATTTTCGAGTCGGAGAGCGATGGTGTGAATTACGTGGCAGATGTTATCGTAGAGGCCATCTGCGAACATGAGAAGAGCGGAGGTAAGCGTCTCTTCGCGCTGGGGCTTACGACGGGTCAGACGCCGCTGGGCGTCTACCGCGAGCTGGTGAAGCGTTACCAGCGCCGCGAAGTGTCGTTCAAGGGCGTTGAGGTGTACAGCCTTGACGAATTCTATCCCATCAAGGCCGCGGAGCAGCAGAGCCGCAACTACCGAATACATGAGGATTTCCTGAGCCATGTGGACATCCTGCCCGAGAACGTGCATATTATCGACGGCTCGGTTCCCGTGGATAAGGTGTCGGAGTATTGCGCCGCCTATGACCACATGGCGCGCAACATAGACCTTATGGTTATCGGCTTCGGCGTGCAGGGCCAGATCGGATTCAACGAACCCGGATCGTATGCCAAGTCCACGACGCGCATGGTGCAGTTGACCTACCAGTCGCGCAAGGCGCAGTCGGGCCTCTTCTTCGGTGTCGAGAACACTCCGAAGATGGCCATTACGATGGGTCTTAACACCGTGATGAACGCCAAGCGGATCATCCTCATGGCATGGGGCGAGGACAAGGCCGAGATTGTCCGCAAGGTGGTCGAGGGCGAAGCCACGACGCTCATCCCCGCGTCGATGCTGCAGAACCACCCCAACATAGAGGCTGTTGTGGACGATCCCGCTGCCGACTGCCTCACGGCCAAGAAGGCTCCGTGGCTGGTGGGACCGTGCGATTGGACTCCGCGTCTGGTGCGCAAGGCGGTGGTATGGCTCTGCAGTGTGGTGAAGAAACCCATTCTGAAGCTTACTTACAAGGATTATATCGAAAATTCTCTGGGTGCGCTGCTCGATGCCGTGGGTATCTCGTACGACAGCGTCAATATCAAGGTCTTCAACGATCTGCAGCATACCATTACCGGCTGGCCGGGCGGCAAGCCCAATGCCGACGACTCGACGCGTCCCGTACCGTCGACGCCCTTCCCCAAGCGTGTGGTTATCTTCTCGCCCCATCCCGACGACGATGTGATCTCGATGGGCGGTACGTTCATCCGTCTTGTGGAGCAGGGTCACGATGTGCATGTGGCATACGAGACCTCGGGCAATGTGGCCGTGCATGACGACGTTGTTATACAGAACCTCGACACGGCGCGCGAGCTGGGCTTCGGCGACCATGTGGACGAGGTTCGCAAGATCATCGCCTCGAAGAAGAAGGGCGAGCCGGAGCCGCGTGCGCTGCTCGACATCAAGGGTGCGATACGCCGTGCCGAGGCGCGTGCCGCGGTACGTTCGTTCGGTCTGAACGAGAATACGAACGCCCACTTCCTCAACCTGCCGTTCTATGAGACGGGCGGTATCAAGAAGGGCCAGCGTACGGACAAGGACATCGAGATCATCATCGACCTTCTGCAGAAGGTCAAGCCGCACCAGATATATCTGGCGGGCGACCTGGCCGACCCGCACGGTACGCACCGCGTCTGCACGGAGGCCGTGCTGGAGGCGCTGAGCCGCCTCGAGGGTGAAGCGTGGCTCAAGGATTGCGTGGTATGGCTCTACCGCGGCGCATGGATGGAGTGGGAGATCGGCATGGTCGACATGGCGGTGCCCTTGAGTCCCGACGAGCTTATCAAGAAGCGTCACGCCATCTACCGCCACCTCTCGCAGAAGGATATCGTTCCCTTCCCGGGCGACGACACGCGTGAGTTCTGGCAGAGGGCCGAGGAGCGCACGCAGAATACGGCGCGCCTGTACGACCTGCTGGGAATGGCCGAGTATCAGGCAATTGAGGTTTTTGTGAAGATGAAATTATAAATTAAATGTTGTAAAATCCAACAAAAGAACAGATTATGAGACTGATCATAGAGAATACGGCCGCCGAGGCTGGCCGTTGGGCAGCGGAGCACGTCGCCGCCCGTATCAATGCGAAGGCCGCCGTGAGCGACAAGCCTTTCGTGCTGGGCCTTCCCACGGGATCTACTCCGCTGGGCATGTATTCGGAGCTTATCGCGCTGAACAAGGCCGGCAAGGTGTCGTTCGCCAATGTCATCACGTTCAATATGGACGAGTATGTGGGTCTGCCCGAGGAGCATCCCGAGAGCTACCACTCGTTCATGTGGAACAACTTCTTCTCGCACATCGACATCAAGCGTGAGAATGTGAATATCCTGAACGGCAATGCGCCCGATTTGCAGGCCGAGTGCGACGACTACGAGCGCCGCATCGAGGCTGCGGGCGGCATCGACCTCTTCATCGGCGGCGTGGGCGAGGACGGCCACCTGGCCTTCAACGAGCCCTTCTCGTCGCTCGACTCGCGCACGCGTGTCAAGACCCTGACGCAGGATACGATCATCGTCAACTCGCGTTTCTTCGGCGGAGACGTGACGAAGGTGCCCAAGCTGGCGCTGACGGTGGGTGTGGGCACGGTATGCTCGGCTCACGAGGTTATGGTGCTGGCGCTGGGCCACAAGAAGGCGCGTGCCGTGCAGCAGTGCGTCGAGGGCGCCCTGTCGCACGCCTGGACCATCACGGCGCTGCAGAGCCACCCGAAGGGCGTGCTTGTATGCGACGAGCCTGCCGTGGGCGAGCTGAAGGTGAATACCTACCGCTATTTCAAGGATATCGAGAAGAATAACCTGTAAGGCATCGCGATATGGCAAAGGTACCTACACCCCACATAGGGGCCAGGGAGGGGGAGATTGCCGACCGTGTCATCATGGCGGGCGACCCCCTGCGTGCGAAGTTCATGGCGGAGCGTTTCCTCGAGAACCCCGTTCAGTACAACTCCGTGCGCGGTATGCTGGGATTTACGGGAACGTATAAAGGCAAGCGCGTCTCGGTGCAGGGGCACGGCATGGGCATGCCGTCGATAGGCATCTACTCGTACGAACTGTTCAACTTCTACGGCGTCAAGCGCATCATCCGCACCGGCTCGGCCGGCTCGATCAACGAGGGCGTGAAGATGGGCGACGTGGTTATAGGCATGGGTTCTTGCACCGACTCGAACTACGCCTCGCAGTACGGCCTGCCGGGGACGTTTGCCCCGATCGCGGACTTCGGGCTGGTGCGTGCCGCCGTCGAGAAGGCCGAGGAGCTGGGTGTCCGCTACAAGGTGGGCAACCTTCTGGCGAGCGACTTCTTCTACGGCGACGATGCCGACAGCTGGAAGCAGTGGCGGAAGATGGGTGTGCTGGCTGTCGAGATGGAGGCTGCCGCGCTCTATATGAATGCCGCGCGCTGCGGCGGCGAGGCGTTGTGCATCTGTACCGTGTCGGATTCTCTGGTCACGGGCGAGGCCTGCTCGGCCGAGGCGCGCCAGACGAGCTTCACGAATATGATGGATATTGCCTTCGGCATAATATAAGGCATAATATATCTGAAGGGCCTGTCGGCTTACCGACAAGTCCCCCCCCCTCGATGGCGCATGTTGTCGAGGAGGGGGGACTTGTCGGTTTTATGCGGGCAGGGTGTAACCGGCAGGGACATGTTGCGTCTAAACATGCGGGAAGAGCGGAACGGAATATATTTTTACCAACCCTAAATTTAGAATTATGAGAATTGGAATTATGAGAAATTGTGGCGAATACGGCACAGGCCGCCCGTGCGGTGAGATGAGGAGGCGCGGCCTGCGTGCTGCGGTTATGGCCGTGATGGTTGTCATGGCGTGGCTGCCGCTTCCGCGGCGTGCCGCGGCACAGCAGCGGGAGCTGCCGAAACTGACGAAGGAGCAGATGTATATGGATTACGACAGCCTGCGCATGGTGCTGCACAAATATTGGCCTCACGGCGAGGTGCAGCGTCTGGTTACGGGATACGATGCCTGCGGGCGTATCGATGAGCTGCGCGGTGCCATCGACACGGTGACATGCGAGGCGGGTTTCTTCAGCGTTATCATGCAGATGATGTTCGCCTGCAACGACCAGCATGTGAGCATGTCGTGGGAGCCGTGGTGCCGCGAGGAGTCGGCCATAACGAACGAGTGGTCGAAGCGTTATTATACCTTCGGGTATGACCAGAAGCGTGCCGTGAAGTATGTCGGCGGCCGTTACTATACGCTGCGGCAGGTCGATGCGGAGACGGGCGAGGAGGTCGTGCCGTCGGGGGCGCGCCTTCTGGCCGTGGGCGGCATCCCGATCGACGAATATGCCGCAGGGGCGAATATGCGCATGCAGGCCAATACGCTGTGGGACTGGGAGCGAGGCAAGTTCTATACGGTCGATCTGAACGACCCGCGCACCATCGGCGCTGCCGACCGTAATACATGGACGATCCGTCACGGCGGCCGCACGCGCACGGTGGATCTCGATGGGACTCGCACGGAGGTGAGAACGAGTCCCAATGCCGGTTTCAGTGGAGTTAAGTATTTCGAGCGCGACGGGATACTGTTCGTGCGCCTGCCGTCAATGTCGCCGCAGGTGAGCGCCGAGATATGCGGGCAGATAGAGGCCTATGCGGACCGCAGTATAAACAAGGTGGTGATAGACGTGCGCGGCAACGGCGGCGGCAGCGACATGGCATGGATGGAGCTTCTTGCGGCGATAACCGACAGGACGATAGCGCCCGACTGCCGCATGGCATTCAAGGAACGGTGGCGCGCCGAAGGGAGCGGGGCAAATGCCGAACGGGTGGTATATGGCCGCGATACGCTCTATGCCGTGGCGGGGCCGGACAAGATCGAGCCGTCGGAGCGGTCGCTCCGCTATGGCGGCAAGATATATGTCATATTCGATGCCGACAGGTGCTATTCGTCGACGGGGTCGCTGCTCTCGGCCTGTGCCGTGGATGACCGCCTGGTGAGCGTCGGCCAGAGGTCGGGTTTCCTGCTCGGGGTGGGGACAACGCCCATGCCGGGATTTCTCGACCACTCGAAGATCGTCTACCGCATACCTCTGGCGCTGGAGGTGACGGGGGCGCGTGAGGGACACCCCGAGGATTGCTATATGGGCCGTGTGGATGTAGAGGTGCCCGTACGCAGCTTCAGGAAGTTTTATGCTCCGTATTACGACACGGACGAGGACATATACGGCGAGGAGTTCCTTTACAAACACGATGCCTGCTTCCGCCGTATCCTGCGGCTGAGGTGATGCGCGGGTGAATGTGGAATATATATAATGTGCGCGGGCAATGATGCTGGTCTTTGCCCGCGCCGCTTTTTGCCGTACGCCGAAAAAAGGGTATCTTTGGAGGAGAAAACATCTTGCGTATGAAAAATATCGTGGTCATAGGCAGCAGCAATACCGACATGGTGGTGAAGGCTCCGCACCTGCCGGCGGCGGGGGAGACGGTCCTCGGCGGCAGGTTCATGATGAATGCCGGCGGCAAGGGGGCCAACCAGGCTGTGGCTGCGGCGCGTTACGGAGGCCGTGTCGTGTTCGTGGGGCGTGTCGGGGAGGACATGTTCGGGCGGCAGACCCTCGCGGCGATGCGGGAGGACGGCATCGACACCTCATACGTCGCGGTCGACAGTGAAAACGCCTCGGGCGTGGCGCTCATCTCGGTCAATGCCGAGGGCGAGAACTCGATCGTCGTGGCGTCGGGAGCGAATATGGCACTTGGCCGAGCGGACATCGACCGTGCGGCCGAGGAGATACGCGCGGCGGATGTGGTGCTGATGCAGCTGGAGGTGCCTGTGGCGGCGGTCGAATATGCCGCCGAGATTGCCGCCGAAGCGGGTGTACCCGTAATACTTAACCCTGCGCCGGCGCCTGCGAAGCCGCTGCCTGCGTCGCTGCTGTCGCACGTCGATACCATAACGCCGAACCGCAGCGAGGCGGCGCGCATATCGGGCGTCGAGGTTACGGACATGGCGGCCGCGCGGCGCGCGGCCGAAGCGATCCATGCCATGGGTGTGCGCAATGTCGTCATCACGCTGGGCGGCGACGGGTCGCTCGTATATGACGGTACGAGGTTCGAACATGTGGAGGCCGTGCGTGTGGAGGCTGTCGATACGACGGCTGCGGGCGACACCTTCAACGGTGTGCTGGCCTGCTGCATGGCCGAGGGGCGTAGCCTTGTCGAGGCGGCCCGCGAGGCGAGCGTGGCGGCGGCCATAAGCGTCACGCGCATGGGGGCGCAGACGGCGGCCCCGACACGTGCCGAGGTGGAGGCATTTTACAGGGAGAGAATATAATCGGATATGGAAGAGAATGTTATAGGGCGTATCGAACGCGATCTGCACTCGATGGCCGACGAAGGGTACCGTGCGTTTCAGGCCAAACTGATTCCGACGATAGCGGCGGATCGTATAATAGGGGTACGGACGCCGCAGTTGAGGCGTTATGCACGTGAGCTGTCGCGTGACGACGCGGCGTCGGAGCGGTTCCTTGCCGAGCTGCCGCACCGCTATTATGAGGAGTACAACCTCCACGGCGAGCTGCTTGCGCGGCGCACGAAGGATATCGGCCGCCTGATTGCGGAATTGGACCGCCTGCTGCCCTATGTGGACAACTGGGCCACATGCGACATGATCTCGCCCAGGCTCTTCGCCCGCCATCCCGCGCAGGCCGGGGAGGCTATCGTACGCTGGCTGCGGAGCGACCATACATACACGGTGCGTTTCGCTGTGGTCGCGCTGCTGGGATTCTTTCTCGACGACCGATTCCGTGCCGAGCACCTCGACTGGGTGTGCAGCCTTCGCAGCGACGAATACTATGTCCGCATGGCCGTGGCGTGGTATGTGAGCGTGGCGCTGGTCAAGCAGTGGGATGCCGCCATCGGTGTGCTGCGCCGCGGCAGTCTGGATCCGTGGGTGCATAACAAGGCCATACAGAAGGCCGTCGAGAGCTTCCGCATATCCGATGACCGGAAGGCGCTGCTGCGGTCGTTGCGTCGCTGAAGCGGTCGGAGGTGGATTTTTATGCTAAAAAAATGCGGCAAAAGGCCGATTGTTGTCCCATATGATGGCAATATCGGCCATTTTTGGTATCTTTGCGGAAATTCTGGACGGCCTCGGCGGTCGTCCTTTCATTTGAGAGGGATGATGCGTTGTTTTTTTACATTCATATTGCTGGCGCAACTCTTTGCTGCGGCGGCACAACCCGGCGGGCCGGCCCTGCGCGGCCGCGTCGTGGACGACGGTTCGGGTGCGGCGGTAGAGTTCGCCGATGTGGTCCTGACCGATTCCCTTAATAATACGATAGCCGCAACGACGGTGCATAACGGCGCTTTCGAGATCGACCGCGTGCGCGAAGGCAGGTTCTTCCTTACGATCATGCTGGTGGGGTATATCCCCTACGAGAGCGGCGCGTTGGACTTTGTCGACGGCCGTACGGTCGACGTGGGCGAGGTGCGCCTGTCGATGGTCGAGAACGGTCTCGAGGAGGTCGTGGTGCAGGGCGAGCGGAGCAAGATCGTCTATCGGCTCGACCGTCAGGCGGTGAACGCCTCGGCCGCCTTGTCGGCTTCGGGCGGCACGGCCGTCGATGTGCTGCGTTCGACGCCCTCGGTGCGTGTGGATGCCGACGGCGAGGTGTCGTTCCGCGGCAGCACGGGCTTCCTGGTATATGTCGACGGCAAGCAGAGCATGCTGGAGGGAACGCAGGCGCTGGAGCAGGTCGCCGCGGCGAATATCGACCAGATAGAGATTATTACCACACCGTCGGCGCGTTACCGTACCGACGGCGATGTGGGTATAATAAACATTACGACCAAACGTCATGATGATGCGGGCTTCAGCGGCGCGGTGAACCTCTCGGGCAGCACGGTAGGACTGTGGAACAGCGATGTGCTGCTGTCGTACCGCCGCGGTCACAGCCGCTGGTATGTAGGGGGCTCGGCGGCGGAGATCAAGGGCAAGAGCGACTTCGAGCAGAGCAAGACCACCATTGTCGACGACTTCGTCACCACGTCGGATGCCGACGGCGTGCGCCACAGCAACAACTCGTCCTATATCGGACGTGCGGGATGGGAGTATGCCCGCGGCGGACACAACCTGAACGTGGAGTTCCAGGGCGGCGACACGAAGACGGCACGCGGGGGCGACATGAGCTATTACGAACACCGCATGCAGGGCGAGGCGCTGCTCAACGACAACCTCTACGACAGCCACGACCGCTACTCGAACGAGAAGAGCCTTGCGCAGTTGTCGACGGACTATACGTTCGAGCTCAACGACCGTGGCGACCGCATAGCCGTGACGGGGCGCCTGCGTTACGACTGGTATGCGCTGGAGTATACCGAGAGCAACATGTTCGACACCTCGGGGGCGCGTTACGAGGGTACGCGCGGCTACGAGAAGGAGCACCACTGGGATTTCGACGGCGGGGCATCGTATCTGCTCAACTACCGCCCCGAGGGGTCGCTCGAGGTGGGGTACCAGTATACCTCATACAGCGAGCACGGCGAGTACAATATAAAATATTGGGATCGCGGCATGCAGGACTTCGTGTGGCAGGATGATCTGCGGGCGCCCTTCTTCTACCGCCGTCAGATACATTCGGCCTATGTCATGGTGAGCGACAACATCGGACGCGTGTCGTTCGATGCCGGTCTGCGTGCCGACAACACCATCGACGAGCTGACGATCGCTGTCAAGGGCGCCGACAGGTATATCAAGCGCCTGGAGCTATTCCCTTCGGCACATGTGGCATACGATGCGGGAGGTGACAACATCATCTCGGCCGCCTATTCGTACCGCACCAACCGCCCGGGCATATGGCAGCTGGAGCCGTATATAACTTATGAGGACTACTATACCAAGCAGATAGGCAACCCCGATATCCATCCGGAATATATCCATTCGGCCGAGGTGGGTTACCGCAAAACCATCGCCGAGGAGAACTCCGTCGCCGTGACGGGTTTCGTGCGTTCGCGCCGCGGCATGATGGACCGCGTGCGTGTGGCATACGAACCGGGTGTGACACTAGACTCGCTCATAAATGCCGGGCATGACATTACGGTGGGCGTGGAGTTGAACGGCCGCGTGAAGGCCTCGAGGTGGTGGAACATGACCGTCAACGGCAGCCTGTTCCGGTACCGCTTTACGAGCGAGTACGAGGGCTGCACCGACGCCGCCAATACAAGTTACTCGCTGGGATGGATCAACAACTTCTCGATAGGCAAGACGACACGCATGCAGTTCGATGCCAATGTCGTCGGCCCCACGGTCCTGACGCAGGGCCGCGAGGAGGCATACTGTTACTTTGATCTGGCCGTGCGTCAGCAGCTGTGGCATGACAGGGTGTCGGCCTCGCTCGTTGTGCACGATATCTTCCGTACGGCACGTTACGACAACCGCCGCGCCACGCCGACGCTTGTCTCCACGACGCACGTACGCCCATATTATCCCAACATAGTGCTGTCGTTGAGCTATGCCTTCAATGTGGCTGAAAAGAAGAGCCATACGGGGGCCGTATCTTCGGGCGCCAACTTCGTGGGCAAGGATTTCTGATCTGCGATACGTGTGCCTGCGCCACGGCGGCACGGACGGTGAGTCCGTACGCCGGCGTTCCGGAGCGGTTTGTGGTGTGCGGCAGACGATGCCGTGCATCGCGGTTGCAGGCCCGCGTATATGTTTTTTTTGTAACTTTGCCACAAAGTTTCTCTAATCATGACAAACATTATTGGAAATACCGAGTGGAACGGGATGCCCATGCCCCGACGGCTCGGAGCCATCATTGCGGTGTCATTAGGTGTATTCGTGTCGGTAATCGACAGCGTTATCGCCAATGTCGCACTGCCCACGCTGGCGGCGGAGTTCGATATCTCGTCGGCCAATTCGGTGTGGATCGTAAATGCCTATCAGCTGGCCTTGATAACCACGCTTCTCATATTCTCTAATCTGGGCGATATTCTGGGCTATCGCCGTATATATATCTCGGGTCTGGTGCTTTTTACGGTAGCATCGGCCGGATGTGCCCTTTCGTCGACCTTCGCCTCGCTTATCGCGTGGCGTGCGGCGCAGGGTCTGGGTGCAGCAGCCATCACGAGTGTCAACACCACGCTTGTACGCATAATATATCCGCGCCGTATGCTGGCACGCGGTATGGGTGTTACGGCTACGGTCGTGGCCGTGTCGTCCGTAGCGGGACCGTCGGTGGCCGCGGCCATATTGTCCGTGACGACGTGGCATTGGCTCTTCGCCGTGAATCTGCCCATCGGCCTCATCGCTTTTGCCCTCAGCTACCGCTTCCTGCCGCAGAATCCCGTCAAGGTCGAGGGACGCCGTTTCGACTGGCGCAGCGGCGTGATGTGCGCCCTGACGTTCGGCATGGCCATGGCCTGCGTCGAGGGGTACTCCCACGGCATGAATATGCACATATGGCTGGTACTGGTTGCGGTGACGGTGGTCGTGGCATGGCGCTTTGTTACGGATCAGCTGCGCAAGCCGATGCCGATACTGCCGTTCGACCTGCTCAAGATACCGATATTCTCGCTTTCGATCGTCACTTCGATCTGCTCCTTCACGGCGCAGATGCTGGCCATGGTGTCGCTGCCGTTCATATTGCAGCACACGATGGGATACGATGCCGTAAGCACGGGCCTTATCTTTACGGCGTGGCCCATGGTGATCATGGTCGTGGCTCCGGTGGCGGGGTTCCTGGCCGAGAGGATCCATGCCGGCTATCTCGGATTGACGGGTCTGTCGGTGATGACGTTCGGCCTGGTAATGTTGGGATTGCTTCCCGATAATCCTTCGGATTTCGATATCATATGGCGCCTGGTCGTGTGCGGTATGGGATTCGGACTCTTCCAGTCGCCCAACAACAGTATCATGATAGCCTCGGCGCCGCAGCACCGCAGCGGCTCGGCCAGCGGCATGCTCGCTACGGCACGCCTGACGGGACAGACTCTCGGCGCGGCCCTGGTGGCATTCTTCTTCCATTGGCATGAGGGCGAGACGACGATGACGCCGTTGTTTGTGGCGGCGGCTTTTGCCTTCTTCGGGGCGCTGCTATCCGCTTCGCGTATAAATCTGCCGCTGCCCGAAGGTTTGCGACGACGTTAGACTGCAGTGAGGATGAAGACGCTCCTCCATATAGAATATTTCACCTGCGACGCATTGCTGCGCATCCTTTTCGATGACGGGACGACGGTCGACATGCGGTCGGATGACGGCCGGCTATGGGTCGGCGAATGCGAACTGCCTGCCGGCGGTGTGGTCCAGTACGGCTATTGCGTGTGCCGCGGGGATGTCGTGACGCGTGCCGAGGGCGCGCGTTCGCACGTCGTGCGTCTGGCGCATGATGCCGCCCGAATGGAGATATACGACGGTTGGCGTGAGAGGTCGGACGATGCGGCGTTCCTTTCGTCGATGTTTACCGATGCCGTATTCCGTCACGAGGCGGACGACGGGGAGATGACGGCGGCAGCGAAGGGGCTGCTGGTGGAGGTGGAGGCTCCGACGGTGCGTGCGACGGAGGCGCTCGCTATAGCCGGTGCGGCGGAATCCCTCGGCTGTTGGGATGTGTCGCGGGCCGTTGCAATGAGTCCTGCCGGCAATGCGCGGTGGCGTGTGTGCGTTCCGTGTGAGGCGGCCGGCTCGGAGTACAAGTTCGTGGTTCGGGACCTTCACACGGGGTCTTTGCGCTGCTGGGAGGATGGCGGGAACCGGCGTCTGCCGTCTGCGGCAAACGATGCGACCGTCGTTGTGTCGGGTTTGTGTCTGCGTGACGGACGGCCTCGCTGGCGCGGCGCCGGTGTCGCCGTGCCCCTGTTCTCGCTGCGCAGCGGGCGCGATTGGGGCGTGGGGGAGTTCCGCGATATCGTGTCTTTGGCCGACTGGGCTGCAGCGGCGGGCATGTCGCTCATACAGCTACTGCCCGTGAACGATACCTCGGTGACGGGAACATGGCGCGATTCATATCCATATAACCCGTTGTCGTGCATGGCCCTGCATCCGATATACGTGTGCGGAGCCGATGCCGTGACGTTGTGCCGTGCGGAGTGCGGCGCCGACTGCCCGGAGGCTTTGGATGCTCTGCTTGCGGAGTGTGCGGCACGCGGCGCCGTGTTGAATACCCTTCCCGAGGTCGATTACGAGGCCGTGATGGCGCTCAAGGGGGATTTCCTGCACCGTCTGTACGAGATGTGCGGCGCCGCTGTCGTCGCAAGCGATGGCTGCCGCCGTTTTGTCGCGGTGAATGGTGACTGGCTCCTTCCCTATGCGGTATTCTGCGCCCTGCGTGACGAATATGGATATGACGACCGCTCGGCATGGGGCGCATTGGAACATTACGACGAGGCCGGGGCGAGGCGATACGCTGCGGCACATCGGCGTGAGACGAATTACTATTCATTCGTACAATATATCCTCGACGTGCAGTTGCGTGCGGCGCGCGACCATGCACACGCGCGTGGCGTGGCGCTCAAGGGCGACATACCCATAGGGGTTGCACCGACGGGCGTAGACATATGGGAGAGTCCCGACCTGTTCAATGCGGCGATGTCGGCCGGAGCCCCTCCCGATGCCTTCGCGGCCGAGGGCCAAAACTGGGGGTTCCCGACATACGACTGGGAGTGTATGGCTGCCGACGGATATGGCTGGTGGCGGCGGCGCCTGCACAAGATGGGGGAGTTCTTCGATGCCTACCGTCTGGATCATATACTCGGTTTCTTCCGCATATGGGAGGTACCGCGCAGTGCGGTGAATGCCCTGCTCGGGCATTTCAACCCGCAGCTGCCGCTGTCGCGTGGCGAGATCGAGGCATACGGTTTCCGTTTCGACCCGTCGCGCCATGTGGCACGCGGACTTTCGTCGGCCGATGTGCTCTTCCTCGCGGCCGAGGGGTGTGAGGACAGCTACTTCCCCCGTATCGGAGGGTGCGACACGGAGGCGTTCCGCACTCTCGACGGAGGGGATCAGGATGCCTACCGCCGTCTGCACGACGACTTCTATTACCACCGCCATGACGCATTCTGGCGCGAGAGTGCGCTGCGCAAGCTGCCGGCGCTGACGGGCGCCTCCCGTATGCTCGCCTGCGGCGAGGATCTGGGTATGATCCCGGCGTGCGTGCCCGAAGTGATGGCGCAGGAGGGGATCCTGTCGCTCGAGATCGAGCGTATGCCCAAGCAGTCGGGCGAGGCCTTTGCCGATCCGTCACGTTATCCCTATCTCTCTGTTGCGGCCACGTCGACACACGACATGCCGACGTTGCGCGGCTGGTGGCAGGAGGATCCGGCCGCGGCACAGACATATTACCGCGATGTGCTGCACTGTGACGGCACGGTGCAGCAGGAGTGCACGCCGGAGATAGCGCGCAGTATCGTCGAGCGCCACATGCGTTCGACGTCGATGCTGGCCATTCTGCCGTTGCAGGACTGGCTGGCGATGGATGCCGGCCTTCGCCGCGATGATGTCGCTGCGGAGCGTATCAACGTGCCGGCCATAACGCCGTATTACTGGCGCTATCGCATGCATCTGACGCTGGAGCGTCTGCTTTCTGAAAAGGATTTTACCGCGGCGGTGCGGAGGTTGACGGCTCTGCGGTAGCGGTATTGCATGAAATGACCGGAGGCGGATGTGAACAACATCCGCCTCCGGTTTTATTGCGCTTTACCTTACCGGCGCACGACGGTGCGGCCGAAGGGTACGAGGGCATAGCTCATGAGTTTGAAGTGCTGCAGCCCGAACGGTATGCCGATGATGGTGATGCAGAAGATCACTCCCAGCACGAGGTGCGAGAGGGCGATCCATATCCCGCCGATGAATATCCATATGATATTGAGCAGCGTGGAGAGACACCCCGTCGATGTTGCGGTCGGGACCACCTCGCCGCCGAAGGGCCACAGGGCGAAAAGCCCCAACTGCATGACTTGAATGCCGAAAGGTATTCCCACGATGGTGAGACACAGCAGCGCCCCGCCGATGATGTACTCCAGCGCGATGAAGATGCCGCCGAAGAGGATCCAGATGATGTTGCCGAGAATATTCATGTTGCGTCGGTTTTGTGTGTTTGCATCCGCCTATCCGATAAGGAACTCGAACAGGCCCGGGTTGTCGTTCAGATACTCATAGACGATGTCGTTGCGTTTCATGCGCTCGGTCAGGCCGGCGAAGTCGTCGCGGTTCTGCAGCTCGATGCCGATGAGTACGGGACCCTTCTCGCGGTTGGTCTTCTTCTTGTACTCGAAGTATGTGATGTCGTCGTTGGGCCCGAGGACCTTGCTCACGAAATCCTGCAGGGCGCCCGCCCTCTGCGGGAAGTGCACCACGAAGTAGTGCTTCAGACCCTCATACAGCAACGATCGTTCCTTTATGTCCTCCATGCGCACGATGTCGTTGTTGCTGCCGCTGACGATGCAGACGACGTTCTTGCCGCGTATCATGTCGCGGCATAGGTCGAGGGCGCTGATGCTCAGGGCCCCGGCCGGCTCCGCCACGATGGCGTCGAAGTTGTAGAGCGAGAGTATCGTGGTGCAGACCTTGCCCTCGGGTACCGTCACTATGTCGTCGAGCACCTGCCGGCATATGTCGAACGTCAGGTCGCCCACGCGCTGCACGGCGGCACCGTCGACGAACTTGTCCACATGGTCCAGCTCCGTCACCTCGCCCCGCTCGATCGAGAGCTTCATGCCGGCGGCACCCGCGGGCTCGACGCCTATGATCTTGGTCTGGGGCGACATCTGCCTGTATACGCTGCCTATGCCCGAGGCGAGGCCGCCGCCGCCGATAGGAACGAATATGTAGTCTACGGCGGCACGGCTCTGCTGCAGTATCTCGAGTCCCACGGTACCCTGTCCCTCGATGATCTTGGGGTCGTTGAAGGGCGGGATGAAGGTCTTGCCTTCGCGCTCGCAGGTCTCCATGGCGGCCGTGTTCGACTCGTCGAAGGTGTCGCCCGAGAGCACCACCTCCACGGCGCTGCCGCCGAACATCTTCACCTGGTTGATCTTCTGCTTGGGCGTGGTCACGGGCATGAATATCTTGCCCTCGATGCCCAGCTTGTTGCACGAGAGCGCCACACCCTGCGCATGGTTGCCCGCGCTGGCGCAGACGATGCCCTTGGCCGTCTGCTCGGGAGTCAGGGACTTGATCTTGTTGTATGCGCCGCGTATCTTGTACGAACGCACGACCTGAAGATCCTCGCGCTTGAGCATCACGTTGGCCCCGTAACGGTCCGAGAGGTTGCGGTTCGTCATGAGGGGCGTGGGCGAGAGTATCTCGCCGAGTGTATGCTCGGCGGTCATGATGTCGTTCAGCGCCGGGAAATATTTTTTGGTTTCGTTACTCATCTCTGTGGGTAGTGTTTTGCGTGTATGTTCACTCGCCTGCGGCGATGCGCTGCGCGATGAAATCGCCCACCTCGGTTGTCGAGCGCGGCGTGACACCCTCGGCGGCTATGTCCTCCGTGGTGAAGTTCTCGCGTATCGAGGCATCCACGGCACGGCGTATCGCGGCGCCGGCCTCCATGTCCGAGAAGGCGTACTCGAACATCATCGCCGCCGACAGGATCGTGGCAACGGGGTTGGCTATGTTCTTGCCCGCCGCCTGCGGGTAGGATCCGTGTATGGGCTCGAAGAGCGAGGTCCCCGTGCCTATCGAGGCCGAGGGGAGCAGTCCGAGCGATCCCGTTATTACACTCGCCTCGTCGGTGAGGATGTCGCCGAACATGTTCTCCGTGACGATGACGTCGAAGTGGCGCGGCTGCTGTATGATCTTCATGGCGGCGTTGTCCACGAACATGAACTCGGTCTCGACCGAGGGATATTCTGCGGCGAGGCTCTGTGCCGTCTCGCGCCACAGGCGCGACGTGGCCAGTACGTTGGCCTTGTCCACCACGGTGAGCTTGCCGCGGCGCTTGGCCGCATACTCGAATCCGAGGCGGCAGATGCGCTCGATCTCGGCGCGCGTGTATACGCACGTGTCGTATGCCGTGGTGCCATCCTCCGAGCGGCCCTGCGGACGCCCGAAATAGAGCCCTCCCGTCAGCTCGCGCACACAGAGGAAGTCGGCCCCCTCCACAAGGTCGGCACGCAGCGGCGAACGGTGCAGCAGCGTGGCGAAGGTGGTCACGGGACGCAGGTTGGCAAACAGCCCCAGCTTCTTGCGCATGGCGAGCAGACCCTGCTCGGGACGTACCCTGGCATTGGGGTTGTTGTCGAAACGCGGGTCGCCGATGGCGCCGAACAGTACGGCGTCGGCCTCCATGCATGTCTTGTGCGTCGCTTCGGGATAGGGGTCGCCTACGGCGTCTATGGCGGCGGCGCCCACTACCGCGTGGGTATATTGCGGCTCGTATCCGAAGCGGGCGGCTGCGGCATCGACCGCCTTTACGGCCTGTGCCACGATCTCGGGCCCTATGCCGTCACCAGGAAGTACGGCAATCTTTATCTTTTTCATCGTTTTGTCGGTTTTGCGTGTGTTGTTTTTACCCTTTGCGGGCGTATGTGCCTCCCTGCTGCCGTGCTGCGGCGGGCAGACAGCCGATGTCGCCGGTCTCGCGGCTGTTTCGATGTCAGCGGCGCTTATGCTCGAAGGCCTCGATCTCGGGGCGTATGCTCACAAGATAGTCCACATCGTCGTAGCCGTTCATCAGGCACTGCTTCTTGTATGCCGTTATCTCGAACGACTCGCGGCGGCCGGTGCCGACGATCTCGATCGTCTGCGCCTCGAGGTCTATCTTCAGCTGCGTTGCGGGGTCGCGCTCCACGGCGGCGAAAATGTCGGCGAGCATGGCCTCGCTTACCGTCACGGGCAGCAGCCCGTTGTTGAGGGCGTTGTTGCGGAAGATGTCGGCGAAGAAACTCGACACCACGGCCCGGAAGCCCGCACCGGCGATGGCCCATGCGGCATGTTCGCGGCTCGAGCCGCAGCCGAAGTTCTTGCCCGCGACGAGGATCTCGCCGCCGTAGCGGGGCGAGTTGAGGACGAAGTCGCTCTTGGGGTTGCCGGCGGCGTCGTAACGCCAGTCACGGAAGAGGTTTGCGCCGAAGCCCTCGCGCGTGGTGGCCTTGAGGAAGCGTGCCGGAATGATCTGGTCGGTGTCGATATTCTCTATCGGCAGGGGCACGGCTGTCGATGTGAGTGTTGTGAATTTGTTTCTCATGGCTCTTTTCTGTGGGATGTTACATGAGGCTGCGCGGGTCCGTCACCACGCCTGTCACGGCAGCGGCGGCCGCTACGAGCGGACCGGCGAGCATCGTGCGTGCCGCGGGGCCCTGACGCCCCTCGAAGTTGCGGTTCGAGGTGGCGACACAATATTTCCCTGCCGGGATCTTGTCGTCGTTCATCGCAAGGCATGCCGAACATCCGGGTTGGCGCAGCGTGAAGCCCGCCTCCTCGAGGATGTCGCGCAGGCCCTCCTCGATGGCCTGGCGCTCGACCTGCTTGCTGCCCGGGACGATCCATGCCGTCACGCCGGGGGCCTTCCTGCGCCCCTTGACTATCGAGGCGAAGGCCCGCAGGTCCTCGATGCGGCCGTTCGTACAGCTGCCGACGAAGACATAGTCGACCTTCTTGCCGAGCATCTTCTCGCCTGAATGGAATACCATGTATTCCAATGCCTTGTCGAACGATGCGCGGGCTGCGGCATCTCCCGTCGCTGCGGGTATCTCGCCACCCACGGCAACCCCCATCGAGGGGTTTGTGCCGTAGGTTATCATCGGCTCGATGTCGGCGGCGTCGAACGTGACCTCCCTGTCGAAGACGGCATCGTCGTCCGAGCGCAGGGTGCGCCACCGCTCCACGGCCTCGTCCCACGCCTTGCCCTGCGGGGCGAACTCGCGCCCCTTGAGGTAGTCGAAGGTGGTCTCGTCGGGGGCGATCATGCCGCCGCGGGCCCCCATCTCGATGCTCATGTTGCAGACGGTCATGCGCGCCTCCATCGAGAGCGACTGTATGGCCGAGCCGGCGAACTCGACGAAGTGTCCCGTACCGCCGCCCGTGCCGATCTTCGAGATGATGTAGAGGATGATGTCCTTCGAGCAGACGCCCGGCCGCAACTCTCCCTCGACGTTTATGCGCATGCTTTTCGGCTTCGACTGCAGGATACACTGCGAGGCGAGGGCCATCTCCACCTCGCTGGTGCCTATGCCGAAGGCTATGCAGCCCAGGGCGCCGTGCGTCGAGGTGTGGCTGTCGCCGCAGACGATGGTCATGCCGGGCTGCGTGAGCCCCGTTTCGGGCCCTATGACGTGGATTATGCCGTTGCGCGGCGACCCTATCGGGAAGATTGTGATCCCGTTCTCGGCGCAGTTGCGGTAGAGTGCCGCCACCTGCTCGGCCGACTGCGGGTCGGCTATGGGCAGGTGCTGGTTGAGCGTGGGAATGTTGTGGTCGGGGCTGGCCGTAACCTGCGAAGGGCGGAAGACCCCTGTGCCGCGCTCGCGCAGCGAGGCGAAGGCCTGGGGACTGGTCACTTCGTGTATATACTCGCGGTCAATGTAGAGTACGCACGAGTCTCCGTCGAGGACCTTCACCGTGTGTGCGTCCCATATCTTGTCGAAAAGCGTATTCATCTGCCTGTCGTATTTGTTAAGCTATTTTCGAGATGGCGTCTATGAACGACTCCACCGATGCGGTCACGATGTCCGTGTTGGCTCCGAACCCGTGATAGGTCTTGCCCTTGTGCGAGATCTGTATGTGTACCTTGCCCAGGTCGTCGCTGCCGCGCGTGATGGCCTGCACGAGGAACTCCTCGATATGCACACGACGCTTGGTGATGTTCTTCACGGCGGTGATGGCCGCATCCACGGGACCGTTGCCGCTCGCCGTCTCGGTGAAGGTGTCACCGTCGAAGCTGAGCTGCACCGTGGCCGTCGGTATGCTCGACTTGCCGCATACGACCTGCAGCGCGGTGAGCTGCATGCTCATGCGGCGGCGTGAGGCGGCCGTACCTACGAGAACCTCCAGGTCGCGTGTGGTGACCATCTTCTTCTTGTCGGCCAGCTCCAGGAAACGCTGGTATATTTCGTCCAGCTCCTCGCCTTCGGGCGTGTAGCCTATCTCCGCGAGGTGGTGCTTGAGCGCCGCGCGGCCGCTGCGGGCCGTGAGGACGATGCTCGACTGGTCAACTCCAACATCCTCCGGATCGATTATTTCGTAGGTCTCGCGGCTCTTGAGTACGCCGTCCTGATGTATGCCCGACGAGTGGGCGAAGGCGTTGCGGCCCACGATGGCCTTGTTGGGCTGTACGGGTACGCGCATGAGGTTCGACACCAGACGGCTCGTAGCCACGATCTGGCGCGTGTCGATGCCGACCTCGAAGTCGAGGTTCTTGTGGCACTTGATGGCCATTACCACCTCCTCGAGGGCGGTGTTGCCGGCGCGCTCGCCCAGACCGTTTATCGTCACCTCCATCTGGCGGGCGCCGTTTGTGACGGCGGCCAGGGTGTTGGCCGTGGCCATGCCCAGATCGTTGTGGCAGTGTGTCGAGATGACGGCCTTGTCTATGTTGGGCACGTTGTTCATCAGGTATGCGATCTTGGCTCCGTACTCGCTCGGCAGGCAGTATCCCGTCGTGTCGGGGATATTGACCACCGTGGCGCCGGCGGCGATGACGGCCTCAACCACGCGGGCGAGGAACTCGTTCTCGGTGCGTCCCGCATCCTCGGCGTAGAACTCCACGTCGTCGACGAAGCGGCGCGCATACTTCACCGCATCTACGGCCTGCTCTATGACCGTTTCGGGGGTCATGCGCAGCTTCTCGTAGATATGGTATGTCGAGGTGCCTATACCCGTATGGATACGGCCACGCTTGGCGAACTCCAACGATTGTGCCGCCACGTCGATATCCTTTTTGACGGCACGTGTGAGGGCGCAGATGACGGGTCGCGTCACTGCCTTCGAGATCTCGACCACCGAGTTGAAATCGCCCGGACTCGAGATCGGAAAGCCCGCT
Organism: uncultured Alistipes sp.; assembly: GCA_949283205.1. GTDB lineage: Bacteria > Bacteroidota > Bacteroidia > Bacteroidales > Rikenellaceae > Alistipes. The sequence goes on along the minus strand of CASDSD010000020.1, from coordinate 30,468 downwards.
TCGATGATGTCCACACCCAATTTTTCGAGCTGCCGTGCCACCTCGATCTTCTCGATGGTGTTGAGCTGGCATCCCGGAACCTGCTCCGCGTCGCGGAGGGTGGTATCGAAGATATATACTTTTTCGCTCATGATCTGCGTAATTTGAGAACCGGCACCGGGGCATTTCCGCACCCGATGCCGGTTCGGGTTTCTGTGGGGATTAGTTATTTTCGGGACGCAGCTTGCGCACGACGGCGCCGGCCTGCCACATCTCCGTCTCGCGCATCTCGCGCAACTCCTCCTCGAGTTTTACACGGTAGTCGGGCTGGCTGTTCGAGTCGATGCTGCGCTGTGCCTCGTTACCTGCGGCAACCTCGCGGTAGAGCTCGTCGAAGACGGGACGCGTGGCATCGCGGAACTTCTTCCACCAGTCCAGAGCGCCGCGCTGTGCCGTGGTCGAGCAGTTGGCGTACATCCAGTCCATACCGTTCTCGGCGATCAGGGGCATGAGGCTCTGCGTGAGCTCCTCGATGGTCTCGTTGAAGGCCTCCGACGGCGTGTGTCCGTTTGCGCGCAGGGTGTCGTACTGTGCGGCGAAGATGCCCTGGATGGCGCCCATGAGGGTTCCGCGCTCGCCCGTAAGGTCAGAGTATACCTCGCGCTTGAACGTGGTCTCGAACAGGTAGCCCGAACCTACGCCGATACCGAGTGCGATGACGCGGTCCCATGCCTTGCCCGTGGCGTCCTGGAAGATGGCGTAGCTTGAGTTGAGTCCGCGGCCCTGCAGGAACATGCGGCGCAGCGAGGTGCCCGAGCCCTTGGGGGCAACGAGGATGACGTCGATGTCGGCGGGAGGTATGATGCCCGTACGCTCCTTGTAGGTGATGCCGAAGCCGTGCGAGAAGTAGAGGGCCTTGCCTGCGGTGAGGTGCTTCTTGATCTTGGGCCATACGGCGATCTGTCCGGCATCCGAGAGCAGGTATTCGATGATGGTTCCGCGCTCGGCAGCCTCCTCGATATCGAAGAGCGTCTCTCCCGGTACCCAGCCGTCGGCTACGGCCTTGTCCCAGCTCTTGGTTCCCTTGCGCTGGCCTACGATGACGTTGAATCCGTTATCCTTGAGGTTGAGCGACTGTCCGGGGCCCTGTACTCCGTAACCGATCACTGCGATGGTCTCGTCCTTGAGCGTTTCGAGTGCTTTTGACAGAGGATACTCCTCACGTGTTACGACGTTCTCTTCGACGCCGCCGAAATTGATCTTTGCCATAACTTTTGTAATATTAAGTTGAAAGTTTTGAGTTTTTTCCTGTTTGATGTCTGTATGCCGGTCCGTTACTTCGGATCCTGCCGTTCCCCATTCTCTGCCTCTCCATCCTGCTGTGAGGCGAGGAAGCGACGGTAGCGGTCGTTGACATAGTCGAGATACTCGTTGAGCAGCTCGCGGCGCGACTTGATTATGGCGACCTGTCCCGACCGTACGAACTGGTATACGCCGTAGGGTTCGAGCATGCGGTACAGGGCGCGTATCTCGTCGCGGTGTCCCGTCTTCTCGAGAACGATGTAGTCGTCGTGTATCTCGAGGATGCGTACGTTGTGGCGGCGCACCAGATCCTCGACATTGCGGCTGCGCTGCACCTTGTAGAGTGCCAGCTCCTGAAGCACCACCTCGTCGGGCGTGTAGCAGAAGACCTTCAACACGTCGATCTTCTTCTCGATCTGTTTCACGAGATTCTCCACCTTGTCGGGGTCGTTCTTCACCATTATGGTGTATTTATATATCCCCTCGATGGCGGACTCCGATACCGTGAGCGACTCGATGTTGATGTTGCGGTGGGTGAATACGGTGGTTATCTGGCTGAGCAGTCCCACCTTGTTCTCCGAAAATATGATTATTATAAACTCCTTTTCCATCGTGTGTGCGCTTAATCGTTATTCGAGACGTATGTCGGTTACGGGCATGCCGGCCGGTACCATGGGGAATACATTCTCCTCACGTTCGACGCGTACCTCGAGCAGAAAGGCCGAAGGACACTCCTTCATTTCCGTGATTGCGTCGTCCAGATCTTCGTGGCTGTCGATGCAGCGGTAGGGTATATGGTTGCCGCGGGCGATGAGCTCGAAGTCGGGGTTTGTCAGCTCGGTGAACGAGTAGCGGCGGTCGTAGAAGAGCTCCTGCCACTGGCGCACCATACCCAGGAAGCCGTTATTCATAAGGACGATCTTCACCGGTACGTTCGACTGGAATATCGTTCCCAGCTCCTGAAGCGTCATCTGCAGGCCCCCGTCTCCAACGAAGAGGCATACATCGCGCTCCGGCGCGCCGATCTTGGCACCGATCGCTGCGGGCAGACCGAATCCCATTGTCCCGAGACCGCCCGAGGTGATTATGCTGCGCGTGCGCTTGAAACGGAAGTAGCGCGAGGCGAACATCTGCTGCTGTCCGACGTCGGTCACAAGGATGGCGTCATCGAACTGCCGTGCCACGGCATCCACGACCTCGCCCATGCGCAGGTGCGGGCCGCGCCGTTCGATGGCGGGTTCGATTATGTCCTCGCGTTCGATGTTGTAGCATACGCGGAATTCGTCGATCCATTTCGAGTGGTCGCACTTCGAGATCTTCTCGGTGATCATCGGAAGCGTCTGCTTCACATCCCCCAGCACGGGCACGTCGGCATAGACGAGCTTGTTTATCTCGGCGGGGTCGATCTCGAGGTGTATGATCTTGGCGTTGATGCCGAAGTTCGAGGGGTCGCCCGTGACGCGGTCGTCGAAACGCATTCCGATGGCCACCAGCAGGTCGCAGTCACGGTTCTTGATATTGGGGGCGTAGTTGCCGTGCATGCCCAGCATGCCGACATACTGCGGGTGGTCCGACGGCAGGGCCGAGAGCCCGAGCAGCGTCGCCGCCGCGGGCATGCCGCTCTTTTCGAGGAAGGCGAGCAGCTCCTTCTCCGCATGGCCGAGGATCACGCCCTGCCCCACGAGTGCCATGGGCTTGCGGGCGAAGTTTATCAGGCGCACCGCCTCGAGAATCTTGTCCTCATCGATATCGGCCTGGGGCTGATAGCTGCGTATGAATCGCACGGGTTTGTACTCGAAGTCGAGCATTCCGACCTGCGCATCCTTCGTGATGTCCACCACCACGGGTCCCGGACGTCCCGTCGAAGCTATGTAGAATGCCCTGGCCAGGGCTTCGGGCAGGTCGGCGGCACGCTTCACCTGACAGTTCCACTTGGTCACCGACTGTGTGATCTCGATGAAGTTTATCTCCTGGAAGGCGTCCGTGCCGAGCAGTTTCGATCCCACCTGTCCGCTTATGAGTACGATGGGCGTCGAGTCGAGCATGGCGTCGGCCAGTCCCGTCACGGTGTTTGTGGCCCCCGGCCCCGAAGTGACGATACATACTCCCGTCTTGCCGCTGGCGCGGGCATAACCCTGCGCGGCATGCACGGCGCACTGCTCGTGGCGCACGAGAATGTGGTTTATCCTGTCGCGATAGTCGTAGAGCGCGTCGTAGACGGGAATGATGGCGCCGCCCGGATAGCCGAAGATGGTATCCACACCCTCGGCCAGGAACGAGCGTATGACCGCCTCCGATCCCGATATGTGCGGAAGAGCCTGTTTCGGCTGCTCGGGTGTCTCCATATCCTTGAAACCTGATGTCATATGTGTGTAGCGTTTTCCTTGTTCTCTGTTCGGTTGCGGCCGTTGCGCCGGTTACTCTTCGGGGACGATTCTCACGGCGCCCTGGTCGGCCGAGCTTACCAGCAGCGAGTATGCCCTGAGTGATTGCGGCACCACGCGGTCGCGGTTCTGCGGACGGTGGTCATGCCATGCCGCCAGGCGTGCTGCCAGCTCCTCGTCCGATATGCGGAGCGATATCGAGCGCGACGGTATGTCGATGTCGATCGTGTCGCCGTCGCGGATGATGCCTATCTCTCCACCCGAAGCGGCTTCGGGCGACACGTGTCCTATCGAGAGGCCCGAGGTGCCGCCCGAGAAGCGGCCGTCGGTGATCAGGGCGCAATCCTTGTCGAGGTGCTTCGACTTGAGGTACGAGGTTGGGTAGAGCATCTCCTGCATGCCCGGGCCTCCCTTGGGGCCCTCGTAGCGTATCACCACGACGTCGCCGGCCTTCACCTCGTCGTTGAGGATGCCGTGCATGGCCTGCTCCTGCGACTCGAAGACCTTGGCCGTGCCGCTGAAACGGAACAGCGCGGGGTCGACACCCGCCGTCTTGACGATACACCCCTTGCGGGCGATGTTGCCGAAGAGAACTGCCAGGCCGCCGTCCTTGAAGTAGGCATGCTCCATGTCGCGGATGCATCCCGTGGCGTGGTTCCCGTCCATCTCGGGGTAATATTCCGCCTGTGACGCCATCTCGCGGCTGTAACGGCCTGCGGCGGCGCTGAGGTATGTCGTGCGGGCCTCGTCGCTGAACGACGGTGAGCCGAAGTAGTATTTCTCGAGAGTGGCGGCCAGCGACGGCGAGTCGACACGGCCGACAGTGGTGTCGATCAGCCCGGCTTCGGCCAGCGTGCCGAGGATGCCCATGATGCCGCCGGCGCGGTTTACGTCCTGTACGTGGTATGATCCGTTGGGCGCCACCTTGCACAATACGGGTATCTTGCGCGAGAGGCGGTCTATGTCCTTCATGGTGAAGTCGACGCCGGCCTCGTGCGCCACGGCCAGCAGGTGCAGCACCGTGTTTGTCGAGCCGCCCATGGCGATGTCGAGCGACATGGCATTCTCGAAGGCCGCCTTGGTGGCTATCGAGCGTGGCAGGACGGAGTCGTCCCCCTCGAAGTAGTACCGCTTGGCATTCTCTACGATGATCTTTGCGGCACGGGCGAACAGACGCTTGCGGTTTTCGTGCGTGGCGACTACGGTGCCGTTGCCCGGAAGGGCGAGACCTATGGCCTCGTTGAGGCAGTTCATCGAGTTGGCGGTGAACATGCCCGAGCAGGATCCGCATCCGGGGCATGCCGTGGCCTCGATCTCGTCGGCGTCGGCATCGGTGCAGGCGGCGTCGGCGCTCATCACCATGGCGTCGATAAGGTCTACGCCGCGGCCGCGGAAGTTGCCGGCCTCCATCGGGCCGCCGGATACGAATATGGTGGGTATGTTGAGGCGCATGGCTGCCATGAGCATGCCGGGGGTGATCTTGTCGCAGTTGCTGATGCAGACGAGGGCGTCTACCTTGTGGGCGTTGGCCATGTACTCGACGCTGTCGGCGATGATGTCGCGCGAGGGGAGCGAGTAGAGCATGCCGTCATGTCCCATGGCTATGCCGTCGTCGATGGCTATGGTGTTGAATTCGGCGGCGAAGCACCCTTCGGCCTCGATGAGAGACTTGACGTATTGTCCTATTTCATGCAGGTGCACGTGGCCGGGGACCATCTGCGTGAATGAGTTGGCTATACCGATTATGGGCATGCCCATCTGCTCTTTGGTCATACCGTTTGCCCTCCAGAGGCTTCTTGCTCCGGCCATGCGGCGACCCGTTGTCGTCGCGGCGCTTCGTAGTTGGTGTTTCATGGTCCGAATCCTTTATTTATATCGAAAAAGCCTTCCTCCGCATGGAGAAAGGCTTTATATAATTACGTCCGCATATATACATAACCTTTCTCCCGTTATCTGTGCAAGACCACGAGGATTAGGCTAATGATAATATACAGACTGCTTGCCATATCGAGTTTCGGTTTGGTCGGATATCCTGACGGCGCGGCCGTCGGCGGTTTCCTCTTTTTGTCTTTGCAAATATAATAGTAAAATTTATTAAGAACAAACATAATTCATACTTTTTTGCATATAAATATCAAAATTTATGACGCCGTGTATCGTAACGCGCAGAGTGATAACGATATCTTTGTATGCCTCGGTGGGTATTTATTCGTTGCGCATTTTAAGCCGATGCCGGGTTTATTGTTGTCGGGTAACGGTTTTTCACCCATGGGTATGCTTTGGTTCACGAATGCATGTGCGCTCGTGGGGCATTGCGGCGGATATTTATGCGTTGAAGCGCCCTTTGTGGCGGCGGCGCATGTGTTGAAGACGCACCGTGCGGCGCGTCTTCAACATTTCATATTATTATATGTGTTATCCCCTCATTCGGATGGCTGCAGCCCCTGGGATTGCGGGCCGTGATGTCTGACGGGATGTCGGCCGGAACGTGGCGGTCCTGACGTCGGGTCGGGGTGATGTGGAGGTGGCTATTTTGGGGTGATCGAATCCGTAATCTCGCACGGCAGACGGGGCATGGCTCCGTGCCGGGTGCAGACGTATGCCGAGGTGGCGACGGCAACCTCGTGTGCATGGCGTATTGTGCAGCCTGCGAGCAGGGCGGCGCAGAACCCCGCCGTAAAGGAGTCTCCGGCGCCTACCGTGTCGGCGACCTCGACGCGTGGTGTCGGCAGCGACGATACGCCGCCCTCGTGAAAGACGTGGCTGCCGTCGGTGCCGCAGGTGAGGATGACGGCCCGCAGGCCGTATTGCCGCATGAGGCAGGTGCATATCTGCCGCTCGTCGTCGGTCTCCATGTTGAAGAGCCGCGCCACGGCGTGTGTCTCCTCGTCGTTTATCTTGAGGATATGGCATCGTTCGAGCGAGTCCTCGACGACCTGCTTCCCGTAGTAGCTTTGGCGCAGGTTTATGTCGAATACCTTGAGGGCCTCCTGCGGCATGGCGTCCACCACGGCACGTATGGTTGCGCGCGACACCTCGCTGCGCTGCGCCAGCGAGCCGAAGCATATGCAGCGGCATGCCGAGGCCATGTCGCGCAGCTCGCGGGTCATGGGGATGAAATCCCATGCCACATCGCGGCGGATGTCGTATTGCGGTACGCCGGCGGCATCGAGCGTCACCTCGACCGTGCCGGTAGGTTTGTCGACGCGCGGCATGAGGTGTTTCAGGGAGCGCGCCTCGAGTTCCGAGATCAGGTCGTCGCCCGCGGCATCGTTGCCGACGGCGCTGACGGCCGTGGCGTCGTAGCCGAACTGTGACATGTGGTATGCGAAGTTGGCGGGGGCGCCGCCCAGCTGCCGCCCTGCGGGGAGCATGTCCCACAGCGCCTCGCCTATGCCGATTATGGTTTTGTTCTCCATTGCCGTCAGATGCTTCGGGTGTTTCTGTATCGATTGCAAATATATGATAAAAAGCGGTACGGGAGCCATCATCCGCATAAAATATCATGCTTGCCGGATGTCTCCGACGTCGGGCACGCCGTTTGTTCCCGGGGGCGTAGCTGCGGGAACTCGATGAATTGATAATTTGGATAAAAAGTTGTACTTTTACCCCGTAAAAACAGATACCTATGGTAATCAACGAACGCGATATTCGCAATGAGACGGTGCTGGCTGCGGCCCAGGCCGTCATGGCTGCGGCGCGCACGGCGCCCAAGGCCAAGGGCCGCGATACGGTGGAGGTGGCCGTGGTCACCGGGGATGATATCGGGCGCCTGTCGGCGACGATGGTCGAAATGAGCGGCGAGTCGGGCATGAAGTTCCTGCTGCGCGATGCCGACAACATACGCCAGGCGCAGGCCGTGGTCATTGTGGGCATACGCGAGGCACAGTCTACGTGCGGGCTGAATTGCGGTTACTGCGGCCACGCCACGTGCGAGGCGAAGCCTGCGGAGGCCCCGTGCGTGATGAACGGCGTGGATGTGGGCATAGCTATCGGCTCGGCCTGTGCCGCGGCGACGGACCTGCGCGTGGATACGCGCGTTATGTTCTCGGCGGGATGGGCTGCGCGGCGCCTGCGGATGCTGGGCGATGCCGATCTGGTCTTTGCCATACCGATGTCTGTGGCCTCGAAGAATCCATTCTTCGACCGCAAGTCTCCGGCGAAGCCGGCCGAGGGAACGGAGCAGAAAAAGTAATCCTCCCGATAAGAGTTCGATAATAGTAATAAGTATAATAAAAAGTCATAAGACCCTATGGAAAGCAAGAAGTCGGTGGTGTCGTCGTTCGACGTCGACCACCTTACACTCAAGGAGGGCCTCTATCTGAGGTCGGTATACAAGATCAACGACACGTTGGCCGTACATTCGTGGGACATGCGTTTCCGCGCCCCCATGGCGCATGCGCCTCTGGGTTCGGGCGAGGTCCATACGATCGAGCATCTCATGGCATATTATCTGCGTCTGGATCCCGTCATCGGAGCCAGCGTCGTGTCGTTCTGCCCCATGGGCTGCAAGACGGGGTTCTATCTCTCGACGATGAACAACGTCGATGCCGCACAGATCCGCGCCGCGCTTGCCCGGGTCTACAAACAGGTGTTCCCCATCAAGTCGAAGGACGACATCGTGGGCCTGAACGAGGTGCAGTGCGGCAACCCGGGACTCTATGCCGTAGCCTCGACGAACGAGGCGATGGCTCACTACATGCGCTGCCTCTACACCCGCGAGGAGGCCGAGGCGGCAGGCATAGGTTCGATATATAACTGCGAGTGGCAATGAGATATCTTGTCATAGCTCCTACCGACCGCGAGTATGCCAACATTACGGCGGCCCTGGCCCGCGGAGCGTGGCGCAACAGTTACGAGGTGTGCAAGTGCGGCGTAGGCAAGGCTCTCGCCTCGGCCAACACCGTGGCGGCGCTTCTGCGCGGAGGGTTGCAGTACGACCGTATAGCCGTCATAGGCTATGCCGCCGCGACGGCGGGGCAGCGGCGCGGGACTCTTGTGGCACCGCGTGCGGCACGCTACCATGATTGCCGTGTGCCTGCGGCTTTCGTGCCCGAACTGGCCGAGACATATCGTCTGCTGGGAGGTGACGATGTCGAGGTATGGACGGGCGACGCCTTTGTCGATGCCGCCATCGCTGGGGAGGTCAAGCGGCGCATGGGTTCGGAGAGGGGACTTTTCGATATGGAGACGGCGGCAGTGTGCCAGGGGGCGGCCACGGTGACCGACATCCCTGTCGTGGTGGTGAAGATGGTCTCGGATATCCCCGAGGAGTGCGATACGGAGCATTCGTATGACGAATTTGTCGACTCGCACTCCGATTTCGGCGTGTTCCTCGACTATATCGAGAATCTGGAATAACATTTTCTGAAATAGACGCAACTATGATCGACAGCGGTGTGGCATACGGCCTGCTGATACCTTTTGCGGGGACGACGCTCGGCGCGGCCATGGTCTTCCTGCTGCGGCATGACCTGTCGGCGCGCGTGCAGAAGTTGTTGCTGGGATTCGCCTCGGGCGTGATGATCGCCGCCTCGGTGTGGTCGCTGCTGATACCCTCGATAGACATGACCGTCGAGCAGGGCGGTACGGGGTGGCTCCCTGCCACGGTCGGCTTCCTGGCGGGAATGTTCTCGCTGCTGCTCTTCGACACCTATGTTCCGCACCAGCATATCGATTCCGACGAACCCGAGGGTGTGAAGTCCGACCTGCGCAAGTCGACGATGCTCGTGCTGGCAGTGACGCTGCACAACATACCCGAGGGTATGGCCGTGGGCGTGGTGCTGGCGGGAGCCATGGCCGAGAGTACGGGTATCTCGATGGCGGGGGCCATGGCGCTGTCGATAGGTATCGCCATACAGAACTTCCCCGAGGGCGCCATTGTCTCGATGCCGCTCAAGATGAGTGTCCGCAGCCGCTGGAAAGCCTTTGCCTACGGTGCGGGGTCGGGCGCCGTGGAGCCTGTGGCGGGCATAATTACAATTCTTCTGATAGATCTGCTGCTCCCCGTATTGCCCTATCTGCTGGGCTTTGCGGCCGGAGCCATGATATATGTGGTGGTGGAGGAGCTGATCCCCGAGTCGCAGAGCGGCCGCCACTCGAATATCGCCACCATAGGCGTGGCGCTGGGATTCGCGCTGATGATGATCCTTGACGTGGCGCTGGGTTAGGAGAGGTATCTGCGCCGCGCGGCAAATCAACCTTTTCATATGGAATATCTGGATGTGGTGGACGAGACGGGCGAGCCCGTAGGCACGCGTGTCGAGCGTGCCGAGGCGCATGCGCGCGGCATCCTGCACCGCACGTCGCACGTATGGGTCGTGCGGCGGCGCAACGGCGTGACCGAGCTGTTGTTGCAGCTGCGCGCCGCCGCCAAGGAGTCATATCCCGGATGCTATGACGTCTCGAGCGCGGGGCATATCCCTGCCGGCGCGGGCTTCGTCGATTCGGCTTTGAGGGAGTTGCGCGAGGAGCTGGGCATCGTGGCTGGCGCCGCAGAGCTGGTGCCGTGCGGCGTGCGGCGCATACGCCGCAGGGAGTGTTTCGGCGGAAAGCCGTTCATCGACAATCAGGTGAGCCGCATATTCCTGCTGTGGCGGGATATTGCGGCGGAGGATGTGCGCTTCCAGCGGTCGGAGCTTGACGGCGTGCGGTGGATGCCGCTCGGGGAGTGCGTCGCGGCCGTGCGGTCGGGTTCTGTCCCGACCTGCATAGATGCCGAGGAGCTCTCCATGGTGGCGGCTGCCGCGGAGGCTATCCCATAAGCCAGCGGGTGACGTTGTCGATGTATGTCTTTGAGATAGGTATGTCGGGAATTCCGGCTATGCCGAGTTCTATGGTGATGCCGGTGTTCTGCCGGCGCATCACCTTCACGTGGTCGAGGTTGACCATGTAGGAGCGGTGGCAGCGGACGATGCTCGATCCGTCGAGGTCGCGCGCCATGCACTTCATCGTATTGCGTATCATGATCTTCTTTACCGTGTCGTTGCTCATGTACCACACGCATACATAGTTGTCGGCCGACTCGAGCAGCACGAGGTTCTCCTTCTTTACCGACAGCTGCAGTTCTCCCTTGTCGTTATATAGCGGGATGAGTCCCGCGGCCGCGGTCTGGTCGCCGCTCTCGAGGCGTTCTGTTATCTGGCGGAGCTGGCGGTCCTTTTCGCGCCACGAGACGTAGATGATGAATATTACGTATGGTATGAAGAGTACCAGTACGGTATTTGTCACCGTGTTCCTCCACAGTTGCAGAAAATCCGAAGGCTGTCCGTTCGAGAGGACGGCATAGAGCGTGTATACCGATGCCATGACGATGGTCTCGACGGCCACCCACAGCACGAATACTCCGTATACCATCTCGCGGCGCCGCGTGTAGAGGGTCATGATGATGCGGCTCAGGACGAGCACCAGCAGCCCCGCCGCCACGAGGGCCGTCGATATGAGCAGGTATGCGGCGTTGCTGCCGCGATAACGTATGTATGGGATCCACTCGAAGGAGCTGAAGGGCTTGTAGGCGTTGATGAAGATCAGCGAAAAGAGAGCCACGAAGACTATGAATGTCGTCTGGCCTGATCGCCGGTAGAGAAAGTGAGGCAGCGGTTTTGTCAGTATCTTCAACATCTTGCGGTTCTTTTTGCCGGAGCGGTCTGCGGCATGTCATGTCGTGCCGCACCTCCGCCAGCGGTCAGTTCTCATCCTCCTCGGTATCCGCGCCGCTTGCAGGATGGCGTTCGTCTTCGGCCTTGGCCTGCGCGATGAGAGCTATGAGGTCATCTGTTTCGCGGCACGAGACATATGTCCGGGAGTCGTATATGTCGGTTATCTCGACGAAATTGCGCCACTCGGAGGCGTATATGGTTACCACATCGAACTCTTTCAGGTCGAAATATTTGCCGTAGTATCCGAAGAAGCCTATGCCTCCGAACAACGGTATGATCCATCGCATGCGGCGACGGTCCACGCGCTTGACGGATGCTATCTCCCGAAGGTTGATCTCGGTGATGTCCAGTATGCACTGTATCTCGAGCGTGTGGTCGAGCACGACTATGCGCCGCGGTATGGAGAGTGTCATCAATGCCAGGAGAGCTATTATGATCGACGAGAACCATGCCGAGACGTATCCTCCCGTGTACAGGAAATATAGTCCTACGGCAATGACCACTATGAGCAGGCACAACAGTACCGTGCGGATTATGGTGCGGCGGTCGATCCTGTATTCAAAACTGCGCTTCATCGTCACGGGCATTGAGTATCGCTTCGGCCACGGTCAGATCCGAAGGGGTCGTTATCTTTATGTTTTCGCGCTCGCCCTCGCACAGGGAGACCGTGTACCCTGTGGCCTCGACAACCGAGGCGTCGTCGGTGAAGGCGGCGGAGAATGGCTGCCGGTAAGCTTCGCGCAGCACTTCGGCACGGAACACCTGCGGTGTCTGCACCATGCGCAGGAGCGAACGGTCTATGGGGCGCGAATGTCCGTTCTCGACTATGCGGTACGAGTCCGCGGGAGCCACGACGGGGATGGCGGCACCGCTCTTCTCGGCTTCCAGAAGTGTCCGCAGAATCAGTTTCTTCGATGCCAAAGGTCGTACGCCGTCGTGTACGGCTATCAGTCGGCAGCCGTCGCCCAGCGCGGCCAGGCCGTTGCTTACTGAGTGGAAACGCTCGCTGCCGCCTGCCGTAACCTCGTGTTCGGCTATGTCGAAACGTGCCGCGAGGTTACGCCACAGCGGGATATGCTCCTCGGGCAGCACCACGACGATGCGGGCCCCGGGCAGCGCCTCGCGCATGCGGTCTATCGTATGTGCCAGTACGGGTCGGTTGTGCAGCATGAGAAACTGCTTGGGCAGCGCGCTGCCCATTCTGCGGCCCGCACCGCCGGCCACGATTATTACTCCTGTTGTTGCTGTCGCTCTCTCTGCCATATCAGTTTCTTGCCGAATCCGAGCGTGTTGTCGGTATATTTCATCATGTCGGCCTCCAGCCGCCATAGTCTCAGTTCCGCGAGGGCGGCATACGGGAACCGTTTTATGTATGCGAGCCGCGCCGCATCGTCGTCGGCCCTGACCGCATCTCCCGTTATCTGCAAACCCTGTACCCGACCCACGATGCGGGTCTCGAGCACCACCGAGGCGGCGACACGGCCGTTCCGCTCCATCATGCGGGCGTGGCGGGTCGGCGTGTCGGATGTGAAGACAAACGTCCCGCTTCCGCAATAGGCATAGAAGAGGTTGCAGCAATACGGTTCACCCTTTGTGGTCGCCGTTGCGAGCGTCAGTACGTGGTGGCGGCGTATGAATTTCTCGATCCGTTGGTCTATATCCATCTATGTTGTACTCTGCTGCGGTTGTTGCCCCGACCCTTATTTTTTCTCCTTCTCCTCTTCTGCCGTCTGCGCCGCGGCGTTTGTCGCGAGCGAGTCGGCCCCGGGCAGGCTGTCCAACTGCGTTACGATCATCTCGGGCGTCGCCGTGCCGTTCAGTTCCGCCACGATGCGGTCGCGTATCTGCTCGAAGGCGGCCCTGTTCTGCTGGCTTATGGGCTCTGCGGGCTCCTGCGGCACCTTCAGCGGGTCGATCGCCGTGCCGTTCTTCCAGATGCGGTAGTCGAGGTGCGGTCCAGTCGAGGCGCCCGTGCTGCCTACGTATCCGATCAACTGCCCCTGTGATACGCGGGTGCCGTTGGCGATACCCTTGGCATATCCGCTCAGGTGCAGGTAGCCCGTCACGAGGTTGCCCGCATGCTTTATCTTGAGGGTGTTGCCTCCGCCGCCGCTCCAGCCCTTGAATATGATGACGCCGTCGGCTACGGCATGTACGGGCGTACCCTTCGGGGCGGCGTAGTCGACCCCGAGATGCGGGCGGTAGACCCGGTATATGGGGTGCAGACGCGCCCGCGAGAAGCGCGAACTGATGCGAGTGAACTTGAGCGGCGCCTTGAGCAGCTGCTTGCGCAGCGATGCCCCGTCGTACTCCCAATACTGTATCTTGCCGTTCTGTTTGAAGGGTATGGCGTAGATCTCCTTGCCGCCGTGGTTGAACTTGGCGCCCCAGACGCGGCCGATGCCGACGAAGGTGGTATCGACGAGCCGCTCGTCATAGATGACGGTGAAGGAGTCGCCCTCCTGTATGCCGAAGAAGTCGACCGTCCACTGGTATATGTCCTCCAGTTCGGCTGCGAGCGCATAGGGCAGGCTGTCGCGCATGATGGCGCCCCAGAGCGACGATTCGATCACCGACGATCGCTTCTGTCGTTTCACGGTTACGTCTTTCTGTCCGGTGGTGATGGTCACGGTGTCGTTCGGGAACCCGAATACGACATAATCGGTGAGGTCTTTCTCGTAGACAAGGTAGTCGAGGCGGCCGGCATTGAGCGAGTCGGTCGTGAGGAATGCCGTATAGGGACGTCCGGCGCGTATCTGGCGCAGCGGGAATATATCCTTCGAGGCCTTGTCGAGTTTGTCGACCGTGGCGGCCGATACGCCGTAGCGGGCGAGGATCTGGCCGAGGGTCTGGCCGTTGGCCACTTCGCCCTCTTCGGTACGGTAGTTGTCGGCAATGATCCCGAACCGGATATCGTGAACGGGTGTTTCGGCTTCGGCTGTCTCTGCCTGCTCCTGCTTCTGTCCGGAGCGGTTGCATCCGACGGCGAGCAGAAGAGTTGAAATGATGATTGCGTGGAAAATATGTTTCATAACGTACAAAATTAATAAAAAAATGCGGAATGGCGGGATAAATGTCCGGAAATACGGACGTAAATGTAAAAAAGGCGGTTTGCGGTTGGTTTGTATGAAATAATTGGTTACCTTTGAAAATTGGTAATATCGGGAGGATTACCCGTCTCCGCCATGTCTGCGAGAGCCTTCGGCCGCCTTCGCGACGGAGGTTGCGCGTTGTCCGCCCGGCACCCCGACCGTTGTCGGGCGCTGTCGCGGCTTAAGGCTTGCGGGGCGCATGAAACCGGTGGCGCGGAGATTAAACGAATGCTAACACGATATGAGATTTTTGCTCAAACTCTTGTCCTATCCCTATCGGATGGTGGTGTATGTCCGCCATTGGATGTTCGATTGCGGCTTGCTTAAGAGCGAGAAGTTCTCCACGCCCATCATATGCGTGGGAAACATCACCGTCGGCGGTACGGGCAAGACCCCTACGGCCGAGCTGATCTTGGCGTATATGATGCAGTATTGTCGTGTGGCGTTTCTCTCGCGCGGCTACGGGCGCCGTACGAAAGGCTATCTCGAGGTCAAGGCCAGCTCGTCATATCGCGAGGTGGGGGATGAGCCGCTGCAGGTGAAACTGAAGTTCCCCGAGGCGTTGGTGGTGGTGTGTGAGAAGCGCGCCGAAGCCATCCGCCGCATCGAGACCGAGCATCCCGAGACGGAACTCATCATCATGGATGACGGTTTCCAGCACCGCTATGTCGACCCGCGCATAAATGTGGTTGTGATCGACTCGACGCGGCCGTTCTACAAGGATACATACCTGCCGTACGGGTCGCTGCGCGACAAGGTCGACTCGCTCTATCGGGCGCACTACTTTATCGTCACCAAATGTCACGAAAACATGTCGCTGCTCGACCAGCGTCTCTGGCGCAAGGAGCTGCACAAGGTGGCATACCAGAAGATATATTTCACGCGCATAGTGCCGTCACGGGCCATACCCCTGTTCGATACGCCTTACAGCCTCGAGGAGGGCGGCGAAGTCATAGTGATGGCCGGCATCGGCAATCCGCGACCGTTCGTGTCGGGGGCGAAGGAGAGGTATCGTGTGGATGATACGTTTATCTTCTCGGACCATCACGTCTATTCGGTATCCGACATAAAGAGTATCATGGAGAGCCTTGAGCGCCATCCGAAGGCGATGCTGCTCACGACGGAGAAGGATGCCGTGAAGTTGCGCCGCAGCCGCCGCGTGCCCGACTATATGCGCGAGAGACTCTTCTATCAGCCCGTCAAGCTGGAGTTCATCGAGGGCTCGGACGAGGACTTCCTCGGCACGCTGAAGAACGATCTGGAGGGGAAGGTGCATCTGGGCGACATGTCGATCGGCGGACGCGACGGCCGCGAGACAGGCGAAATGAGGTGATATTGCAAGATTATCATTGTAGAATTATAATATGGTAAACAAGGTTATCCTGGTGGGCAACGTGGGTATAGATCCCGAGGTGCGCACCACCGAATCGGGCGTCAAGGTCGCCCGTGTGCGCCTGGCCACGACCGAGCGCATCTATGACAGACAGAACAACGAGACGAAAGAGCTGACCGAGTGGCATACCGTCACCCTGTGGCGCGGCCTGGCAGATGTCGTCGACCGCTATGTGCGCAAGGGCAGCCAGCTCTATATCGAAGGACGCCTCCGCACGCGCGAGTGGGTCGACAAGGACAACATCAAGCGTTATTCGACGGAGATCCTGGCCGACGAGATGAAGCTTCTCGGTCGTCGCGGTGACAACATGCAGCAGGGGAGTTCTCCTGCCGATCGGGGTGCCGCGCCGCAACCGAAACCGCAGGCGGCGCCCGCCGAGGTTCCTGCCGCGGCGGACGATCCGGACGACCTGCCGTTCTGACGTGTGAGGGTCGATGTCGGCCGTAAATGCGCCGGTATGATATGAAACGTATACGGGGAGCGACCTTGCGATCGCTCCCCGCAGTTTATATATGCCTGTCCGTTACTTGAACGGAGAGTCGGGCTCCTTCGACATGACGTAGTAGAAGAGGCGGTCGACGAGTCCCGGGGCGAACTTCTTGACGAAGTGTGTGGCACGGCCCTCGATCTCCATAAGACACAGACGCTTGCGATGTGCTATGCCACGTGCGACGATGCGTGCGACCTCTTCGGCCGTCATCATCTTCTCCTCCTTGCGGGGGGTTGCTCCCTGCTGCGAGCCGTCGGCCGTGAGGGCCGAGAATCGGACATTCGAGGCGGTGAAGCCCGGGCAGGCGACCATCACGTGGAGTCCCTTCTTGAGGTTCTCGATGCGGATGGTCTCTAGGAAGCCCGTCATGGCGAACTTCGAGGCAGAATATCCCGTGCGTCCGGGCAGTCCGTGTATGCCGGCGACGGACGAGATCCCCACGAGCGAGCCGTGCGACTTCTGGAGATATGGCAGGGCATACTTGGTGCAATATACCGTCCCCCAGAAGTTGACATCCATAAGGCGGTGCAGTACCTCGAGGTCGACGTCGTCGAAGAGCGCGCGCATCGAGATACCGGCGTTGCAGATCATCACGTCGATGCCGCCGAAACGCTCCACGGCGGTATCTATGAGCCGCTTGCAATCTTCCTGCCGGGTGACGTCGGTGGCACACCATGCCGCCCGGCCCCCCGCCTGCTCGATGCGGCGGCACAGAGCCTCGAGCTTGTCGGCGTGGCGTGCGCCGAGAACCACCCTGGCCCCCATCGAGGCGTATACCTCGGCCATGGCCTCGCCTATGCCCGACGAGGCGCCCGTGATGACCACGGTCTTATCCTTCATACAGTTTTTCATATGTCTCGGTTATTGTCGTATTATTGTCTTGTCATCCGGCGCATGCGGCAGTCTGCGGCTCCTCTATCTCGAACGAGAGCGTGTCGTATGCCAGGTGTACGTCCTGCGGCAGCCGCAGCGAGGCCTCGGCATGCAACCCTATCTCGTGCGACATGTGCGTCAGGAACGCCTGGCGTGGCCTGATGCGCGAGATCAGGTCGAGCGCCTCTTCGACGTTGAAGTGCGAATAGTGGGGCGCATATCTCAAGGCATTGACCACAAGAGTGTCTATGCCGCAGAGTTTCTCCTCCTCGCCCTCGAGCAGCGTCTTGAAGTCGGTCATGTAGGCCAACGGCCCTATGCGGTAGCCCGTCACCTCGAACCGGTCGGAGTGGGTGCCGCGGATGGGCATCACGGTTACATCCTTAACCTTGAACGGATGTGCCGTGTCGATCTCGTGCAGCTCCATCTCGGGGGCCCCGCGGTATTTGTCGGGGATAAAGGCATAGTCGAACGCCTTGCGCACGTATGCCGCCGTGCGTGGCGCGGCATATATGTCGACACGGTGTATGACGGGGTAGTCGACGAAGTTGAAGGCCCGCACGTCATCCAGCCCCGCTATGTGGTCGCGGTGTTCGTGCGTGAGCAGTATGGCGTCGATATGTCGCACGCCCGTGCGCAGCATCTGGCAGCGGAAGTCGGGCCCGGCGTCGATCACGATACGTCGTCCCTGCGTCTCGACCATGGCGGCCGTGCGCAGACGGTGGTCGCGCGGGTCCGGCGACGAGCATACCACGCACCGGCACCCTATGACAGGTACACCCTGCGATGTGCCTGTTCCCAGAAATGTGAATTTCATATCCTGTCGCTGTTCACTGCAATCGTCATGCCCTGCGGCGGCATCCCGTTCCGGCCTGCCGTCATGCGTCGGCGGGGTCGTATCCCGTATCCTCGGAAAGTGTCGGCGAGTTGGCGGCTGCGACGGCCAGTTCGTCGCACCGGTTGTTCTCGACGGTGGAGGCGTGGCCCTTGACCCATACGAACCGCACGCGGTGGCGGCGGTATATGCGCAGGAAACGCATCCACAGGTCGGGGTTCTTCTTGCCTGCAAAGCCCTTCTTCTCCCATCCGAAGACCCATCGCTGGTTTACGGCCTCGACGACATACTTCGAATCGGAGTATATCGTAACGTCGCACCCCTCGACCTTGAGGGCCTCGAGCGCCACGCATACGGCCATCAGTTCCATACGGTTGTTGGTCGTGAGGCGGTAGCCCGCCGAGAGCTCCTTGCGGTGCGGCCCCGAGATGAGGACTATGCCGTAGCCCCCGGGACCCGGGTTGCCGAGCGACGACCCGTCGGTATATATCGTTACATTGGGCATATCATTATTCCATACCGTTTTGCCGTGAGGCGCTCTTTCGCGGCGTGTGCCGCACAGCAAAAAACGACGGGCGGAGCGGGTACACGCAGCGTCCCCATGCCGCCCGTCGCCGTGTTGTTACTTCAATGCTGCCAGATGTTCGCGTATGGCCGCGATCTTGGCCTCGGCGTCGGCCTTCTTGGCGCGTTCGTTGGCCACGACCTTCTCGGGGGCCGAGTTTACGAACCGCTCGTTCGAGAGCTTCTTCATCACGCTGGCCAGGAACCCCTCGAGATACTCGAGGTCGGCCTCGAGGCGCTTCACCTCGGCCTCACGGTCGATGCTGCCGCCCAGCGGCACGAAGTATTGCGTCGTCTTGACGATAAAGGCCGCGGCGGCGGGATCCTTCTCGGTGACGCTCTCTATCTTCTCGATGTTGCCCATCTTCGTTATCACGGGGGCGTATGCCGCAGGGTAGTTCTCGTCGGCGATAACCTTGAGCGCGAGCGGCTGCTTCTGTGCTATGTTCTTCTGCTTGCGGACGTTGCGGATGCCCGTAATGGCCTCCTTCACCAACTCGAAGCGTGCCAGCAGAGTCTCGTCCCACGGCTCCGGTTCGGGTGCCGCGGCGTACATTATCGACTCTCCCTTTGCGCGGGGCGCCAGATCCTGCCATATCTCCTCCGTCACGAAGGGCATGAAGGGGTGGATCAGACGCATCAGCAGGTCGAAGTAGCGGCGCGTGGCGTCGATGGTCGTGCGGTCGGCGGGTTTGCCGTACGCCGGCTTCACCATCTCGAGGTACCAGCCGCTGAAGTCGTCCCAGAAGAGTTTGTAGATACGCATGAAGGCCTCCGATATGCGGTACGAGGCGTAGTTGTCCTCGATCTCCGCGAGGGCCTTGGCGAAGGCGTGGCGGAACCACTCCACGGCCAGCGCGTCGTTGTCGCTCTGTGCGAGACTCTCGTCCACGCTCCAGCCGTTGATGAGGCGGTAGGCGTTCCATATCTTGTTGCCGAAGTTGCGGCCCTGCTCGCAGAGCGCCTCGTCGAACATGACGTCATTGCCCGCCGACGACGAAAGCATCATCGCCACGCGCATGCCGTCGGCGCCGTACTTGGCGATCAGGTCGAGCGGGTCGGGCGAGTTGCCGAGCTGCTTCGACATCTTGCGGCCGAGCTTGTCGCGCACGATGCCGGTGAAGTAGACGTTGCCGAAGGGCTTCTCGCCGCGGTATTCGTATCCCGCCATTATCATGCGCGCAACCCAGAAGAAGATGATGTCCGGGGCGGTGATAAGGTCGCTCGTGGGGTAGTAGTACTCGATCTCGGGGTTGTGCGGGTGGCGTATGCCGTCGAATACCGATATGGGCCAGAGCCACGAACTGAACCACGTGTCGAGCACATCCTCGTCCTGCCGCAGGTCGGCCGCCGTGAGGGTCATGTCGCCCGTCTTCGCACGGGCCATCTCGAGGGCCTTCTCGGCGGTCTCGGCAACGACATACCCTCCCTTGGGGAGATAGTAGGCCGGGATGCGCTGGCCCCACCACAACTGGCGCGAGATGCACCAGTCCTTGATGTTCTCCATCCAGTGGCGGTAGGTGTTCTTGTATTTTGCGGGTATGAACTTTATCTCATCCTCCATGACGGCGCGCGTGGCCGGCTTGGCTATATCCTCCATCGACATGAACCACTGCATCGAGAGCTTGGGCTCGATGGCCACGCCCGTGCGCTCCGAATAGCCGACGTTGTTGGTGTAGGGCTCGACCTTCTCCATGAGGCCCGCCTTCTCGAGGTCGCCCTCGATGACGCGGCGGCACTCGAAACGGTCCATGCCCACATAAAGCCCCACCTTGTCGTTGATGGTGCCGTCGTCGTTGAATATGTCGATCGACTCGAGCGCGTATTTCTCGCCCAGCATGTAGTCGTTCACGTCGTGCGCGGGGGTTACCTTCAGGGCACCCGTACCGAACTCTATGTCGACATACGTGTCGCGTATGACGGGGATCGAGCGGCCTACCAGGGGCACGATGACGCGTGCGTCGGCCGGAATGTCCTTATACCGCTCATCGTTGGGGTTGAGGCATACGGCCGTATCGCCCAGAATGGTCTCGGGGCGCGTGGTTGCCACGACAAGGTAACGGTCCGTCCCCTCGATCATGTAGCGCAGGTAGTAGAGCTTGCCCTGCGACTCCTTGTATATCACCTCCTCGTCCGAAAGGGCGGTCTTTGCCGCGGGGTCCCAGTGTACCATGCGCACGCCGCGGTAGATCTTGCCCTTGTTGTAGAGGTCGACGAAGACCTTGATCACGCTCTCGGTGCGGGGCTCGTCCATGGTGAAGCATGTGCGGTCCCAGTCGCACGAGGCGCCCAGCTTGCGCAGCTGCTTGAGGATGATGCCGCCGTGTTTCTCCTTCCACTCCCAGGCGTGGCGCAGGAACTCCTCGCGCGTAAGGCTCGCCTTGTCGATGCCCTCGGCCTTGAGCTTGGCCACGACCTTGGCCTCGGTGGCTATCGAGGCGTGGTCGGTGCCCGGAACCCAGCAGGCATTCATTCCCTTCTGGCGGGCGCGGCGCATCAGTACATCCTGCAGCGTGTTGTTGAGCATATGCCCCATGTGGAGCATACCCGTGACATTGGGTGGCGGAATGACTATCGTATAGGGTTTGCGGGCGTCCGGCTCCGAATGGAAAAGTTTGTTGTCGATCCAATACTCGTACCACTTCGATTCGATCTCCTGTGGCGTGTACTTGTCTGCTACCATATCGTGTTATTCAAATTTTGACATATATCGGTCTCCGATAACGTGTTGCGCCGTCTGTCGCGGAGTGTCCGCAGCATCCCTGCAGGCGCCGTTCATGCGTGTGGCCTGCGTGCCGCGCAATTTAGCGGCAAAAATACAAAAAAAATGGTTACGATGGCCGTTCCAGACCTCCAATCTTTTCCAAAACACTTATATATATCGCAATGGGTGTTCCGAACATGCGACCCGGATGTCGTGTGGCGGCATGACGGCACGTGAATTCCGGGAATGGGGATGCGGCTTACGAATCGGATCGGAAACGGGGCGTTTGATTTGGTTTTGCGCCCGACTTTCACTATATTT
Organism: uncultured Alistipes sp.; assembly: GCA_949283205.1. Classification (GTDB taxonomy): domain Bacteria; phylum Bacteroidota; class Bacteroidia; order Bacteroidales; family Rikenellaceae; genus Alistipes. The sequence goes on along the minus strand of CASDSD010000020.1, from coordinate 8,873 downwards.
GGATAATATAGGATGCGTCTCGGCATAGCCAAATCTCGAAAACTGCGTTTTCGATTTGTCTCTGCGCTCGACTTTCCGTATATTTGTATATTACGCCCGGAAACGTTTTTTTCGATAACTATTGAAGCTATTTGTAACATGCATCCATTCAGCAGGATAATCCCTTTCCTGGCAGCTGTCGGCATATGTGCCTGTTCGACCGGTCCGGTCTCGGTGGGCAGTGTGTCGGACGCCCTGCCTCCGATATTTCCCGACTATGTTTCGGTGACGGTGCCGTGCAACATTGCGCCGCTCAATTTCTCCATGCGCGGTATCGACCATATACGTGCCGAGTTTTCGACGGGGGACCGTACCCTCCTCGATATCCGGGGGCGTCACGGTGTGGTCGATATCCCGATCGACGGGTGGCGCGGGATGCTGGCTGGCGCGCTGGGGGACAGCGTGCAGGTCACGGTGTCGGCATGGGGCCCTGCGCAGCCCGAAGGGATCAGATACCGTCCTTTTTCGTTTCATGTCTCTCCCGACTCGGTGGACGGATGGGTGGCATACCGCCTGATCGAGCCGAGCTACGAGGGGTGGCGGCAGATGGGGATATATCAGCGCGACCTCTCGTCGTTCGAGGAGAAGGTGCTGGTCGACAACTCGGTCAATGATATGGGGTGCGTCAATTGCCACTCGTTTGCCGGCTATTCTCCCGAACGGATGCTCTTCCATGCGCGCGGCACGGGCGGCGGCACCGTTTTCATGATGGACGGCAGGGTGACGAAGGCAGACTTTACGAAGATCGGGCCCGGGAAGCAGGGCGTATATCCCATGTGGAGCCCCGACGGACGGTATGTGGCCTTCTCGTCGAATACGACCTACCAATCCTTCTTCGGCGGTCACGGCCAGCCCCTCGAGGTGTATGACCAGGCATCCGATCTGATGGTATACGATACCCGGAGCGGAGAGATGATCGTCGACGAACGTTTCCAGACGGAAGATCGTTGGGAGACCTTCCCCGCATGGACACCCGACGGCCGGGCGCTGCTCTTCTGTTCCGCGGATCCCTATCCGATGCCGGCCGAGCGGGAGAAGGTCCATTACGACATTCTGCGCGTAGGGTTCGACCCCGACAGCGGGACGTTCGGCGAACGTGTCGATACGCTCTATGCGGCGTATCGGGACGGCGGCAGCGCCTCCTTCCCTCGGGTTTCGCCCGACGGGCGATATCTGCTCTTCACGCGTACCGGCCACGGTACCTTCCCCGTGTGGCATGACGATGCCGACCTGGTTATGCAGCGCATGGATGACGGCTCTCCGGTCGACGTCTCGGCCCTGAACAGCGCACGGAGCGAAGGTTGTCACGAATGGTCGTCGTCGGGCCGCTGGGTCGTTATCGGCAGCCGCCGACTCGACGGCCGCTATACGCGGCTCTTCTTCGCCCATGTGTCGTCAGAGGGTGTCTGCAGCAAGCCTTTCCTGCTGCCGCAGCGCGATCCCGACCATAACGTATGGCGCCTGAAGTCGTACAACGTGCCGCAATTCATACGCGGCGAGGTGCGGCTGCCGAAAAAGGAGTTGAAAAAGATGTTGAAGTAGTATGTAGTATCACGATGAAGAAGATCATATTGTTGCATACGGTTCTGTTGGTGCCGACGCTTTTTCTGTTCTGGCTGCTGGCCTACCGCAATACAATCTGGTGGATGGAGGGGATGTCGTTCTTCTCGACGCTGCCCGACTTCTCCCGCCTGCAGGCGCGGCTGCCCGAAGGTCTGGTGGGGTATGTGGCCGCATACGTGTTGCAGTTCTATCGCTGGGCCGTCGCCGGAGCCCTTTTGCAGACGCTGTTCGCATGGATTGTGATGGCGTGCGCCGATATTGTCGTGTGGCGTGTCTGGCGCCGTGCCGACAGGGCATGGCTGGCATTCGTGCCGGTGGGCGTATTCGTCGCCCTGCAATGCCGTTATTGCGACGGCGCGGGCCTGATCCTGTGGAGCGGGGCGGCGATCGCAGCGGCTCTCGTAGCGGTGTGTCTCACGCGTCGTGTCGGCGACGGCGGTATTCCCCAAGGCCGTGCGGTGCGTGCCGCGGCTCTTCCCCTGTTGCTGCTCGCGGCGGGCTGCGCCGTGTCGCTGTCGCTGCCCGTGAACCGTGCGGGTGAGCGACTGCACCGTATCGAGCGTCTTGCCGAGGATGGCAGGTGGGGCCGTATCCTGGAGATCGTCACGCCCGAGGTGTCGGCCGAAGACCCCGTTTGCCGCCGGTATACGCTGTTGGCGCTGGCCGAGAAGGGCGAATTGCCCGAAAAGGTGTTCCGTTACGGCATAACCGAAGCGAACGACTTCTACTTTGCTGGCAGAACCGACCATGTGGGGTGTAACTTCAATGCCATGTTTGCCCGCAGCCTCGGCCTCGACAACGAGGTGGTGCATCAATCCTTCCAGATGAATTCGATCTCGCCGCTCGGATTCTCGTTCCTGTCGATGCGGCGCATCACGGAGGCTTTCCTGCGTGAGGGCAATCTGCCGCTGGCCGAGAAGTACATGCGCATACTGCTCCATTCGACTTGCCACAGGGAGTGGGTGGAGAGCCGCGCGTGGCTCATCTCGGATATTATGGAGAACGGCGAGGAGCATGAGGATGACCACATATTGACCGGCGCCACGAACGACCAGTCGCTGTTGGTGAACATGGCCACTCTGTACGACAGGCGTCCCGGCAGCCGCATGTGTGCCGACATATTGTTGTGCGGCATGCTCGCCTGGCGTCAGATGGACAAGTTCGAGATGCTCTTCCCGCGTATCTATGCCAGCGCGTACCGCAATCAGGATGTGCTGCCGCGATATTACGAGGAGGCGTTGCTGGTGCTGTCGCGTAAGAATCCCGACCTGCTCAAACGTTATGGGGTGAGCCGTTTCCGCGCGGAGGCGTTCGGAAAATTCACCGATCTGATGGCTGCGGGGCGTTATGACGAAGCGCGTGCGGCGTATCCGGACAGTTTCTGGAGCTATCTGTATGCCGCCAGGTGATACGGACCGCCGCGGTAAGTAACATGCCCGACCGGAAAACTTCCGGTCGGGCATGTCCTTGTTTGCGATGCGTCATCCGGACCGCCGACGCGATGCGTGCGGTCGTGGAAAATCGTCAGAGGAAAATCAACTGCATCAGTATATATACCGGCAGCAGGATTATGAGCGAGAACCTGGCCATGTAACCGAAGAAGCTCGGCATGCGCACGCCGCTATTTTCCGCGATCGACTTGACCATGAAGTTTGGCCCGTTGCCTATATATGTCATGGCGCCGAAGAAGACGGCTCCGAGGGCAATGGCCACGAGCAGCGTCGTCGGGATGTCGGCGACGTATTCCACGCCGTCGACATGCGGCAGGCCCGTGGCGACGGTATGGAAGGCGATTGCCGTGGGGGCGTTGTCGAGGAACTGCGACAGGACTCCCGTGCCGTAGTAGAACTGCCACGGTTCGCTCAACCCGAGGTCTGCGGCGTTGGCGTTGAGGAATATGAGGGCGGGGGTCATGGTGGCGAAGATGCCGATGAAGAGTATGGCGACTTCGATTATGGGGTCCCATGAGAAGTTGTTTTCGCGGCGCACCTTGCGGTCCGTTGCCGCCAGCGATATTATGGCAATGGCGGCAAGGAGTATTTCACGCAGGAAGTGCATGAATATCGGGGCGTCGGGATCCCCCATGGCCGGAATGTGGGAGCGGTTTACGAGCGATACGGTCAGCACCACCGCCAGGAGCAGTATGATGTTGCGTTTGCCGAATATTCGTACCTTGGGACCGTTGCCGGCGGGCTTGATGCGCGCCTCGGCGGGCTCCTTGGCGTAGTAGTAGCGGTCGGTGATATAGTATATGAGCAGCAGCACCCCTCCTGTGAAGAGCCATTGCGGTAACAGGTGCATGAACCAGAAGAAGTCGGCGCCGCGCAGGTACAGCAGGAAGAGCGGGGGATCGCCCAGAGGCGTGAGGATACCGCCGCAGTTGGCTACCAGCGCGATGAAGAATAGTATGGTGTGTGTTTTGTACGTGCGTTGCCTGTTGATGTCGATCATGCAGCGTATGAGGAGCATGGCCGCGCCGGTGGTCCCCATGAAGGAGGCCAGGACGAAGCCGCTGGCGAGCATCGTCAGGTTGGTGGCGGGCGTTGGCGCGACGTCGTTTTCGATCCGGATGCCGCCGGTCACGACGAACAGCGACGCGAGCAGGATGATGAACGGCAGATAGTCGTAGAGCATCTGGTGCAGCAACTGTTCCCCCATGCCGTTTGTGGTGAGGTAGATGCCGGCTACAAGAGCCAGGGCAAGCGAGAGAGCCAGTTTGTGCAGGTTGCTGTGCCACCACTTCTCCGCGGTGAGCGGCAGGATGGCTATGCTCAACAGCATTGCGGCGAACGGGATTATCGCCCATGGTTCAACTTGATGCATGTGCAGATTTATTTTTGTGCGAAGATAATAAAATAAAAACGATATGCAAGATCGTCGCCGCTGTTGTGTCGCGGCGGCAGCGGGTGTAGGGTCGGAGGCGGACGCGTGTCGTGCGGACGGCGCGAGGATATGAAAGCATCGCTTTGTGGTAGTGGGGCATACGATATTCGGGCGTGGCGACGTTTCTTATGCGAAGGCGGCATCGGGCCGCCTGCCGGGGACGCCCGCGGGTCGGAAGTTATTAACAAAGTGTTAAACCGCGGGGTGTTTTCGGCCAAAATATATTATATTTGCAACCGTGAAAGAGTGTAGCTATGAGTAAGAAGAAAGATAATATCGATTTGACCGATTTTGAAACGATGCCGGATGTCCTCGACGGGCGACATCAGGTTATCCCCATCATAACCGGCGGCGACGAGGTGGCCGAGAATGTGGCTATACCCGAATCGCTGCCAATATTGTCGTTGCGCAGCTCGGTTCTCTTCCCGGGCGCCATCACCCCCATCACGGTGGGACGCGAGAAGAGCATAAAACTCGTTCGCGATGTCAATGCCGAAGGCGGCCTGCTGGGCGCCGTGCTGCAGCGCGAGAGCGAGGTCGAGATACCCGCCCCCGATGACATGTACAAGGTCGGCACCGCGGCCCGCATAATCAAGATCCTCGAGATGCCCAACGGCAACCTTACGGTTATCCTGAGCGGCCTGGAGAAGATCGAGGTGGTTGAGTACCTGCAGTCGGAACCCTATCTGAGGGCTACCGTGCGCACCATACGCGACTCGCAGCCCGATGCCGGCAACGTCGAGTTCCAGGCCCTGGTAGACTCGGTGCGCGAGGTGTCGCTCAACATCATCAACATATCGCCGTCGATGCCGAAAGAGGCGGCCTTCGCTATCAAGAACATAGATTCGCAGCGGGGGTTGATCAACTTCATCTGCTCGAACATGGATTTCTCGGACGAGGACCGTCAGGCGCTGTTGGAGGCTCCCGGGCTGCTGGCCCGTGCCCGCAAGCTGCTGGAGATCCTGGTGCGTGAGCAGCAGCTGGCGGAACTCAAGGGCGAGATACAGGAGAAGGTCAAGCGCGAGATCGACAAGCAGCAGCGCGACTACTACCTGCAGCAGCAGATGCGCACGATACAGGACGAGCTGGGCGACAGCACCGACGCCGAGATCGAGCAGATGCGCGAGGCCGCGGCGAAGAAGAACTGGCCCAAGGAGATCGGCGAGCTATTCGAGAAGGAGCTCTCGAAGGTGGAGCGCCTGAATCCCGCCGTGGCGGAGTATTCGGTGCAGATGACATATCTTCAGCTGATGCTTGAGCTGCCGTGGAACGACGTGACGCAGGACAATCTCGACCTGACGTGCGCCCGCAAGCAGCTCGATGCCGACCATTTCGGCCTGGAGGAGGTCAAGGACCGTATCCTGGAGCATTTGGCCGTAATAAAACTCAAGGGCGACCTGAAGTCCCCCATACTGTGCCTCTACGGGCCTCCGGGCGTGGGCAAGACGTCGCTCGGCCGTTCTGTCGCCACGGCATTGGGACGCAAGTTCGGCCGCATATCGCTGGGCGGTCTGCACGACGAGGCCGAGATCCGCGGACACCGCCGTACGTACATAGGCGCCATGCCGGGACGTATCATACAGACCATCAAGCGGTGCGGGTCGTCGAACCCCGTGATTATACTGGACGAGGTGGACAAGGTGACGGTAAGCAACCACGGCGATCCGTCGAGTGCGCTGCTCGAGGTCCTCGATCCCGAACAGAACACCACCTTCCACGACAACTATCTCGATACGGAGTACGACCTCTCGAAGGTGCTGTTCATCGCCACGGCCAACGATGTGGGCGGTATCAACCCTGCGCTGCGTGACCGTATGGAGATGATAAGCATCCCGGGATATATCCTCGAGGACAAGGTCCGTATCGCGGCGGAGCACCTTGTGCGCAAGCAGTGCGAGGCGCACGGCATAAAGGAGGGCGAGATGATCGTTCCCGATGCCGTCATCGAGAAGATCATTTCGGAGTATACGCGCGAGTCGGGCGTGCGCTCGCTGGACAAGAACCTGGCGAAGATAGCGCGTGCGCGCGCAAAGAATATCGCCTTCGAGGAGCCGTATCAACCCGAGATCACGCCCGAGGATGTGGAGAAGATCCTCGGCAAGCCGAAGTTCCGCAACGACGAGTATGAGATAAGCGGCATGATAGGCGTGGTGACGGGTCTGGCATGGACGGTTGTGGGCGGTGACATACTCTACATCGAGTCGGTCCTCACGCCGGGCAAGGGAGGCCTGAGCCTGACGGGAAATCTGGGCGATGTGATGAAGGAGTCGGCGACGATAGCATACGAATGGGTACAGGCCCATTGCGAGGAGCTGTCGATTGCGCCCGAGACGTTCGAGAAGCACAACCTCAACATACACGTTCCGGAGGGGGCGATCCCGAAGGACGGGCCGTCGGCAGGTATTACGATGGTGACGTCGATCGTCTCCACCTTTACCCGGCGCGAGGTGTGCGACCGTATCGCCATGACGGGCGAGATGACGCTGCGCGGGCGCGTGATGCCCGTGGGCGGAATCAAGGAGAAGATCCTGGCGGCCAAGCGTGCCGGCATCACCGACCTGATCATGTGCGAGGACAACCGAAAGGATGTCGAGGAGATCAAACCGGAATATATAAAGGGCCTGACGTTCCACTATGTCAAGAACATAATGGAGGTGCTCGATCTGGCGTTGAAGAAGTAGTAGTACGGAGCGCCTGCCGTCGCGGCGGGATGACGTGCGCTGCGGCCGTCGGCCGTTGAAGATGATAATGTACCGTGATATGCGATTCATAGCTGTTATACCGGCGCGATATGCGTCTACGCGTTTCGAGGGCAAGCCTCTGGCCCTGCTGGGAGGCGTCCCCGTCATACGCCGCGTCTACGAGCGTGTGGCGGCTGTTGTGCCCGACGCCGTCGTTGCTACGGACGATGTCCGCATTGCCGAGGCTGTGGAGGCTTTCGGCGGGCGTGTCGTGATGACATCCGACAGGCATCGCAGCGGTACGGACCGTTGCTACGAGGCCTATTGCAAGCAGGGCGCACAGTTCGATGTGGTGATAAACGTGCAGGGTGACGAACCCTTTATTGCGGCGTCGCAACTGTATACCGTCATGTCATGCTTCGAGGACGAGACCACCGAGATAGCCACGCTTGTGAAGCCCTTCTCGTCGGAGGACGGCCTGGCGGCGCTGGAGAATCCCAACTCGCCGAAGGTGGTTCTCGACGACAGTATGCATGCGATCTATTTTTCACGTTCGGTGATACCCTACCTGCGTGGGGTGGATCGCAGCGAGTGGCTCTCGAGGCATACGTTTTACAAGCACATAGGGCTCTATGCCTTCCGCAGCGACGTGTTGCGTCGCGTGACATCGCTGCCGCCCTCGACGCTCGAGACGGCCGAGTCGCTCGAGCAGCTGCGGTGGCTGGAGAACGGTTATCGCATCGGTGTCGGCATAAGCGATGTCGAGACTGTGGGTATCGACACGCCGGAGGATCTGGCCCGTGCCGAGGAGTTTTTGAGGCTGCATCCCGACAGGTAACTGCGTCACGGGTTGTATGGAGTCGCGGATATGAGATGTGAGGATGTCCTTATCATGGGGCTTCTCGGGTGCGACTGCCGTGTTGCGGGGGCTGCGGATGTATGTGACGGCTTTTTGTAGGGTATTGAAAGGTGCGGCTGCCGTGTCGTATGGAGTCGCGGATATAAGGCGTGGAAAAAGCCTTGTCATAGGGGGCTGTCCGGTGCGGCTGCCGTGTTGCGGAGGCTGCGGATGTATGGGACGGCTTTTGTAGGGGGATTGTAAGGTGTGGTTGCTGTATTGAGGGGAGTCATGACTGCAGGGCATGGCCGCCTTATTGTGGGATGCTGTGGCCATGGCGCTGCGGTTTTGTTGTAAAGACAATATTTTTAAGTAAGAATATACGAAGGGGGCGGCCTTGCGGCCGACAGTATCGATATGAAATTGATAGCAGGACCTTGTGTCATAGAGTCGGCGGAGCTGCTCGATGCAGTCGCCGAGCGGCTGGTTGCGATAAACGGCCGTCTGGGTGTCGATATAATATTCAAGGCGTCGTTCGACAAGGCGAACCGTACATCGTTGAGATCATATCGCGGTGTGGGGCTGGAACGAGGCCTGCAGATGCTGGACGACGTGCGCCGCAAATGGGGCCTGAAACTGCTTACCGACATACATGAGTCGTACCAGGCGGCTCCGGTCGGAGAGGTGGTGGATGTGATACAGATCCCGGCATTCCTGTGCCGTCAGACCGACCTGCTGGTTGCGGCGGCGCGCACGGGACGTACGGTGAACATAAAGAAGGCGCAGTTCCTTTCGGGCGAGGATATGAGATACCCTTACGAGAAGTGCATCGAATCGGGCGCTTCGGAGGTGTGGCTCACCGAGCGCGG
>CASDSD010000019.1 GCA_949283205.1 uncultured Alistipes sp. | reverse complement strand
TTTCCTTTCATGCCCGCGCCGTACCCGCGCCGTATCCGCCCGTCGCCTCCTGCGCCTTTTTTCAGTCCCGAAGCCCCTCACGTGCGCGTGCCGTCCAGCACCTTTCCCTTGCGGCACCGCCCCGAAACGCCCCGCTGGAGCGGAAGCGGCGGGATTTTGTGCCGAAAAATTTTCCCAATCGCAATAAAATGTTGTATTTTTGGAACAAATTACGGTTTTTACGGTCGGCGCCGCGTGCCGGCGGCCGGCATTAATCTTCAAAAGTTTTATGGCCAAAGAGTTCAAACGCTATCTCATAACTTCGGCGCTGCCCTATGCCAACGGCCCCGTCCATATCGGGCACCTGGCGGGCGTATACGTGCCGTCGGACATATACACCCGCTACCTGCGGCTGCGCGGCCGGGACGTGATCTCGGTGTGCGGCAGCGACGAGCACGGCGTGCCCATCACCATCAAGGCGCGCAAGGAGGGTGTCTCGCCGCAGGTGATCGTGGACCGCTACCACGAGATAATCAAGGAGTCGTTCCGCCGTCTGGGCATCTCGTTCGACATCTATTCGCGCACGTCGTCGCCCACGCACTACAGGACGGCATCGGATTTCTTCCGCAAGCTCTACGACGAGGGCAAGTTCATCGAGCGCACCTCGATGCAGTACTACGACGAGGAGGCGCAGACCTTCCTTGCCGACCGCTATATCGTGGGCACATGCCCGCGCTGCGGCAACGAGCGCGCCTACGGCGACCAGTGCGAGCAGTGCGGTTCGACGCTCTCGCCCGACGAGCTGATAGACCCCCACAGCGCCGTGTCGGGATCGGTTCCCGTGAAGCGCGAGACGAAGCACTGGTACCTGCCTCTGGACCGGTACGAGCCCTTCCTGCGGGAGTGGATCCTCGAGGGCCACAAGGAGTGGAAGAGCAACGTCTACGGCCAGTGCAAGAGCTGGCTCGACCTGGGACTGCAGCCGCGTGCCGTGAGCCGCGACCTCGACTGGGGCATCCCCGTCCCGGTGGAGGGTGCCGAGGGGAAGGTCCTCTACGTGTGGTTCGACGCCCCGATCGGCTATATCTCGGCGACGAAGGACCTCACGCCCGACTGGGAGAAGTACTGGAAGAGCGAGGACACCAAGATGGTGCACTTCATCGGCAAGGACAACATCGTCTTCCACTGCATCGTCTTCCCGTCGATGCTGAAGGCGCACGGGGGCTACATCCTGCCGGAGAACGTGCCGGCGAACGAGTTCCTGAACCTCGAGGGGGACAAGATCTCCACGTCGCGCAACTGGGCCGTATGGCTGCACGAGTATCTGGACGACTTCCCGGGCAAGGAGGACGTGCTGCGCTACGTGCTCTGCGCCAACGCCCCCGAGACCAAGGACAACGACTTCACCTGGAAGGACTTCCAGGCGCGCAACAACAACGAGCTGGTGGCGGTGCTGGGCAACTTCGTCAACCGCGCCCTGGTGCTCACGAAGAAGTACTTCGGGGGCCGGGTTCCGGCGTGCGGCGCGATGACCGACTACGACCGCGCCACCGTGGCCGAACTCCAGGGCATACGCTCGGAGCTGGAGGGCAACATCGAGAACTTCCGCTTCCGCGAGGCGTTGAAGGACGCCATGAACTTCGCCCGCATAGGCAACAAGTACCTGGCCGACACCGAGCCGTGGAAGGTCGTCAAGAGCGACCCGGCACGCGTGGAGACCATCCTTAACATAGCGCTGCAGATCACGGCCAACGTGGCCGTGGCCATAGAGCCCTTCATGCCCTTCTCGTCGGAGAAGATCCTGCGCATGCTCGCTATCGAGCGGCCTACGTGGGACGACCTGGGCTCGATGTCGGTCATCGCCGCGGGCCACGAGATCGGCGAGCCGCAGCTCCTCTTCGAGAAGATCGAGGACGACGTTATCGAGCGCCAGCTGGCGAAGCTCGCGGCGGCGAAGGCCGCGAATGCCGCCGCCGAGGCGGCGTCGCACGTGGCGGAGCAGAAGGAGGAGGTGTCGTTCGACGACTTCTCGAAGATGGACATACGCATCTCGACCATCGTCGCCGCCGAGAAGGTCGCCAAGACCAAGAAACTGCTCAAGCTGACCGTCGATACGGGTATCGACCGCCGCACCATAGTCTCGGGCATAGCGGAGTATTTCAAGCCCGAGGAGCTTGTGGGGCGCCAGGTGCCGGTGCTGGTGAACCTCGCGCCGCGCGAGCTCAAGGGGATACGGTCCGAGGGCATGATCCTCATGGCGGAGGACGCCGTGCGGGGTCTTGTGATGATGCGGCCCGAGGAGAAGGTCACCGACGGCTCGCAGGTCGGATGACGGCCGCACGACGGGGTGACAAGATACCGAACGTAAGCATAAAATAATGAAAATCAGCATATTATGAAAGCGATTGATTGGAAGTCGATAGGCTTCGACTATATGAAGACCGACGTCAACGTCCGCTACAGTTACAAGGACGGGAAGTGGAGCGACATGGAGGTCACGGAGGACGAGTATATCAGGATGCACATGTCGACGACATGCCTGCACTACGGTCTGGAGGCCTTCGAGGGTTTGAAGGCGTTCCGCGGTGTGGACGGCAAGGTGCGTATCTTCCGCATGGATGCCAATGCGCGGCGCATGCAGGCGTCGGCGCGCAAGCTCTGCCTGCCGGTGCCGACGGTGGAGATGTTCACGGCGGCGTGCTACGAGGTCGTCAAGCGCAACATCGAGTATGTCCCGCCCTACGAGTCGGGCGCGTCGCTCTACCTGCGTCCGCTGCTGTTCGGCTCGAAGGTAGGCTTGGGGGTAAAGGCGTCGCACGAGGCCATGTTCATAGTCTTCTGCTCGCCCGTGGGTCCCTACTTCAAGGGCGGCATGACGACGATCAAGGTCGTTGTAGACCGTGAGCAGGACCGCGCTGCTCCACGTGGAACAGGCGATATCAAGGCCGGCGGCAACTACGCCTCGAGCATCCTCTCGGGCGAGAAGGCCCACGACCTGGGTTACTCGAACGTCATGTACCTCGACGCATGTGAACACAAGTATATCGAGGAGTGCGGCGCCGCAAACTTCTTCGGCATAAAGAACGGCACCTATGTTACGCCCAAGTCGCCCTCGATACTTCCGTCGATCACCAACATGAGCCTGCGTCAGCTCGCAGCCGACATGGGCCTCAAGGTCGAGGAGCGCCCCGTCCCCGTCGACGAGCTCGATACCTTCGAGGAGGCCGGCGCATGCGGTACCGCCGCCGTCATCTCGCCTATCGAGTCGGTCTATGACCTCGATACCGGCAAGACCGTCACCTACGGCAAGACCGTCGGCAAGACCTGCCTCGCACTCTACAACAAACTGCAGGATATCCAGTACGGCCGCTGCGAGGACAAGTACGGCTGGACCACCGTTGTCGAGGAGTAACTTTTTTCTTCGCCCGCGGGTTTTATACTCCCGCACGGCACGTATTTGAAACGTTTCATTTTGCGCGTCGTTCCGGCGACGCCGTACAACGACAGTAATGCCGCCAATTTCGGGCGGCATTTTTTTTGTCCATTTTTCGGGGACGGGCAGCTCTTTATCCTAATTATTGCATTGCAAGATCGGCGGTTTTTTTGCTCCACGTGGAACATTTTTCGGGGACGGGCAGCTCTTCGTTCTGATTCCGGCATTGCAAGATCGGTTGCTGTTTTTGCTCCACGTGGAGCATTTTTCGGGGACGGGCAGCTCTTTATCCTAATTATTGCATTGCAAGATCGGCTACTTTTCTTGCTCCACGTGGAGCATCTTCGGAGGATAATGGGCAGTATTGCCGGAAAAAGATGTTGTTTCGTTTCGGGAGAGGCTGTATATGTCGAAAACACTCCCGCAACCTGAAGGATTGCGGGAGTGTTTTCATATGGGTTGTTTCAAGCCGCCGGCCGGTCAAAATATCCGCAGCGCTGTCCGAAGCGGTCGTGATAATGTTGATATCAGCCTGTCGAAAAAACGCAGCGGCCGGGGCGACTGCAGAAAGGGATATTGGCGGTATCGAAAAACTCAGCGGCCGAAGGCGACAAGCAGGACGTTGATATCGGCGGGGGAGACGCCCGGGATTCTCGACGCCTGCCCTATCGTCTGCGGCCGTATGCGCGAGAGTTTCTGCCGCGCCTCTATCGTGAGGGCCTGCATCGCCATGAAGTCGATGCCGTCGGGGATGACGATATTCTCCAGACGGTGGAGTTTCTCTGCGAGCAGCCGCTCGCGCTCGATGTAGCCGCGGTACTTGATCTGTATCTCGACCTGCTCCTCCACCTCGCGCGTTATGCCGTGTTCGCGTATGAAGCGGGCGAGGCGCGGCAGCGCTTCGGCGAGCTCCCCGATTGTGAATTCGTTCCGGGCGATGAGGTTGTACAGTTTCGTCCCCTGTGCGGGCGGTTCGATGCCGCGCGAGAGCATGTATTCGCTTATCTCGGCCAGGTGTACGCTCTGCGTACGGGCGAAGTCGAGGAGCTCGGCCGTGCGTGAGCGCTTGCGTTCGAATGCCTCCCACATGACGTCATCCACGAGGCCTATCTCGCGGCCGAGGGGCGTGAGGCGCAGGTCGGCGTTGTCCTGCCGCAGCAGTATGCGGTACTCGGCGCGTGAGGTGAACATGCGGTATGGTTCGTCTACGCCCTTGGTGACGAGGTCGTCTATGAGTACGCCGATATATGCCTCGTCGCGGCGCAGGACGATGCCCTCCTCGCCACGGAGCCTGCGTGCGGCGTTTATGCCTGCCATAAGGCCCTGTGCCGCGGCCTCCTCGTATCCCGTGGTGCCGTTTATCTGGCCCGCGAAGTAGAGGTTTTCGACCGGTTTGGTCTCGAGGGTGTGGCGCAGCTGCGTGGGCGGGAAGTAGTCGTACTCGATGGCGTAGCCCGGGCGGTAGACGCGGGCGTGCCCGAGGCCGCGGATTGCGTGCAGCGCCTCGATCTGTATCTCGTACGGCAGCGACGACGAGAAGCCGTTAAGGTAGTATTCGTTGCAGTCGCGCCCCTCGGGTTCGAGGAAGAGCTGGTGCTGCTGCTTGTCGGCGAAGGTGCGGAGCTTGTCCTCGATGCTGGGGCAGTAGCGGGGCCCGATGCCCCGTATGGTTCCGTTGAAGAGGGGCGAGCGGTCGAAGCCGCGCCGCAGGATGTCGTGTACCTCGGGCGAGGTGTAGACGAGAAAACACTCCATTTGCTCCTTAACGGGCTGTATGTCAGGCGAGAAGGAGAACTTCGACGGCTCCGCGTCCCCTTCCTGGCGCTCCAGGAGGTCGAAGTCGATGGTGCGGCCGTCGATACGTGCCGGGGTTCCGGTCTTCATGCGCCCGGCCTCGAAGCCGACGGCGCGGAGCGATTCGGTGATGCCGTGGGAGGCGGCGTCGCCGGCGCGTCCCCCCTCGGCGTGGTGTTCGCCGCAGTGCATGAGCCCCGAGAGGAAGGTGCCGTTTGTGAGGATCACGGCGCGGGCCGTGAACTCCACGCCCATGCGCGTCACGAGGCCCGTCACGCGGGGGCGTGCGCCCGTGGTGTCGAAGTGCAGCCCGACGGCGGCATCCTGCCAGAGGTGGAGGTTGTCGGTATGTTCGGCCTCGCGGCGCCACAGACGCGAGTAGAGCGCCTTGTCGCACTGCGCGCGGGGGCTCCACATAGCGGGTCCCTTCGAGCGGTTGAGCATGCGGAACTGTATTGTGGCACAGTCTGTTATATGTCCCATGCGCCCTCCGAGGGCATCTATCTCGCGCACGATCTGCCCCTTTGCCACGCCGCCCACGGCGGGGTTGCACGACATGGCGGCCATCTTCTCGAGGTCCATCGTGAGCAGCAGCGTGCGGCACCCCATGCGTGCTGCGGCCGAGGCGGCCTCGCATCCCGCATGGCCCGCCCCCACCACTATCACGTCATAGTCGTTCCACGCACGGGCGTCGTGCGTCTGCGGTGCCGTGGCGGCGCCGCGGGAACTCTCCTGCAGCGGGGTCATCGCGTCTCTTTTTTGGGGAACTGTGCGAGGTATTTGTCCTCCTTGCGGTGCATCTGCCGCTCGGTGCGGGGCGTCTTGTCCTTCTGTCCGCAGAGGTGCAGCACGCCGTGCACCACCACCCTCCGCATCTCCTGCAGCGGCGTCGACCCGTATATGCGGGCGTTGTCGGCGACGGTCTCCACGTCGATGAAGATGTCGCCGCTGACGGTGCGCGCACCCTTGCGGTCGCTGTAGTCGAAGGTTATGACGTCGGTGAAGTAGTCGTGCCCGAGGTACTGGCGGTTCATCTCGAGAAGCCGCTCCGCCGAACAGAATATGTACGAGACATCCCCCAGCGTGTATCCCTCCTGCTCGGCGACGCTGCGCAGCCATGCCGAGGTGAGCCGCTTGTCGGGCAGGCGGTACGAGCATGAGTCGTTGTAATACCTTACCATATTTCGATTGAATTTTTCGTGATTTTCGCGTGTTGCGGGAGGGCCGTCGTTTGTCCGTTTGCCCGTTTGGCCGTTTGGCCGTTTGTCCGTTTGCCCGTTTGCCCGTTTGGCCTGCGGCCGTGGCCGCCTACTTTTTCTTGAAGCAGTCGGCGGCGTTGAGCACCTCCTTGGGCGAGGGCGAGTATATTCCGAATACGAGTTTGTACTCGGGCTGCATGGTCGTGAGGTTGACCGACGAGCCGACGGTGCCGAGGGTGCCGTTTCTTGCCACTTTCTGGCCCTTTTCGACGCTTGTACTCTCGAGGTTGGCGTACGATGTTATATACTCGCCATGTGCGACGAAAACGTCGAATTTGCCCGAAATGCGGTTGCGCCGCACCTCGACTACCTTGCCCTCGTATATCGAGCGTACGGTGGCCCCCTGCGAGGCGACGATCTCGGCCATGTTCTTCTTGTACTCGCGCACGCGGCCGCCGTCCACGGGGAGGTTCAGGTTCGAGGTCGACCGCGAGAACGACGCACCCGCCGTATTTCCCTTCGTGAGCTTGCGCAGCTCGTCGATGGCGGCGTCGAGCTGCTCCTCGCGCTGCATCTTCTCGCGCAGGGCGGCCTTCTCGCGCGAGGAGAGCTGGTTCATTGTCTTCTGCGCCGCGGAGACGTCGTTTCGCAGCGCCGCGCGCTGTGCCTCGGCGCGGCTCTGGATCGAGTCGAGGGCGTGGCGCCGCGATGCCAGCTCCAGCTGCTGCCGCTCGAGCGCCACGGCCATGGAGTCTATGCGGCGCATGCGCTCGGCGCGCAGCGTCGCCACGGCCCGTATGTTGGCTATGCGCCGGGCGGCATCGGAGAAGTCGCGCGAGGCGAGAAGGTATGTTATATAGTTGTTCTGACGGTAGTTGCGGTATGCTTCGCGCACCATCTCGGCATAGCGTTCGCGCTCGGTCTCGAGGTCGCCGCGCGTTGTCGCAATGATCGAGTCGTTGCGGGCGATGTTGCGGGCGATGAGCCCCATCTCGCTCTCGGTGCGTGCGAGTATCTGGTTTCGCGAGTCGATCTGGCGCGTTATGGACCGCACGCGCTGCTGCGCCGTCGACTTGTCGCGCTTGATGCCCGAGAGGCGTTTCTCCTCCTGGGCGATCTGCGCCTCGAGTTCGGCGATCTTGCGCCGCTGCGCCTCGATGCGCTGTTTCTCCTGCGCCGTCTGCGCCGTTGCGGTGTCTGCCGCGGCCGCCGCCATGATGAGGGCGAGGGCTGCGGAGAGGATTATGTGGATCGATCTCTTCATGCGTTCTCTTGTGTGGCGGGCGTTATTTCCCCTTTGCGCCGTCGGTGTCGCCGCGCTCCCTCCTGCCCTTCTTCGCGGGTTCCTGCGGCTGTTGTTGCGGCCCCTTGAGGCGTGCCAGGCGCTCCTCCACCTGGTCCTTGTCGGCCCCCATGTCGAGCGCCTTGCGCCAGTAGGTCTCGGCCATGAAGTTCTCGCCCAGGGCGTAGAGTATGTCGCCGTAGTGGAGCGGCAGCGTGGGGCTCTTCGTGCGGTCGAGCGAGAGGGCCTGCCTCATGCTCGTGCGGGCCTCGTCGTAGCGGCCGAGCAGGTAGAGTATCCAGGCGTAGGTGTCGATGAAGGTGGCGTTCCCCTCCTCGAGGGCGAGGGCCCGCGACGACATCTCGAGGGCGCGTTCCAGCTCGCGGTTCTCGAGCGAGAGGTAGTATGCATAGTTGTTCAGCACGGAGGCGTTGTCGGGATAGAGCGCGAGGGCGGTCTCATAGGCTTCGTATGATCGTTTTGCGGCCTTGCGGGCGCCGAGGCGGCTCTTCTCGGGGATGGAGTCGGGGCGTTCGCTGCGCCCGGAGGCGAACTCGGCGATCTGGTGGTATGTGTCGCCGATGTATCCCCATAGCTGTCCGCGCAGGGAGTCCGTGCCGGCATATTTGAGGGCCTCGTCGAATGCCGCGACGGCGGCGTCGTAGTCGCCCTTGACATAGAGCCTGTTGGCCTTGCGTATGTATAGCACGGGGTCGTCGGGGAAGAGGCTGACGGCGCGCTGCACGTACCTGTCTACCGAGTCGGGCCTCTGGAGATATGTCTCGATGTCGATGACGGCCATGTAGTAGTCCATCTGCGGGGGCTGGTCGTCGAGGTGGAGCTTGAAGTGGCGCAGGGCGTTCTCGACGTCGCCGCCCGCGATGAGGTAGTCGCCGTAGAGGTCCACGACACGTTTGTCGTTGGGGTGCTTTATGACGAGGGTGGACGCCAGTCCGCCTATGGCGTAGTAGTTCTCACCGTAGAACTCGCGGCTCGAGGTGAGCCTCTCGAAGAGGGCTATCTTGCGCTCGAGGGGGAACCGTTCGTTCGCGAAGAGGAGCTTCAGTGCGGCCATGTACTCCGTCATGTCGCGCCTCTCGGAGCAGAAGTCGGCATATGCGGCCAGGGCGTCGATGTTCGTGGAGTCCATTGCCACGGCCTGGCGCAGCGTGGCGCGGGCGATGGAGTCGCGTCCCGCCGCGGCGTATGCCTGCCCGAGGGAGAGGATGTTTGCCTGCTCGTATGGGGCGGCGTCGACGGCCTCCTGCGCCTCGGCTATGGCGCGGTCGTATTGTCGCGTGGCGACGAGCAGGTGGCGTTTGAGGGCGCTCAGGTATGGGATCTTGCCCATACGCATGTCGGCCGAGTCGAGTACCGATATTGCGGAATAGGGCTGCTGGCGCTGCTGGTAGAGTATGGCCAGGATGCGGTAGTTGTCGGGGTTGTCGGCATCCATGCGTATGAGACGGCGGAATACGGGCAGGGCGTCGTCGTAGTTGCCCGCGACGATCAGCGACTGTGCGTATATGCTGGTGTACCAGCGGCTTGTGGTGTCGGTGAGATACGCCCGGCGGGCATACTGTATGGCTTTGACGGGATCCCGCTCGAGATATTGCGACGCCATCTCGTAGAGTGCGGGGGCGTAGTCGCCGTCAGCGGCGAGGGCCTTCTCGAAGAGGGTCCTGGCTGTGGCCGAGTCGCCGTATATTGCGGCGCGCTTGAGGCCGTCGGTGAATGCGTATGCTGCGCGCAGCGAGTCGGGTATGTCGAGTCTCGGGCGCAGCTCCTCGGGCCACGAGTCGAAGCGCCGGAGCGAGGTATCCGCCGCGGCTGCGCTCTCCTGCAGCGTGTCGGCGGCACGGTTTCCTTCCATGCCCTGCTGCCGTCCGTTCTGTGATCCCGTCTGCGGGGCTGCGGCATCCCTGCGGCGGTTCTTCCGTCTCTGCTTCTGCATATTGCCGCCGTCATCATTCGCAGGGTTGCTGCCGGCGGTATCGGCGGCTATTACAGCCGCCTGTGCGGGGTTTTGCGGGCACGGGTGCAGTACGGGTGCGGCGAAGCCCGCCGTGATTATCATGGCGGCCGCTG
Source organism: uncultured Alistipes sp. (assembly GCA_949283205.1). Taxonomy (GTDB): domain Bacteria; phylum Bacteroidota; class Bacteroidia; order Bacteroidales; family Rikenellaceae; genus Alistipes. Next base: position 28,083 of record CASDSD010000019.1, on the reverse strand, counting down.
CCGTAAGCAGTCTGCGATATGTTGCGCCTCTTTTCACCATCTCTTTACTCTCTCATTTTTCCCGTGCGGGCCTGTTTCCGACTCCGGCGCGGGCCGGAGCGAATCCGTCACCGCCGGCCGCGACATGCCGCCCGTCGCAGATATAACGTCGGCAGAGGGCGTTTTGTTACAGGACGCTCTCGAACTGGCGCAGGAAACGCACGTCGTTCTCGAAATAGAGACGCAGGTCCTTGACGCCGTACTTGAGCATGGCGATGCGCTCAATACCCATGCCGAATGCGAATCCCGAATACTTCTTCGAGTCTATTCCGTTTGCCTCGAGGACGTTGGGGTCGACCATTCCGCATCCCATGATCTCGAGCCATCCGGTACCCTTGCAGACGTTGCAACCCTTACCGCCGCAGAGGTTGCACGAGACGTCCATCTCGGCCGAGGGCTCGGTGAAGGGGAAGTACGACGGCCGCAGACGTATCGACACCTCCTCGCCGAACATCTCCTTTGCGAAGTAGAGGAGCGACTGCTTGAGGTCGGCGAACGAGACGCCCTCGTCGATGTAGAGGCCTTCGACCTGGTGGAATATGCAGTGTGCGCGGTATGATATTGCCTCGTTTCGGAAGACTCGTCCGGGGCATACGATGCGGATGGGAGGTTTGCTGCGCTCCATGGCCCTCACCTGTATTGACGAGGTGTGGGTGCGGAGGAGTATGTCGGGGTTCTTCTCGATGAAGAACGTGTCCTGCATGTCGCGTGCGGGGTGCTCGGGCGGGAAGTTGAGGGCCGAGAAAACGTGCCAGTCGTCCTCGATCTCGGGACCTTCGGCCACGGTATATCCCAGGCGCGAGAAGATGTCGACGATCTGGTTTCGCACGAGCGATATGGGGTGTCGGGTGCCGATGTTGTCGGCCGTACCGGGCCGTGTCATGTCGCCGGCCTCGGCGGCGGCGCTGTCGGCAGCCTGCTGCACGGCGCTCCTGAGGGCGTTTATACGCTCCTGCGCAGCTGTTTTGAGGGCGTTGAGCCGCTGCCCTATTTCCCGTTTCTGTTCGGGTGCGACCTTCTTGAACTCCTCCATGAGGGCGTTCAGCTCGCCCTTCTTGCCGAGGATCTTTATCCGGAACTCCTCGACTTCCGCAGCGGCCTTGGGGCGGAACTCCTCGACGCGCTTCAACAGATCGTTGATTCTGTCAATCATGGCTATTTTGCGGTTTTATATATTTTCGTACTTTTGTAGCGTGCACGGTGTTAGTGTGCAAAGTTACTAAAAAATATGAGAATCATTCGTTTTTTCGCACTATTTATACTCTGTTTGGCGGGGGTGCCCTCGGGGGGTGCGGCGCGGTGCCCCGAAACGGCGGCGACACCTGTCGTGGTCGGAACGGCGCCTGTCGTGGTCGGAACGGCGAAGGTCTCCGCATGTGTGTCGCGTCCCGATTCCGTACGGCGTGCGACACGGCGTGCGGTGCGTGACAGCGTTGCCGCGGCGGCGGTGCGGCGCGACAGCGCCGACATGGATGCCGCGGCGCTGCGCATAGGGCGCACGGCGGCCGAGCAGATCAACCTGCAGCACTTCGGGCCCGAAGCGCGCGTGGGGCTGGTCCTGGCGGGCGGCGGCGCAAAGGGTCTCTACCACATAGGGGTCATACGGGCGCTGGAGGAGAACGGCATCCCCGTGGACTACATCTCGGGCACCTCGATGGGGGCCATCGTGGCGGCGCTCTACGCCGCGGGCTACAGCCCGGAGGAGATGACGTCGATCGTGGCCTCGGGGGATGTCGAGCGGTGGGTCTCGGGGCGCATCGACGACAAGTACCGCTTCTACTACAACGAGCGGTCGGAGGCGCCGACGATGCTGTCGGTCTACGCCGAGATGAAACGCGACTCGGTGAGCAACAAGAACGCGCTGTCGCTGGCGCTGCCCCACGCCTTTATCAACACGGCGCAGATAGACCTCGCGCTGACGGGGCTCTTCGCGCCGGCCTCGACGGCGTGCGGCGGCGACTTCGACCGCCTTATGGTGCCGTTCCGGTGCGCCGCGACCGACATGAACGGACACCGCGCCGTGGAGTTCTCGGAGGGTTACCTCCCGTTCGTGGTGCGGGCGTCGATGGCCTATCCTCTGGCGTTCCGCCCCGTCACCACCGACGAGGGCATGGTGCTTGTGGACGGCGGCTGCTACAACAACTTCCCGTGGCAGGTGCTGGTGGAGGATTTCGCGCCCGACTTCCTGATCGGGTCGCAGTGCGTGGGCGACGACGAGTACGCCACGCAGGACTCGTCGGTCGAGCAGCAGGTGATGGCGCTCATTACCAGCCCCACGGACTATGTGCTTCCGCAGGGGCGCAGCGTGCTGATCAAGCGCGAGGTGGATGCCGGCATTCTGGACTTCGCCTCGGGGATGAGGATCATCGAGCAGGGGTATGAGGATGCCCTTGCGATGATTCCGGAGATCCAGGCGCGGCTGGAGGCGCGCCGCACGCCGGAGCAGACGGCCGAGCTGCGTGCGGCGTTCCGCGCGCGGTGCCCCGAGATGGAGGTCAACGACTTCACGATCGAGGGTCTCCGCAAGCGGCAGAGCCACTACGCCCGCACCTTCATGCACTTCGACGAACGTAAGGGTGAGGGCCGCGACGGGGATGGCGGCACGTCGGGGCCGTTCGACTTCGAGACGGTGAAGGAGCGGTACTACTCGCTCATGGCCACCGATGAATTCACGGCGAGCGCCTTCCCGTCGGTACGGTACGACTCCGTGCGGGGCAACTACGACATGACCTTCTACCTTGAGAGCAAGCCGCGCTGGCGGTTCCTGGTCGGGGGCAACATCTCCTCTACGGCGTTCAACCAGGCATACCTGGGCTTCAACTACTTCTCCGTTGGGCGCACGGCGCAGTACGCCCACGGGGACCTCTACCTGAGCCCCGTGTCGGCCATGGCGAGCATCGGGGGCCGCACGGTGATCCTCAAGCGGCGTCCGATGTATGTCGATTACGAGATGATCCTGTCGCACCGCACCACGCTGCACGGCTCCTTCGGCAACATCACGCCCGTGCGCAACGCCATCGAGGCGCGCACGAACGAGATATTCTACCATACGGCCTTCGGCGTTGCGATGACGCGCAAGAGCATCTTCGAGGCGTCGGTCAATACGGGCTTCAACTACTACGGCTACCAGGCGGACTACGACCCCCACGACACGCCCCATACGCATGACAGGTTCCGCTTCGTGGCGGGACGCGTGGCCCTGGAGCGGAGTACGCTCGACAAGGTGATCTACCCCACGCGCGGCACGCGGCTCTCGGTGTCGGGCATCGCCGTGCACGGGCGCGACACCTACGAGAATGCCGCCACACGCCTCTCGGGGCGGCGCGGGCAGGAGCTGCGCACGTGGTTCGGCGGCAAGGTGCAGTGGGAGCACTACCCCGGCGACTGGCGGCGCTCGTGGTTCTCGATGGGGTACAACATAGAGGCTGTCTACACCAACCACCCGCGCTTCGGCAACCCCGAGTCGACGATCCTCTCGTCGCCGCGCTACGCCCCCATCTCGCACGCCAAGATGATCTACATGCCCGACTACTTTGCCGACCGCTACCTGGCGGCGGGCCTCATGCCGACGTTCGAGCTGATGCGGAGCTTCTACCTGCGGGCGAGCTTCTACGCCATGCTGCGCGACCGCACCGAGGCGCGCGACTACATGCGCTACATCAGCGACCTGACGCTGGTCTACCATACGCGTATCGGCCCCGTGAGCCTGTCGCTTACGAAGTACGACCTCGACTCGTGGAACAACATGTACGTAACCTTCAACTTCGGTTATCCGATCTTCGGCCGCAAGGGGTTGTTTTATTGACGGGGTGCCGCCCTGCCGCTGTGAGTTTGTCGGCGGCGGGACGCTGTGCCGTGACGCGAGGGATGTGACGGGAAAAAGATATCTTTCGATAATCGATAATACGAAATGGAAGAGGAACCACTTATTTCGATGCGGGGCGGCATGGCTGCCGACCCTGCGCGGCGTCTTGCGGCGCCGGCCGACTTCTGCCTGCGGCGGGGCCGCCATGTGGCGGTCACGGGGCGCAACGGCAGCGGCAAGAGCACCCTTGTAAAGATGATCTCGGGGGGACTCTACCTGCGCCAGGGGAGTGTGGAGTACAATTTCCGGCGGCGCGGCGCGCGCCTCTACGAGGCTGTGCGCACGGTATGTTTCAACGACGCCTACGGCACGGCCGAATCGCCCTACTACTACCAGCAGCGGTGGAACGCTTCGGACCGCGAGATGTCGCCTTCGGTGGGGTCGCTGCTGCAGGCGGCGGCTGCCGCGAGCGATGCGTGGCGCGCGGAACTTTACGATCTGCTGGGGCTGCGGCCGCTGTTCGACCGCGAGCTGGTGACGCTCTCGAGCGGGGAGCTGCGCCGCTACCATATCGCGCGGGCGCTGCTCACGGCGCCCGAGGTGCTGATCCTCGAGAGCCCCTTCATCGGGCTCGACCCGCCGACACGGGAGCTGTTGTGCGAGGTTATGGAGCGGGTGGCGGAGCATCTGGGCGTAACCTTCGTGCTGACGATGGCCTCGGCGGCGGAGGTGCCCCGCATGGTCTCGACGGTATATGTCATGGATGGCCTTCGCTGCTCGGGTCCGACGGATGTGGCCTCGGCGCTGGCGGCGGAGCGGGAGGCGCTGCCCTCCGGAAGGGTGTCGGAGGCGTCGCTGCCGGCGCCGACGCATGCGGCACCGCGGTATGATCGTGTGGTGGAGCTGCGCGACGCCTCGATAAGCTACGGCACGCGGCATGTCTTCGAGCATCTTACGTGGCGTGTGGCCTCGGGCGAGGCGTGGAACGTCACGGGGCGCAACGGCAGCGGCAAGAGCACGCTGCTGAGCCTGGTGTGTGCGGACAACCCGCGGGCCTATGCGCTCGACCTGACGCTCTTCGACCGCCGCCGCGGCACGGGCGAGAGCATCTGGGACATAAAACGCCATATCGGCTACCTCTCGCCGGAGATGCACCGCGCCTTCTCGGATGACGTGCCGGCGGTGGAGATCGTCGCCTCGGGGCTCTTCGACGCCGTTGGCGGGGGCCGCCGCATCACGGAGGAGCAGCGTGCGGCGTGCCTGCCGTGGATGGAGGCGCTGGGGGCCGGGCATCTGGCCGGACGGAGTTTCGTGCGTCTCTCGAGCGGGGAGCAGCGGCTGGTGCTGCTGGCGCGGGCCTTTGTCAAGGACCCCGACCTGCTGATTCTGGACGAGCCGTTCCAGGGTCTCGATCCGATTGTGCGGGCGCGTGCGAAGGGTGTCGTGGAGGCCTTCTGCCGCCGCGGAAACCGAACGCTTCTCTTCGTCACCCACTATCCCGAGTCGCTCCCCGCGGTGATCAACCGCACGCTGCGCCTGGGCGAGTGACGGCGCGTCCGTCAGGATATGGAAAAAGGAGGCCGAAAGCCTCCTTTTTACGTATCTTTTTTGTCACGCGGCATTCCCGATCGCTCCGCTTCCGGTTCTGCCGTGGGTCTCTTTCCGGCCTTTTTCGATCTTGCTCGCCCCCCCCTACCTCGGCGGCCCCCGGGTTATGCGAGGCTCTGGAGTTCGATCAGCTTGGCGTAGATGCCGCCGCGTGCGAGCAGCTCGGTGTGCGTACCCTGCTCGGCGATGCGGCCATGCTCGATGACGAGGATGCGGTCGGCATTGTGTATGGTGCTGAGGCGGTGGGCGATGACTATCGACGTGCGGCCCTTGAGCAGCGAGGTGAGGGCCTCCTGCACGAGCATCTCGCTCTCGGTGTCGAGGGCGGATGTTGCCTCGTCGAGGATCAGTATCTCGGGGTTCTTGAGGACGGCGCGGGCGATGCTTATGCGCTGCCGCTGTCCTCCCGACAGTTTGGACCCGCGGTCGCCGATGTTCGTATCGTATCCTTCGGGGCACTCGACGATGAAGTCGTGCGCGTTTGCCACGCGGGCTGCGGCGCGGATGCTCTCGTCGGGGATGTCGCTGCGCCCCATGGCTATGTTGTTTCGGATCGTGTCGTTGAAGAGGACGGTATCCTGCGAGACGATGCCCATATGGTCGCGCAGGCTCTGCTGCGTGTAGTCGCGCAGCGATATGCCGTCGATGAGGATATCGCCGTGCGTGGGGTCGTAGAAGCGGGGTATGAGCTCGCTTATGGTTGATTTTCCGCCTCCGGAGGGTCCCACGAGGGCTACGGTCTCGCCCTTGCGCACGGTGAAGGATATGTCGTGCAGCACCTCGCGCGTGTCGTCATAGGAGAAGGAGACGTTCCGGAACTCTATGCTGTCGCGGAAGGTGTCGAGGGTTTTGGCGTGGGGCTTGTCCTGGACTTCGCTGCGGGCGTCGAGGATGGAGAAGATGCGTTCTCCGGCGGCGAGACCCTGGTTTATGTTTGCGAACTGGTCTATGATCGAACGCAGGGGGCGCGTGATCTGTGAGAAGGCGGCGATGTATGCGACGAACCACGAGGCGGTGAGCGATCCTCCCGTCACGAGCATGCCGCCGAAAATGAGCACGACCGATATTGCGGTTATTCCGAGGAACTCGCTCATGGGGGATGCGAGCTGCTGCTTGCGTGCCATCGAGAGGAGCAGGTCGGACATGCGGGCGTTCACGACGCTGAACTTGCGGCGGACGTAGTCGAAGGCGTTGTATCCCTTTACTATCTTGACGGCGGAGAGCGACTCCTCCATTATGGTCACCATGTCTCCCATACGCTCCTGTCCCTCGCGGGCGGGGTGCCGGAGCCGCTTTACCACGGCGCCGATGACGAGGGCCACGAGCGGGAGGTACAGTATCGAGAAGAGTGTCAGCTCCCACGATATCTTGAGCATCATGACCAGGTATCCGATTATGAGGAACGGCTCGCGGAACAGCACCTGGAGGGTGTTTGTTATGCAGAACTGCACCATCATGACGTCGGAGGTGATCTTCGACATGATGTCTCCCTTCCGCTGGTCGCTGAAGTATCCGACGTTCATGCTCATGGTGTGGGCGAACATGTCGTTCCGCATCTTCTGGAGGGTTCTCATGCGCATGGTCTCGACGGTCATGGACCCCATGTAACGGAAGAGGTTGCTGAGCAGGTTCGAGACGATGAGTATTGCGGAGAGGAGAGCGAGCAGGTATGTTATGTTGAAGCGCTCGCCGAAGACGGCGGTGTATATGTAGCAGAGAACCTCGTTGAGACACTCCCCGGAGAGGCGTATCCGCGGCATGGAGTATGTCGGGACGAATGTGTAGCCATCGGAGAAGAGAGAGCTCACGATGGGCATTATCATCGTGTAGGTGAATGTGTTGAAGACGGCGTGCAGCACCGAGTAGAAGAAGTAGGGCACGGTGTATCTGCCGAGCGGCCGAGCGAACCCCAGCAGGCGCCAGTATGTCTTCATGAGATGGCTTTTCATCGTGGGGGCTGTTTTCGTGTTCAGAGGAGGCCTTCGGCGGCGAACTCCTCGACGGCGCGTTCGAATCGGGCGATGGTGTCGGGCATGGAGTCGAAGGACTTTCCGCCGGCAGCGTTTTTGTGTCCGCCGCCGTTGAAGTATCGTCCGGCGAAGAGGTTTACGTCGACGTCGCCGCGCGAGCGGAGCGAGACGCGGATGAAGTCGTGGTGCTCGATGAATATGGCCGACATCCTCATTTTCTTGATGGTGAGGGGGTAGTTTACGAAGCCCTCGCTGTCGCCCTGCTGGAACCAGAAGCGGCGCATCTCCTCCTCGGTGAGGGACATGTGGGCTACGGTGCCGCGGCGCAGGATGCGCATCTTGCGGTTTATGACATAGCCGAAGAGTCGTGCGCGCCCCTCGGTGAAGGAGTTGTAGACGTTGTTGTATATCCTCGGGATCTCGATGCCGGTCTCTACGAGTGCGGCGATGGCGCGGTAGAGGTCGGGCGTGAGGAACGAGAAGGAGAAGTTGCCCGTGTCGGTCATCATTCCGACATAGAGCACCTCGGCCTGCGTGGGGGTAATGCTTGCCGTACCCCACAGCTCCTCGATAATGCGGTAAAGCAGATAACATGTACTCGACGACTCGGGGTGCGAGAACATCAGGTCGAACGGCTCCGCGGGGTTGAGATGGTGGTCTATGAGGATGCGTTTTGCGGAGGTGTTTGCCGCGATGAGGTCGCTCAGGGCGTCGAGGCGCGAGAGCGAGTGGAAGTCGAGGCAGAATATGAGATCGGCCTGCTCTACGGCGGTGCGGGCACGGCCCTTGTCGTCATGCTTGAAGATGACCATGTCGCGTATTCCGGACATCCAGTCCAGATAGTACGGATACTTGTTGGGAACGATGCAGGTTACGCTGTGACCCATTCTGCGCAGGGCCTCGGCCCACGCGAGCGAAGAGCCCACGGCATCGCCGTCGGGATTCGTGTGCGAGAGGGTTACGATCTTGCGCGCCGGCACGGCGAGCATTTCGCGCAGGGTCTCGATGTCGGGACGAGATAATTCCATATGTAATGGTCTTTACCGAATGTGCAAAGGTAGTAAAACTTCGCCAATTCGCGCAATAGGGGGACGATAATGTGGCGGGCGGCGCCGTGCGAGGGCTTTTCCCGGGGTGCGGGAGACGCCGTCGGAGATCCCCGGAGGCCTGCGGGCGGATGTGTCCCGCGGCCCTTTCGGGAGGTGGACGCGTAACGATTCCCGTCACTTGCAAGGTCCTGCTGCGCGGACCTCCACGGAGCTCCGGAGGCATTCGGGCGTGGCAGATGCACGTGACATTGCCGGCATTGTGCGAGGCGCAGGGCGTTGCGGCGCGGATGATTTGTCCCGTATGGGTGCAATGATGTCCCAAAAGGGCCAAAGGATGATGTGCCGACATAATTGAGTCGTTGCGGCATACGTTTTGTGATTGTAAAAGACAACTGCGGCACGTCAAGCAGTGTCGCAGCGAGGTTTCTTCATTTATTTAAGTTTGGGTTAGTAGTTTATGGAACTCTGTGTTCCGAGGGCAGGCGGCAATCGTGAGATTCCCGCCTGTTTCTTTTATATATCCATAAAACGCGGAGCGTTTTACAGCGGTTCCGCATTGCGTTCGCAGCGGAAGAAGGCGGAGTGCCGCGGCGGCGAAGAGAATCGGAGACCTTTTCACGAAGTAAAAGCGCTTTGCGTCCGATTCCGCCGGCGCGGCGTGAGGCCCCGCGAGAACGCCTTGCGGATGGTTTTGCGTAACTTTTGCCGCCAAAAGTTGCATACATATTTTGGGGGTGGGAGAAAAATCCACGCCACCAAAAGTTGCAAACATGTTTTTCGGGGGAAAGAAGAAAAGAATCCCGGCAACCGAAAGTCGCAAAAATCTTTTGAGGGAAGAAAAATCCACGCCGCAGAAATTGGCATAAGTCGGGGGCTCCGCACCCCGGCGTTTCATTCCGGTTGGCATGAAAGGAGTCGGGTTTGGCTCATGACAGTAAGAAACTTACCGGCGGGGGCGGGTCGTTTCGCCCCTGTAAAAGGGCATTTCGCGGGTTCGGGAGGCCGATATTTGGAGCGCGTGACTTATATTTGCACTGAACGAACCGGATATCAATGTATAACACTAAAAATATCTCGATTATGAAAAAGTATCTTGTTATGGTGGCGTTGACGCTGGCTATAGGAGCGGCGCAGGCGCAGGAGCAGCCCCGTCAGGGCGAGCCGAAGGAGCCTCCCACGGTGGAGGAGATGGCCAGGATGCAGGCCGACCGCATGAAGCGTCAGCTGCTGCTTGGCGACGACCAGTACGACCGGGTCTACAAGCTGTGCCTGAAGCAGGCGGAGGCCCGTCAGAAACGTATGGAGCAGATGAAGAAGGAGCAGGAGGAGATGTCGCAGCAGATGAAGGGCGTTCTCAACGAGATGCAGTACGAGCGTTATGAGCAGCTGCAGTCGGGGAAGATGCACCGCCGGATGCCTGCGCGCAACGACAGACGCATGTGGGGCATGCGCCCCGGGGCTCAGAGGGACGGCGGTATGGCGCCGGCGCCCGGGCGCAGCAAGGGCCCCGCTATCGATATTAAGGGCGACCCGCGCCGCAACATGACCATCGACCGCACGCCGGCGACGGCTGCGGAGGAGGAGTAGCCGTCGCGGCGGCGGATCCGGACCGAAGGGCCGGGATGTCCCGTGATGTATGCGTGCGGCCTCCGCATGGAGGCAATAAGGGGAGACGACCGTGTGGCGTCTCCCCTTTTTCTTTTCGTCCGCGGCACGAATTTGCTCCGACGCGGGCGAATTGATCCTGACGCCGCCGATACCCTGATGTCGGCCCCGCGGGATGCTTCGGCGCCGCGATTCCCGGCCGTGTGCGGCATCTCCCCGGGCCTGCGGGCGGAGTGCGCGTGAGTCCCGTTCCGTGGATGCTGCGGGGCGGATGGGCCGCCGGCAGGCCTTGTGTTCAGATGTGGCGTATGAAGCGTGCCGGCACGCCTGCCGCGACGGTGTCGGGAGCGACATCCTTCGTGACGACGGCGCCCGCGGCGATTATGGCGTTGTCGCCTATGGTCACGCCCTGGAGTATGGTGGCGTTGGAGCCTACCCATACGTTGCGTCCCAGGACTATGGGGGCGGGGGTCATTGCGGCGCGCATGGCGGGGTTCATGTCGTGGTTGAGCGTTGCGAAGACCACGGCGTGGCCTATGAGGCAGCCGTCGCCTATGGTGACGCCGCCCTGGTCCTGGAAGTGGCAGGCGGCATTGATGAAGACGTTGCGGCCGACGCGTATGTTGCGGCCGAAGTCGGTGTATAGGGGCGGGAAGAGCCGGAAGGTGTCGTCGACGCGGTAGCCGAAGAGCCGCGAGACTATGTCGCGGATCTCGTCGGGCGTGTGGTACGTGCCGTTGAGCTCGCACGTGATGCGGCGCGCCGAGTCGCTCATGCGGTTCATGAATTCATATATCTCGGGGGTGTCGAGCCTCTGCCGGCGCTCGACGTGGTCGATAAATTCCTTCAGTTCCATTGTTTTCGGGGTTATTGTCGGGGGTGATGGGTGTGTGGTGCGCGGGCGGCGCGATGAAAAACGGGGGACGCCCCGAAGGACATCCCCCGTTTGAGACTCCGCGTGTCGCCTATTCCGCGGGAGCGATGGCCTCGCTGGGGCAAACGCCTGCGCAGGTGCCGCAGTCGATGCACTTGTCGGGGTCGATGACGTAGATATCGCCGGCCGAGATGGCCTCTACGGGGCACTCGTCGATGCAGGTGCCGCAAGCGACGCACGAGTTAGAAATCTTGTAAGCCATAGTTTCGTTTGTTTTAAGAGTTAAAAGTTTGTCGTAGCCGAATACAAATGTAGGAAATTATTTGATAATATCAAATCCGGTGTAGGGTACGAGCACCTCGGGTATCCGTATGCCGTCGGGGGTCTGGAAATCCTCGAGCATGGCGGCGACGATGCGTGGCAGCGCGAGCGACGAGCCGTTGAGGGTGTGTGCGAGCTGCATCTTCTTGTTGGCGTCGCGGTAGCGGAGGTGGAGCCTGTTGGCCTGGAACGACTCGAAGTTCGATACCGACGACACCTCGAGCCAGCGTTTCTGCGCCTCGGAGTATACCTCGAAGTCGTATGTCAGGGCCGAGGTGAAGGACATGTCGCCGCCGCAGAGACGTACTATGCGGTAGGGGAGACCGAGCGACTGGACGATCGACTCGACATGTGCGACCATGCCGTCGAGGGCCTCGTACGAGGTCTCGGGCAGGGACAGCTGCACGATCTCGACCTTGTCGAACTGGTGGAGGCGGTTGAGGCCGCGCACATCCTTGCCGTAGGATCCGGCCTCGCGGCGGAAGCAGGGGGTGTATGCCGTCATCTTGACGGGGAAATCCTTCTCGTCGAGGATGACGTCGCGGTATATGTTGGTCACGGGGACCTCGGCCGTGGGCACGAGGTAGAAGTTGTCGACGGTGGCGTGGTACATCTGGCCCTCCTTGTCGGGGAGCTGTCCGGTGCCGAATCCCGACGCCTCGTTCACCATCACGGGGGGCTCGACCTCGAGATACCCGGCGCGGGTGTTGCAGTCGAGGAAGTAGTTTATGAGGGCGCGCTGGAGGCGTGCTCCCTTGCCCTTGTATACGGGGAATCCGGCTCCCGTGAGCTTTACTCCCAGGTCGAAGTCTATGATGTCGTACTTGCGCGCCAGCTCCCAGTGGGGCAGGGCGTTTTCGGGGAGCTTGGTGTAGCTCTCGACGAGTTTCACCACGACGTTGTCCTCGGCCGTCTTGCCTTCGGGGACGATCTCGGCGGGGAAGTTGGGCAGCAGGACGATCTGCGACTGCAGCTCGTTGCTTACGGACTGGTGGCGTGCCGACAGGTCTACCGACCGTGCCTTGAGCGATGCCACGAAACGTTTTTTCTCCTCTGCCTCCTCCTTCTTGCCCTGAGATATGAGGGCTCCGATCTGCTTGGCGGCGCTGTTCTGCTCGGCCAGGCAGGCATCGAGTTCGGCCTGTATGGCCTTTCTCTCGTCGTCCAGCTGCTCGATGCGTGCGACGATGGGTGCGGCGTCGACGCCCTTCTTTGCCAGACGTCTTACGGCCTGCTTCGGGTCGTCCCTGAGTTGCTTGAGTGTCAACATAACGGTTGCTCTTTATTGGTTTTTGGCAGCAAAGTTACAAAAATCTTTTACGGTTATCTCTCCGCGGGGTCATTTTTCCGTGTTGCGGCGCCGCTTCGGGCGTTCTCGGGCCATGTTGCGCGATATCGGGCCATGTCGGAGCCTCGATGCGGTGCCGCCGAGGGCGTGTCCGAATGTGGGGGCGTGTCACTGGCCGGAGTGTCGGCGCAGCGTTATGATGTCTATTTCGGGCCATGCCCCCAGGCGGAATGGCACCGTGCCCCCGATGCCGGTGGATACATGGAGCGCGCGTCCATGGTCGGTGTAGAGGCCGCCCCACTCGGGATAGAGCCACCGTGCCGGGGAGAAGCCCCCTATTCGGAGCTGCACGGCGTGGGTGTGGCCCGAGAGGGTGAGGTCGATGTCTGTCCGTGGCAGCACCTCGAGCCTCCAGTGCGAGGGGTCGTGCGTGAGCAGTATCTTGAAGATGCCGTCGGGGAGGCCCTGCATGGCGCGGCGGAGGTTTCCGCGCGAGGGGAATGGCGGGCGGCCGGTGTTCTGGACGCCGATGACGGCGATGGAGTCGGCGCCGCGGTGCAGCGTGACGCTGCCGTCGAGCAGCAGATTCCACCCCATGCCGCGTTCGCACCGTATCACCTCCTCGAGGTTGCGGCGTGCGCCGTCGCGGGTGTCGTAGCGGCCGTATTCGCAGTAGTCGTGGTTGCCGAGGACCGATATCACGCCGTCCGGGGCGTTGAGGCGCGCGAGGATGGTGCGATACGGCTCCGTCTCCGCGGCCGAGATGTTCACCAGGTCGCCCGTGAAGAGTATGACGTCGGGATCGAGGCTGTTCACCCTCTCGACGAGGCGGCTGACGTATGAGGTGTCGCTGCCGTATGTTCCGAGGTGGAGGTCCGATATGTGGACGGCGCGGTAGCCGTCGAAGGCTGCGGGCAGGCGCGGCAGCGATATCTCGACCTCTCGTACGCAGAGCCTCCTCCAGCCGGAGAGATAGCCGTAGAGGGCGGTGGCGGCGACGATGAGGGCGGCGGTGAGGGCCAGCGTGTCGCCCTTGTGTGCTATGGCGGGTATGGCAATGGCTGCGGCGCGGCCTGCGAGGGAGAGGATGGCGAAGATGAGCTTCGGCAGCACGAAGCCGAGCAGCAGCACGAAGAATATCCTGAACGTATCGGAGTGGGGGTGTCCTGCCGCGGCCGCGGCTGCGAGCAGCAGCAGGGCGAGCGTGGGCAGCGAGAGGATCGCGGGGAGGATGACGGGCATGCCGGCCCGGAGCGCCACGTACCAGATATGTATGTCGGGCAGCAGCGAGAGAAACACTATCGCTATGATTATTGTTGTCATGTGTCGGGATGTTTGAGTGCAAAGATAGCGAAAGCCGAGGGCAGAAAAAACAAGCTTGCTTGATTTTTTATGCCGAGGCGCCTCCTGTCTAAGGCGAAGCCAAAGATAGCGAAAGTCGAGGGCAGAAAAAACAAGCTTGCTTGATTTTTTATGCCGAGGCGCAGCCTGTCCAAGGCGCAGCCAAAAAATATAAAAAACGGGGCAGTCGGCGTGTCTGCGGCGCGGGGTTGAAGGGCCGTGCGGAAATTGGGTGGCGGATTTGTTTCTGCGCGCGATTTTTATTACATTTACCACGTTACAAGCGGGTTCCGTACGATTACGGCACGGCCGTACGGTGCACGCGGACGACGGTGCGCATGCCCGGCCTTCCGAAGGGGAGGGGGCGGCATCGGGCGTCGGGAGATGGCGCGTGCCGGTATCGTAAACTTTTTACACATGATAATCAAACTGTTACCCGCAACATTCTGTGCGATGCTGACCCTTGCGGCCGTATCGTGCGGCACGACGGCCACGGCCGACTACGACATCGTTCCGGCGCCGCTCGAGGTGACGGCGGCGGAGGGCGCGCCCTTCGTGCTGAAGGAGGGCACGGCGGTGAACTACCCCGCGGGGGATGATGCCATGCGGCGCAATGCCGAATTCCTGGCCGAATATATCGGCGAGCAGACGGGGCTGCGGCTCGTTCCCACCGAGGACGGCGCCGGCAGTGGAGCCGTGACCCTCGCCCTGGGCGATGCCGGGGGCAATGCCGAGGGCTACCGCATCGAGGTGACGGCCGACGGCGTGACGGTGACGGGCACGACGCCGGCGGGTGTCTTCTACGGCATCCAGACGCTGCGCAAGGCCGTGGGCGTAACTTCCGGCCGGTGCGCGCTGCCGGCGGTGACGATCGTGGACAGTCCGCGTTTCGCATACCGCGGCATGCACCTCGACGTCTCGCGCCACTTCTTCTCTGTGGAGGAGGTGAAGACCTATATCGACATGCTGGCGCTGCACGACATCAACCGCTTCCACTGGCACCTGACGGACGACCAGGGGTGGCGTATCGAGATCAGGAAGTACCCGCTGCTGACGGAGGTGGGGTCCAAGCGCAAGCAGACCGTCATCGGCCACAACACGGGCGAGTACGACGGCAAGCCCTACGGCGGCTTCTACACCCAGGACGAGGCGCGCGAGATCGTGGCCTACGCGGCGGAGCGTTACATCACGGTGATCCCGGAGATCGACCTGCCGGGGCACATGCAGGCGGCGCTGGCGGCCTATCCGGAGCTGGGGTGTACGGGGGGCCCGTATGACGTGTGGATGCAGTGGGGCATCTCGGACGACGTGCTCTGCGCGGGCAACGATGCCACGATAGCCTTCATCAAGGACGTGCTTGCGGAGATCATGGAGATCTTCCCGTCGGAGTATATCCACGTCGGGGGCGACGAGTGCCCGAAGGTGCGGTGGGAGAGCTGCCCGAAGTGCCAGGCGCGGATCCGCGCGCTGGGGCTGCGCACCGACGGCAACCATACGAAGGAGCAGCGGCTCCAGAGCTACGTCATACACGAGGCGGCGGATTTCCTGGCGTCGCACGGCCGCCGCATGATCGGCTGGGACGAGACGCTGGAGGGAGGTCTGGCCCCGGGAGCCACGGTTATGTCGTGGCGCGGCGAGGGCGGCGGCATCGAGGCGGCGCGGCAGCACCACGACGTCATCATGACGCCCAACACCTACCACTACTTCGACTACTACCAGGCGAAGAATACGGCCGAGGAGCCCATGGCCATCGGCGGCTACCTGCCCATCGAGCGGGTCTACTCCTATGAGCCGATGCCGCGGTCGCTCACACCCGAGGAGCAGCGGTATATCGTGGGCGTGCAGGCCAACCTGTGGACGGAGTACATCCCCGACTTCGCGCAGGTGCAGTATATGGTTCTGCCGCGCATGGCGGCGCTGGCGGAGTCGCAGTGGTGCGCCCCCGAAAAGAAGGTCTACGACCGTTTCCTGCGGCGTGCGGCGCGCCTCTGCCGTATATATGACCTGAAGGGCTGGAACTACGCCACCCATATCTTCGACGTGACGCTCGAGCTTAAGCCCGACCCCGCAGCGGGGACGCTCGCCGTGACCGCCTCTACCATCGACGATGCCCCCGTACACTATACCCTCGACGGGACGGAGCCGACGGCCTCGTCGCCATGTATCGAGGGCACGCTCAATATCTCGGATGATGCCGTGCTGCGCACGGTTGCCCTGCGCAAGGGCGGTGCGGCCTCACGCATAACCACCGATACGGTCCGCTTCGGCAAGGCGGCGATGAAACGCATCGAGCTGCTGCAGGCGTCGCACCCGAGCTACACCTTCGGCGGGGCGCCGATGCTGGTGGACGGCCTCACGGGCGACCGCAACTACAAGACGGGGCGCTGGATCGGTTTCTGCGGCACCGACCTCGAGGCGGTGATCGACCTCGGGGCCGCGACGGAGATCTCGTCGGTGTCGTACCGCACCTGCGTCGAGAAGGGCGACTGGATCTTCGACTCGCGCGGCGCGACGGTTCTGGTGTCGGACGACGGCGAGCAGTTCCGCGAGGTTGCGTCGGAGACATCCCCCGCAATGAAGGCCGACGACGGCAACGGCATCTTCACCCACAGGCTCTCGTTCGACGGCGTGACATGCCGCTATGTGAAGGTGGTGATCCTGTCGGAGCACTCGATCCCGGAGTGGCACGGCGCCAAGGGCTACCCCGGCTTCCTCTTCGTGGACGAGATCACGGTTGAATAACTGCCTCCGGGAGGGATTTCCGGAATCGGGATACAGCTCCCTGCCGCTAAACATGCGGCAGGGAGTTTTTGTCTGTCGCTTTTGTCACGTCTCTTTTTCTCGTTTGGGCGAAGCCATCGCGCGTCCCGCCCGCTTCCGCCGCAGCGGCTTGAGGCCCCGCGAGAACGCCTTGCGGATGGTTTTGCGCAACTTTTGCCACCAAAAGTTGCATAAATCCATCTTTTCGGGGAAAGGAAAAAGAGTTTTTTGATACCTTTTTGGCAGTAAAATTATCCCACAATAAAAATTCTTTTGCCACCTTTTTGGCAGCAAAAAGGTGGCGCCAAAATACTGCCGCAAGGCAAAAATTTCGGGTCGCATGGCGGGTTTCGCTAAACCGAATGCTTCGCACTTTTACTTCGTGAAAAGGTCTTCGGTTTTTCACGCGAACCCCCGCCACGCGACTTTTCCCGAAATTTTTGCAATGCGGTTTTGCCATTCGGACGTGAATAGTCGCCCGAAATGTCAGGCTTACCCACTCCCCGAAAATTGTTTGCAATGCGGGTGTTGCGTTCGGCCCGAAATAGTTTCTGAAAATAAATACAAAAACGCGGAGCGTTTTACAGCGGTTCCGCATTGCGTTCGCAGCGGAAGAAGGCGGAGGGTCGCGGCGGCGAAGAGAATCGGAGACCTTTTCACGAAGTAAAAGCGCTTTGCGTCCGATTCCGCCGCTGCGGCTTGAGGCCCCGCGAGAACGCCTTGCGGATGGTTTTGCGCAACTTTTGCCACCAAAAGTTGCAAACATGTTTTTTGTAGAAAAGAAGAAAAATCCCCGCCGCCAAAGGTCGCAATGAAAATTTCCGGTAAGGGAAAGACAAAAACCGGCAGGACACCACGCCCGGGTATCCTGCCGATAGAAGCGGCCGTTTATTACGGGGCCTTTGGGCCTCCTTATCGCCGTATCCTGCCGACGAGGTTCATGACCCCCTCGATGAAGATCATGGGGTGTGCGGGTGCTCCCGGGAGCCACAGGTCGACGCGGTGCCGCTCGAAGAAGGTGCGGTCCACGGCGCGGCTCCCGGCGAAGAGGCCGCCGGAGCAGGCGTCGGCGCCGCAGGCGATGACGATCTTGGGATCGGGCACGGCGTCGTAACATATCTCGAGGGCGGCGGACATGTTCTGCGACACGGGGCCCGTTATGACTATGCCGTCGGCGTGGCGGGGCGAGGCGGTGAACTCGACGCCGTAGCGGCCGAAGTCGAAGTTGACGTTGCCCGTGGCGTTTAGCTCCATCTCGTTGGAGGCGTCGCCGCCGGCCGACACCTGGCGCAGCTTGAGCGCATGGCCGAAGAGACGCGGTATCTCGGGGCGGACGGTGTCGTGGCGGAAGTCTATGGCGCTGTCGCCGGGGCGCACGACGAGGCTCTCGCGTGCGGCGGAGCCGATGCGGTAGTCGTTCGTGAAACGTATGTTGCGGGGTGCGCGCAGGGCGCACTCGCCGCAGAAGAGACAGCGCCCGAGGTCGAGCGTGAAGGGCGCCGCGGTGATGGCCCGCGTGGGGCATAGTGCGGCTGCGGCGGCGACGTCCGACATGTCGTCCGTGGCGGTCAGTTCGGGACGCCCGCGGAACTCGTCGGTGAGGGTCACCTTCGTCAGGTCGGGGATGTATTGCGTGCCGTGGCTGCGCAGAACCTTTATCTTGGGTATTATCATCTCTTGTATCTGTTATCTGTTTCCTGTCGCCTCGTGCCGCGCGTCACAGGTCGTGGCCGCAGTACGACAGGTTGAAACTCTTGTTGCATATCGGGAAGTCGGAGATGCCCTCGCCGCGCACCGCCAGCGCCAGGGCGAGCCAGTTGTGGAGGCTCGGGTCCTTGATACGGTAGTCGGCGATGCGGCCCGCGGCGTCTGTCACGGCGACATGGCAGAGCTCCCCGCGCCACGCCTCGACGAGGCTCACGGCGAGGGCGTCCGGCGCCAGGGGACGTTCGTAGTCGGGGCGCGGCATCGCCGTGTCGGGCGTGTGCCCGGCGAGGATGCGGTCTACGTATTCGGCCGACTGCAGCACCTCGCGGCAGCGCATCATCAGACGGGCCATGACGTCGCCGTGGCGCTTGACGATGCTCTCGTGGGCGATCTGCCGTGCGAATATCCCCGAGGGGTGCGACGTGCGGATGTCGCGCTCCACGCCGCTGGCGCGCGCCGCCATGCCCACGCCGCCGATGCGCAGCATCTCGGCGCGCGGCACCACGCCGCACTGCTCGTAGCGTGCCAGCAGCGTGGGCGAGCTCTTTATGTCGTGCCGCACCTCGTCGTAGCGGCGCACGATCTCGGCCACGTTGCGGCGTATCATATCCCTCTTCTCGACGGTGAGGGGTTTGTTGGTGCCGAAGGGGCGTATGAGCCCCTTGGCGAAGCGGTTGCCGCACCACGCCTGCGTGGTGTTTATGGTCATGGTGCGCAGGGCCTCGCATGCCACCTGCCCCAGCTGGTACCCCACATCCATCGAGAGGGCGCCCGTGTCGGCTATGTGCATGGCCATGCGCTCGAGCTCGAGGGCCGCGGCGCGCTCGCGCACGAGGCACTCCGACGGGGTGTGCCCTGCGAGCTTCTCCACGGCCTCGGCATATGCCGTGGCGTTTGCCACGGCGGAGTCCCCGGCTATGGTCTCGGCGAGGGTGGCCTGGCGCAGGCGGTTGTCCGTGGCGACGAAGAGGCTCTCGATGCCGCGGTGCTGGTATCCGAGGGCTATCTCGAGGTGGAGCACCGTCTCGCCGTTGCAGATGAAGCGGAAGGCGCCGGGCTCGATGATGCCGGCATGTATGGGGCCGACGTTCACCTCGTGGAGCGAGTCGCCCTCGATGGTGTAGAAGGGGTAGTTGCCGACATTGGTGCGGCGGTCGCGGCGGTCGAAGGGCAGACGCAGGGGCTTGTCCCAGGGCATGGCGTCGAAGCGCACGCCGTAGCGTTCCGTGATGTCGCGCTCGAAGGGGTGCATGGCGGGGCGCAGCGCCGTGAGCGAGGGCAGTGGCTCCTCGTCGTGGTAGCCCATGGCGAAGGAGCTTATCATGATGGTGCGGGCCTTGTCGTCGAGCAGGATGACGTAGAAGCGCAGGCGGTCTCCCTCCGCGCGGGCGAAGTAGTGCGCCATGTGGCAATGCTCGAGGGCGAGGCGGTCGGCCAGGTCGTTGAAGAGATCGTCGTATGGCTCTTCGGGGATGGTGTCGAGCGGCACTGCCGGCGACATGTTGTCTATGGTGATGTATCGGGCCATGGTTACATGTTTGCTATCAGGTCAATAATGCGGCGCAGGGGCTCGGGCTGCCAGAACCCTATGACGAGGGCGGCGCAGAGGAGCGTGAGGGCGCTGTACGAGAGGCGCGAGTCGATCTTCGAGAGGTGCAGTTCGTCCTGGTTGGGCTGGTAGCACATCTTGATCACGCGGTAGCATATCGAGTATATCACGATGCAGAGGAGCAGCACGATGTCGGCGGCGAGCCACCACGCGCCGTCGAGGATCGTCTGCGAGAGTATCATCACCTCCGACACGAAGAGGGGCGAGGGCGGGAATGCCAGCACGGCGACCATGCCGCCGATCATGCCTATGGCTCCGATGCGGTTGATGTTGATGTAGTCGCCGATGCGGTTTATGCGGTATCCGTTGTATATCTGGCGGACGACGGCCATCTGCAGGAAGAGGCTGCTCTTGATGAGGGTGTGGCAGGTGACGTGCAGGATCGCGGCCCAGACGCCGAGGCCGCCCACGCCGAGGCCTATGGCGGCGATACCCATGTTCTCGACGGTGGAGTACGACAGGAAGCGCTTGTAGTTGTTTGTGCGGCGCAGGAAGAGGGCTCCCACGGCGAGGCTCAGCACGCCTATTATGACCATGACGTGTCGCACCCAGTCGAAGACCTCCGTGGCGGCGAAGAGACGGTAGATGCGGAATATTGCGAGGAACCCGGCATTCACGAGGCCCGTGGATATGAGGGCGGAGGCGGGCGCCGGTGCGGCGAAGTTGGCGTCCACGCCGATGGTGTAGAGGGGGAATATCTCCATCTTGCAGCTGTAGCCCGTGAGTATGAGCAGGAATGCGGTCTTGAGGTATAGGGGGTTTCCGTCGGCGATGAGCGCGGGCAGGGAGGCGTAGTCGAGCGACTCGTTGCGTGCGGCGGCGCTCAGGAGCAGGATGCCGAGGTATGCTATTGCGATGCCCGTTGAGCAGACGAAGAGGTATTTCCACGTTGCCTCGAGCGAGGCCTCCGAGCGGCGGTGGTATATTATGCCTGCGGCGCAGAGGGTCGTTGCCTCCATCAGGATCCACGTCACGGCGATGTTGTCGGCGAAGTAGACGCCTGTTATGGCCGTCGTGAGGAGCATGAGCAGGGCGAAATAGAGCCTGTATGTCTTTATGTCGTCATCCTTGAGGTAGCGCTCCGAGTGGAGGGCGACGAATGCCGCCACCACGGCCATGAGCACGTAGAAGAGCGTGCCGGCGGCGTCGAACGAGAAGAAGGCGCCGGACGAGGTGCCGTAGAGGCCTCCGGCGAAGAGTGTGGCGGCGAAGGCGGCGTGCAGCGCGAAGTACATCGAGCAGAAGAGATGCACCGTGCGGCGGCTGCGGGCGAAGAGCGTCGCGGCGGCGGTGGCTGTCCATAGGGCGAAGAAGATGTATATCATTGTATCAGTCCTTTACGTGGGTGAGCGACTCGCTGTCGACGGAGTGTATCTTGTCGTCGACCTTTGTCATGAAGAGCCCGAGCATGAGCACCGAGATGAGGATGTCGAGCAGGATGGCGGTGTTGATGAGTATTGGCATCTCGACGCCGATGGCCATCGAGAAGAGGAAGACGCCGTTCTCGATGACGAGGAATCCCACCACGTGGGTGAAGATGCGCGAGCGCAGCACTATGAGTATGAGTCCGCTGAGCAGGGCGTAGAGGGCCACGCCGAAGAATATCATGTGTATGGAGGAGTCGGCGACGTAGTAGGTGGCCAGGGCGCTGGCGGCGAGGGCCGCCACCGAGAGCAGCAGGGCGTTGAACTGCGACGAGCCGGACTTGCGCACGCGGTTGATCTTGGTCTTGCGGATGACGCGCATGAGGATTGCGGGGACGATCACGGCCTTGAATATGAGGGTCTCGAGGATCACGAACGAGAGTTCGACCCAGTCGAGCGAGTGGAGGCGCAGCAGGGCTATGCCGAGGAGGATCCACCCCTGGAATGCGATGATGGAGGCGTAGTTGCGGAAACGCTCCACTATCGAGAGATAGATGAGCGTTATGACGTAGAGTATTATGAGCGATAGCAGCATGGCGTCAGATGTTTATGTCGAGCTGGAGCAGGTATCCGATGAAGAATATGAGGGCGGCGAGGGCCGAGAGCGTCACCATGAATGTGGTGTTGCGCGAGAGTTTGTTGCGGGCCTGTGTCGACTCGACCACGGCGACCGACACTCCCGTGAGGAGTATCGCGAGGGGAGCGGCGAACCACCACCTGAAGCAGCTGACGGCGGCGACGGCGTCGGCGGCGATCATGGCGAAGGCGGCGGTCTTGAGCCATACGCCGAGGCGTATCATGAGCAGGTCGATGCCGCTGTAGTCGAGACACATCACCTCGTGTATCATTGTAAGTTCGAGGTGCGTGCGGGGGTCCTCGACGGGCATGCGCCCCGCCTCGACGAAGGTTATGCGCAGGAAGAGGTATGCGGCCAGGAGCATGACGAGCGTCAGGTGCAGGTCGAAGGACTGCCTGACGGCGAAGATATCGGCGAAGGAGGTGTATCCGCAGAACATGGCCAGGGTTGCGAATCCCACCATGAGGGCGGGCTCCGCGAGGGCGCCGTAGAGGGCCTCGCGCGAGGCGCCCATGCCCTCGAAGGAGCTTCCGGTATCCATTGCGGCGAGGATCAGGGCGGCGCGGGCGAGCGCCAGCGTGTATGCGAAGCATACGATGTCCCCCTCGAACGATATGAGGGGTTCGAGGTCGGCCACGGGGACGAAGAGCATCGCCACGGCGGCGGCGCCGAGATATACGGCGGGGGCGATGCGGAAGAGGGCGGTCGTGGTATGTGAATATACGGCGCCCTTTGCGGCGAGCAGGCGGGCGTCGCGCAGATGCTGGAAGAAGGAGGCGCCCTTCCGTCCGGCGAGGCGTGCGCGCAGACGGGTTATGACGCCGGGGATCGCCATGGCGACGGCCGCCATGAGCAGCGTGTTGAGCAGGGTCTTCAGAAGCATGGCCTTATATTATGTTGAGGAGTGACAGTATGAATATTAGCACGAGGAACATCAGGGCGAAGAATATGTAGTTGTTTATCTTGCCCGTCCTGAGGCGCATGATGCGCTGGTTTATCAGGCGCAGCATCTCGATCCACCATGCCGAGAAGAGGCGTCCGACGCGGTCCTTGTGGCGGACGTTGTAGTTCCGCACCGCGGGCGGGAAGATCTCTCCCTTGTCCACGACGCGGCCCTCGACGATGTCGCTGTTGAATGTCGAGGCGAGGCTCTCGAGCCCCTCGGCGAACGACTCGCCGGTATATTGCATGCGGGTGTCGGGGGCGGTGAATCCGCAGCCCCACGTGGGTCCGTGGGATACGATGCGGCGGCGCTGTGCCCGCACCTTGACCGTGTAGAGCAGGGCGATGACTATTATGAGGAGCCACGCCGTGAGCGATACGCGCGTGAGGGTTGGCACGAGGTCGGCATCGACCAGGTATACGGCTGCGGGGGTGAACTCCGCGGCGGCCGCGGCGGCCACGCGCACGACGTACTGCGGCAGGAGTCCCGCGAGGATTATTCCTGCGGCGGGTATGGCCATCGAAGCGAGGCGCAGGCCGTCCGCTTCGGTTATCCGTTCGGCCTTGTGGTGGCGTGCCGTGCCGAGGAAGACCACGCCGAAGAGCTTCGCGAAGGCGAGCAGGACGATGCCGCCGATGAGGGCGAGGGCGACGATGCCGCCCGCGGCATAGAGTACGTTTACGCCGTTGCTGACGCTGTCGAGCATGCCGAGGTATATGAGGAACTCGCCGACGAAGCCGTTCAGGGGCGGCAGGGCGCAGATGGCGGCTGCGGCCAGGAGGAATAGCGCCGCGGTGACGGGCATCCGTTTGGCTGCGCCGCCGAAGTGGTCGAGCAGCGTGGTGTGCATCTGCGAGTATAGGTTTCCGGCGCCGAAGTAGAGGAGCGACTTGAAGAGCGAGTGGTTGAGCGTGTGGAGGAGTGCGCCGCAGAGGGCTATGAAGGCGACGACGGGGTCGTCGGCGCCGGCGCCGAGGGCCGCCACGCCCAGGGCGATGAAGATGATTCCGACGTTCTCCATGCTGGAGTATGCGAGCAGGCGCTTGGCGTCGTTCTGGGCGGCGGCCTGCACGGCGCCCCACAATCCGGTGACGATGCCCGCGGCGAGGAGGATTATCCCGGCCGTATGGAGCTGGTCGACCTCGGTTATGGCGCCGGCGACGCGTATGACGCCGTAGACGCCGGTCTTGATCATCACGCCCGACATTACGGCCGATACGTGGGAGGGGGCTGCGGGGTGCGCCTCGGGGAGCCACACGTGCATGGGGAAGAGCCCGGCTTTCATGCCGAAGCCTATGAGGAATATGACGAAGAGCGAGAGGGTGTGGCGCGAGGCGTAGCAGTAGGGGAGGGCGTCGAAGCCTGCCGTGCCGCATACGGCGTCGATGCCGGCGAAGCCCGCCACGAGGAAGACGAATCCCACGTGCATCATTATGAGGTATGTGAGGGCGGCGCGGAGCACCTCGGGGCGCTGGGCGTCGAAGAGGATGAGCAGGAACGAGGTTATTGTCATGAGCTCCCACCCCAGCAGGAACGAGAATCCGCCGCTGGAGGTTACGACCATCATCATCGACAGCACGAGGGCGGCCAGCGAGAGGAAGTGAATGGAGAACTGAGCGGAGGACTTCCTGCCGTAGTATCCCTTCATGTAGGAGCAGGCGTAGAGAGCCGCCGCGACGGATGTTATGGCAATGATTATGAGGAAGAGCGCCGAGAGGGGGTCGACAATGATTGCCTCGGGCCCGAAGAGCGGGCCTTGCATGGCGACTATCTCGGCGGTTTGCCCCGTTGCGAGGACCTTTGCCCCGACGAATATGGCGGCTGCGGCTGCGGCGGTGACGGCGGCGGCTGCGGCCCATGCCTTCCACCTCACGGGGATTGCGAATATCACGGCCGCGAGGAGCGCGAATGCCAGGAACAGATTCAGATACATATCGTTGCGGTATGTTGGAGTTTTGTGGCGGCCATGCGGGTCCGCCTGTGGGGCTGCCGGCCGCGGTGTGTTGTGTTATAGGTATGCTACAATGTGTTTGCCACGGATGTCATGATGGTGGCGGCGACGGCGGCGGTCTCCGTGCGCAGGCGCTGCTGCCCGAGGGTGACGGCGACGAAGCGGTTTTCGAGCGCGAAGCTGATCTCCCCGGGGGAGAAATCGCCTTCGGGGCCGATCAGGATTACGTTCTCGGCACCTTTTCCGACGGCGCGGGGAAGGTATGCCTTCGGTTCGGGCGTCTCGGCGCAGTGGGCTATGAGGCGTGCCGGGGCCGTGGTGCCGGTCACGAGGGTGCGGAACGGGGTCATGGGGTCCAACTGCGGCAGGAAGGCCTTGAGCGACTGTTTCATCGCGGCGACTATGATCCTTTGGGCCCGTTCGGGGTTTATGGAGCGCCGCTCGCTGTGGTCGCACAGCAGGGGCACGATGCGCGTTACGCCCACCTCGACGGCCTTTTCGAGGAACCACTCGAAGCGGTCGATGTTCTTGGTGGGAGCCACGGCCATGGTGAGCCCGTATGGGAGGCGGCCGTAGTCGAGCGTGGTCTGTACGACCTCTACGGTGCATCGTTTTGCTGCGGCCTCGACGATGCGGGCGCGGTAGAGGTTGCCGCGGCCGTCGGTGAGGTGGAGGGTGTCGCCTGTACCCATGCGCAGCACGCGCACACAGTGTTTCGACTCCTCCTCGCCCAGGGTGTAGAGGGGCGGATCTATCTCGGGTGCGTAGAATAGTTGCATCGTGGTGTACGATATGTTGTTGTCGGCGCAAAGATAGTAATTATTCGGCGTGATTGGAAACGCTTCCGGGGGCGGTTTTGCGTGGGGGTCTGCGTGTGGCGGCGGCTCCGGGCGTCCGGCGCGGGGCGGCGGCGGTCCGGGCATTGGTTCCGTCGTGCGGGGTCTGTCCGCAAGAAAGGGAGGGTGTGGTGGCGGCGGATCGCCATATTTTTGTATTTTTGTAGTCGCGGCCCGTGGCTGCACAAACACAACGGGAACCATATGAGAGGATTATTTCGATTTTCACTGTTTTTGATTTTTGTTATGACGCTGTCGGGATGTAGCCGCCATGGGGCGGATGGGGAGAATCCGCTTCTGGCGGAGACGTGGGATACGCCGTTCGGGACGCCTCCCTTTGACAAGATATCGACGGAGGATTTCCGTCCGGCGCTGGAGCGGGGCATGTCGCTGCATGACGAGCAGATCGACGCCATCGTGTCGTCGAAGGAGGCGCCGACGTTCGACAACGTGATCCGAGCCTATGACGATGCGGGGCGCATACTGTCGCGCACGTGGACGATCTTCGGCATGCTGAACGCCGCCGACACCGACGAGGCGATGCAGGCCGTGGCGGCGGAGATGACGCCGCGCATGACGGCGCACTACGACGGTGTGCTGATGAACGAGGCTCTGTTCGACAAGGTGCGTGCGGTCCATTATGCGCGGCATGAGTCGGGGCTGGATGCCGAGCAGCTGCGGCTGACGGAGAAGACCTATGAGCGGTTCGTGCGTGCCGGGGCTCTTCTTGACCCCGAGGGTAAGGCGCGCCTGAAGGAGATAAACGGGCGGCTGTCGTCGCTTGCTGTGACCTTTGCGGAGAACCTGCTTGCGGAGAACAACGCCTATACGCTGGAGGTGGCGGTAGACAGCCTTGTGGGGCTGCCGCCCGCGGTGCGGGATGCGGCGCTGGAGGCGGGGGAGGCGCGTGGCCGCAATGGGCGCTACCTCTTCACGCTGGACAAGCCGAGCATGATCCCCTTCCTGACGAATGCGAAGAACCGCGAGCTGCGGCGCGAGATATACGAGGCCTACCTCACGCGGTGCAACCACGACGACGAACACGACAACAAGGCTGTCGTTGCGGAGATTGCGCGCCTGCGCAGCGAGAAGGCGCGGCTGCTGGGGTACGACACCTATGCGGCGTACGTCACGGCGTACGAGATGGCGGGCACGCCCGAGGCGGTATATGCCGTGCTGGACGAGGTGTGGACGCCGGCGCTGGAGCGCGCCCGTGCCGAGGTGGCGCGCATGGAGCCGCTGTTGCGGCGCGACGAGGGGTCGGATGCGACGCTCGAGCCGTGGGACTGGTGGTACTATGCGGAGAAGGTGCGCGAGGCGGACTACGACCTTTCGGAGAGCGAGGTGCGCGACTACCTCTCGCTGGACAACGTCAAGGGGGGCATATTCTTCCTTGCCAACCGTCTCTACGGCATCACGTTCCGTCCCGCCACGGTGCCCTTCTACAACGACGAGTGCGAGGCGTACGAGGTGCTGGATGCGGACGACACGACGCTCGGCCTGCTCTACTTCGACTTCCACCCGCGCGCGGGCAAGCAGGGCGGCGCATGGTGCGGCACCTTCACCGAGCAGACATACGATGCGGAGGGTCGCCGTGTGGGTCCCGTGGTGAGTGTGGTGTGCAACTTCACGCCGCCGTCGGGGCGCACGCCGGCATTGCTCTCGCTCGACGAGACGCAGACGCTCTTCCACGAGTTCGGGCATGCGCTGCACAGCCTCTTTGCGGAGGTGCGCTACCGCGGCCTGGCCGATGTCGAGGGCGACTTCGTGGAGCTGCCGTCGCAGATCATGGAGAACTGGGCGCTGTCGCCCGAGCTGCTGCGCCAATACGCCGTGAACTACCGCACGGGGGAGGTGATGCCCGACAGGATGATCGCGGCCATCGAGCGCAGCAAACTCTTCAATACGGGTTTTACCACGACGGAGTTGGTGGCGGCGGCGCTGTCGGACCTCGACATACACTCGCTGCCGGACGGCGAGGTGGGTGACGTGAACGCCTTCGAGCGGGCGGCGCTGACGGAGCGGCGGGGGCTGATCCCGCAGATAGCGCCGCGCTACCGTTACCCCTACTTCAGCCACATCTTCGACGGCGGCTACGCCTCGGGATACTACTTCTACATCTGGGCGGAGGTGCTGGACAAGGATGCCTTCCAGGCCTTCGTGGAGAGCGGCGACCTCTTCAGCCGCGAGGTGGCGGGACGGTTCCGCCGCGAGATCCTCTCGCGGGGCGGCACCCGCAGCGGCATGGATATGTACCGCGCCTTCCGGGGTGCGGATCCCGACGACAGGGCGCTGCTGCGCGCCCGGGGCTTCATCGAGGCGGAGCCCGAGGCGGCCGATACGCTTGCCGTGGAGGTGGGACCCGTGGATACGCGG
>CASDSD010000018.1 GCA_949283205.1 uncultured Alistipes sp. | reverse complement strand
TAATGTTTTGAATATTAGGGACTGACAGTATTGAATCTACTTCAATAAAACTACGAAGTACATTTAACGGATATAAACGGGCAAACTGGCACATATAAGTAAGATTACGCTCCGAATATCCTTTCTTTTCCGGGTAATTGAATCGGATTGCCTGCGCCAACTTCTTGATAATTTTACCTCCCCACCCATGCAGGTTTTGATGATACAGTATATAGTTGCCCATTTTCCAGTAATGGAACAACATTTGGGCATTGGCTGCGGTAATTAACCGGACTTGTGCCTGTTCTATTTCCGAACCGACAGCATGGACAAAGGCATCAAAATGACCTTTCTTTATATTATGTTCGTTGTTATTTTCCATATCACTAATTATTACTTAACAAAGATAACTCTAATAATGGATAATCTGTGAAACAGACTGATACTTTTAGAGTTGGTTAAACTTGTTCATTGCATTAGCCTTAATATCATCTGCTATGTCAATGTAAGGCTTCATGGCTTTATAATCACTGTGCCCTGTCCATTTCATTACAACCTGTGCTGGAATACCGAGAGCCAGCGCATTACAGATGAATGTTCTTCTTCCTGCATGTGTGCTGAGCAATGCGTATTTCGGGGTGACTTCATCTATACGCTCATTTCCTTTGTAGTAGGTTTCACGTATAGGTTCGTTAATTTCTGCCAGTTCTCCCAGTTCTTTTAGATAATCATTCATCTTCTGATTGCTGATGACTGGCAGTGCCATGTGATTTTCAAAATGAATGTCCTTGTATTTTTCAAGTATGGCTTTACTGTACTTGTTCAGTTCAATACTCAGACTGTCTGCCGTTTTAACGGTGGTAACTTCTATGTGGTCGGACTTGACATCACTTCGCTTTAAGTTACGGACATCCGAATATCGCAGACTTGTGAAGCAACAGAAGAGGAAAACATCCCGGACACGCTCCAGATATTGCTTGTCTTTCGGTATTTGATAATCTTTAAGTTTGTTCAGCTCATCCCATGTAAGAAAGATTACCTTCTTGGAAGTGGTTTTCAGTTTAGGTTTGAATGTGTCGTATGCGATATTCTGGTTATATCCCTTTTTGAAACTCCACCGTAAAAACCATTTGAGAAATCCCATTTGCTTGCCGATGGTACTGTTCCTCATATCCTTTTTGTCTCGCAGGAAATTGACATACTCGTTCAAACCGAACTCATCGAAATACTCAAAGGTCACATCTTCCTTGAACTCCTTGAGGTGATTTTTAACGGCTGCAAACTTTTCGTATGTGGATTCAGTCCAGTTATTCTGGTTGCCGCATTCTTTTACAAATTCATCGAACACCTCCCAAAAACTTATCCGTGCTTCTTCCTGCTGTTCTTCGTTGGTATTCTTCATCCGTAGGTTGAACGCATCCTTTAGTTGTTGGGTGGTTGGCATGGTTTCCTGTACCTCAAACTCCTTGAACACATTTTGAATTTCGGCATAGTATTTCAGCAGATCCGCATTTATTTCGGATGCACTTTGCTTTAATTTGTTGGTACACCCGTTCTTTACTCGCTGCTTGTCAGCATCCCACTTGGCTACATCGATGCGGTAACCCGTTGTAAACTCAATGCGCTGGCTTGCGTATATGACGCGCATACGGATGGGGACATTCTCCACAATTGGCACACCGTTCTTTTTCCGGCTTTCCAATGCAAAAATGATGTTTCGTTTGATATTCATAATTGGGTGCGTTTGAAATTCTACACCCAAATATACACCCAATATTTGGAATAGCAAAAGATATTCAGAAAGATTTAGATTTACTATGTATTCCAAATTGTGTGTGATTATCAGTAATTTGTAATTTTATGATATTCCTTGAATGTATAGGTTCGAGAGCCTCTCTCTCCGCACCAGAAGCAAAAGCCGAACTGCAGGTTCGGCTTTTTACGTATATGTACCCTCTCGGAAACGTAGTTTTCGGGGGGGGGCATGTACGGAAAAAGTACGGCGGGCGAAGCCTGCCGGACTTTTGCGAGGAGGTGCAAGGGCCTCCGCGGCGAGCGGGCGGGGAGAAGGCGGATGAAATCCGGCTGATCCTTCTCTCGGTCAGACAATGAGGATGTTACCCATCGTAACATCCTCATTTTTTTAAGCACACTTGACTGCCTGATTGTTTGTTTGTTCAATACTTCTTTGCCGCTGAATATGACTACCCGGCAACGGCAAACGCTTACTACTCTTCAAACTCGTTGAGCAGGTCGTCGCAGGCTTTGTTGTGGCGGCGGTATTGCACCCCTGTGATAATTATGGCAGCGAGTGTGTATGCGATACCTATTACGATGATTAGGTTGCGGTTTGCCGAGGTTTCGACGCGGTCGAGAAGTTCAATGAAGATATAGGTGATCATCGCGATGCAAGGGATGATACTGATGGTCAGGGCACGTCGGTAGAAGCGCCGATAGGAGGTTATAGCGTGTGTGACTGTCCGCGTATCGCCATCAAGCAGATGATCCATGCCCAGTTTGCGGTTGATCCAGATTGTGGCACCGAGGTCGGTCATCGTCCACAGCGATACCAGCACACCGAACAGTAACGGCCAGTGGGTAGCGATACAGATAATCCAGATTATGGGTAAGGTCAATACATCGAGAATCATGCGATTCCGAATCTTCTTGTTCACGGCTTGCACCGGACGATGACGTGCTGCTTTGAAGAATCGCTCGTTCAGACGCTCCTGTTGCTTCATCTGTGCTTTGAGCGCGTTGTAACCGGTTTTCAGTTCTTCAAGTTCTTCTACTATGTTGCGTTCCATATCCATACTATTTTATACGTTAATCATTTTTTAGTCGCTCCTTGATGCGTACCAACTTGAAGGATACATTCTTGACCGAAATGCCTATGATTGCGCCTATCTCCTCATAGCTCAGGCCTTCAAGCAACAACAAGATGACGCTTCGGTCGACAAATCCCAACTTATTGATTCGCTGATAGAGCTGTTTGATCTGCATTCGTTTTTCGAGGTCGTTGTCGGAGGTGTCCGACTTTCCTTCCGTCGTATGCTTTGTCTGCTCGCGTTTGCGTTTGTTGCTGAAATTGATGCAGTAGTTCAATGCCACGCGGTAAATCCATGTTTTTATATCGCTGCGACCCTCAAACCCATCGTATCCCTGCCATAGCCGTATAAGGATCTCCTGATGCAAGTCGTCCACATCCTCGGCATCATGGGAGAACATATAGCAGACAGCGTATATGGTCTGTTCATACTCCTTGACCAGTTTTGAGAATCGTTGTTCTTTTGTGTTCATCTTCACTTCGTTTATCTATTAGACAAGCAACCGCCCGAAAAACTATACGACAAGTGCTATTTTTCTGGAAAAAAGATTTATTGCCGTCCGAGAATCAGGACCGACTTCGAATTTATAAAAATGCGGAAAATATAAAAAGAATTGATCGCCTTGATTAATCAAATTAAGTACAGCCCTTAGCAGACAACCCGTCCCCAAAAGCCCCCTTCCGCGGCGAGCGGGCGGGGGAAAAGGCGGATGGAGTCCGGCTGATCCCTCTCTCGGTATGTAAGAGTTGAGGCGGGACCCATTCAGGACGGCTGAATACCACTTCCCGCCGGATACCG
Organism: uncultured Alistipes sp.; assembly: GCA_949283205.1. GTDB lineage: Bacteria > Bacteroidota > Bacteroidia > Bacteroidales > Rikenellaceae > Alistipes. The sequence continues at coordinate 21,564 of CASDSD010000018.1, read as the reverse complement.
CTTCCCCCTGCTGGGGTGAACCAAGCGCTTGCGATTTCGCATTATTATGCTTATCATTGTGGGTTGCGGCGCAGGCCGCGGCTGCAAGTGAAACAACCTAAATTCCCGACCATGCCCAGAAAATTCCTGCTGACACTGTCAGCTCTCCTTTTGTCCGTGCTGTCGGCCTCCGCCGCGGGCCGCGGAACGGACGGCGACTCCCTTTTCGTATTCCGCCACGGCGGTATGAAACGTTGTTACCGGCTCTATGTGCCGGACGGCCTCGCGGCCGGAAGGCCCCTTGTGGTTATGCTACACGGCTATGGCGGCCATGCCTCGCCCGAGGCGTTCGGTATCATCGATGCCGCGCGCCGGTACGGCTTTGCGGCCTGTTTCCCGCAGGGGGCGGAGGATGCCCGGGGGAATGCCTGCTGGAATGTGGGATACCCGTTTCAGGAGGGGCTGCGGACCGACGACGTGGATTTCATCTGCAGCCTTGCTCGCCATCTGGTGAGGGAGTACGGTCTCGATGCCCGAAACGTCTTCTGCACGGGCCATTCCAACGGCGGGGAGATGTGCTATCTTATGGCCTATCGCAGGCCCGATGTATTTGCCGCCGTGGCCCCGATAGCGGGGCTCACCCTGGAGTGGATGTACCGCGAGCTGGAGGCCGTGAGGCCCGTCCCGCTCATGGAGCTGCACGGCACGGCCGACAGGACCTCGCTCTGGGAGGGGGACCCGCGCAACGAGGGCGGCTGGGGAGCCTATATCGCCGTACCTCTGGCCGTGGGTTACTGGGCCGCGGTCAACCGCTGCACATACGAGGAGCGGGAAGAGCTGCCGGCCGGCAGTAGCGGGCTACGCGTCACGGCCCACAGGTACCGTGGCGGCACCGACGGCCGCGAGGTGTGGCTCTACGAGATAGAGGGAGGCACGCACTCGTGGTCCGGTGACGTGATGGATACCGGGGCCGAGATATGGCGGTTCTTCAGCATGTATCTCTCGGAGTGACAGACGAGGACCCGTGCCGTCTGCGGGCGTGGTGCCGCATGGCTGTCACCTCCTTTCCACCGCGTCCAACCCTCCGGCCGACAGCTCCACGCTGTATTCCTGCCCGCCGGGAGTGCGCAGGGTGCAGCTCTTGTGCCGGCGGTTGACCCTGTATATCATGTCCCGGTTTAGCAGGAGGTTGCGCCCGGCGCGGATGAAGTGCCTCTCGCCCAGTTTGCTTTCTATTACACCGAGTCTTTCGAGTACGATCTCCTCGCCTTCGGCCAGCATCATGTCGGAATAGTTGCCGCATGCACGCACGTAGACCACCTCCTCCCTGCCTGCATAGAGGGTGCCGTTTAGGGTGCGGAAGGGTACCTTGCCCGACTCCGTTTCGGGGTGCGGGTCGGGAGCCGTGGCGTCGCGCTCCTCGATACGGTGAATGGCCTTCGCCAGGTCGGCCACGTTCACGGGTTTCAGCAGATAGTCGGCGGCGGCGAAGCGGATGGCCTGCAGCAGGTACTCCGAGTTGCTGTATGCGGTGGTGAAGATGATGTGCGGCAGGGGTATGGCCTCCTTCAGTTCGCGCAGCAGCTCCATGGTGGTGTGCCCCTGGAGCTGGATGTCGAGGAAGAGGATGTCGGGCCTGTGTCGCAGGATGGCGGTGAGGGCTGCGTCGTAGGACTCGCAGCACTCCACCACCTCGATGTCGGGGTGGTAGGTGTTCAGTTTCCGGAGGAGCGAGAGGCGTGGCAGCTGCTCGTCCTCGACGATGATGGCGCGGTAGTTTTTCATGGTTGGCGGGTCGGGTCAGAAATAGTTGTAGCGGTCGGGTACGTACAGCTCGAAACGTGTGCCGCAGGCCCGGCCGTCCGGGGTCCTGAGGTCGGTTACGGTCTGCACGATGTGTCTGTCGTTGCGTTGGTTGTATAGCTCGAACAGCTGCTCCATGATGCTGAGCCCCTGTTTCGTGGAGGATGCGGAGAGGGCGGCGGCGGCTTCGCGTCCCACGCCGTCGTCGGTGACGGCGATGTTGATACCGCCCGGCCGTGTGGTGACTTCGATCTCTATGTGACCGTTCCCCTGTTTGTTGCGCAGCCCGTGTTTCACGGCGTTCTCGCAGTAGGTGTGCAGTATCATGTTGGGCACCTGTATGCCGGTGTCCACGTCGGGCGCCACGCGTATGTCATATGATAGGCTGTCGCCGTATCGCAGCTGCTCCAGCGAGAGGTAGAGACTGATGTACTGTATCTCGTCGCCGATGGCACGCGAGGGCTTGTCCACATCCAGCAGGGTTGAGTTGGAGAAGCGCGAGTAGAGTGACAGGTAGTGGTTGGCCTTGGTGACCGAGTGTGTCTGGATGAAGTATTCGATACCGGCCAGCACGTTGGCGTTGAAGTGGGGAATGGATTTCAGGCGGATGGATTTCACAAGCAGATTGTTCAGCTTGATTTCGCGTTGCAGCTCCTCCATCTTGCGGCGGTTGCGCCGCCTGTAATAGGCGTATGCCAGAGTCCATATGCTGCCGCCCAGCGCCAATGCCGCGGCCAGCCAGAACCACCCGCGCTGCCAGAAGGCGGGCAGCAGAAGGATATCCACCGCGACGGTGTCCGACGAGATGTTGCCCAGCAGGGCCGATATCTCCAGCCTGTAGCGGCCGGGCGGCAGGTTGTTGAATTGCACCTCGCGTGCCGTCTGAGGCTGGGACCATTGCTCCTGAAAGCCCTGCAGGCGGTAACGGTAGCGCATGTTCCCGGTGGCGGAATGGGAGATGGCGATGTATGAGAAGCGCAGGTTGCGCAGTCCGTGTTCCACGCGTATGCGGCCGTCGGTGCCGGCGGGTGCGGGTTGCCAGTGTACGTTGTCGGCGGAGACCTGCGCGGCGAGCAGTTCCAGTTTGGGCGTGGTGTACTGATAGACCAGTTCGTGCGGATGGAACGATACGGCCTGGTCCACGCAGGGGATCCATACGGTGCCGTCGCCGGTCTCGGCGATGTGTGCGGCCAGGGGCTCGATGCCGGTGAACCCGTTGTAGCGGTTGAAGAACATGGTCTGCAGCAGGCGGTTGTCGGTGATGTATATCCCGTCTGTGACGGCCACGATGAGGAAGTTGTCGCGTGTATGGTGAATCGAACGTATCGGGTTACCGTAGCTTTGCACCAGTACGGCGGAGTCGCCGCGTACGGTGTAGAGGCTCTCGCCCGAGGCGAAGAGTATCTCGCCGTATGGATTTACGGTCATGGCCGTGCAGGAGACGCTGCTGTCGGACATGATGATATTCCTACGCTCTTCGCCGTGCAGGCGCACCACGCCGTAGGCGGTGCCCGCATAGATGTCGCCCTCGGCGTCGGGGCAGGCGCAGAAGAGGCCGCGCAGCCCTTCGTGGCTCTGCAGGATGCGGCCGCGGGCGTCGGTGATGTATAGCTCCTGGCGGGTGGCGACGAACAGACTGTCGTCGTGGCTGTCGAGGAACTGGTAGTTGAGGCGCGGCAGCCCGAGCCAGCGGCGCCTGTCGCCGTCGCACGCCAGCACGTCGCCCATGCCGAGCAGGTAGGTGGTCTCCCCTATGCGGGCCGTGCGGGGCAGGAAGTAGTTCTCCGCCTCGCGGGGATAGCGGACGGGGCGCAGTTCGGCGGCATTGCGTCCGCACAGAAGGCGCCCGTTCAGGGTGCCGGCCAGCAGGCGGCCCCGTGCGTCCTCGTCGATGGCGCGCAGGATATCGTTGCGGTCGTTCAGGCGGTGGTTCTCGAAATTGAGCTGGAAGAAGTTGTAGACACCCTGGTATGTGGCCAGCCAGAGATTCCCCTCGCGGTCGATGCGCATGTGGCGGATGAGGTTGATGCCGTCCACTATATGCCTGACGCCGCCCTCCTTCGACATGCGGTACAGGTTGTGGGCGTCGTGAATGAAGATGTTCCCCTTGCTGTCGGCGCAGGCGGCCACGCCGTAGTCGGGCGCAAGGAAACGGCAGGCGGCGACCAGGCGCGCGCTGTCGCCCTCCACCTCATGTATGCCGTCCGCGGCGAAGAGGTAGAGCCGCGCCCCGTCCCTCAGAAGAGAGTAGGGTTCGGCAACACTTATGGGCGGCAGGGCGGTCCCGTCGGCCCTTATCCGGCAGACGCGGCGGGCGGTGGGGATGTAGAATGTCTGCGAGACGCTGTCCAGATAGACCCTGCGGCAGATGTCCATGCTGTCCAGCTCGGGCGCCCTGAGGATCGTTTCAACCCCTTCGGCGGTCAGACGGCAGATTTCGCGCCCGCGCTCCTGCTCGTTTTCCAGCAGCACCAGCCCCGGCGGCAGCGAGTAGGCGTTGAGGTTGTTCAGCTGCATCCCGCGTTCGTCCAGCGGCTGCGTGCGCAGCCTCCCCTCGCTGTCCACCACGTGCCTGCGCCTGAAGCCGAGGGCCCACAGACTGCCGTCCGTTCCGGAACAGAAGGAAAGGATGTTCTCCTGTTTTCCTTTTAGATAGGGTGTGAACTCGAATCCGTCGTAGCGTACGAAGCCGCTTAATGTGCCAATCCAAATATAGCCTTTTGCGTCCTGCCAGATGTATTCCGTGAGCATCTGCGGCAGGCCGTCCTGCGTGGTGTACTGTCGGCGGGCGTATTCCGAGGTGACGGCGGCGGGTTCTGCGGCGGCCGCGGCACCGCCCGACGTCAGGACCGCCAGCACGGCGAGCATACAAAACAGGATGTGGCGTTTCCTATCCATGCGGGGAGGGTCTTTGCAAGGGTCTCCGTTTACAAATATATCCTTTCCCGCCGACAATTCCAATCTTACGCAACTCCCGCGAAAAAAAATTCCCGTTCGTGTATGGTGTGACCAGATTCGTGTAAATGTCCGGGCCGTTCGCGTAAAGGCGCAACTCAGTCTGTTGTAAATAAGAAACTTATGCCATATCTTTAAGTCAGCCGGGCCGGAAACGGCCTTCCTTTGGGACCGGCGGTCTGGCGGAGGGATTGCTGTCCGGCCGCCGGGAGCAGGGAGCGGAGCCGCGGCTGCGGATAGACACCGGCATCACATTTACAATAGATGAAGGAATGAAAGGTAAGATGTACACGACGTTTATAATGACAGTCTGCCTCTCCGTCGGGTGCGGAATGGCGGGCCGCGTGGAGCGCTCTTCCGACGGGGCGTCTCCCGAGACGATGCAGGAACGCCGACCTACTGCCACCGTCTATGACGAGGAGCGCAGGGTCACACTGCGCGACCCTTACCTGCGGAATGCCGAGGCGCTCACCATCGACTGCCTGCCCGGGTGGCAGCTGGTGGGGAAGATGGACATCGAGGAGTTCCGTCAGAGCAACGGCAGCATCAGCTTCCAGATCAAGGGCAGCGACGGCGTGCGACGGCTGGGCTTCTACACGGAACTGTGCCGTCCCTACTATGACGAGAACGACGGCGTGCCCGCGGGACAGCGCCATCCGCTGCTGCGCAGCATGAAGCGCCCTTATACCGGTGCCGAAGAGTATCTGCGCCATGTGGCCGAGTCGCAGTTCCCCGATGCGCAGTCCGTCGAGGTCGTGGAGGCGGCATCATATGACAAGGTGCCGGAGGCGTTCCGCCGGCGTGCCGACCAGTTCGGGCGGATACGCCTCGACCAGTTCCGGCAGGGGCTGGCGCAGTCGGTCATGGGCAGCGGCTTCGCACAGATACTGGATGCCCGTTCCGATGCCGCCATCGTAGTCTTTTCCGTCACGCTCCGGAACGGCCGGAAGCTGCTCCACGCCCTGAACGCCTGCTTTTTCATCCTCGACATCCGTATGCCCGAAGGCACCATGCGCACCATCGACCGCCGTATGTGGGAGGTGATTGGGCTCACCACCTGCACCGCCATAGACGAGAAGGGGCTGGATGAGGCCATTCGGGAGACGGAGAGCATGAAGGCCTCGTTGAAGATGAACGAGAGGTACGTGCAGGCCTATGTCTCCATGCAGCAGTCGGCTATCGGCCGGATACAGCAGGAGGTGCGGGCGGGCATTGCCCGCAACCGGCAGCAGGCCGCACGACTGAGCGAGCAGCTGCGGCAGAATGCCGCGGAGATCGGCGACATACAGATGTCGATGTACGAGAGCACAGGCGCCATGCAGGACCGTGTGGCGGCGCTCCGCAGCGAGGCTATCCGCGGCGTCAACCCCTACATGAGCAGCGACGGCACGGTGGTGGATGTGCCCATAGGCAGCGGCACGCAGGTGTGGAGTACGCCGGATGCCGGCACGATACTCTCTTCCGACAGCTATTTCTTCAATCCCAACATAGGATCGGTAATCGAATACCAGGAGATGCAGCTGCTGCGCTGATGCCGTGGGCCCGCGGGGGATAGATACGGATTGTTTTACCTTTAAACTGCTTGATTATGAAAAACGCGATGAAAGGAAAATTTTATTTTGGATTCGTGATGCTGGCGGCATTGACGATGACGATGGTCTCATGCAGCAAGGACAAGGACGATGTTTCGGCTTCATCCGGGGACACCATAGGGATAACGGGCGGCTGTGCATTGAGAATGGGCCCCATCGATCCGTCGGTTTCCGAATTCAGTTACCATGACATGTGTCTTTTTGGGGAAGGTATCAATCCCGACAATTTTTATGTCAACGGATACGGCGAACTGGGATCCGGCTGGCTTATCCGCATGGCATGTTGCTGCCTGAATGAAGAGGTTGCGAAACTGGAGAGAGGGGAGAACGGTAAAACGTGTTATGACTTGCTTGTCTCCGGCTCCTACGCTTGGGACGGGAGTAAAGAGGACAAGCACCTGCGCATTACGAGTATCAATGTCTTCCTGTACGAGAATGACAAGAGGGCAGAGAGTTATATGTCCGATAATGGGGATATAACGGCATGCACTGCAGAGATAAAGCGTGGTAATCTGGGCGAAAGATATGAAATCTCCGGAGAGATAAGCCTTGCCAACGGGAAGAAACTCTCTTTCGTCTGGAAAGGCGGTGCGATCCAGCACAGGTACAACGCTCAGTAAAGTTCCTTGCCGCCCCGTTTCTCACATCGTCAAAGCCAAAAACAACATATTATTCACCTTTTAAATGTTAGAGCCATGAAAAAGATTTACTTGTTTCTCGTTATGGTTTTTCTCGGGCTGAATCTCCATGCCCAGGATAACGGTTTCGGCGTGCGGGCCGGTGTGAACATCGCCAGCATGACCAATTACAACTCCAAATTGGGATTCCATGTGGGCGGCATGTACCGTTTGCAGCTTTCGTCCGACATTCCCGTCTTTTTTGAGCCGGGTGTGGAGCTGCAGTTCAAGGGCGGAAAAATCAGCCGCTCGGGGGTGTCTTCCACCATGAATCTGGCCTATGTCGAGGTCCCGGTGATGTTCGCCTACCGCTTCAGCCTGAATGACACGTGGGCCATCCAACCCTCTTTGGGTCCTTATTTCTCATTCGGAGTATCGGGGACGCTCAAGGAGTCCTACATGGGACAGACCCAGAGCGGGGACCTGTTCGGTTCGAACGGAGCCCTCAAACGCGGGGATGTGGGAATGAAGATAGCGCTGGGCGCACTGGTGAAACGCATCTATTTCGGAATAGGGTACGACTTGAGCTTCGTCAACCTGCCCAAAACCTATACGGAAGGCGATGCGAAGATCAGGAACGGATCGTTCTATATCTCGGCCGGGTACAATTTTTAGTTTGCCATACGAAACGGGAGCGGCAGCAGATGGTTTGGGGCCATCTGCTGCCTGTGATTTGACCGTACGGGATAAAACGGGCGGAACGCTTCCGGATGGCGTTCGGCCCTGTGCATTCGGCGGTCCGTTCCCGACGGAGCGGCCGCCGTCACCCGCCTTCCCCCTTATTCGGCCCCGAATCGCGGGCTGCGGTGAATAAAAATCCCGCCACACGGCCGTTTTTCGCATTTTTTTGCATAACTTCGCAATGACGGTTTTTAAAAATGGTAATATCATGTATCTGCATCCGGAATTCGAGACACTCTCACGGTCGGAGTTGGAGGTCCTGCAGCTCGAACGTCTGAAAAAGACGATAAGGCAGTGTATGAACACGGAGTTTTACCGCAAACGCTTCGCCGAGAGCCATATCACCCCCGACGACATACGGTCGTTGTCCGATCTGGGCAAGATTCCCTTCACGACGAAACAGGATCTGCGCGACAGCTATCCGTTCAAGATGTCGGCCGTGCCGCTGAGCCGTGTGGTTCGCCTCCACTCCTCGAGCGGGACGACGGGGACGCCCACGGTGATCCTCCACACGCAGCGGGATCTCGACGAGTGGGCCAATGCCGTGGCCCGATGCCTCTATATGGTAGGTCTGCGTCCGGGCGACATCTTCCAGAACTCGTCGGGATACGGCATGTTCACCGGAGGCCTGGGATTCCAGTACGGGGCCGAGCGGCTGGGCATGCTCACGGTGCCCGCGGCGGCCGGCAACACCAAACGTCAGATAAAGTTCATCACCGATTTCGGGACCACGGCCCTGCATGCCATCCCGAGCTATGCCGGACGGCTCTACGAGGTGATGGAGGAGATGGGCATAGATCCGCGCCGCGACACCCACCTGCGCACGCTCATCATCGGGGCGGAGCCACACTCCGAGGAGCAGCGCCGCCGCATCGAGCAGATGCTCGGCGTGAAGGCATACAACTCGTTCGGCATGTCGGAGATGTGCGGTCCGGGCGTGGCGTTCGAATGCCCCGAGCAGAACGGACTCCACATATGGGAGGACTACTACATCGTGGAGATCGTCGACCCGGTTACGCTCGAGCCGGTGCCGGAGGGGGAGGTCGGCGAGCTGGTGCTGACGACCATCAACCGCGAGGCGATGCCGCTGCTGCGCTACCGCACGCGCGACCTTACGCGCATCCTTCCTGGCGAATGCCCCTGCGGGCGTCACCACCTGCGCCTGGACCGCATGAAGGGGCGCAGCGACGACATGATGATCCTCAAGGGGGTCAATATCTTCCCTATACAGATCGAGACGGTATTGATGCAGTTCCCGGAACTCGGGAACGACTACCTCATCACTCTGACCAACGAGGAGGCGAACGACCTGATGACGGTCGAGGTCGAGCTGAATGCGTTCACGGACGACTATCACCGTCTGCAGGCCCTTACCAAAGAGATCACGCGACAGCTCAAGGACGAGATCCTCATCACGCCCGTCGTGCGGCTGGTGTCGAAGGGCTCGCTCCCGAAGCAGGAGGGCAAGGCGGTGCGCGTGCGGGACTTGCGTAAAACGTTAATCTAAAGATAGAGCCATGACGGTACAACAAATATCCATTTTCGTGGAGAACAGGTCGGGGACGCTGCTGCGGGTGCTCGAGCTCTTCAAGGAGGCGCGGATCCAGCTTATCGCCTCGACCATATCCGACACCGTGGAATACGGTATCTACCGCATCATCTGCGCCGAGCCGGCGCGGGCGCTGGAGGAGTTGAATCGGGCCGGTATCTCGGCCAATGTCTCGGAGGTCTTCGCCATCGAGCTGGACAATATTCCGGGGCGGGCTGCGGATGCCGTCCGTCTGTTGAGCGAGGCCGGGATCGGCATATCGTACCTCTATTCGTTCCTGCTGGCCGGGAAGGGGATACTCATATTCCGTACGGACGATGCGCCGAGGACCGAGGAGGTGATAACGGAGAAGGGTCTCCAGACCCTCGACGACCGTTCGCTGCGCTCCATGGTGTGATGGCCGGGCAGATGCCCTGCGGCCCCTACGGATGGCCGTGCGCATTGCCGCGGCCGGCGAGAGAGGGGGGAAGTGTGACCCTGCGGTGCGATGCGGAGCCCGTGGTGTGCATGTGCGGGCATTTCGGCGATTGCTCAATGGACGGGCGGCGCGTCACGGCGTGTGATGCGTGCGGAACGAAACAGGACGCCGCACCCTGCAGGGTGCGGCGTCGTTCCGTCTCCGGGATACGGGCCGCCCGCACGGCGCCTGCGGCACCTGCGACGCGGGTTCCCGTTACAGGATGTCGGGATGCTTGTCCTTGAGCACCTGCAGGCAGCGTTGCATGTCGTTGGGGTTGATGATTACATCGGCCCGCTCCGACTGTGCGAAGGCATACATGTACTCGATGAAGATATTCTCCTCGGCCAGGCTCTCCAGTATCTTCGACAGGGCGCCGGGGCGGTTCTTGCAGTGTATGGCGATCACATCCGTGAGGATTACGGCGAAGCCCGCGTCGCGGAGCGCCTTCACGGCCTTGTCGACATCCTCCACGATCAGGCGCATGAGACCGAAATCCGTCGTCTCGGCGATGCAGAAGGCCTGCATGTTGATGCCGTTTGCGGCCAGCACCCGTGCCACCTCGTTCAGACGGCCGCCCTTGTTCTCCAGGAAAACCGAAATCTGCTTGATAGTCATAATCCAATCATTTTAGTTGTCGTTTGTCGATGACGCGTACGCTCTTGCCCTCGGAGCGCGGGATGGAGTTGGGCTCCATGAGGCGGACGTCGGCGCTGATGGAGAGTACGCTCTTGAGTTTGTCGGCCAGCCGTTTCCGCAGCTGGAGCATGACGCCGAGTTCGTCGCTGAAGAAGTCCTTGCGCACCTCGACCTGCACCTGCATCGTGTCGAGGTTGTTTATGCGGTCGATGACGAGCATGTAAACCGGCTCGAACTCCGGCATGTCGAGGATCACGCTCTCCACCTGCGACGGGAAGACGTTGATGCCGCGGATGATGAGCATGTCGTCGCTGCGGCCTATGATGCGTGTCATGCGGACGTTCGTCCTGCCGCAGGCGCACGGCTCGGCGATGAGCGACGTGAGGTCCTTGGTGCGGTAGCGCAGCAGGGGCATGCCGGTCTTGGTGAGCGTGGTGAAGACCAGCTCGCCGGTGGTGCCGTACGGTTGCGGCTGCAGGGTCTCGGGGTCGATGATCTCGGGATAGAAGTGGTCCTCCGAGATGTGGGAGCCGTGCTTGCACTCGCACTCGTACGATACGCCGGGGCCGATGATCTCGCTCAGGCCGTAGAGGTTGTACGCCTGCAGTCCGAGGCGCGCCTCGATCTCCTCGCGCATGTTCTCCGTCCAGGGCTCGGCGCCGAAGGCCCCCACCCTGAGAGCGATGTCGTCGCGGGTCATGCCGTTACGCTCCATCGCCTCCGCCAGATAGAGGGCGTATGAGGGTGTGCAGGCGATACCTGTGATCTTGAGGTCACGCAGCAGCCGCAGGTGCTTGTCGGTATTTCCCGTGGAGGTGGGGATGACGGTTGCGCCGACGTACTCGACGCCGTAGTGTGCGCCCAGGCCGCCGGTGAAGAGCCCGTATCCGTATCCTACCGAGAAGATGTCGTCGCGCGTCACGCCGTAGGAGGTGAAGGCGCGTGCCGAACACTCCTTCCAGATGTCCAGGTCGCGGCGCGTGTAGCCCACGATGGTGGGGTTGCCCGTGGTGCCCGATGAGGCGTGAACGCGGACTATTTCGGACTGGCTGGCCGCCTGAAGTCCGATGGGATAGTTGTCGCGCAGGTCCTGTTTCGTGGTGAACGGCAGCTTGACGATGTCCTCGATACTGCAGATGTCCTCGGGCGCCAGATCCAGCGCCTGCATCTTCTCGCGGTAAAACGGCACGTTGTGGTAAACGAGTTCTACGAGTTTGTGCAACCGTTTACCCTGCAGGTCGGTCATCTCGTCCCTGCTCATGCACTCCTTGCTCTTATTCCATATCATTCCGATATACTGTTGAGGTTTTCAATCCGTTTCAGGTCGTATTCACTTGCCGGCCGCTGTGTCGCTTTGCGCGCCGCGGCGGTCACTCCCGTGTCGGGTGGTCCTTCCGGAACCACTCCATGCGCTGCCGCAGCACGGGATAGAGTTCCTCGCGCATGCGCGACGTGCAGGCTCTGATGCCGTTCTGTTCGCTGCCGGTGGTGGCCAGGCTTATGCAGCTCACGCCGTAGTAGAGCAGCTCCCTGAGCAGCTCGCCCCCGCTCATGTCGCCGTAGCCGAGGGTGAAGAAGAACCCGTCCCCCACGGGCCGGCTGACGTCGTAGTCGTAGACGACGCGGAACCCGTTGTCGAGGAATATGCGTTTCATCTTCTCGGCGCGTTCGGCATAGACCGACGTGTCGGCGACGAAGTCGATGCGGCCGTCGCAGGCCGCCTTGAGCATCTCGGCGTAGGCGAACTGCGTCGAAGTGGTGCAGCCGCTCGTGATCATGTAGAGGATCGAGGCGATGAAGGTCTGGCCGAAGATGCCGGAGTCGCCGTAGCGTGCCGCCAGGGCATCGTAGTGGCGGTCGAAGAGGGTGTCCGAGACGCACGCCAGGGCCATGCGCTGGCCTGCGTAGCTGAATATCTTCGACGACGAGAGCATGAGGATGTAGTTGCCCGTATACCTGGCGACGGTGGGCGGGTACGGCGGCTCGAAGGGGTGTCCGAGATCCTTGCGGAAGTCCATGCAGAAGTACGCCATGTCCTCCATGACCACGCAGTCGTACTTGTCGGCCATCTGGCCGATGATGCGCAGCTCCGACTCCTCGAGGCAGATCCATGCCGGGTTGTTGGGGTTGGAATATACTATGGCGGCAATGTCGCCCCCGGCCATCATCTCCTCCAGCTTGCCGCGCAGCGCCTCGCCGCGGAAATGATATATGTCGAACGACACCCAGTCGATGCCGAGGATCTTCAGCTGCGACTTCTGTATCGGGAACCCGGGGTCGATGAAGAGCACCTTGTTCTTGCCCCCGATGCGCTGCGTGCTGGCGATGAACGAGGCGAACGACGCCGCCACGCCGCCCGTGGTGGGGATACAGGCCCGTGCGCTGATCTCTATGTCGAGGAATGCCCTGACGAAGCGCGACGCCTGTTGCTTGAGCTCGGCCACGCCCGCCGCCGCGGGGTATTGCGAGACGATGCCGCTGTCGAGGGCGGCCTTCTCGGCCTCGATGCCGATACGGTTCGGCGGCAGCCCCGGAGAGCCCTGGTCCATGCGTATGAATGGTATGCCGGTCCTCTCCTCCAGCGCGGAGGCTACGAGCAGCACCTCCCCGATGGTGGCGTTGGCCAGGTCGGCGATGTTGAGCCGCGCGACGATCTCGTCCACCAGCTCTTTCGAGAAAACCTTATTGTCTGCCGCCATATTCCCGTCCTGTTTCAAAAGCCTTCAGATTCATCTCGACGACCCGCTCGCCCTTCGCGGCGAAGATGTTGCGGATGCTCTCCCGAAGCTGTTCCGGCGTAAGGATGCCGATGACGCCGGCTGCGGCGCCGAGCAGCACGACGTTGGCCGCCTGCGGGATGGCATTGGCGCGCGTGATGCCGTCGAGGTCGATGGCGATCACGCGGTCGAGACCGGCGAGGGCCTCCCGTACCGTCTCTTCGGGGTAGGGGTCTATGTTCTTGAACGGCGTCGAGGATGTTACGACAAAGCCCTCCTCGTGCAGGAACGGCAGGTAGCGCAACGCCTCCATGGGCTCCATCGACAGGATGATGTCGGCGGAACCCAGCGGCACCAGGTCCGAATGTATCTCTGTGTCCGACAGCCGCAGGCCCGATTCCACCTCGCCGCCGCGCTGGCTCATGCCGTGTACTTCGGCCTGCTTGAGGTTCAGCCCCGCGCGGGTTGCGGCATCGCCGATGATTGTAGCGATGGAGAGGATGCCTTGTCCTCCCACGCCCGAAAGAATTATATCCTTTTTCATTTCGCGGTCTCCCGATTGATTTTTGACATTTCCTTGCGCTTTTTCCGTGCGAGGGTCTGGATGCACTCCCTGCGCGGAATGATCACCGATACGCCGGCGTATTCGATCTCCTCGCGGATCGTCGCCGTGATCTCGTCCATGTTCTTCGCCAGCGGCACCACGACGCGCACATGCTCCTTTTCCACCCCGAGGGCAATGCATATCGCCTCGAAGCGGCTGGTGCCGGCCGAATCCTGCCCGCCGGTCATGGCGGTGGTCAGGTTGTCGGAGATGACCACGGTGATATCGGCTCGGTCGTTTACGGCGTCGAGCAGGCCGGTCATTCCGCTGTGGGTGAAGGTCGAGTCGCCGATTACGGCCACCGACGGCCATATGCCCGCATCCGCAGCTCCCTTGGCCATGGTTATCGAGGCGCCCATGTCGACGCAGGTGTCTATGGCGCAGAATGGCGGCAGCGCTCCCAGCGTGTAGCACCCGATGTCGGCGAAGACCTTCGCCGCGGGGTAGTCGGCGAGCACCTTGTTGAGGGCGATATATACGTCGCGGTGGCCGCATCCCTGGCAGAGCGCGGGCGGCCTGGGCACGATCCCTTCGGGTACACGCAGCGCAGGTCTCTTCTCGATGCCCATCGCCGCTGCGACATTGTCGGGGTTGAGCTCTCCGGTCCGCGGCAGGTCTCCCGTAAGACGTCCCTTGAGCGTATACCCGCCGCCGACGATGCCGCGCAGCTGCTCCTCGAGGAATGGCTGTCCGTCCTCCACCACAAGGATCGAGTCGCAGCGGCCGACGAAGGCGCGCACCTGCTCCGCCGGGACGGGGTACTGCGCGATCTTCATGACGTGGAACCCGGCCTCCGGGGCGCCGTTCTCCATCACATAGTTGTATCCCGTACCGCAGGTGACGATGCCTTTTCCCGAGGGGCATTCCGACAGCTGTACCCTGAAGAAGGGGCTTTCGCCCGAGAGTGCCTCCAGAAGGGGCTGCTTCGCCGTCAGCGCGGCGTTTTTCCTTCGGGCGTTCGCCGGCAGCAGAACCCATGACGAGGGGTCGTCGGCGACGGCTCTTTTTGCCGGCTCCGTCCGCTGGGTGCCGATACGCACCGCGGCGCGCGAATGGGCCAGGCGTGTGGTTATGCGCAGCAGCACGGGGAGCTTCTCCCGCTCGGAGAGGGCGAAGGCGTACCCGGCCATCTCATAGGCCTCCTGCTGTGTGGAGGGCTCGAGTGTGGGGATCATGGCGAACTTGCCGTAGAAGCGTGAGTCCTGCTCGTTCTGCGACGAGTGCATCGAGGGGTCGTCTGCGGCCACTACCACCATGCCGCCGTTGACCCCTGTCATGGCGGCGTTGACGAAGGCGTCGGCGGCGACGTTCATCCCGACATGTTTCATGCACACCATGCTGCGGCATCCGGCGTACGACATGCCCAGGGCGGCCTCCATGGCGGTCTTCTCGTTGGAGCTCCACGTGCAGTGTATGCCGTTGTCGCGGGCGGCCGCGGCGTGCTGTATGTATTCGGTTATCTCCGTACTCGGGGTGCCGGGATATGCATACACTCCCTTTATCCCCGCTTGCAGGGCTCCTTCGGCAATGGCTTCGTCGCCCAGCAGCAATTTTATCTGCGTCATATCTTGTCGATTTGTATTCGGTTGGTTCGGTTTCGGGTTTCGGGGCTCACTCCCCGATGCGGAAGGTGTCGGCATCGTCGAGAACGGGGAATGCGGCGCGGGCCGCCTTCAGGATGTCGAGGTCTATCTCGGCGCTTATGCAGCTCTCGGCCCCGTCGGGACACTCGGCCAGGACGTTGCCGCCGGGGTCTACGATGACGGTGCCCCCTTCGTAGAGGTTGCCGGGGTCGCTGCCGCAGCGGTTCACCCCCGCCACGTAGCACTGGTTCTCCATTGCGCGGGCGCGGAGCAGGTGTCTCCATACATTCGTCCGCGGGGCGGGCCAGCTGGCGACATATATGACAAGGTCGTAATCGCCCCGGTTGCGCGACCAGACGGGGAACCGCAGGTCGTAACATATGAGCGGCAGTATGCGCACCCCCTTGTAGGTTATGACGACGCGCTCCCTGCCGGGGGTGAATCTGAGATGCTCCCCGCCGAAGGTGAAGAGATGCCGCTTGTCGTACTGCACGCTCCTGCCGTCGGGGTAGACGAAGTAGAAGCGGTTGAAATAACGCCCCTGCTCCTCGACGGCGACGCTGCCGGCAACGGCGCAGCGGTACCGTGCGGCCTTCTCCTTCATCCAGCGGAGGGTCTCGGACGGGGCCGGCTCCGCAATGCCCTCCGGCTCGGTGCAGAAACCTGTGGAGAACATCTCGGGGAAAACATATAGGTCGGCGCCCCCGTCGTCGGAAAAGAGGGCGTCGTTTCTGCGCATGTTGGCCTGCGGGTCGGCCCACACGATATCTCTTTGCAGCAGTGCAATCTTCATCTCATGCCGGTTTGGCGGCCGTCAGAGGCCGAGTTTCTGCTCCATGACCGTCTTTCGGGGCGTGAAGCCGCACCGTTTGTAGAATTCGAATGCCGACGTGTTGCAGCTCCACACGTTGAGCGTGAGGTTGCGGCATCCGTTTTTCGCGGCGAAATCCTTGACCGCCAGATAGAGGGCCTTGCCGACGCCCTGGCCGCGGTAGCGCTCGTCGACGCACAGGTCGTCGATATAGAGCGACTTGTCGTCCACAAGTATGTTGTTGTCGCGGACCTCCTCGAAGATACAGAAGGCGTACCCCATGAGCGTGTCGTTGTCGTCGACGGCGGCCAGGACGGGAGTCTTTTCGTCGTTCAGGATTTCGACCAGCTGCCGGTCGGTATATTTTCTGGTGCCCGCCTTGAAGATGTCGGGACGGCCGTTGTGGTGGATCATGCATACCTGATAGAGAAGGTCGTTGATCCTTTCGATATCCTTTTCCTGTGCTTTGCGGATTTGCATGGCTTGAGTTTTTAATCCTCCAAATTTAGGAATTTACATCCGGAATTTCAACCCGCAGGTATCGATTTTGCGAAAATACCGGAATATTCAGCCGTTCCGATCCGTTTTATGCGTCGTATCGCGCGGGAAACAAGCGGCATGCGTGCATGTAAAAATCCGTAGGTCTAATTTGCCTGTCGGGGCGCCTCCGTGCGGGCAATGCCGCTGCGGCGCAGTCGGGGAGTGCTGCCCGGTTATAAGTGAGCGGCATTTTGTCGGGATATTGCTGCCTTACGGCCTTTACAACCTTCCGTAGTCGTTCCATTCGCCGTAGATGATCCCCTTGCGGGTGTTCTCGATGAATTTGTCGAGGCGGCTCCTGAATAGTTCCGGCTGGCGGCGTTTTATCCGGATGGTGTCTATGCGGACCCGTATGTAGAGTTCGGGCAGGCGGCTGAAATTCTCCCACACGGCGGGGTCGGAGTGTAATTCCCGTAAAATATCGCCGTCTATGCTGAACCCGCTGTCCGACATGTCGGGCAGGACGGCCCGTCCGGCATCGGTCATCAGCCCGAGCCGTTCCAGACGGCGGCATCTCTCCTTGTTCAGCTCCGACCACACGCTTCGCGGCCGCCGCGGGCAGAGCCTTTGGGCCGTAGTCCCGTCGGGCAGCCTCTTTGTGGTGCTGTCTATCCAGCCGAAGCACATGGCCTCCTCTACGGCGTCGATATACCAGAAGGTATTGCCCTCCTTCGGTCTGCCGCGCTTGACCGCCACCCAGCATTCGGCAGCCGTGCGGTGGTTCCGCTCCAGCCATGCGCGCAGTTCCGCCCTCGATGTTATGCTCAAGAAATTGCGAATCTCCATCTTTATCTCTTTCTCGCCCCGATGTGGAACTTCACGCCTGCCGAGAGGTTGAGGTCGTGGGCCCATGATCGGGATGTGGCGGTGACGGTCTCTGCGGGGGTGCCGGGGCGCGAGACGGTATATGCGGCCGTGGCGCGCTGCACGGGACAGCGGTACGAGGCGTCGAGGAAGAGGGTGCAGAGGCGCGAGAGGCGGTATCCGGCGCCGGCGCCGGCATTGACGTAGAGCGGGGATATCTCCTTTTCGAACCGTTCCGTGGTGTTGCCGACGGTTTTCGTTTTGTTTTGCGCCCCTGCGCTGAAGATGCCGACGCCTGCGCGGGGCGCTATCTCCCACCGCCCGAGGGGCAGGGTGCAGGCGAGGCCGATGCCGACCGAGGGCTTCGTGCGGCTCACGGGCGAGAATAGTTTCGCAAGGAGGTCGCCGATGGTGTCATTTCCGCTGCCGCCCCGCGTCTCGAAGAAGGTGATGCCCAGGTCGAGGTATGCGCTCCAGCGGTTGATGATGCGAAGGTTCATCATTAGGTCGAACTGCATGGCCGCGGCGGGGCGCGTGCCGAACCATTCGGCGCCGTGGCTGCCGCCGAGGTTGAAGTTGGGTCCGGCCGAGAGGGCTATTGTGAGGGGCCGCTGCGGGAACTCCGCAGCCGTAATCCGCGGGCTGTCGTTTGCCGTGCCTTGTCCGCGGGCTGCGGCGGGGAAGAGGGCAACGGTGATCAGCAGCGCGATTGCGGCGACAACATGATATCTGTGCATGGGGCAGTGCGGTTTTTTACCGTGCGGGCTCTGCTGCGGTATGCTGCGGCGCCCGTCGGGTTGAGTGCAAATATACGACAAAAGGGGCATCTCCGTACGGCCGCGCGGTCTGTTTTGCTTGCCGGTATAATAATTTTTCCTATTTTTGGGCTCCGGCGCCTGCCTGCATGCGGGCACGCGGATGCGGGCGGCGCGGGAACGACATCCTTCCTGAAGCGTGGTGCGAGCCGATGCGGGCAGCCGTGCGCGCGGTATCGGGAGGGTATCTCCGAAAACACCGAAAAACACCGAAAAACACCTGAATGACCATGAGAAAGAATTTCGTTTTCACCGTTTTGGCGGCGATACTGCTCTCCGCCGGCGCCATGGCGCAGCAGACAGACTACCGGCTCTCGAGCCACATCCTCGATATTCGCACGGGGCGTCCTGCCTGCGGCGTGAAGATCGTGCTGTGGCAGCAGAAGGAGGGCGAGTGGGTGCGGCTCGAGGAGCACACGACCGATACCGACGGCCGCGTGCGGGAGATGCTCGGGACGGAGGCGCAGGGCGACCGCCGCGGCACCTACAAGCTGACCTACTACGTGGGGCCCTATTTCGAGGCGCAGGCGCAGGATACCTTCTATCCCTTTATCGAGGTGGTGTTCGAGATCAGGGATTCGAACCACTACCACGTGCCTATCACCCTGTCGCCCTACGGGTACTCCACCTATCGCGGCAACTGACGCCGCGGACGGCCGCTCTTCCCGGCGCCGCATCGGCGGCCGAGGGGGCTTGCGTGCCGCCCGGCATGACGGATACGGACCCCGCGGCATCGTGCCGGCTGCGGGGATCCCGGCGTGCGGCGCATGTGCCGTGCGTCGTGTGGGCCGGTGCATCCGGAGGGTGTAATTTTTCTTCCGGCGGCTGAAATTTCATCCGTTTCAATTTCTTTACAAAATTTAATCGTTAAATTTGTCATATAAACGTAATGACCGATATGAGACTACTGCCACGTTTTTTCGTTACATTGGCCGCCGTCGCTGTTGTGTGTGCGGCCCGGGCACAGAGCCTGCCTCTCACCGAGACCTCCACAAATGACATCCAGGCACGCTTCAGCGCCGCTCTCGAGATCCCGCTCGGCAAGCAGTGGGCCCTGACATGGAGCGAGGAGGCGCGTCTGAAAAACAACTGGGGCTCCGTCGACAAGATCCTCTCGGGTCTGGGCGTGGAGTATGAGCCGCTGAAATGCCTCAAGGCGGGTGTGGAGTATGTCTTCGTCAACGACAACGATCTGGAGGACGGCTGGGGCATCAAGCACCGTCTCAATGCCAACGTTACGGGGACGCTGGAGCTGGGACGTTTCGAGCTGTCGTTGCGCGAGCGCGTGCGGTTGCAGTTCCGCAGCGACTCGACGAACCGCTACGAGAAGCCGGATCCCTTCATCACGCTGCGTTCACGCCTGAAGGTGGCCTATGACATACGGAAGTCGCACTGGAAACCGTATGTTTTCGCCGAGCTCTATACGACGCTCAACGCCCCGGGCCCCGTGAGCGATTATACGACCGACGCCTTCTATCGCGACAACTACATAAACCGCGTGAGGCTCGGGCTGGGCGCGAGGTACAAGATAAACAACCACAACAGCCTCGACTTCTACTATATGGTCCACTTCAACCGCGACTACCGGGCGCGGTACAAGGGGGGCGGTGAGATGAAGGAGTGGTCGCTGCTGAAGGAGTGCAACCATGTTTTCGGCATAGATTATAAGTTCAAACTTTAAGGGATGCATATCGAGGAAGAGAGTCGCGTACGGCCCCGGGGCCGTCGCATGAAAGGGAGTGTGGTGCGGATGGCCGCGGCGGCGGTCATGTCGCTGGGGACGTTCTTTGCGGCGCGGGCGCAACAACCCCCGCTCTATATCGTCAACGGCGAGCGCATGAGCGAGGAGCAGGTGAAGGAGATCGACCCTTCGGATATAGTCTCCAACACGTTGCTGCCGGCCGACGAGCAGACCATAGCCGAATATGGCGAGGAGGCCAACAACGGCGTGATGGTTATCGTGCTGCGATACGATACGCCGCCGCGTTTCGAGGTTGACGGCGTGCAGACGGGGTACAGCCGTTACGTTGCGGGCATGGTCAAGTGGGAGGCCGGGAGCGATCCCGTGGCGCGTGTGACGATAGGCTTCAGGGTCGAGGCGGACGGGAGTGTCACCGTGCGGGATATTCTGGAGGCTACCGACAAACGTCTCTGCCGGCGGGTGCTGAAAGCCATCGAGGAGGCTCCGCGGTGGATCCCCGCCATGAAGGATGGCGAGGGCGTGGCCACGGATCACGTGCTGCGCATAACGCTGCCGGAGGGGCGCACGCTGCCGCGACAGCGCGAGATCGCGATCTGACGGGGGCGCGTGCGGTGCGGCGGATATGCCGTATGTGTGCGGTGCGGGCCGTCCGTGGCGTGTGACCGTCATATCTGCCGCCGAGGCAACAATTTTTTCGGATAGAATTCGTATCTTTGTAGGGGAGCGGTCCGTCGAATCGGAGAGCGGTTCGTCGGCGGTCTCCCCTTTTTCGATATGGAGAGAGAGAGTTACATGTCGCTGAGCGAGTTGCAGCGCCGGATCAAGGGGGCTGTGGAGACGGCCCTGCCCATGCCGGTGTGGGTCGCGGCGGAGATCGCCGAGATGAAGGTGAACTACTCGGGGCACTGCTATCTGGAGCTTGTGGAGAAGAGCGAGGCGCCCGGGACGGGACGTCGCGGTGATGCCGGGGCCGTACCCAGGGCGCAGGCGCGGGCCGTGATCTGGCGGTCGCAGTATGCCATGCTCTCGTCATACTTCGAGGCCGAGACGGGAAGCCGTCTCGAGGCGGGCATGAAGATCCTGGCACGGGTGCTGGTGTCGTACCACGAACTCTACGGGCTGACGCTGCAGGTGGTGGACCTCGACGCCTCGTATACGGTGGGCGAGGTCGAGCGCCAGCGGCAGCAGACGATACGGCGGCTGCAGGCGGACGGCGTGTGGGACATGAACCGCGAGACGCCGATGCCGCTTCTGGTGCAGCGCATAGCCGTGGTGTCGAGTTCCGCGGCGGCGGGATACCGCGATTTCCGCAACGAGCTGCGCGAGGGCGGGTATGCCTTCCGCGTGACGTTGTTCGATGCCGTGGTTCAGGGGGCTGCGGCCGAGGAGTCGGTTGTGGCGGCTCTGTGTGCCGCGGCGGAGCGTGCCGACGAGTTCGATGCCGTGGTGCTGATCCGCGGCGGCGGCTCGGCAAGCGATTTGAGCTGTTTCAACTCGTACAGGCTCTGTTCGTATGTGGCGCAGCTGCCGCTGCCCGTGATTACGGGCATCGGGCACGACAAGGATACGAGCGTGGCCGACATGGTGGCGCATACGGCATTGAAGACCCCTACGGCGGTGGCGGCATGGCTTACGGAGCGCATGGCGCGCAGCGAG
>CASDSD010000017.1 GCA_949283205.1 uncultured Alistipes sp. | reverse complement strand
GGCTCCTCCTGGGCCAGTCCGATGAAGACGGCCGAGAGCATCGTGAAGACATAGGCCTGGATGAAGGCCACCAGCAGTTCGAGACAGTACATGAAGATCGTGAAGAGGACCGACACGACGGTCATCGATCCGTTGATCGCGGCCCCCATGCTCACCGTGGCGAAGATCACGCACGTGAGGCTGAGAATGACGGCATGTCCGGCCATCAGGTTGGCGAACAGACGGATCATCAGCGCGAAGGGCTTCGTAAAGATACCCACGAACTCGATCAGCGGCATGAGCGGGAAGGCCTTGAGCCAGACCGGGACGTCGGGCCAGAGAATATCCTTCCAGTAGTGCTTCGAGCCGAAGATGTTGACGGCGAGGAACGTGGCCAACGCCAGGATGAAGGTCACGGCGATGTTTCCGGAGACGTTGGCACCGCCCGGGAAGAAGGGAATCAGCCCCATGAGGTTGTTCACCAGGATGAAGAAGAAGGCCGTCAGCAGGTAGGGTGCGAACTTGCGGTAACGCGGCCCCACGCAGGGCTCTATCACCCCGTCGACAATCTCCGTGACGAGCATCTCGAAGAGTCCGACAAAACCTTTCGGGGCCCGGTCTGTCGCCTTGTTGCGGCGGTACCAGCGGGCTGCGGACATCACCATCCAGAGCAGCAGCAGGCAGTTCAGCACCAGGGCGGCGGCGGTTTTGGTCAGCGAGAGGTCCAGCGGGCGGAGGTCCGATCCGTCGTCCTGTCGTTCGACGATTTTCCCGGCGTATTCGCCCTCCGAGGCGATTCGCAGCCCTTCGTATTCGGCCCCCTCACGGAGTCGGGCGGCCGAGAAGCAGTGCCAGCCGCTTGCAGGACTGTGAACGATGACCGGCAGCGGCAGGCTCCATTCGCTGTCGGATGTCGACAGGATGTGCCATTCGTAACTGTCGCCAAGGTGCCCCAGAACGATCTGCTTGATGTCCGGGGCCTGCTCCGTTTCTTGGGCCCGGAGCGTGCCCGCCGGGACGAGCAGGGCGGCCAGCAGTACAATTTTCAGAAATGTTTTCAGCAATTTCATGATTGTTCATCCTCCGGTTTTCCGGCACCTTCGTCGGCCTTTTCGACGCAGGCTTCAATCCGGTTTTCGAAGACGCGCACGCATCCGTTCTTGATCCGCAGGCGGACGTCACCCTCTTTGGCGGAGTAGACGATCTCTCCGGGAGCGAGCCCGGCGATCAGCGGAGCGTGGTTCGGCAGCACGGTGAAACGTCCCACCGTCCCCGGGAACGAAACCTTGTCGGTTGACGTGCTGCACAGCGTACCGCACGGAGCTATAATGGTCAGGGTCATGGCGCGTAACTGTTTCGGGTTGGATTATTTGTTCTGTCCGGTCCGGACGAGGAGCTCTTCGCCCTTGCGGATGGCATCGTCGATGGTTCCGACATTGAGGAAGGCCTGCTCGGGCAGGTGGTCCACCTCGCCGTCAAGGATCATGCGGAAGCCGCGGATCGTCTCCTCGATGGGGACGATCTGCCCCGGCACGCCCGTGAACTGTTCGGCCACGGAAAATGGCTGCGAGAGGAAACGCTGCACGCGACGGGCGCGGTTGACCGTCTGGCGGTCTTCGTCCGAGAGCTCGTCCATGCCGAGAATGGCGATGATATCCTGCAACTCCTTGTTGCGCTGGAGGATCTGCTTTACGCGCTGGGCCACGGTGTAGTGTTCCTCGCCGACGATGTTGGCATCGAGGATGCGCGACGTGGACTCCAGTGGGTCGACCGCCGGGTAGATACCCAGTTCGGCAATCTTGCGGCTGAGAACCGTCGTGGCGTCGAGGTGCGAGAAGGTCGTGGCCGGAGCGGGGTCCGTGAGGTCATCGGCCGGGACGTAGACGGCCTGTACCGAGGTGATCGACCCTTGTTTGGTTGAGGTGATGCGCTCCTGCATACGTCCCATCTCGGTGGCCAGCGTCGGCTGATAACCCACAGCCGAGGTCATGCGGCCCAACAGGGCCGAAACCTCCGAGCCGGCCTGCGTGAAGCGGAAGATGTTGTCGATGAAGAAGAGAATGTCCTTCGGAGCGCCCTCCTCCTTGCTGTCGCGGAACGACTCGGCGGCGGTCAGCCCCGAAAGGGCCACCGACATACGGGCTCCGGGGGGGTCGTTCATCTGTCCGAAGACAAGCGTGGCCTGCGATTTGGCCACTTCTCCGTAGTCGACTTTCGAAAGGTCCCAATGTCCCTCCTCCATGCTCTTCATGAACTCCTCACCGTAGCGGATCACGCCCGAGGTGAGCATTTCACGCAGCAGGTCATTTCCTTCGCGCGTACGCTCGCCCACGCCGGCGAATACTGAAAATCCGTTGTGTTTTTTGGCGATGTTGTTGATGAGCTCCATGATGAGCACCGTCTTGCCGACGCCGGCGCCGCCGAACAGACCGATCTTGCCGCCCTTGACATAGGGTTCCAGCAGATCGATTACCTTGATACCCGTGAAAAGGACCTCCTGGGAGGTTGCCAGTTCGTTGAATTTCGGCGGTTCGCGGTGGATGGGCAGGGTATGGCTCCGGTCGAGGGATTTCATGCCGTCGATCTCCGAACCGACGACATTAAGCAGACGGCCCTTGATCTGGTCGCCCGTAGGTACCGAGATCGGATGCCCGAGCGCCGTGGCCTTCATATGTCGCCGCAGTCCGTCCGTCGAGTCCATGGCCACGGTGCGTACCGTATGCTCGCCGATGTGCTGTTGCACCTCCACGATGAGCGTTCGTCCGTCGTCGAGGTGGATCTCCAACGCATCGTTGATAGGCGGGAGCCGGAACTCCGCCATATCGGGCTGGAACGTCACATCCACCACCGGTCCGACTATCTGTGAAATATAACCTTCGGGTTGGATCATGTCGTGTGTATTTTTATTGTCGTGTGTAGTATAATATTACATAACAGATATTGTTTATACAACGGAAAAATCGGGTCGTTTAATCTGTCAATATGTCGTTTTTTTTAACAAATATGGCAATTTTTTCTTCACGGCAATGCCGTGCGGGGAGAAGAATGCGGAAACGTCCGGTAATTATTATCATCAGCGATCAAAAGAGTCCCCTTAGCCATTACGGCTTCCGTTGTCCTCTATAATGCCTTGCCCTCGAAAATACCCGATGAAGGGCCATATGGGTACAGCCCAACGCACACACGGAGCCGACAAAAAACATTATCCCCGTAGACACCATGATATTGCCTATCCCGACAAGAGGCGAAACGATTCCGCCAAACGCAAATCCCAGTGCGCCCAATAAGGCAGATGCCATACCGGCATTGGCTCGTTCACTATCCATTGCCAGTGTATTGGACGCTGTAAAGGTGAGTCCCAGCATGGAAAGCAATCCAAGGAGCAGCAGCTCATACACCCAGAAACTGCAATCCGCGCAAAGGGCCAAACAGAGGAAGAAAGAGACAATCACCATACCTGCGCTTCCTCTGTACAGCGCCTGCTCCGGATGGGCAAACTTAACCGCGGAAACCGCAGACAACATGATTGCAATAGCATTGACTCCAAAACAAACGCTGAATACCAACGGAGAAAAACCGTAATGCTGCTGCACAATAAAAGGCGACGAGGCAATATTGGAGAACAACACTCCCTGTGCGAAACCATATTGAAGAATGTAACAGACGTATTGCCGGTTCTTCAGAATCGTGACAAAATTTTTATACACATCCGCCCAGCGGGTATGCTGACGGCGTACCGCCGGCAACGTCTCGTTGAAATGCAGGCTTCCGAAAACCAGCAGGATCCCCAGCCCGAACAAGGTCCAGAAAATCCCCTGCCACCCCACGCTGCCGGCCATTGCCCCACCGGCGATAGGAGCCGCCACAGGAGCCACGCCATTGATCGCCCCGATGATGGCCAGCATTTTCGCCAGGTCCCTGCCCGTGTATTTATCCGTGGCGATGGAACGAGAGATGACGATACCGCCTGCACCCGCCATCCCCTGTATAAGTCTCCAGCCTGCAAACTGCATGATGGTACCGGAATAAATGCAACCCAACGTAGACAAAAGGAACAGACACATGGCCGCAATCAATGGAAGACGACGTCCATACTTGTCACTAAGCGGGCCGAAAAAAAGTTGCCCCACGGCCAGCCCGATCATACTGGCAGTCAATCCCAACTGCACCTGCGAGGAATTTGCGTGAAAAAAATCGGTCATGGCCGGCAATGTGGGCAAATACATATCGATCACGAAAGGGCCAAAAGCCGTAAGCATTCCAAGAAATACCAGAATGAAAATTTGAGAATTGCCTCTTGCCATAATATACTCTTTTTAACTGTGGCAAAATTAGCCAACATTAAGGAGGAAGTTCATACCTTTTACAGCAGAATAGTTTTCAAAAAACGAACAAAGGCGGTTTTATATGCCCCAAAACGCTTATTTTTGTTGTAAAAAAGTACATTAACCATGGATCTATCCTTACTTTCGGCCCTTCCCGAAATACATTATGAGGAAGGCGACCTGCAGGCGCTGGCATCAGCCCCGCTATACTTTAATTGCGGCGTACAGCTGTTATGCACCTGCGGAGAAGGCCTCATTTCCACGGGAGCGCAACAATTTCGCCTATACAAAATGTCGGAGCTGATATTCTGGGGAGGAAGCATCATGCAGTTAATGGAAGCCTCGGATGATTTCCGCGTGCGGATGCTGCTCTATCCCAAAAAGGTTTTCCTGCAGGCGGCCATTGCATTGGATACGACGTATTTCAATTACATGGAAGAATCTCCTCTATACAATCATGGAGAAAAGAGCTGGAAAAACATCAACTTGTGGATAGACCTGGGAGAAATGCTTTTCACACAGCCCGCCTCCGCCTTCAGGGAAAGAATCGAACTGAACTTCCTGCAAAGTATGCTGATGTGGATTTTCAGCACCATTCCTGACACATACATATCCGCAGCTCAATCATATACGCGGAAGCAACAGCTTTTTCACAAGTTTATGTACCTGGTACACGAACATGCCGCACAAATGCATCAGGTTTCGTTCTATGCAGAACGACTCTGCATCTCCCCACGCTATCTCAATGATATTACCGGAACCCAATCTGGAGGGAAGACACCCAAGGCACTCATCGACGAACAATTAACGGCGGAATTGAAAGTATTGTTAAACAATCCGGCACTATCCATCGCCGAAATTGCCGCCGCATGCCACTTCCCGGACGCCTCCTACCTGAGCCGTTTCTTCAAGAAGAATACAGGTCTGTCACCCAAGGAGTTCCGTACCCGGCAGCAGCTTTGACAAGCGAACCATACCGGTCCGCACGCCATCGTGACAGCCACATTATAAACCGGTGGTTTCCTTCCTTTTCCTATAGAGCTGGTATGAGTTGATAACATTATGCCAGATGCTATAGAACCCGCCGGCTATAGAAGTTATCGGGGTAAAGAACGTATATCCCATCCATATTGCAAGCACCGTGTTTTTCTGTCCGAGGGATTGCCCCGCAGTGACTTGATCGTCAAATCTCTTGCCGATCCTGCGCCCAAAATAGAATTGAATCAGGCAGGAGGCCAGCGATACCGCAAACAGGCACATCTCCGTGGCAAATGAAACTTCCGAATGCATTATACTCCGTGTCGTAACGGCCATTGCAAGTGCAAGAGCTACAGCCCAAAGATAAAAGCTCAATTCATGATAATGAGAAATAATGAAATGCAGCCTGGGAGAAACGTATCGGAGCAATATCGCAGCCAAAAGCGGCAAGAGCAGCAATGGGAACACTTTACCCAAAAGCAGAATCGTGGAACTGAAGATATCCATTTCAGCATTTGGATGAATAAATGGGACGATTACGGGTATCAAAATGGCATTGGCAATATTGATCAGGATGGTGTAGGTTGTTATATGTGCTATGTTGCCGCCGAGTTTTCGGGTAATGACGGCTCCTGCGGTTGCCGTAGGACAAATCAGACAGATCATTGCGCCTTCCATGGTCACCCTCAATCCGGTTTGCGGTAAAAAGTACAGTATGCATGAAATAAGACCGAACATTCCGCATTGAAACAAAAGGAGCGACAGATGCCATTTACACAGGCGCAGTTTCCTGGGATTTACACGGCAGAATGTAATGAAAAGCATTGCGAAAATCAGTATGGGCTGTATGATTTCAACGGCTCTCGATGCCATCTGATGAGTCGGGTTCAGGGCAGGGATAGACGTATATATGAAATATGTTGCTATTCCCGTGAAGATTGCGATGATAAGACTCCAGTTTTTTAAGAATGCTACAACTTTCATTTTTTATGTTTTTTTAATTTCTCGACAAAAGTAGCATATTCGGATCAGAAATGATATATTTGCATAATTAATCATTTTTATCCTATACATAAATTTGTTTTATGGAACTCACGCAAATAAAATACTTTATAAAACTTGCGGATATACTTAATTTCACAGAAGCGGCAAAAGCATTGTTTGTTACTCAGAGTGCGTTGTCAATCAGCATCAAACAACTTGAGGAGGAACTTAACTGCCGGTTATTTGAGCGCATAGGGAAAAAGGTGTTTCTGACGGAAACCGGAGAAATATTTCGCGAGTATGCGCTTCAGGCTGTTTTAAGCATCGACAATGGGATTCAGAGAATAAATGCCGACAGCAACATCTACAGAGGCAAATTGACCATCGGAGTGACATTCAGCATGATGGAAATATTGAATCCGTGTATAATGAAATATACCGAGAAATTTCCGGACGTAAAGCTTACCATAATTATGTTTACCACGGTTGAGGAGATTATACATAGCCTGCAAAACAATAAAATAGATATGGCAGTGACCTATAAACCCAAAAGATTCCAGGCCTCAATATCATCCATGGAGCTTGCGTCAACCTATCTGGCTGCAATATTGAGTAAAAGGCACCCTCTTGCCGGAAAGAAAATACTTACGTTCGATGAACTGAGCAGATACTCTTTCGTCACCCTGCTGAAGGGGACACATACAAGGAGCATAACGGAACATTTCTTTATGAAAAACAATGTGAATATAGTTCCGCAAATAGAAGTAAACGACACAAATCTTATTTTGAGCCTCATATCATCAGGGGACTGGTATTCAATGCTGACACCGATCAGTATTGAGAAAAACAGTCAGTGTGTAGCCATCCCCGTAGAAAACAAGAAGGAAATACTTTCCGTATGCCTTTTGTGGATGAAAGGGAAAAATAACAATCCGTTATTCAAGACATTTACGAATGAAATATTTTCCACCTTTAACGGCAGCCCGGAAATGGATATCTGATTGCATAAATCCCGAATCGGGCATTTTCCCCATCCTGTGCCGACAGAACACAAGGATTCGGGCCGGAACTCTCTTTTAACAGAAGGAACCGTTTTTTAGAGGCCTCCGATTCGCAAGAATACGGAAAATTCGGAGTCCTGACAGAGACTTCCGTTCCATACATATTGAAGGGATGCCGGAAGAAGCGGTCGGTGCGGACACGGAAAAAGAAAAACCGCGTCAAACATTCGTCTGACGCGGCTCATGGTGCCCAGGACAAGACTCGAACTTGCACGAACCTAATTGTTCACTACCCCCTCAAAGTAGCGTGTCTACCAATTTCACCACCTGGGCAGGCGGTTTTCCGTACGCCGTGCATGCACATACGTCCGAAAAGGTGTGCAAATATAGCCACGATTTTATTATCTGCAAAATTTTTCGCCAAAAAACTCCATCTGCAGTCTGTCGCCGAACCCCTGCGCCTATAAAAACACCATCAGCACCAGCTGCGCCACGATCACGCGCACGAACATCGACAGCGGATAGACCGTGGCGTATGCCACCGAGGCATACTCGCCCGCGATGGTGTCGTTGGCGTAGTTCAGTGCCATGGGGTTTGCCATGCTGCCGCAGAGCATGCCGCACGTCGAGCCGAAGTCGACATGCGCCCACCGCATGGCCGCGACACCCACCACGACAGTCGGCACCACCGTGATGAGGAATCCCAGCCCCACCCACAGGGCGCCGTCGGCACTCACCGCCGTCTCGAAGAACTCGCCGCCCGAGCCGAGCCCGAGGCACGCCAGGTAGAGCGACAGCCCGAAGGCGCGCAACATGAGGTTCGCGCTCTGCGTGGTGTAGGTCACAAGATGCAGGCGCGGTCCGTAGATGCCGATTAACATGCCCACGATGATGGGGCCGCCGGCAAGTCCCAGCTTCACCGGCACCGTGATCCCCGGCAGCGTCAGGGGTATGGCTCCGAGTACGAGGCCCAGCACCAGACCGATATATATGGCCGTGAGGTTCGGCTCGTTGAGCTCGCGCTCGGCGTTGCCCAGCACCTTCTCCACCTTCTCGACGGCGGGCTTGCCGCCCACCACGACCACGCAGTCGCCCATCTGCAGCATCAGGTCGGGCGTGGCCAGCAGCGCCATGCCGCTGCGGTAGATGCGGCTGATGTTGATGCCGTAACTGTTGCGCAGGCGCAGCGACCCCAGCCGCTTGCCGTTTATCTCGGGACGCGTGATGATGATGCGGCGCGAGACAAGCTGGCTGTCGATCGAGTTCCAGTCGACGTTGTCGCGGTTCCAGTCGATGCTCTCGCGGCGCCCTATCATCGCCTCCACGGTATCGATATCCTTGCGCGAGGTGACCACCAGCACGCGGTCCCCCTCGCGCAGCACCGTGTCGTTCGACGGCAGCATCACCTGCCCGTCGCGCCACAGGCGCGAGACGACAAACTGGACATTCGCCAGCTCGGCTATGGTGTGCAGGTCGCGGCCGAAGATACCGGGGTTCTGCACGCGCAGCGT
This sequence comes from uncultured Alistipes sp., assembly GCA_949283205.1. GTDB lineage: Bacteria > Bacteroidota > Bacteroidia > Bacteroidales > Rikenellaceae > Alistipes. The sequence continues at coordinate 53,612 of CASDSD010000017.1, read as the reverse complement.
GGCGATGAAGGTATTGTTAACGTGCTGCTCGTTCGGTGCCGCGACGTCGCCCGGACGCACCCACAGGCGGTTCATCAGCAGGATGGCGATAATCACGCCCAGCACGCCCAGCGGGTATGTCACGGCGCAGCTCAACGCCGGAGCCGCCGTCGGCAGCCCCATCTGCGCGAGGGTCTGCTGCGAGGCGCCCAGCGCCGGGGTGTTTGTGGTGGCGCCGCACAGCACGCCAACCATGTCGGGCAGCGGCACCCCGAAGGCGTAGGAGAAGCCCACGGCCATCGCCGTTCCCAACGCTATTACGGCCAGCCCCAGCATGTTGAGCCGCACGCCGCCGGCGCGGAAGGCGCTCATGAAGCCCGGCCCCACCTGCAGGCCGAGTGCATAGACGAAGATCGCCAGGCCGAAGGTCTCGGCAAAGAGCAGCATCTGCGCATCTATCGTCACGCCGAAGTGCCCGGCCACGATGCCGGCGAAGAAGACGAACGTCACGCCGAGCGATACGCCCCAGAGGTGTACCTTTCCCAGCATGAGCCCCACGGCGCAGATGATCGAGATGACGACGATGGCCTGCAGGGCCGAGTGCGTAACGAACAGCGATTCGAACATGATCGGGAACTCTCTTTGGCGGGTTTATCGTATCTCCATCTCCTCCAGCAGGTACGACGCCCCGCCTATGCGGTCGATGACGAAGAGAACGTAGCGTATGTCTACGGCGATGTTGCGGCAGATCTCGGGGTCGAACTCCATGTCGCTCATCGTCGAGCGCCACGTGCGGTCGAAGTTTATTCCCACCAGTTCGCCGCGGCCGTTCAGCACGGGCGAGCCCGAGTTGCCGCCCGAGGTGTGGTTCGTGGCGATGAAGCACACGGGGACCGTCAGGCGGCCGTCGACGTCGCAGCCCCAGCGGCCGTAATCCTTCGCCTCGTGGATGTCGCGCAGGCGCTGCGGCACGTCGTAGTCGTAGATGTCGGGGTTGTCCTTCTCGATGACGCCCTCGAGGGTCGAGACGGGGCCGTGGTACTCGCCGTCGGCATACTCGTACCCCGCAACCGAGCCGTAGGCCACGCGCAGCGTGAGGTTGGCATCGGGGTAGAAGGCCCGGTCCGTATCCCACTCCATCAGCGCCCGCATGTAGGGCGTGTACCAGCGGCGTACTTCAGGTATGTCGCTCATGTTGCGCGCCCGCACCGCCGCCATGCGGTTCCGCAGCGGCGCCAGCATGGCGGCCATACCCACCACGGGGTCGGCGTCGAACTCCGCCGCCGAGAATCTGTCGCGTGTCAGCACAGTGTTGTCGAAGAGCCAGTCGACATAGGCATCGACGCCGCCATGCTCCGACACCGCCGCCGCGAACTTCGCCGGCACCTCGCCAGCAGGCATGCGCTCCATAAATTCGGCAACCATGCGTTTGGCTATGGCGCGGTCGATCCCCGCGTTGTAGTTCTTGAGGAACGATGCTTGAGTCCCGGCCGCAAGATCGGCAAACTTCGCACCATCTGTCATCCGCGACCGCGTGCCGGCAAGGGCCTGCGCACGCGAGAGGACCTCGATCGCCCCCACGGACTCGGAGTACAACTCCGCAATATAGTATTCGGGGCGCACGGCCTCATAGGCGGCATGTATCGAGTCAAGCAGGTGGGCATACTCTGGGCGCGGGGCGGCCCATGCGGCGAAGCGCCGCTCGTAGGCGCGTTTCTTCTCCACGGTGCCCAGGCGCCGCAACCCCAGCACCTCGCCCTGCCACTTCTTCCACGCGTTGGCTATCGAGGCGTGCTTCGAGGCGTACTGTATGCGCACGGCGGCATCTTCGGCCTGCGCCGCCGCGATGATGTCGAGGCGCTCGGTGCGCAGCGCTATCTTCATCGGGTCCGACACCTCGGCCACATACTCCACGGCATCCGAGGTCACATACGCCTGCGTCGAGCCCGGGAAGCCGTATATCATTGTGAAGTCACCCTCCTCCACGCCGCGCGTAGAGACCGTGAAGTGACGCTTCGGGCGGTAGGGCCGGTTATCCTTCGAGTAGGCGGCGGGACGGTTCTCGGCGTCGGCATAGACGCGGAAGACCGAGAAGTCTCCCGTATGGCGCGGCCATACCCAGTTGTCGGTGTCGCCGCCGAACTTGCCTATCGACGAGGGGGGCGCACCCACAAGGCGCACATCGCGGAAGACGTCGTAGACGAAGAGGAACTGCTGGTTGCCGTAGTACATCTGCTGCACGTCGGCCCTGTGCCCCTCCTTCTCGGCCGCGGCGACGATATCCTCGGGTTTCTCGCCCGCGGCCACGCGCTCCGTCACATCCTCCATGCGCACCAGGATGCTTACCGACAGCCCCGGCACAGGCAGCTCACCCTCGCGCGACGAGGCCCAGAAACCATCCGTCAGGTAGTCGTTCGCCACCGACGAGAGCTGCTGTATCGACCCGTAACCGCAGTGGTGGTTCGTCAGGAGCAGCCCCTCGGCCGAGACGAACTCGCCCGTGCAGCCGCCGCCGAAGAGCACTACGGCATCCTTCATCGAGGCCCTGTTGACCGAATATATGTCCTCGGCCGTGAGACGGAATCCCTTGCTGCGCATATCCTTTATGCGCGAACCTATGAGGCTCGGCAGCCACATCCCCTCGTCGGCGCGGGCCGCGACCGCCGCCAGCGCGAGCGACAGGGCCAGCAAAACTTTTCTTATCATAGCGTTACGTAATATCTCGACTGTTTCGATACGCAAAAATAGGCAAAAAGTAACAAATACGCCATACATCTCCCTCCTCAAACCACATCCGTCCCGCCACCCCCGCCGCGACACGGCGCAACACCACCCTCACGCGGCGGCAATCCCGAAACGTCGCACCCGCAAACACAAGGCGCCGCCCCATCGGGGACGGCGCCGCTATCGCATACGGCCCGCACACTCCGCCGGACCGTCAGAAACACATTGTGGGATTACTCCTCCACCTCCTCGGGCTCGAACTGCGAGAGGATCTCCTCGGGGACGGCCTCGCAGCGGACATACTCCGAGACATTGGTCTCGTCACCCACGGCGATCCACGTCATACGGTCCTCATAGAGGTCGCGGATGATGTAACAGCTCGCCCAGTCGCCGTTCTCATAGTCATACATGCCGCGTATGACGGCACCCAGCGCATCGTCCGTATAGAGGTTGTAGGTACCCGTAATACGGCGCGGGCCGAAACTGTCGAGGTTCTGGTAGATCGTGAAGTCGTTGCCGTCGCGGTACGACAACTCGACATACACGTAGCTGCCCTCGGCCATCTCCGTGCCGTCGTTCCACGATGCGAGGCGCCAGACGCCCGCAATGTTGTAGAGCGAGACATCGAGCCCCGGGTCTTCGTAGGTATTGTCCTTCTCGCAGCCGCTCATCACCACAGCCAGCGACAGAAGCATCAGTGTAAAGATTCTTTTCATATCATTGTCAATTATTATTCTCATGTTGCATCTCATTCTCCTCCGGGGCTACGCGCACCGTGATACTGCCCTGCGCGGGCGGCACTCCAAGCCCCTGCAGCACGACGGGCATGCGCTGCGGCGCACGTCCCGCAGAGGGATCGAAACGGATCGTCAGTTCCCCCACGCCGTCGGGTGCGAGCGTCGCCGGCTCGAACACCGCCTTGAGGCATGACGGCAGCAGCAGCGTATCGACGCTTATGCGCAGCGTATCCTTGCCGCCGTTAAGGCACTCGATGCTCTCGACGCCACGGCGCGAGGCGGCGAAGGTGACCTCCTCCTGCTTGAAGAGCAGCGCTCCCCGGGCATGGGGATAGGCGTATGTCGGCCGCACCGATGCTATGACCTCACCCGCCAGGGTCAGGATGGCCGTCGGGCGCTCGTCGTCCAGCTGCGTGTAGAGGAATATCCGCTGGCGGAAAGCCCCCGGATGGCCCTTCGGGTGGTACGTTACCGTAACCGTGCCCTTGGCACCCGCAGCGACCGGCTTGCGGTCGTACGCCGCGACGGCACAGCCGCAGGTACTCTTCACACGCGTTATAACCAGCGGCGTCCGCCCCTCGTTGCTCCAGCTGAAGGTGTAGTTTCTGGCACCGCCGTCCTCCTCGATAGGGTCCGTCGTCACCGTCGTCCGCTCGAAGACCATGGCCTCGCGTCCCGCCGCCAGCGGCGGATTGGCCAGGCTGTCCAGCCGGCTGCGCGAAACCGTATGCCACTGCGCCTGCGCCGGCACCGCCGCAAGGAATGCGGCCGCCGCCGACACCACCATACAGCATATTGTTCCGCCCCGGCGCATAGTCTCCCTTATCTTATTTGTCAAATTTATCAGAGCCAGCCGCTGCCGTTGGCACCCTTGCGCACCGTGATATTGAAATTGTGCGTCTCACCGTTCGAAGCCGTGATCGAGGCCGTGGTAACACCCTCGGCGACACCCGTAAAGACGGCCTTGCCCTCTGCCGTGATCACGCCCGTAGCCACTGACGCATCGGCGATCTGCAGCGTGTAGCTCAGCGCCTCGCCTCCGACGAAATAGTGTGCCGGAGTCTCCGTGACGGCATTCTCCTCGCCCGGAGCAAGATATATGTTGGGGAAGGTCACCTTCGAGCCGGCGGCATCGTCGGCAATGGCCTCGAGCAGCTTCTCGGCATTGACCATACCGCCCGAGCAGCCGTAGTACTGCGACAGGGGCACCGACGTATAGCGCGCCTTGTCCAGGTCGGTGACATACGTGTAGTAGTACTTCATGCCCACCTGATACTCGTCGATCGGCGTAACGCTCTCCACGAGCAGCTTGCGGAACTCGTCGGCCGTGAAGTGCTTGCGCAGCTGCACGGCGTACGAGAGGCCCAGCGCCGCCACGCCCGACACGTGCGGGCATGCCATCGAGGTACCCTCCATGTATCCGTATCCCGTCTGGTTGCTCACCTGCGGCGGCAGCGTCGAGAGGACGCATCCCACGGCACCGCGGGCGTTATCCACGTCGAAGAACTCGTAGTAGTAGTCCTGGTCGCCGCCCGGGGCCGCGATATCGGTGAACTCGCCGTAGTTCGAGAAAGTCGAGATGGTATAGTCTGCAGCCGTGGCGTTTACCGAGACGCAATAGTCTGCAGCGCCCGGGAAACCGCCCGCAGCGGCATACTCGTTGCCCGACGCGAAGATGGGGATACCACCCTCGATGGGGCCGTTGGGCGAGCCGGCGTTATGTACGAAGTAATCCAGAGCGGCCTTCTCGAGAGGGCACATCGACTCCCACTCCTCCTCCGTGGCGAAACCCGGAGAGTACTCGTAGCCGTTGGCTGCGGGAGACGCATATCCCCAGCTGCACTGCAGGATTACGGCGCCGTTGTCGGCCGCATACTTGATGGCGCGCACGAGGCTTATCGTGCTGCTGGCCTTGTCGCCCGAGAATATCTGGCACGACATGACCTTGACGCCCGGATTCTGCTCCGTACCGCCCGCGATAGACGCGATGCCTATGCCGTTGTTGTTGCGTGCGGCGATGACGCCCGCAACGTGCGTACCGTGGCCCGTATCGGCCGAGGCGTCGCACGAGATGACGCCCGTATTGTCGATGAAGTTGAACCCGTAGTGGTCGCCCGCATAGCCGTTGCCGTCACGGTCCTCGTACGACACGTGACTGCCCGCCTCATCCGAGTAGTAGGGTTCGTCCTCGTTCTCCCACATGTTGTACATAAGGTCGGGATGGCGCCAGTAGATACCCTCGTCGAGGACGGCCACGACGATCGAGGGATCGCCCGTGGTACGCGTCCACGCCGCCTCGCAGTTGACGTCGGCGCCGGCGCGGAACTTCGCCTGCACCTCCTCCACCGTCTTGCCGTCGGTGTCGCCGATGACGAAGTTGTCGCGGTAGCCCTGGTTGATGATGTGCCACTGCCACGGCAGCAGAGCGTCGTTATAGACGTAACCGCCCGCGGCACGCGTCACGGCGCCGTCCAGCATGCGCCGCGACACCGGAATGGCCTTGCGGTCGTCGCGGTAGGCGCGCTTGATCACGCGGTTGGGCGTGGCCGTCTGCACCTCGCCTATCTGCGAGAGGCGCGCAATGACCTCATCCACGGTGTGCTCCTTGCTGAAACGCACCGCATACCACAGATGCAGCTCCGCTTCGCGCGTACGCTCCTCGGTACGTGTATCCACGGGGAAGATACGCTCCACCTCGCAGCCGCCCAGGAGATCCAGCACCTCGTCCACCGGCAATATGCCCGAGCGCGTGGCAGCGGCGCCGCTGCGTGTGGTTGCCACGCCCACGCTGTCGAGGATATCGCTCACGTATGGGGCAAATTTCACTATTACCTCGCCCGTCATCTCGGCCGGCTCGACAGGCCCCGCAGGGGTCGTATCGAAACTGTCATCCTTGGTGCAGGCGCCGAAGAGGATCAACGACAATGCGCCGATCGCAATCATTAGAATATGTCTGTTCGTTTTCATCTCTGCATTCGATTATTCGCCCGAAGAGTCGGTATCGTCCTCATCCCCGACGCCGTTCGCAAGCTTCTTCTTCGTATAAACCTCGTAGTAATAATTCATGTTGGCGGGCTGGTTGCTGAACCCGGAGAGGTTGCCCAGCTCGTCCTTGCCCTCCTGCGTGAATACCAGCGTGCCGGGATCCCACCAGTCGAGCGACGGGTGGTAGAGCAGCCACTCGGGCAGAGGCCCCGTCAGACGGTTCAGGTTTATGGTGAACATCTTCAGCTGCGGCATAACCTTCTTTACCGTGAGCATCTTGCGCGGCAGCGTGTCGGCACTGTTGACTATATCCTGCTCGGTATAGTAACCGATCGTATTGTCATCCTCGAACGACGGGATGCTGCCCTGCAGGTAATTCACCGAGAGCACAAGCGTGTCGAGACCCGTCACGCCGTTGGCCTCGTCGGCCGTCCACTTGAGCAGCCGCGATGGGAACGGCCCGAACTGCTCGCCGTTGTGCGCCGTCTCGTCATAGAACCCGCCGAAATTGGTCGATATGTTGTTGCTCAGGTCGTAGATAAGCCTACGCTGGTTGTTGGCCAGTCTGAGCACGTGAAGCTTGGGGAAGTTCTGCGGATTGATTACATCCGGCACCCTCTGGAAGTTGTTGCTGCCCAGATCGAGATACTCCAGCTCCCGGAGGTTCTTGAAGTCCTCGTGCAGTTCGGTCAAACCGTACGCACCGATGGTCAGACGCTTCAGATGCTCCAGCTTGCATATATACTCGCCCGTGCTGAGGCTGAGCTGGAACGTGTTGACATTGCTGTAGAACTCCAGCTCCTCGGCACCCGTGAGATACTGCACCTCGTAGGGCAGGCCCTCCTTGGTCGAGAACATGTAGAACCGCGCCGACTTGACACGACCCTTGAGCGAATCGACATATCCGTCCATTCCCTCTTCCCACAGCACGACGTTATCCCAGTTGTCCATCTTCTCGCCCGAGCTCTCCCAGCTGTCGCCCCAGACGCCGAGCGTGCGCGCTATGCCCAGCAGCGCAACCGAGTCGCCCTCGCGCGTGCCGCGCTTGATCTCCGCGGCCGCATTCTGACGGATGGTGAGACGGTCGTTGCGCGCAAGCATATCCGACGAGACACCGCTCTCGTCCTTGGGGACAAACTCGATCTCGGCGATACGCTCCTGCGGCACCGAGTTGATGCCCCAGTTGAAACGCACCGTAACCTCGCGCGGACGCAGGCCGCGGTCGAGCGTCAGGGCATAGTCGTCGGTACGCACCCAGCTCGCCACGTCGTCCGGAATCCTGACGTCGAAATCGACATTCGACCTTACCCGGACATCCAGATGACGCTCCTCAAGCGCAGCGTAGTTGTCAATCGACACCTCGGGCTCATCCAGCGAGATCGAATAGTCGAAACCGTCCTGACGGATGGCGATCTCCTTGAACTCCGAGCTGTTCTCCGTCTTGGCGATACGCACCACGCCGGTACGCACCTCCGTCGTCAGGGCCGAGTCGATTACGATCTTGCACTCCCGGCAGCCGTAGCCGTTGGCCGGCGTTACGGTAACCCAGGGCACCGAGGCCGAGGCGACCCAGTTGTCCGAGGACGACACCTTGATGCTGCGGGTGCCGCCCGCCGCATCTATCTCGATCGAGTTGTTGTCGAGGTCGAGAACGAGGCTCTCGCTGTTGTTGCACCCGACCCATGCGGATGCCACGAGAAGCGACAATACGATATAGTTCAGTATTTTCATAGTTGCGTATTATTCAAGCATTTCGGGACAATTCACTATATTCTGCGTCTTGTCGTAAATGAGGTTGAAGGCGCCGGCCTGCCAATAGTAGCATATCTCGCTGGCGTCGAAGGTTATGTTGGGGTTGTCGCTGATATCGAGATTGTATATCATATACGATATCGTATCGTCGATCTTGCGCAGGTCGTTCGAACCCAAGAAGAGTCCGCGCAGACCCGTATGCTTGTATATTCCCGTAGGCCACTCGCGCAGGCAGCGCGAACCGTCGTCGGCCCTCTGTCCGCGCAGCCCGTAGACCGTAAGGCTCAATGCGTCGGTCGGGTTCCACGGGAACGACGCAAAGGCGTTGTACGACAGGTCCACGCCGTACAGATACGGCATATTGCCCGCATGGAAATCATCCGGCAGTTTCGTGAGACGGTTGTACGTAAGGTCTATCGATATGAGGTTTGCCAGATTCTCCGCCTTGGCGGGCGTGAAGCTGCCCTCCTCGAAGCCCGTCATGCCGTTGCCGCTCAGAAGGATATAGCTTATCTGCGAGGCACTCTTGGCCAGACACGCGGGGTACTGCCTGATCTTGTTGCCCGAGAGGGTGAAGGTGGTGACGTTGATGCCCTGATACTTGCCGTTGTTGCCGTTCTCGAAGCCCGTGATGTCGTTATAGGCGAACTCGACGCCCGACATTATATAGTCCGTCTTGCTCGAGAAGATGTCCGGCACCAGCGTCAGGTTGTTGTACGATGCCGAGAACGAATCCAGATTGTCCAGACTGCAGAAGATCCGCGTACCGTTGTAATCCACCGACTTGAATCCCGTGATGCGGTTGTGCTCGAAGTGCACCTCCTCGGGTGCGAAGTTGGGGCCGAAGGCCTCGACCTCGCCCGAGATCTTGTTGTATGCCAGATCGAGCAGACCCAGACGCTCCATGCCTCCGATAGAGGCCGGAACCGACTCAAGGTTGTTGTCGCGGGCGTAGAGCATCTGTATGAGGTTCTTCGAGGCACCCTGCGCAAAGTAGTCTATGGCCTGCGAGATCTCCTCGTGCGTCCATCCCGGCACGGCGGCCGTACCCGAATTGCACGATATGTTCACCTGCACCAGGGCCGGCAGATCCTTCACCGCAGCCGGCAGACCGTGCATGTTGGGGCAGTTGTATATCTCCAGCAGCGTACACGACTTCAGGCGGCCGATAGAGTCGGGGAGCATCTCGATGGGGCTGTTGCCGATATAGAGATACTCGAGCTTCGACAGACGCCCTATGTCGTTGGGCAGCGACAGCAGGTTGTTGCAGAAACGGCCCGCGATGACATCCTTCGGCTCGATCTCGAGATGGCGGCCCGTCCTGCGGTCGATCACCTCCGACTCCGAATAGCCCTCCTCATAGAGTGCCATCGCCGGGCTGGTCAGGCCGTGCTCCTTGAGCGCCAGAGCGCACGGATACGACATCTGCGTCGCGGGGTGCGTCGCCGCAAGGTACTGCCTGTTATACTCCAGACGGTTGCGGTTGCGATCCTCGAGCGACTTGCTCATGTCGAGCATCGGGTCGAACGTGCCCGAGTTCATATCGTTGTGCGTGCCGAGGTAGAGCTCCACAAGCTCCGTGAGCTGCCCTATGGCGGCAGGCATGTGGCCGCTGATGCCGAACTCGCTCAGCACAAGCTTGGCGACACGTCCGTTCGAGTGCACCTCGACGCCGGGCTGGTCGCTCCACAGGTCGGGCGACTTGTTGAAGTCCCAGTTGCAGCCCTTGCTGTACGACTCGCCGCCGTAGTGCCAGTTGGGGCCGTCCAGAGCCTCCCATATCGCCTTCAGCGCGTAGTTGTCCTTCATGTACTCGTCGGCCTCGCGCAGCGTGACGGCGACCGTGGCATCCGTCGTGGTGTTGTCCTCGACGGTGAACTGGCTCCCCTCGATGACCTCGTTGTAACGCTCCTCGAGCATGATGTCGTTCGTGTCGTAGGTCACATACCCCACGACCTCGTATGTGCCCGCAGGCAGCGACAGCAATGAATCGCACGTGATCGACGAGGTCTGGTATCCGAACTCGTCGCTCTCTTCATCATCCTCGTCGAAGTGTATCGAGAAGTCGGCCTTCAGGTCCGTGAAGGTTACGGGCAGCTCGTCCGAGTTGACCTTCTGCACGGTCATGTCGAACGTCTTTATCTCATCGAAGGTATACTCGCGCGCGATGTTCACCGAACGCGTCGGTGCCGGATCGTAGTCCAGATCGCCGTCGAAACCCTCGAAACTTTTCTTCAGATTGAATCGTACCTTTCCGCGCGGCGTAACATTCACCGTGAGGTCCTGTACCGTAAGGCCGCCCGCCACCACGTTGAGCGTGCTGTTCTCGGTGGTGCCGCGGTAGAGCGGCTCGTCACCCGCATCGTAGAGGATGAAGGCGACAATCTGATACTCCCCTGCCAGAAGCTGCAACTTGTCGCTGCGGATGCCGTATTCGGCCGTCTCCTTGTCCGAGTAGTTGAGCGTCAGGGTCTGCGCTATGGTCGTGCTCCCCGACAGCAGGCGTATCTCTATCTTGCAGGCATCGGACAGATAATCGAGCTCCTCCACAACGGCACGGGTCCCGTTCGACTCCGCAGCCGGCTGCGATACGGGCGCCGACGCCTCCTTGTAGAGCTTGAACTGTACGTATCCGTAGTCCAGCTCGCGATTGTCTATACCGTCGTCATTGGTGCAGCCCGCGGCAAAGAGAGCGACCGCGGCGGCAACCACGACGGTCATTACGTTATGTCTGAAAAGTTTCATAAAAAACCTTGTCTTGAAAACTCTTTAATTATAGTTTAATGAAAACGGCGCCCCGCCCCATTCAACGGGGCACCGCAAATCATCCGGACACCGGCCGGGGCCGGCACCCCGTCATATTAGTAGTTGCGCACGCAAATGATACGTGCAACCACCTGGAAGTTCGAATCGTACAATGCGATCGAGCCCTTGCTGCCCTTCTCGCCAGACGACAGATCCTCGCCCGACATTCCTATGACGCAATAGCCCGTATCGACCATACCCGACGCGGCATCGTAGAAGACAAGCCATTCGTTGCCCATGGGGTAAACCATCGACATCTTGTAATCGCCGCTGATGTTCAGCATAAGCGAACCCTCGCTCATGCTCGGGTTGTTGTAGGTCAGACGGTAGAGCTTGCCTCCCATCTCGATCTCGCCGGCGTATTCGGCTACATCGGGATCCGATTCGGGATCAACGGCCGTAAGATCCTCCAGCGAGAAGAAACCGCTGTTGAGATACCACTCGGCATCCGCAGAGTATGAGAGCTCGAAACCGCCGTCACCCGAGCTGCCGGCCTGCTCCTGCTCGACCGTAGCGAACACATAGGGCTTGTACTCGTCCTTCAGGTCGAAGCTGTTGTCGTCCTTGAGCAGCTGTCCCTCCAGGTCGCCGTTCTCGTCGATCCCGGCGGCCAGCGTCTGCGGCAGCGCTATCAGCACGGCGGTACGAGCCGCCATCGCGTTGGGCGCAACGGTGATGGTGTAGTCGTGGCTCTGGAAGATCTCGCCATTCTCATCCCACGTATCCGTAACGGTTACCCAGTTGGTCATCTCCTTGGCTGCATAGTAACCGCCATAACCGTCGGGAACGATCACGAAGAACTTCATGCCGGCCGTACTCGACACGCTCGATACGGCGCTCTCGGCAGTGCCGCCGTCGGTGCTCGAAACATACTGTCCGTCGGCGTTGAATGAGAAGACCGCATTGGCCTGCTTGTGTCTTACCAGATCGCGGAACGCAGGCATCGTCACGCAATACCTGTTGTGTGCGTTGTTGCCCGGATCCTCGTCCTTGTCTATGTTCGCATCGTAGAAGTCGATGATGCCGACGCCGCCATCGATGTTCTCCTCGGTGAACAGGCCGTTTACCATAACCTGGTATGCGCCGTCCTCACCCTCGATCGCCGTCTGCGTCAGCTCGATCCATGAGGGGGGCCGAAGCCAGCCACTCGAAGTTGCTCGTGGTCTTGAATACCTGCATGTAACCGCCGACGCGTATGGGCCAGCGCAGCGCCGTGGCGCCTTCGGGAGCCGTTTCGGGGACATCCTCGCCGCTGTACTTCTCCAGCGCCGTCTCCGAATACTCGAACGGCATGATGAAGTCGTCCTCGGCCTCGTCATACACCGATGCATAGAGGTCGAACGTACGGAGTGACGAGCTTCGAGTAATGGTAGCGATAACCCTCGTCTCGCCGCCCATCGTGAGCGACACCTCGCATACGGGGGTCATATCGAAGAGCTCCTGATCCGACGTAACGACGGTAACGGTTACAGGAGTGGTGCTGGCCTTGCCCGAGATCGAGCTAACGGCCATGTCGCCATCCAGCAGATCGAACCACTGTGCCGTCTCGCTGTCGGTAGGAATGCTTACCGTCCAATCGAGGTTGGGCGTAAACGTAATATCACATGTAGTCTCGCCGACAGGGATGCTTCCCATCACCATATCGGGAAAGATCGGCAATACCACCTCATCTTCAGACTTACACGAGGTAAACAACATTGCGGCTCCTGCCAACAGAATCGAAGCCCATTGTAAGATTGATTTCATAAGGCATTGTTTTTTGGTTGTACTTAAATACTATAATTAAAGAGAATGGGGTTTGTACTTTTTCTCTGCATTATATATTTATTTATATCACATATAGTCGCGCGGATCGCGGGCGCCCGACATGTTCTCCTCGGCCTTCAGACGCACGGCCTCCTCGAATGACACCCACTCCAGTATATTGTAGAAATCGCCCACGGTGCCGACCTCCTGGCCCACATCCTGCAGGTACACGTATAGCCATATGGCGGCAAAACGCTGGCAGGTATTGTAGTACGAGTAGTAGTTGGGGCTCACCGTACCCAGAATCTTGTCGTCGGCGTTGATCTGGCCGAAGACCGTCTGTTCGTCGCTCAGCACCTGGTCCTCGTCCATCTCGACCACGGGATCCGACGGATCCTCCGTGTTCAGGCGCATGGTGACGTCATAGCCGTCGTAGAGGAAATCGTGCAGGATGATGGTGTTGGGCTCCGTGGGGTGCTTCTCCGTGAGGATCAGACGCTGGTAGCTCGTATCCAGTGCGCTCGGATAGCTGTAGAGCAGCATCGAGGTCACAACGCACCACCCCGTAAAGGTGTCGTCCTCGCAGTGGCAGCCCTTGTATAACACTACATCCGTCTTGTCGTAGTCCTTATAGAGGTCGTTCCACGTCACCTGCTCCGGCATCACCAGCTTGAGCGTGAAGCCCAGGGAGTCCGTAGCCTCGATATGGTCGTATATGCCGGCGACCTCCACGTTGGCGGTGCGCTCGCCCGCCTTGATGGTGACCGTATTCGAGCGCAGGCGGTAGTGGTAGCCCTCGATGGCGGTGCTGCCGCGGTCCACAACCTCCACACCGATGGTGCGGTCGTAGTCGCACGCCACCGTCGACGCTATGGGAACGGGGAAATACTCCTCGTCGGGGAACACCATGTTCGTCGACAGCGTATCGGTAAACATGATGTATTCGGCATCCGAGTAGGTCGTTTTACCCGAGTCGCAACCCACGGCGAGAAGGCCCGCCGACAGGGTCGCAAACAACAATGCGGTAATTCGTCTCATGGTTCGTATCTGTTTGTCGCTATTTCGTTATTTATTGCTTTCATTGGGTTCGACCTCCGATCCCGGGGCCTCGAGTTCGTGGCGCGGGATGGGCCATACGAAGCGCGGGTCGTCGGCCTCGATCTTGAGCGAGCTGCCCTCCGACAGGGAGTTGGTCTGGGGCGTACGCTCGAAGCCCATATGCCAGCGCTTGAGGTCGTTCAGACGGAAGCCCTCCATGTAGAGTTCGCGCATGCGCTCCTCCGAGATCGTCTCGAGCCAGTTGCCGCTGCCTACCGTCAGGGCGCCGGCACCGCCGCTGTAACGCTTGGCGCGCAGCTCCGTCAGGTCCTTGCTCGCGGCCGAATAGTTGGGCGTGGGCAGGTTGCAGTACGCCTCGGCGCGGATCAGGTACTGCTCCGAGAGACGGAACAGCTTGGGCATCGAGTACATGTACATGTTGGCCGCCGAGATGAGGTTGCGGTTGCCGAAATACTTTATCAGCAGGGGCCACGTCAGGCCGTTGGCATATCCCGTGGTGTAGGTCGAGAAGTAGGCCTCGTACCGCAGGTCGCTGTCCGAGTATGCGTCCAGCACCCACTGCGCCGGAACATAGTCGGGATAGGTATACATGTAGTCGCGGTCGGCATTGAGGAACACCTGGCCCAGGGCGCCGCCGTACGAGGTGGTCGTGAAACCCAGCTCCCAGATGATCTCGAAGCTCGAGTCGTAGTTCCACATGTAAGTCAGATAGGTATCCGTCGACGAGTAGCTCACCGTACCGTCGGCCAGCTCGAAGGCGTCGTTGTCGATAAGCATCGTGGCATAGTCGATGGCCGTCTGCCAGTCCTGCATGTAGAGCGCCACGCGCGCATGCAGCGCCTGTGCCGCCGCTGCCGTGGCATAGATCGAGTTGTACTGGTCATAGTCGTTGTCCAGGCGCTCCTCCGCCTGCTCCAGGTCGGATATGACAAGCGCGTAGGAATCCTTGAGCGAGGCGCGCTTCATGGGTTCGGGCTCGCTGTACTTCGTACGCAGCACCACGCCCAGTTCGTTCTCCGCCGTGGCGGGATCGTAGGCCTTGCAGAAGCACTCCAGCAGCTTCGAGTAGCAGAGCGCGCGGACCGTATATACCTCGCCCGTATACATCTCGAGGTTGTCGAGCTTCGCGACATCGGTCTCCTGCGACATCACGGCTTCTATATTGTCGAGATAGAAGTTGCAGCGCGCGATGATGGTGTAGAGTCCGGCATAGACCGCCTCCACGTCGCTGTCCGTCGAGAGGATGTCCCACTGCCAGATGCTGCCGTAGACATTGGTGAAGTTCTCCACGGCATATACCAGATCGGCCTGTATGTCGGGCATGACGGTGAGCGAGCCGCTGAAGAGCGCACTGCTCTTCAGGCCGGCGTAGATGCCCGTAACCACCTGCTCGGCATCGCTGTAGGTCTGCATGGCCTCTCCCTCGGGGATGGCCGACTCGGGCAACTTTTCGAGGCACGAGGTGGGCCCCGCTATCAGCAGAAGGGCCGCAAGATAGTACTTTATATTTCTTAACATAGTCATTCTCATACGTTTAGAACATAAGATCGAGGCCGAAAGTAAATTGGCGCGACATGGGGTACTGCGCCTGGTACATGTTGCCCACGCCCTCGGGGTCGAGACCCGAGAAGCCCGTTATGGTAAACAGGTTCTGCGCCTGGGCATAGATGCGCACGCCGCTGATGAAGCGGCTGCGGCGCAGCAGCTCCGACGGCAGGCTGTAGCTGAGCATGATATTCTTCAGGCGCAGGAACGAGGCATCCTCCAGAAGACGGTCGTCGAACTCGGTATATACGCCGTGGCGCGGAATGTCGGTGATGTCGCCGGGCTCCTTCCAGCGGTCGAGCAGACGCCGCGACTGGTTGTACGAGCTGTAGCGGCCGTTCGACTCGTCGAAGTAGCGGTCGTTGTTTATCATCCAGCGGTCGGCCACCCACGAGAACTGCGCCGACAGCGCCAGACCCTTCCACGAGATGTTGGTGCCGAAACCGCCGATCCACGGCGCCGTCATGCTCTTGCCGACGAGCACCTTGTCCTCGTCGCGCATCTCGTTCGTCAGCTCGCCGTCCTTCGTATACCACAGGGCGTCGCCGTTGACGGGATTGACGCCGGCAAAACGGTTGATGTAGAACTCGCCCGAGTCGTGGCCCACGACGAGTTTCATCGAGGTCTGCGACATCTCGTACTCCTGCACGCCGTTGTAGAGCTCCAGGATACGGTTGCGGTTATACGACACGTTGGCGTTTACCGACCACATGAAATCCTTGGTCGACAATATCGTGCCCGTGACGTTGAGCTCGACGCCGCGGTTGACCATCACGCCGATGTTGTCCCAGCGGTAGCCGTAGCCCTTGTTGGCATAGGGTTCGGGCACGAGCATCAGCATGTCCGAGGTACGCTTGTTGTAGAATTCGAGGTCTACGTTCAGGCGGTTCCAGAATCCGAGGTGGAAGGCGAGGTTCGTCGTCCAGAGCTTCTCCCATCCGAGGTTGTCGCTGCCCGGCTGCGAGGGTGCGATGCCCGCATCGCCGTAGTAGTCCGAGCCGCCCGATACCAGTGCGAGGTGCTCGTAGTTGGGTATCGACGAGTTACCCGAAGTACCGGTGCTGACGGCGATCTGCGCATTCGTGAGCCAGCGGCTGGCGTTGTCCATGAAGCGCTCCTGCCGCAGGTTCCACATGAAGCTCACCGACCAGAAGCCCGCCCAGCGGCGGTCGGCGCCGAAACGCGACGAAGCGTCGGTACGTATCGAGAAGTCGGCATAGTAGCGGTTGTCGTAGTTGTACTCGCCGCGGCCGAAGAACGACAGGTAGGCGTAGTCGTCATCGGTGGTATCGCTCCATGACGAGGCGCGCGTGCCGGTCGAGATGTTGACCAGACGGTCGTTGTTCTGCCCCTCGGTCAGGATCGAGAAGTCCTCGTAGTGGTAGTCCACGCCCTCCTGTCCCACGAGGAAGTTGAACGAGTGCTTGGCCCCCTTGCGGAACTGGTAGTTCACCGTATTGGTCACCGAGAGCGACATGCCGTCGGTCGATATGCGCTGTGCGCTGCCCTCGCCCAGGTTGGGCCCGTAGCTCGGCGTCGACGAACCGAAGCCCGTCATGTGCGAGTAGTCGATGGTGAACTGCGAGCGTATCGTCAGGCCCTCGATGGGGGTAGCCTCGGCGAAGAGGTTCGATACCAGCTTGTATTTCTTGTATTCGCGGCGGTTCTTCTCGAGCCACTCGAGCGGGTTCTGGCCGTCGCCCTTCCAGGTGCCGTCGTCGATCGAGGCGAGCGACCCGTCGGGATTGTAGGGGTTCCAGTACGGGAGCATGAAGCGTGCGGCCGAGATGGGCGTCACCAGCGTATACGATCCCTCGTCGGCCTGCTCTATGCCCTGGTAGTTGAGCATGGTGTTGGTACCCACCTTGAGCCAGTCGGCGGCACGCTGCTCGATGTTGGCACGCAGCGAATAGCGGTCGAAGTACGACCCTACGGCGATACCGTCCTGGTTGTAGTAGCCGCCCGAGATGTAATAGTTGGTGCGCTCGCTGGCGCCAGAAACAGACAGTTCGTAGTTCTGCAACAGCGCCGCATTGTTATATACGGCATCGAGCCAGCTGACGTCAGTCTTGCTCAGCAGGTCGTAGTTCTTGCCCGAGGTGAGGCCGATCTCCTTCTCGTACTGGATACGCTCGGCGGTATTCATCAGGTCCCAGTTGCCCTGTGCCAGCTGCGAGAATCCCAGCTGCATGCGGTACGATATCGTCGGCTTCGAAGCCATCTGTCCGCGTTTGGTCGTGATGACGACCACGCCGTTTGCGGCACGCGCTCCGTAGATGGATGTCGACGAGGCGTCCTTCAGCACCGAGATCGACTCGATATCGGCGGGGTTGATGGCGTTGAAGTCCGCACTCGAGATCGCGGCGCCGTCGAGAATGTAGAGCGGGGCCGTGCCCGAGTTGATAGAGTTGGTGCCTCGGATGCTGAGCGTCGCCGCGACGCTCGGCTCGCCCGAGCTCGAGAGGACCGTCAGTCCGGGGACCTGTCCCTGCAGCGCCTGGTCGAACGCCGCCGTGGGGGTGTTCTCGATCTTCTCGGCCTTGACCGTCGAGACCGACCCGGCAATGGTGCCCTTCTTGCGCACGCCGTAGGCTATCACTACGACATCCTCGAGAGATTGCGTCTCGGGCTTCAGCTCGACATTGTGTTTTACTGCTGCGGCCCCCTGGGGTACGGTGTACTCGACAACCTCGTAACCGACATAATAGTAGGTCAGCACGTCACCGGCCTTCACCTCTACGGAGTAGGTGCCGTCGATGAGCGTACTCACACCGCTGTTGTCGCCCGCAATCACATGTACCCCGACGAGAGGCTGCTTGTCCTCCGCGGAGGTTACGACACCGCTCACCGTGACAGTCCCGCCGCTCTGCGCCAACGCAGGCAGCGCGAACATCAACAGCGCGATGTTCATCAATAGAGATCTGGTTTTTTGCATGGTGAAAATACCTTCTTCTTACGTTGCAAAAAAACGATTGCCACGGATCCGCACAACGAGACACCAGACGATATCCGTCGCGGTGATCCGTTCTGTCTATCGTTCGTTCCTAAAAATTTTATGTATTGATTGTTTGCACTTATGCCTTTCGACAATAAATTGCTATTCCCGGCGCAATATTTTACGGTATATACTTTTATCATCATAAATTTGCATATTGCACACATCGGCCGGCATCGCGTCGCATACAGCCGTCACGACGGGCCACAGTGCCGTGGCTCCGAACGATAACCGCAAAAGAGATCGTCCGGCGATCCTCCGGCAGCCACATGCAGGGACCTGCGTATTTGCATATTTATGCAGATTTGTCATGCCCCTCCCCCGCACCATGGGCAATATTCCGGAACGCCCCTCCGTTATGCCGGCATGTAGTCCGTTCCGCCGCGGATATTTCATTTGTCCGCCCCCTGATATTTCAATACCTATTATAAACAGGCGCCGCCCCGGCACGGCCAAATACCGAAAATTCCATTTTCGATTTGTCTCTGCCCTCACCTTTTCGTATCTTTGTCCGTACAAAGCCTGCACAAATCAAAAAACACATACATCATACTATGACCGCAAAGACATTCATGGCAGCCGCTGCAGCGGCGCTCTTGGCCTCGTGCTCCGCGCCCGAGGCCGTGAAAAACGAGCTGCGGGCTCCGGCCTATCCGCTCATCACCATCGACCCCTACACCAGCGCCTGGTCCACGACAGACCGTCTCTACGACAGCCAGGTGAAGCATTGGACCGGACGCGACTTCCCACTGATGGGTACGCTGCGCGTAGACGGCACGCTCTACCGCTTCATGGGAGCCGAGGAGATACCCATGGAGCCGCTGGCCCCGATCTCGTACGAGCAGACGTGGCAGGGCCGGTACATCTTCGACACGCCCCGCGCCGGGTGGGAGCAGCGCGACTTCGACGACAGGGCATGGAAGAGCGGCACGGCCGCTTTCGGCACGCCCGAGGAGACCAACGTCCAGACGCTCTGGCCCACAAAGGACATCTGGGTGCGCCGCACCATCGAGATCGACCCCGCGCAGCTGGCCGGCGGCACACTCTTCGTGAAGTATTCGCATGACGACACCTTCGAACTCTATTTCAACGGGGAGCAGATCGTCGCCACGCCCTACGAGTGGAAGAAGGACCGCTGGGTGGAGATCCCGGCCGAGCTGGCCGCGACGGCCGCCGACGGCCGTATCGTGCTGGCGGCGCACTGCAACAACCGCACGGGAGGCGCCCTGGTGGATGTCGGGCTCTACCGCCGCGACAACAACTCGCAGGTGATGACCGCGACGGCCGAGCAGACCTCGGCCGACGTGCAGGCCACAAGCACCGTATATACCTTCACCTGCGGAGGCGTAGACCTCACGCTGCGCTTCACGGCGCCGCTGCTGCTCGACAACCTCGATCTCGTGTCGCGCCCCGTGAACTACATCACCTACGACGTGGCGTCGAACGACGGCGCGCAGCACGACGTGCAGATCTACTTCGAGGCATCTCCCGACTGGGCGCGCAACGGCTCCGGACAGGCATGCGTGAGCGAGCGCTATGACGATGCCCGCTTCAACTACGTCAAGAGCGGCACCGTAGAGCAGAAGATCCTGGGCCGCAAGGGCGACGACGTGCGCATCGACTGGGGATACTTCTACATGGCGGCCGACAAGGCCTCTTCGCGCAGCTCTGTGGGCAACGCCGTGGCCATGCGCCGCGAGTTCGCCGACCGCGGCACCGTCGAGGGCCGCAGCGAGGGCGACCGCATGGCAATCACCGCACCCCTGGGCTCCGTGGACGCAAAGGGAGCCTCGGGATACATCATGCTGGGATACGACGACATCTACTCGATACAGTACTTCGGCGAGAACATGCGCCCCTACTGGAACCGCAACGGCAACAGCTCGATCGAGGAGCAGTTCGCCGCCG
This sequence comes from uncultured Alistipes sp., assembly GCA_949283205.1. Classification (GTDB taxonomy): domain Bacteria; phylum Bacteroidota; class Bacteroidia; order Bacteroidales; family Rikenellaceae; genus Alistipes. Next base: position 33,377 of record CASDSD010000017.1, on the reverse strand, counting down.
CCGCCAAGGAGTACAAGTCGCTCATGAAGCGCTGCGCCGCATTCGACGCACAGCTCATGAAGGATGCCGCCGCAGCCGGCGGAAAGCAGTATGCCGAACTCTGCGCCCTGGCATACCGCCAGGCCATCGCCGCGCACAAGCTCATCGAGACGCCGCAGGGTGAGCTGGCATGGCTCTCGAAGGAGAACTTCAGCAACGGCTCGATCGGCACGGTCGACGTCACCTACCCCTCGGCGCCGCTCTTCCTCTACTACAACCCCGAGCTGGCGAAGGCCCTTCTCAACTTCATCTTCTACTACACCGAGAGCGGCAAGTGGACGAAGCCCTTCCCCGCGCATGACATAGGTACATATCCCCTGGCAAACGGCCAGACCTACGGCGGCGACATGCCCGTCGAGGAGAGCGGCAACATGCTCATCCTCACCGGCGCCATCTGCAAGACGGAAGGGAGCGCCGGCTATGCCCTCAAACACTGGGACGCACTCACCGCATGGGCCGAATACCTGGTGGAGAACGGTCTCGACCCCGCCAACCAGCTCTGCACGGACGACTTCGCCGGCCACTGGGCACGCAATGCCAACCTCTCGATCAAGGCCATCGTGGGTGTTGCCGCCTACGGCGACATGGCGCGCATGGCGGGCAAGGCCGACGTGGCGGAGAAGTACACCAATGCCGCCCGCGACATGGCCGCCGCATGGAAGAAGATGGCGACGGCGGGCGACCACTACCGCCTGACCTTCGACGAGGGCGACACATGGAGCCAGAAGTACAACCTCGTGTGGGACAAGATGCTCGGATACAACGTCTTCGACGACGACATCGCCCCCACCGAGATCGCCTACTACCTCACCAGGCAGAACCGCTACGGACTGCCGCTGGACTGCCGCCGCAACTACACCAAGTCGGACTGGATCGTATGGACGGCGACCATGTCGCCCGACAGGGCCACCTTCGAGAAGTTCATCGCCCCGATGTACGACTTCATGAACGAGACCACCGACCGCATCCCGATGAGCGACTGGTACAACACCGACAGCACGACGCACGTGGGTTTCCAGGCGCGTTCGGTCGTGGGCGGATACTTCATCAAGATGCTCTCGGACCGCGGCCTGTAACAGGCGCGTGCGAAGGGCGCACATGACGATACGGCCGAGGAAAAACATTTCCCGGCCGTATTTTGTAAAATTTTTCATATCTTTAAGGGCTGCTAACAGCTAACTATTCGAAAACATGGAAAAACTCAAGAACCCCGCGATTCTCGTTGTCGACATGCTCAACGACTTCGTGACCGGCGCGCTCACATGCGACCGCGCCAAAGCAATCGTACCGGCCACGGCCGAACTGTTGGACGCCGCCCGCAAGGCGGGCGTGCCCGTAATCTTCTGCAACGACGCCCATATCGCCGGCGTCGACCGCGAACTCAAGATCTGGGGCGACCACGCCATCGTCGGCACCCCGGGTGCCGAGGTGATACCCGAACTCAAGGTTTCGGACAAGGACTACGTCGTGCCCAAACGCCGTTACAGCGGATTCTTCCAGACCGATCTCGACATTCTGCTGCGCGAGCTGGGCGTGCAGACTGTCGTCATGACGGGACTCCATGCACACATGTGCGTACGCCACACATCGGCCGACGCCTTCTGCCTCGGCTACGACGTGGTGGTGGCCAAGCAGGCCACAGACTCCTTCACCGAGGAGGACTACCTCAACGGCCTGGCATACCTGAAGACCTGTTACGGCGCCGACGCATACTCGAACGAGGAACTCATAGCGATGTTCTGACACGCCGGCACCATGCAGACGATACCTCCGCGGCTTCCCGAAGTCGCGGTTTTTTTTATCGTTTTAGGACGAAAAGCACTATCTTTGTCACGCCATGAAGGACTTTGCGGCCATAGACTTCGAGACGGCGAACAACGCCCGCACCAGCGTCTGCAGCGTGGGTGTGGTCATCGTGCGCGACGGGCAGATCGTCGGACACGAGTACCGTCTCATACGCCCCTATCCCAACTATTACCTGCATTGGAATACCGAGATACACGGCCTCACGCGCGCCGACACCGACCCCGCACCCCATTTCCCCGACGTGTGGGCCGAGATCGCGCCGCAGATCGAGGGGCTGCCGCTCGTGGCGCACAACAGCCCCTTCGACGAGGGGTGCCTGCGCGCCGCCTTCGACCACTACGGGATGGCATACCCCGGCTACACCTTCCACTGCACCTGCCGCGCCTCGCGCCGCCGCTTCGGGCACGCGCTGCCAAACCACCAGCTACATACCGTGGCTGCGGCATGCGGCTACGACCTGCGGCAGCACCACCACGCCCTGGCCGATGCCGAGGCATGCGCCGTCATCGCCATGCAGATACTCTGAACCGGCGCCTCCGCACAAGCCCCGACGCCATAAGCCACGAACGCACTCCAAACCACGACACGAACGCCCCCCGACCACACCATAGCCCCCACCGAATAGCGTCACAGACACACCCGAGCCACGACATAAAGAAAAAAATTCGCCGCAACGTGTAATTTTACCCCTCCGTCGGCGACCATATATACGAAACGTCCACATGAGGCGTTATATCTGAAATTCCCGAAAAACAGAAAGAGATGCTCAACAACAGATTCCTCCGCCCGGCCCTGTACGTCGCCGCCGCGCTTCTCGCCACCGCCGCGCCCGCTGCGGCGCAGACCCCCGGGCAGCCTCAGCAAGAGGAGAAACGGACCGTTGCGGCCGAGCCGTGGAGCATGGCCCGCTGCATAGAGTATGCCCGCGCCAACAACCTGCAGGTGCAGAGTGCGCAGGTCTCGGCCGAAGCGAGCGACATAGAGCTCGAGGCGGCCAAGGCGTCGCGCTACCCCACGCTCTCGTTCAATACGGGACAGGATGTCTCGCACCAGAGCGCCATCAAGCTCATAAACGACTACGGCGAGGTTGTCTCGAACGGGTCGTTCTCCTACGGCGGCAGTTACGGCATAGGCTCCACCACAACGATATACCAGGGCGGGCGCCTGCGCAACAACATACGCCAGCAGGAGCGGCGTGCCGAGAGCAGCCGTCTCGGCGTGGAGAAGAGCCTCAACGACATCACCGTAAGCGTCGTGCAGGCGTATCTGCAGACGATGTATGCCGCCGAGACCGTCGAGATCAACCGCCGTGCTGTCGAGCTGGCCCGGCAGCAGGCCGACCGCGCACAGCGCATGTTCGACGAGGGTGCCGTCGCCCGCACCGAGGTGGCGCAGATGCTCTCGCAGCTGGGCTCGGCCAAATACGACCTCACCACGGCGCAGAACAACCTCGCGCAATACCGCCTGCAGCTCAAGCAGCTGCTCGAGCTGGGGCCCGAGGCGCAGTTCGAGGTGGAGTTCCCCGAGATATCGGACGACGAGGTGCTGCGCATGATACCCTCGGTGGAGGAGGTCTACGGCGTGGCCGTGGAGACGATGCCCGAGACGCGGCAGGCGGAGATCCTGGTCGAGGCCTCGGAGTATGCCGAGCGGGCGGCGCGGGCGGCATTCTACCCGCAGGTGTCGCTCTCGGCCAACGTCTCGACGGGACACCAGTCGGGAACAAGCGCCTCGATGGGGTCGCAGCTGGGACAGAAGCTCAACGAGAGCATCGGACTCTCGCTCAGCGTCCCCATCTTCAACGGCAAGAGCGCCCGCACCTCGGTGCGGCAGGCACGCCTGACAACGCGCCAGGCCGAGATCGACAGCCGCAACGCCTGCAAGGATCTGCTCTCGACAATCGAGTCGCTGCACCGCGACGCCGTGGCGGCACAGGCCAACTACATGGCCTCGGAGCAGAAACTCGCCTATGCCGAGGAGAGCTACCGGCTGGCCGCAGCGGCATTCGAACAGGGCAAGAACAACGCCGTGGAGCTCAACACCGAGAAGAACAACTACCTTGCGGCGCTCTCGGCGCGCCTGCAGGCGAAGTACCAGTCCGTGCTGTCGGTCAAAATCCTCGCCTTCTACCGCGGCGAGCCGATAACGCTCTGACACCACCAACCGCCGTATAACGAATAACAACGACATAAGATGAAGAAAAGGATCATTTGGATTGCCGTGGCGCTCGCCGTCGTGATTGCAGCGGCAACCATCTTCGGCCGCGGAGGCAAGGGCCCTGCGGTAAACTACGAGACGCAGGTCATCGCCGCCGACACCATCACCCTCTCGGTCACGGCCACGGGAACGGTAAACCCCGTGAACAAGGTCGATGTGGGTACGCAGGTGTCGGGAATAATATCCGACATATACGTCGACTTCAACTCGGAGGTCACGGAGGGCCAGCTCATAGCGCAGCTGGACCGCTCGACGCTCGAGGCCGAGAAGGCCGTGGCCGAGGAGTCGCTCTGCGCGGCGGAGCTCGACTACAGGCTCCAGAAGAAGAACTACGAGCGGCAGCGCAGCCTCTTCGAACAGGGGCTCATCTCCGACACCGAGTACGACGATGCCGAGACGGCCTACCTCAAGGCCGAGAGCAGCTACCGCCAGTCGAAACTCTCGCTCGAGCGCGCCGAGATCAACCTCGGATACACGCAGATCTATTCGCCCATCAGCGGTGTGGTTCTGTCGCGCGCCGTGGACGAGGGACAGACCGTGGCATCGGGATACTCTACGCCCACGCTCTTCACCATCGCCAACGACCTGCGCCAGATGCAGGTCATAGCCAATGTCGACGAGGCCGACATCGGCGCCGTGGCCGAGGGGCAGAGGGTGGAGTTCACCGTCGACACCTACGCCGACGACACCTTCGAGGGGCGCGTGCGGCAGGTGCGCCTGCAGTCGACCACCACGTCGAACGTGGTGACGTACGAGGTGGTTATCGACGCGCCGAACCCCGAGCTGAAGCTCAAGCCCGGCATGACGGCCACCACCACGATATACACCAGGGAGAAGGGCGGCGTCTTCGTCGTACCGGCCAAAGCCCTGCGCTTCGTCCCCTCGGACGTGACGGCACAGCAGCGCAAGGAGCTGCCCGCACAGCACGTATATGTCCGTGACGCCGAAGGCAAACTCTCGCCGCGCGAGGTCACGACAGGCATATCAAACGGCATCCAGACCGAGATCACGTCGGGACTCGCCGCAGGCGAGGAGATCGTGGTCGGGCTGGCATCCACGGAAGACAACGAGGCCGACGTGTCGGTCAGCATATCAATGTAACGCCATGGGAGAGAGCGCAAAGACCGAAATCATACGTATGGAGCAGATACGGCGCGACTTCCACGTGGGAAGCGAGACGGTGCATGCCCTGCGCGGGGTGTCGTTCTCGATCCGCGAGGGGGAGTTCGTCACCATCATGGGCACCAGCGGCTCGGGCAAGTCGACGCTGCTGAACCTGCTGGGGTGCCTCGACGTACCCACGGCGGGAGAGTACTACCTCGACGGCACGCCCGTGCGCCGCATGAGCGGCAACGAGCGCGCCACGCTGCGCAACCGCAAGATAGGCTTCGTCTTCCAGTCGTACAACCTGCTGCCCAAGACCACGGCCGTGGAGAATGTCGAGCTGCCGCTGCTCTACAACAGCACCGTGACGCGTGCCGAGCGCCGCGCCCGCGCCGAGCAGGCGCTGTGCGACGTGGGGCTGCAGGACCGCATGAACCACCGCTCGAACCAGATGTCGGGCGGGCAGCAGCAGCGTGTGGCCATAGCCCGCGCGCTGGTGAACGACCCGGTGATCATCCTCGCCGACGAGGCCACGGGAAACCTCGACACGCGCACCTCGTTCGAGATCCTGACCCTCTTCCAGCGGCTCAACGCAATGGGGCGTACGATAATCTTCGTGACGCACAACCCCGAGATCGCGCTCTACTCGTCGCGCACGATCACCCTGCGCGACGGCCGCATCATCGAGGACCGCATAAATACCGACGTGGCTTCGGCCGCCGAGACCCTCGCCGCCATGCCGCCCGAGGAGTAACCCTTTAACACCGGCACAATGAACTTCGCGAACCTCATACACATAGCCCTGCGCGCCCTCTCGAACAACAAGATGCGGTGCCTGCTGACGATGCTCGGCATCATCATCGGCGTCTCGTCGGTCATCACGATGATGTTCCTCGGCGAGAGCCAGAAACAGAGCATACGCCGCGAGATCAGCGGCATGGGAACGAACCTCATCATCATACAGCCCGCATGGGAGCGGGGCGGCGTGCGCGCCTCGGCGGCCGACCTGCAGCGGCTGCGCGTGACGGACTTCGAGGCGCTGCGCAACCAGTCAAGCTACCTGCGGTCGGTCTCGCCCGTGGTCTCGGCCTCGGGCCAGGCCATAATGGGCGCCAACAACACTCCCGCCACCATCACAGGGTGCGTGGCCCAGCAGCTCGATATCGAGAACTATACAATCGACGACGGCGCCATGTGGGGCGACGCCGAGGTACGCTCCGCGGCCAAGGTCTGCGTCATAGGATCGGAGGTATGCAGCAAGCTCTTTCCCGACGGATCGTCGCCCGTGGGCCAGACCATACGCTTCAACTCGATCCCCGTCAAGGTCGTGGCCACGCTCAAGGAGAAGGGCGGCGACAACGACGACCGCATCTTCATGCCCTACACCACCGTGCAGCGCCGCATGGCCGGCATACGCCACCTGAATGCCATCTATGCCTCGGCCGTCACCGAGGAGGTCTCGGCAACGGCCGTAGAGGAGATAAAGGATATCCTGCGCGAACAGCACCAGATACGCGAGGACGAGGAGGACGACTTCCAGGTGATGTCGATGACCGAGATGCTCGAGTCGCTCAACTCGATCCTCGGCATCATGACCATGATCCTCTCCTGCATCGCCGGCATCTCGCTCCTGGTGGGAGGCATCGGCATCATGAACATAATGTATGTCTCGGTGACGGAGCGCACGCGCGAGATCGGCCTCCGCATGTCGATCGGCGCCAAGAGCCGCCACATCCTGCTGCAGTTCCTCATCGAGTCGGTCATCATATCCCTCGCCGGCGGAATCATAGGGGTGACCCTCGGCGTAGGCTTCTCGACGCTCATCATCAAGTTGCTCGACTACCCGTTCATCTTCAACGGGTTCGCCATATTCATCTCGTTCGCCGTATGTACCGTGACGGGAGTATTCTTCGGGTGGTACCCCGCGCGCAAGGCCAGCCGCCTGAACCCCATCGACGCCCTGCGATACGAGTAGCGGCACAATGGCACAGATATGCACACGGGGTGCGGACGCCGGTCCGCACCCCGTCTTTACACTCCCGCCCGCCGTCACACCAGGCGGCGCGAGCGGCTCTCCGCCGTAAGGCGCACACCGCTGCCGCCGATCTCGAGATTCTCGAGGAGCACCACGCCCGGGCGTTTGCCCTCCTCGACCGACCCGATCCTGTCGTCGAGGCCCAGCGCCTGCGCGCCGTTTATCGTGGCCCACGCCACGGCCTCCTCCAGAGGCACGTCACCGAGAAGTTTCAGCTCCTCCACCATCGAGAGGTTGTCGTTCGAGGCGAGCGAGTCGGTGCCGACGCATATGCGGGCGCCGTGCCGCCGCAGCAGCGACACCGGCGGCCGCAGGCCCGAGATATAGCCGTTCGACTGCGGGCAGAGAACCCACGACACACGCTCCGCGAACCGGTCCGAGACGATATCGTACTCCTGCTCGCCGACGCAGCAGTTGTGGATCAGCATCACGCGGCGCCCCGCCGGCACGCTCTCCGCCACGCGGCGCGCGGGCGAGCCGTAGCCCAGAAAGTCGCACGACCACCCCATACGTCCGTACCACGACGCCAGCGCCCCCTCGCCGCGGAAGAGCGCCGCCTCGTCCTCCGACTCCATGAAGTGTATCGACAGGGGACTGTCGGGCGCCTCCGCCGCAATCTCGCGGAAGACATCGTCCTGGACGGAATATGTCGAGTGGGGAGTAAGTGTCGTGTCGGGATATCGCAGCAGGGGCCGCACCGCCGACGTGGAGGCGTTCAGACCGAAGACCTCGGCAAAGCTGCGGTAGCATATCGCGCTGCCGGCCTTTGCCGCAAACGAGGTATCGCCGTTGACTATATCCGCCACGGCCTGCACGCCCTCATACCACATGCGGGCATCGGCCGCCGCGACGGCCCGCAGCCGCTCCGGCATGGAGAAGTTGCCGCGCACGGCCCCGATGGCACGGGCAAAACCCGCAAAACCGCTACCGCGGGCGATGGCGCCCCGCAGATATGACAGTTCGAGATGGCAGTGGGCATTGACGAAGCCGGCACACAGCGCCCCGGCGTAGAACTCCGTCGCGGCGTCGCCGTCGAGCCGCTCCCACTGCCCCACCGAAAGGATACGTCCGTCATCGTCCACCGTGACGACAGGACGACGCACGACACGCCCCCGGTCCAGCAGCAGGTGCGAGGCTATGCGGCGCATCACTTTTCCTCCGCGGCCGCCCCTTCCGACCCGTCGGCCGACCCTATGGCCGGGCCCTCGATCATGCGTATCATGCTGTCGGAGAAGATACGCAGCCCCAGCTGCTCGCGATAGAGCGCATCGACACACTCCTCCGCAGGGGGCGTATATGTAACCTCTATATCCTTGACCGTGATGCGTGTCGCAGGCGCGGGGCCGCGACGCATGCCGGAATAGTTCAGGTCGATCACAAGCTGTGACTTCGGTTCGCCCGCAGCGCACTTCAACGTATGGCGTATCTTGCGATCGCCATCCTTGAACATCGCCCCGCCGAAGCCGATACGCTCCGTCGAGTCGTCGCATATCCAGTAGATCCTGTAACGCCGCCCCGACACCTTGTCCAGAGAGTCGAGCCGGTATGTGGCCGAGACCTCATACTCCCCCTCCCGCACATCGTCCACGACGAAGCGCAGCAGCGTCGTATCGGCCGCACGCGACGCCCGCACCATGGTATCGTGCAGCACGATACGCATCGAACGGCGCCGCGCCACGTTGTCGATGGTATCGAGTACGGCCACCTGACGCTCCAGCTCCGCCGCCTCACGGTCGAACATCAGGATCATATACTCCGCGACATCGCTCAGATGGGCGCTCTTGCGGCGCGAGAACTCGTCCAACGTATACTGTACGTCGGCCGTGGTATAACCGTAGCGGGCAAAGACCGGCTCGTAGATATTCAGCGAGTCGAAATTCACGCCGTGGTTATCTATATAAGCGTTCGTCAGCATGGCATCGTGGAAGATCTCTCCCAGCGTGCGGTCGGGGATAACCTTATAGCGGCGGCACCCCGTAGACACCACGGCCAGAGCCGCAAGCACTATCAAAATCACTCTTTTCATATCGTTCCGTTATCTTTCAACACGGCGCCCACGGTCAGGCGCGCAACCACATGCGCCACGACCAGATAGGCAACGGCCGTAAGCACGACATCCGTCACATGCAGCTCGACGGGGTAGACATCCACCATGAGCGTCTGCGTCTGCAGCCGCACCAGCCCCAGCGTCTGCTGCAGCAGCGTGATGCCCACGCCCGCCGCGAGCCCCAGCACGAGGCTCACAGCCGAGAGAAGGTGACCCTCGCCGACAAATATGTCGCGCACCGCCGTGCGGCGCACACCCATCGTGCGCAGCGTGGCCGCATCGTCGCGCTTGTCTATCATCACCATCACTATCGTCCCCACCACCGTGAGCGACGCCACCGCCAGCACCAGCAGCGCCACGGCGAAGATGCCCCACTTCTCGAGCGCCATGAGGCGGTAGATCGAGTTGCTGCGCTCGCGCGTAAGCACCTCCATGCCATCCCCCGCCAGACGTTGCAGCCGCTCCGCCACGACATCGGCATCGGCCCCGGCAGCAACCTTCACCACGAGAGACGAGGCACGCCCCCCGTAGTTGAATATCCGCTGCGCCTCATCCATCGACACGTAGACCACATCGCCGTTCTCGTCGTCGATAGAGTAGAATCCCGCCACGGGCAGCGCCCGCCGCGTATAGCCGCCCACGGGCAGCAGCGACGAGAAACGCGCGCGGTTGATGGCATAGAAGGCGACCGTATCGCCCGCCGCCTGCCGCGACATGCCCAGCTCCTGCGCCGTGCGGTGGCCCACCACCGCGCTGCGCGCATCCTCCACGGCCACGGCGAACGTCCCCGCATACATGTGGTCGGAGACGGGGACCACACGCACGTAGTCGGGACCCACGCCCCGCAGCCGCACGATCGTGCGACGGCCGCCGGCCTCGGCCATGGCCCCCTGCTCCAGAACCGGGGAGAGAGCCTCCACGCCGTCGGCCGACCGCAGCGCCTCCATGTCGAGCGACGACAGGTCGAAAACCGCGCCCTCCCTGGCCCGCACCGTAATGTCGGCATCCACAGCCGCATAGAGCGACCTCACCATCCTCTCCAGGCCGTTGAAGACCGACAGCAGGATCACCATCGCGGCAACGGGCGTAGCCATCGCGGCAACACTCACACCCGAGATGATGTTTATCACCGAGTGCGACTTGCGCGAGCGCAGATAGCGTCCCGCGATGAAGTATGGCAGCCACCGAACCATCCGACCTGTCGGTTACCTGTTCAGCAGCGAGTCTATGTTCTCGATATACTCCAGCGAGTCGTCAAGGAAGAACTGCAGCTCCGGCACCACCTTCAGCTGGTTGCGGATACGCCGTCCCAGCTCGCGCCGCAGAAACCAGTTGTTCTTCTTGACGGCCTCCATCGTCTCCTGCGCCCGCTCGAACGGGAAGACGCTCAGGTATATCTTGGCATAGGCGAAATCGGGCGATACGCGCACCGTGGTCACCGTGACCATACGCCCCGCCACGATGGCGGCACCCTCCTTCTGCAGGATCTCCGCCATGTCGCGCTGTATCTGCCGCGCGATCTTCTGCTGACGCGTGTTCTGATTTGATTCCATAACACCGTGTATTTTACATTATTACAATCTTCATTCACAAAAGCGCATATCCCCCCTCCTACGGCCGCTAACGACGCATGCCGTTCGTGGCGGGCATGTCGCCCTTCTGCGAGAAGCGGAACTCCTTCTTCATCTTCTCGCGCCGCGGCGGCTTGTAGGTCCACGCGGTGAAGCCCTCCTTGTTGAACCGGTAGGCGAGCGTCACGCTGAACGACAGGTTGTCGATGGGCGACTTGAGGGGCGTGCGCGTAAAGGGGTTCTCGGCACCGTCGGTGGCGTTGTCGTAGTAGCGGTTCATGTTGCGCAGGATATCCGAATAGCCGAAGTAGTACCGCGCGCGGAAACCCACCTCGTAGCGCCCGAAGAGCAGCGCGAAACCGCCGCCGCCGGCAAGGCCGTAGCCGAAACGGTTGTCGCGCTCCGCCCGCATCTCATATTCTCCCGTGGCGCCCGTATCCTCGTAGGCATAGTCGCCGCTCATGTTATAGGAGAAGGTCACCGCCGCCTCGAGATAGAGCCTCACATGGTTGCGCGCCATATACACGTGCGGCTGCCACACTATGGGCAGCATGATCGAGTTGAAGCGGCGCGTGTAGAACGAATACTCGCGCTCCTCCTCGCCGTCCTCGTTCATCGAGGTGGTGTAGGTGTAGCCGTATGAGAACCCGCGCTGCAACAGCTCCAGGTCGACGCCCACGGCCCCCACGAAACGCGGCAGCGAGTAGTAGCGCCACGAGAGGCCGAAGTCATACCGTCCGAATATCATCTTCGTCTCCTGCGTGGGATAGAAGCGTGCCGACGCCGTGCCGTAGCCGCCGAAGACTCCCAGGGTATGCTGTGCCCGCACCGTGTGCGCCCCCATGCAGAGTGCCGCCACGGCTGCAAGAACCGACATATGTATAATTTTCTTCATACCGTATCAAATATCCGCCTGCGATCAGAACATGTTGCCCGTGATTCCGCCCAGGCCACCGAGACCGCCCATGCCGCCCATGTTCAGGCCGCCGCCCTGCTGCTGTTGCTGCTCCTCCTTGCGGGGGCCCTCCTTGGCGCGGCGCTCCGCCTCCTTGCGCAGACGCGTCTGCTCGCGACGATCCAGACGCTGGATAAGCTCCTCCATCGTCACCGGCGCGAATATATCGTTCATGTCGAGCGTGAGATCGAACTCCCACCCCGTCTTTGTCGTGAACAGCTCCTCCTGCTCGTCGTTCTTGTAGAACTCGGCCCGCTCGCTCTGGCGACGCTCCACCAGGTTGCCGCCGTCCCACTCGCCGTTGCCGTTCACATCCTCTATTATGCGCAGCCGCATATCCCCCGCCGGCACGTAGTAGAATACATGTTCGCCGCCACCCACGTTGCGTTCCTCACGCAGCAGCTTGCCGTCGCTGTTTACCAGCTGCAGCAGGTATACGTCACCCTCATGCCGCGGTATGACGTTCAGACGCAGCGTGGCATAGTCTTCCACCTTCGACACCGTAAGCGATGCCGTGATCGAGTCGTTCCCCTCGCCCGTAATGTCGGCCAGCGCGTCGGGAGGGATACGCAGACGGTACTGGCGCTCGGGAAGCCACCGCGACCGCAGACGCCACCGCCGCACGTTCGCCGTATCGGGGATGAATATCGCCCTCTCGCGCAGCGTATCGCCCCCCGTGCCGAACGAGAGCAGCTCCACGGCCGTCGAGTCGAAACGCGTCAGCGGCGTGGCGAACTCCAGCGGCAGGTCCAGCTCGGGATTCACCTCGGCCGTCTTCTCGAACCCTATCATCGTGAAGGTGGAGGCCGCCTGCGGCTCCCGCCACTCCTCGCCCGCAGCCTCCGCCTTCGCCTTGGCGCGCTCGTTGCGCTCGCGCTCGCGCTCCTGCTCGCGCGACTCCACGCGCCGCCACGGCAGCTTCAACTCCTCGGTCGTCTCGCGCAACACGTTCAGCGTATCGTGCGCCATGAAGACGATCTCGCCCTTCAACGTGTCGGGCAGGCTCTCCGAGGGGACGTTGAGCCACAACGCCAGCGTGTCGCGCCCCTTGCTCAGGGGCTCCACGATGATGCGGTCGCTCGGGATGGAATCCAGCCGCAACGACAAGATCTCGGGGTTGGGCGCGCCGAAGCAGAGCTGTACCTTGTGCTGGTCGGGCCGCGACGACTCCTGCAGCGACTGGCGGCGGAAGCTCACGTCCGTAAAGAGCCGGAAATAGAGCTGCGGGTCGGCCGACGGATAACGCCGCACCGAGTCGTACCATATCGAGAACCCCGGCATCTCGGCCGGATTGTATGTCCCGTCGACAAACCCCACCTGGTCGATCGAAGGCTCGTAGGTCTGGTTGTCGTTGGTGTCGAAAAAGGCATACACACGGTACGGCACGGGCTTGAGGTTCTGGGCGATGAAGATACCGTTGTTCTGCGAGCGGGCGATCTTCGAGGGCTTGTACTTGAAGATCGTCGAGTCGTAGTCGCCGGGCGTCTCGACCGAGTCGGCCTCGAAGAACCAGATGAAGGTCTTGCCCAGAGAGTCGGCCGTATAGCTGTCCTCGGTGTATCCCGAGCAGACGAGCGAGTCGATCGTCGGCCCCGTCGAGAAGACGTACCGCAGGCCGTGCAGCGGGTTGCCCTCGTTGTTGTCCGCAACGGCCGAGCCGAACTCTATGGCATAGGTGGTCTCCGGCAGCAGCGAGTCGTCCTTGATCTGGATGTATATGCCGCGGCCGCGCAGCGAGAAGACCGGCTTCTTGCCCATCGCCGGCGAGACGAAGATCTCCTTCTGCTGATCCTTCAGCTGGACATACTCGTCGAACTCGATATATACCGACTTGCTCTTGAAGTCGGTCGTCCCGTCCTCGGGCACCACAGCCACCACCACCGGCGGCAGCGTATCCTTCGGCCCGCCCGTCGGGGTGCCGATCGAGGCGCAGCGGCTCAGGAAGGCCCCCGCGAAGAAGAGAAGCACCAGCGCCGTGGCGCCACGGCCGTGTCCCGTATTGCATTTCATGACCATAGTCTGCTATAATGTTTTGCCGCCGCCGGCAGTGCCGGCCGCCGTGAAGGCTCCCGTTCCCGTATCGGTATCCTCATCACCGCCCGCACCCGCATCGTCCGTGGTCCCGCCGGGCGTCTCCTCGGGCGTCTCCTCCACATAAAAGTCGTTCACCACGATCCACCCCGACGAGGCGTATGTGCGCCGCCACGAACACATGTAGAGCTTCGTGGCCACGCTCTCGAGATTCACCGGCAGCTCGTAGCTGCGGTAGGCATAGAGCTTCAGCTCGGGGTTCACAACCACGATCATCGACAGCTCCTGCTGCAGGATCATCGACATCGAGTACTCCTTCGAGGAGTTGAACGCCCCCAGCACGTCGGGCACGCTCCGCTGCTCGCCCGTGCTCTTGTTCGTTATTATGCGGTCGACGGCATCCTCGTAGCTCGCAACGCGCCACTCGGTCGTATCGACGTAGTAGGCGTATGAGTCAATCTGCTGCGCACGCGCATAGGGCCCCGACTCCGTCGTCTGGTTATATATCGCCGCCGTGTAGCGGGTATATGTCACCACGCTCTTGAAGCATCCCGCCGCAAGCAGCGCCGCCACGGCCACGGCCGTCATATTGACAAATCGTCCAAATCGTCGTCCCATAGTCTCAAAGGTTTTTCGTTGTCGCCGCCGCACGCCTCCGCACGGCGACGCTCCGCCTCCTCGGCCTCGCACGCCTCGCGGCACAGCTCCCGCACCGTGCGTCCCAGCACCGGGTGGATAACGTCTCCCGCCACCTCGCACACGGGGCGCAGGGCGAACGGCCGCACATGGAACAGCGGGTGCGGCACCGTCAGGCGCGGCGTGTCGATTATCTCCCCGTCGTAGAGTATCATGTCTATGTCCATCGTCCGCGAGGCGTAGCGTTCGCCCGTACAGGCGCGTTCCAGGGCCTCGGCCATGCCGTTGCGCCCCGCCTCGCGTTCGATCTGCTGCGTCACGTCGAGCAGCTGCTCCGCCCCGAGCGCCGTCTCCACGACAAAGGCGCGGTTCAGGAAACGGTTCCTGCACTCGAAACCCCACGGCTCCGACTCATAGAGGCGCGAGGCGGCCGTCACGCGTCCCGCACGCTCCGACAGCAGCCCCTCGACGAACGTCATCGCCGCCGCCACGTCGCCGCGGTTGCCGCCGGCAAGGAGTATGGCACGGTGCGTCGTCATCGCGGCAGGCGGTTTATGTGTTTGCTCACGGCCAGCGCAAAGTGCGTGAAGACGATGCGCGGGTTGCCGTTCTGCATGATCTGGCGCATGGCCGTCTCGATCTGCTCCACGAGCGGTTCGATGTTGCCGTTGCCGATATAGGGTGCGAAGTTGCCGCAGAAGGTCGCCTCCTCGCCCCACAGGTAGCTGATGCCGCCCAGTCCCGCATGGAGCATGTAGCTCTCGCGCAAAAGACGCGCCGCATTGACCAGCATCGCGCGCTGCTGCTCGCGCGAGAGCTGCGCCGCCTCCTCGGCCCACTCGATAAGCTCCAGATGGCGGTCGTTGTACGACAGACGCATCAGCCGGCAGAAGAGGTCGAACCCCTCGCGCTGCTGGTCATCGTCCTCGCCGCTTATCAGGCGCCGCATACGCAGCACGTCGCCCGCAGCCAGCCGCGCCATGTTGCGCCGCTTGCGCTCGTCGGGCTCGGCCGCCGCCAGCGCCGCCAGCGACTCCGGGTCCACACGCGGCACCGCCACCTCCTGCGTGCGCGACACGATCGTCGGCAGCAGCAGGTCGGGACGCTCCGACACCAGCAGGAAGATGGTCTTCTCCCACGGCTCTTCCAGTATCTTCAGGATCTTGTTGGCGGCATCCTCCGTCATGGTCTCCGCCTGCCACACGATCGTTATCTTGTACTCCGACTCGAAGCTCTTGAACGACAGCCGGCGGATTATCTCGTCGGCCTCGCGCGCCGAGATCGTCCCCCGCAGCGTGCGCCCCAGGTCGAGACGGTCGTACCACTGCTGCTGCGAGAAATATCCCCCCGTCGCGGCCACGGTCTCGCGCCACAGCGGCATGAAGTCGCTGCTCAGCACCGCCTCGCCGCTCTTCTTGCCCTGCTTGTTCACGGGAAAGACGAAGTGCAGGTCGGGGTGTGCCAGCGCCGCCGTCTGCACGCAGCTCGGACACCGCCCGCACGAGTCGCCGTCGTGGCGGTCGGTGCAGTTGAGATACTGCGCATAGGCTATGGCCAGGGGCAGCGTCCCCGCTCCCGCCGCCCCCGTGAAGAGCAGCGCATGGCTCACGCGCCCGCGGTCGACACCCTCCGTCAGGTGCCGCGCCAGCTCGCGCTGTCCCGTTATGTCGGCAAATCTCATATCTCTCCTCCGTTACCTTGATTCATTCTCTTCCGTACCGTTCCCGTCTCCCTCGACATACGCCCGCAGGATACGCACATCCCGCAGCGGGCGGTCGAGCGAGTCGGTCGGCGTGCGCTGTATGGCATCCACCGTCTCCATACCCTCGACTACGTGTCCGAAGACCGTATATGCACCGTCCAGATGGGGCGTGCCGCCCACCGTACGGTATGCCTCGCGCACCGCGTCGGGATAGGAGAACGACTCTCCCAGCTGCCGCCGCACGCGCTCCTGCGTGGCATCCAGCGCCGCGTCGTCCACGGTGCGGCCCCACACGATGTAGAACTGCGTGCGCGACGACCGCCGGTCGGGGTTCACGTCGTCGCCCTCGCGTGCCGCCGCCACCACGCCGCGGCGGTGGTACAGCTCCGGAAAGCGTATCTCGGCGGGGATCGTCTCCCAATATCGCGGATCACCCGTCTCGGGCCCCTCGGCGTCGAACTCCGCGCCCGTGATGTCGCGCGTGCGGGGGTCGCCGCCCTGTATCATGAAATCCTCGATCACGCGGTGGAAGAGCAGCGAGTCGTAGTAGCCCTCCCGCACCAGCGCGGCGAAGTTGTCGCGGTGCTGCGGCGTGCGGTCGTCCAGCTCGATGACGATGTCGCCCATCGTCGTGGTGAGATGCACGCGCAGCGGTTTCGTCTCCCCGCGCATCTCCGCCCGCAGCGAGATACCCCGCACCTCGAGCGCCGCATCGAAGGTGCCCGGCACCTCCCAGCCGAAGTTCATCCCCGTGACGACCATGTCGCCGGCCGCCGAGTGCGTCAGCTCGCCCCGCTCGCGCATCGCCTCGAGGGCCCGCAGCACCGCCGGCAGGATATCGCGACACACGGCGTGCGCCCGGCGGTCATGGAACGATATGTCGCCCCAGACGCTGCGCGGCGGCACGGTGTATATGTATGTGGCGGTACCCTTGTCCCAATGCACCGTCTCGGTGTCGGCCAGCCGCTCGTAGCGGTAGTCGAAGGTGGGAATACCCACCCACAGGGCGCTGCCGTAATCCTCCGACGCGGGGTTGGCATTGCGCAGGTGGAGGTAGAAGGGCGCCTGCGCCGTATGCAGCGCCGCGTCATACGTACCCTCCGTCATGCGGTTCCCGCACCCGACGAGCCGCAACTCCATCTCCAGCGTCAGGCTCTCCATCGCCCCGACACTCGGCGCGGGGTCGAAATCCTGCTGCACGAGAAGGTGGGGCCACTGCTCCCCCTCCCTGCGCGGGGCGTCGTACTCGGCCGAGGCGGTTATACCCAGCAGCAGCGTGCCGTCTCCGCGCCGCTCGACCCTCTTGCCCGCATTGGCATAGTACACGCCCTCCGCCGTGGTTTCGGCAGGCGTCCCCGCCAGGTCGTGGCGGCTCCACCACTGGCACATCTGCCACGCCGGGGCCTCCGTCCCCTCCGTAAAGCGGAGCGTATCGACATTCGTCGCGGCGAACCCCCCGCCCGCAGTCACCGTCTCGGTACTCACCGGAGCAAGGGCGAACCCGTCCGCAAAGCTCCTGTCGGCGATCAGCTCGCGCACGTTTGCGGCCGTATCTCCCGCCGCACTCCCGTCCGTCGCCGCATCGCTTCCGCCGTTCCCGCCGCTTCCGCCGCAGGCAGAGAGCCACAGAGCCGCCGCAGCGACCGTCATGGCCGCAACAACGTGCCGCACGCACAGAGACATATGGACCGTTCGCCTCATCGCCAAACTTTTTCCGTCACCGTCCCGTCGAGCCGAAGCCGCCGGCACCGCGTTCCGTCGTCCCGAGCTCCTCGACAGGTTCCCACTCCACCTGTTCGTGGCGTGCCACCACAAGCTGTGCGATACGCTCGCCCGGCTCTATGGTGAAGGGCTCGCCGCTCAGGTTGACGAGTATAACCCGTATCTCGCCGCGGTAGTCGGCATCGACCGTACCGGGCGAGTTCAGCACCGTCACGCCGTGCTTGGCCGCCAGGCCGCTGCGGGGCCGCACCTGCATCTCATAGCCCGCGGGCAGCTCGACATAGAGCCCCGTGGGTATCATCGCACGCCCGAGCGGCGCGAGCGTGACGCTCTCGTCCAGGTCGGCGCGCACGTCCATCCCCGCCGACAGCGGCGTCTGGTACGCGGGCAGCGCATGGCGCGAGCGGTTTACTATCCTTACCTTCATAATGCTATCTTTCATTTTGCGTTATCATTCCCATCCGCCTTATCTGCGGCGGTGCACCACAGCCAGGGCCAGGGCCCGCACGTCGATCTTCTCGCGCCGCACGGCATAGAGGCAATAGAGGCCGAACAGCACCGCATTGACCGCATACTGCACCGCCACGGGCGCCCCGGCATAGCGTGCGAAGAGCTCGCTCGCGGCGAAGAGCGCCAACCCCACGGCCACATATCCCGCGATGCGCCCCGTCTGGTATGGCGTGGGATAGTAGCGCCGGTTGAGCGCATAGCTCACGGCAACCATCGACCCCTCGGCAATGAAACGGGCCCACGCGGCGCCGTAGTATCCCCAGCGCGGCACCAGCGCCACGTTGAAGATGACGGTGAACAACAGCCCCGTGAAGGTCACGTAGATGGCGAAGCGGGTCTTCTCCTCGCGCTTGTACCAGAACGAGAGGTTGAGCCACACGCCGCTCAGGACGTTCGCCCCCAGCACCACGGGCAGGATGAAGATCCCCTCACGGAAGTCGCGCCCCACGATCAGCGCGAAGAGGTCGCGGAAGAGCGCTATGCCGAGGAATATGGCCATCGACACCATCATGTAGTATTTCAGGGCCGCGGCGTTCGACTCGACGAACTCCTCCTTGCGGAAGTTCGCCAGGAAGAAGGGTTCGGCCGCCAGGCGGTACATCTGCGTGAAGAGCGTCATCACCACCGCGATCTTCGTAATGGCGCCGTATATTCCGAGCTGGGCCATCGCCCCGTCGGGGACGAGGTACTTGATCATCTGGCGGTCGATGAACTCGTTCGCCGTGCCCGCGATGCCGCCTATGAGCAGCGGCAGCGAGTAAGCGAAGATGCGCACCAGCAGACGACGGTCGATAACGGGTCGCACGCGCTCCGTCACGGCGACGATCACCGCCAGCGTCACGGCGCTTGCCGCCAGGTTGGCCACGAAGACCCACCCCACGCCGAAAGAGGTATCGTAGAGCCCCGCCGCGGCGAAGGCGAAGGCCAGAACCACGTTCACGCATACGCCCAAAGCCTTCAGCATGACATACCGCCCCGCCTCGCCCCGCTCGCGCAGCCGCGCGAAGGGGATCATGGCCGCCACGTCGAACAGGATGATGGCCGCCGCCAGCACCACATACTGCGGATGTTCGACATACGCCTCGCCCATGGCGCGGGCCGCACCGTCGCGGAACACCGCCACCGCGGCGAAGAACAGCAACGCCGCCACCAGCGTGGCACCCCATGTCGTGGCAAAGAGACGGCGTTTCGCGGCGGCCGTGTCGCCCCCCGCCTCGTCGGCCTTGGCCGCGAAACGGAAGTAGCTCGACTCCATGCCCATCGTGAGCACCACCAGCGCAAAGGGTATCAGCGCATAGATATCGGTGATGACCCCGTACTCCTCCTGCCCCAGCCACCGCGTGTAGAACGGGGTGAGCAGGTAGCTGAGGAAGCGCACGACGATGGTGCTTATGCCGTATATGGCGGTCTGTTTGGCTAACTTCTCAAGCATCCTTTCCGAACAACCTTTTCGAAAACCTTTCAGGCACGGGGTTCTGTCTCACGGCCCTGCGCAGGGCCGCGCCCGTGCGGCAAGGCCGTATAAAGGCATTGTAACTTGCAAAGTTATAAATATTATTCGAAACGCCCGCCTTTCGCGCCCCAAAACAGCGCAAAACGCCCCGCGCGGCCGCATCCGGCGACGCCTCCCGCCCGCCACGCGCCACCCCGGGCACCCCCGCCGGCAGGATGCCACAGCCGTGCTTCAGGGGCTGCGGGCCGGCGAGACGTAAAAAAATATTGATATTCCGAGGAAAAGATATACCTTTGCAGCGTTCGGGCCCACGTCCGCAAGGGCGGGGTTAAAAGGGAATCCGGTGCGAAACCGGAACAGTACTCGCTGCTGTGAGTTCCGCCCCGCAAGGGGTAATGTCATCGTGCATCACGCCACTGACCCGTCGGTCGGGAAGGCGCACGGCGAGGAACGAGTCAGAAGACCTGCCCGGACGGATGATTGCGCCCGCGAGTCTCGGGCCGGATCGAAAGGATATCCGGAGATTGCCGCCCACGCACGACACGGCGGCGGACTCCGCCCGCGTCGCGGCGACGGCCGCGCAGGGGAAGGGCACGACAGGTGCCCGACACTCCGCTCACGCTCCGGAGCATCACACACCTCCTTTCACATCCGACACACCGGCACACCGCCTCCGGCCGCAATCCACGACCGGAGGCTCTTACGTCATGCTGTCACGGCACCGCAGCCGCAGCCTCCGCACCGGAACCGACAAGCAAAGTAAACGATATGCGCACCATGAAACGTCTTTCGACCATGCTCCTGCTCGCGGCGGCCGTCGCTCTGGGCCCCGCCGCCTGCAACAAGGACGGAGTGATAACGGCCCTGCCCGAACCCGTCATAACACTCGACTCGCCCGACGGGATTTATACCGTCAAGGCCGGCCGCAGCATAACGATAACCCCCGCCGTCGAGAACGGCGAGGGCGCCGCCTACGAGTGGATCATCGACGGGGAGAGCGT
This sequence comes from uncultured Alistipes sp., assembly GCA_949283205.1. Classification (GTDB taxonomy): domain Bacteria; phylum Bacteroidota; class Bacteroidia; order Bacteroidales; family Rikenellaceae; genus Alistipes. Next base: position 12,548 of record CASDSD010000017.1, on the reverse strand, counting down.
CGGCACCGGCACCTCCTATACCTTTTCGGCCGCGGAGGCCGGAACCTACTACCTGCTGCTGCGCGTGACAAACAGCACGGGCAGCGACGAGGAGGAGATGCGCATCGAGGTTCTGGAGCTGCTGCCCCCCGTCATAACGTTTCCCGAGGCCGTGGAGGGTGTCATCACAGCCGCCGCGGGCGACGACACCGTCATAACGCCCTCGGTGGCCAACGCCGAGGGTGCCGCCTACGCATGGACGCTCGACGGGGAGAGCGTCGGCACCGACCCCACATACCTCTTCCACAGCGACGCCGCGGGCGACCATACGCTCCGCCTCACCGTCGAGAACGAGGACGGGGATGCCGAAGCCACGGTGACGGTGCGCGTGGTGGAGTACATGCCTCTGGCGGTGACATTCCCCGCCCCCTCGACCCTGTACGGCGAGGCCGGCACGAGAAGCGTCGCCGCGGGCCGCACCATCTGCCTGCGTCCCGTGACGGGTCCTGCGGCGGACCCCTCATACGAGTGGTATGTCGACGGCGCGCCCGCGGATGCCGACGGCAACATATTCTCATTCACCCCCGACGCACAGGGCGAGTACGAGATCTCGGTACGGGTGACCGATGCCGCGGGATCGCGCGGCGAGGCCGCCGTGAAGGTCGTCTGCTGCCCCGGGGAGGGCACCTTCCGCCGCGCCGCCACGGCAGCGTCGAAGAGCGCCCCCGACCGCATATATGAATACACGCCCGCCCCCGGGCAGTTCATAAACGAGGAGCGCTCGGGCTTCGACGGCGTCACCACCCCCGCAGCGGCTGCGGAGTATGCCGCCGCACGCATCGACAAGGGCCTTTATGTCTCGCTCGGCGCCTGGGGCGGATACATCGTCGCCGGCTTCGACCACAGCATCGCCCGCGCCGCGGGCGGCGAGTTCTCCGTCTCGGGCAACATGTTCGACGGCTCGTCGGAGCCCGGCATAGTGTGGGTAATGCAGGACACCAACGGGAACGGCCTGCCCGACGACGAGTGGTACCAGCTCAAGGGGTCGGAGTACGGCAAAAAGGAGACTGTCGAGGATTATGCCGTGACATACTACCGCCCGAGCGGTGCCGGCATGTCCGTGCGCTGGAGAGACAACCGCGGCGGCGAGGGCGAGGTGCCGCGCAACTCATTCCACAAACACGACTTCTACTATCCGCAGTGGGTCGAGGCCGACAGCTATACCCTCTACGGGGTGTGCCTGCCCGCGAACACATACACCGACACCGCCACGGGCAACATCATCAACGCCCCCTACGATTGGGGCTATGCCGACAACCGCGGTACGGACTGCGAGGCGGGCGACAACGCCGAGGCCGGGGCCGCGAAGTGCTACTTCGACATCTCGAACGCCGTCAATGCCGACGGCACCCCCGCCGACCTCGAATATATCGACTTCGTGAAGGTGCAGACGGGAATAAACCACGCCACGGAGTCGCTCGGCGAGCTCTCGACCGAGGTGCTGGGCATCGCCGACGAGACTCTCTGAACACAACGCAAACGACACGCCCCGTCATGAACCTCATGAAACGCCCCGCACGCATGTTCGTCATCGCCGCCGCCCTCTGCGCCGCGGCCTGCATGAAGTACGACTACGACCTGCCCGCCGACATGGGCTACGGCGACCTCACCGAGGCCGCGGGAGACGGGCTCTTCATCGTCAACGAGGGCAACTTCATGTACGGCAACGCCACGCTGTCCTATTACGACCCCGACACCCGCACCGTGCAGAACGAGGTCTTCTACCGCGCCAACGGCATGAAGCTGGGCGACGTGGCGCAGTCGATGACCATACACGGCGACCTGGGATGGATCACGGTGAACAACTCGCACGTGGTCTTCGCCATCGACCTCGAGACATTCCGCGAGGTGGGGCGCATCACGGGCTTCACATCCCCGCGCTACATGCACTTCGTATCGGACACGAAGGCCTATGTCACACAGATATGGGACACGCGCATATACGTCGTCGACCCGCAGCGCTATGAGGTCACGGGCTACATCGAGTGCCCGGGCATGACGGCCGAGAACGCCTCCACGGAGCAGATGGTGCAGGCGGGCGACTACGTCTACGTCAACTGCTGGTCGTACCAGAACCGCCTGCTCAAGATCGACACCCGCACCGACACCGTTGTCGCCGAGCTCGAGGTGGGGATACAGCCCACGTCGCTCGTCCTCGACCGCAACGGCAAGCTGTGGACCGTCACCGACGGCGGATACGAGGGCAGCCCCTACGGCTACGAGGCCCCGACGCTCTGCCGCATCGACCCCGAGACGTTCACCGTCGAGCAGACGTTCCGCTTCCGTCTGGGCGACGCCCCCTCGGAGATCACCATCGACGGCACGGGCTCCACACTCTACTGGATAAACGACGACATCTGGCGCATGGGGGTCGAGGACGACCGCCTCCCCGTACGCCCCTTCATCGAGAGCCGCGGCACGATATATTACGGGCTCACGGTCGACCCCGCCACCGAGGAGGTATATGTGGCCGACGCCATAGACTATGTGCAGAACGGCATCATATACCGTTACGACACCTCGGGGCAGCTCCTCGACTCGTTCTACGTCGGCATAACCCCGGGCGCCTTCTGCTGGAAATAGGAATCGTTCATGGAGAGACTCGCACGACATACGCTACTGCTGCTCTGCCTGCTGCTGCCCGCCGCGGCCGCAGCCCAGGAGACCGACCGCACGGCATATACCGTCGACATCGAGAAGGTCGACGTCACCGCCTCGCGCCCCATGAAACAGATCGGCGTGCAGCGCACGCACCTCGACTCGGCCGTGCTGCACGACAACATATCCATGTCGCTGGCCGACGCCCTCACCTTCAACTCCACGGTCTTCATCAAGCAGTACGGCCGCGCGACCCTCTCGACGGCATCCTTCCGCGGCACATCCCCCTCGCACACGCAGGTCACCTGGAACGGCATGAAGATCAACTCGCCCATGCTGGGCATGACCGATTTCTCGATGATACCCTCCTACTTCATCGACGAGGCGTCGCTGCTGCACGGCACCTCGTCGGTGAACGTCACGGGCGGCGGCCTCGGCGGCGCCATAGTCCTCTCGACGGAGCCGGCGCGGCAGCGGGGATTCGGCCTGCAGTACGTGCAGGGCGCGGGGTCGTTCTCCACCTTCGACGAGTACCTGCGCCTGACATACGGCAGCGACCGCTGGCAGGTGTCCACACGCGTCGTATATTCATCCTCGCCCAACGACTTCCGCTACGTCAACCGCGACAAGAAGGAGAACATCTACGACGACGACCACAACATCATCGGCCAGTACCACCCCGTCGAACGCAACCGCAACGGCGCCTTCCGCGACCTGCACCTGCTGCAGGAGGCATACTACAATACGGGGCGGGGCGACCGCCTCGGCCTCACGGCGTGGTACGTCAACTCACGGCGCGGCATCCCGCTGCTGAGCGTCAGCTATGCCGACGACAACTACGAGAACCTGCAGCGCGAGCACACCTTCCGCAGCGTGATGTCGTGGGACCGCATACGCTCCGGATACAAGGTCTCGGCAAAGGCGGGATATGTCAATTCGTGGCTGGCATACGACTACAGCCGCGACCTGGGCAACGGCACGATGGCCCAGATGATACGCTCGCGCAGCCGCGTGAACACCATCTACGGACAGGTCGGGGGCGAATACTACGCCGGCGACAAATGGCTGCTGACGGCCGACCTCACGGCACACCAGCACTTCGTCGTCAGCTCCGACAGGAACATCATCACGCAGCAGGGCGGACAGGCCGTCGTCGGCTACGACAAGGCGCGCATCGAACTCTCGGCATACGTCTCGGCCAAGTGGCGGCCCACGGAACGCCTCGGCATCTCGGCCGCGCTGCGCGAGGAACTCTACGGCCGCGACGCCTCGCCCCTGATCCCCGCCGCCTTCGTCGACTACCTCGTCTCGCGGCGCGGCCAGGTGGTGCTGAAGGCCTCCGTCTCGCGCAACTACCGCTTCCCGACGCTCAACGACCTCTATTTCCTGCCGGGGGGCAACCCCGACCTGCGCAAGGAGAACGGATTTTCCTACGACGGCGGCATCGAGGCCTCCGCGGGCGACGGAGACCGTTTCTCCATAAGCGGCTCGGCCACGGCATTCGACTCCTACATCGACGACTGGATCATATGGCTGCCCAACGCCAAGGGCTACTGGACGCCAAAGAACATAAAGCGCGTACACGCCTACGGCGTCGAACTCAAGGGATCGCTCCGCTGGCGCATGAGCGAGCGCTGGAGCCTCGGCCTCGACGGCAACTTCGCATGGACCCCCTCGATAAACCAGGGCGAGAAGATCAGCGACGCCGACCGCTCGGTGGGCAAGCAGCTCGTATATGTGCCCGAATACTCGTCATCGGTGACGGGGCGCCTCGCCTGCGGCCCGTGGAGGCTCGTCTACCGCTGGTGCTACTACTCCGAGCGCTACACCATGTCGAGCAACGACACCTCCATCACGGGCTACCTTACGCCCTACTTCATGAGCGACGTGTCGCTCGAGCGGCTCATCCCGCTGCGGTGGGCCGACACCTCGATCAAGGTGCAGATAAACAACCTCTTCAACGAGGAGTACCGGTCGGTGCTCTCGCACCCCATGCCCCGCATGAACTTCGAGGTCTTCCTCGACATACGGCCCAAGTGGGGCAAGGGCAGGGCCGCGGAATAGCACGCGCCGACAACACCGCCACGCCTCATATCACCATATATCCATATCTGTTTTCACAAGATGCCGGCAACCGCACCTCGGCTCCGCATGCCGCCCCGCCATGCGAACAGGGGGACGGAGGTGGATGATAAGTTTGCGGCCGGAGGCCAGACATTTCGCGCCCGCATGCCGGCCGCCCCTCGCCTCCTCCGACAACAAACAAAAAAAGCCTGCTGAATATCAGCAGGCCTGGTAGTGGATAGGGGATTCGAACCCCTATGTCATGCGTGAGAGGCATGTATCCTAACCCTTAGATGAATCCACCTCGTTCGATTGTGGTGCAAAGATAGGGCAAAAAAAACATTCTGCAAATTTTTGCCGAAAAAAAACGCCCGAAAGATGCAAATCATGCTCTCCGCCGTCCCCGAAGCCGCCCGCAGCAGCATTTTCGAAGCCTCCCGCAGCGCAAATCCGCATATCGACACAACCCTCCCCGCACGCTGTCCGAGATCCGTCCTCCACACAAACAACGGGCGGGCACCCGAAAAACCCGAAACCGCCCCTACATACAGACGGGCCGGAACCGCAGAACCTCGAGACCGCCCCCCCCACATACAAACAGCGGGCGGGCACCCGAAGATGCCCGCCCGCGGAAGTTCCGGTTTGCGGAAGCCTTTAGAGCTCCTTGATACGCACGTTGCGCAGCTTGAGACCCTCGCCGTGGCCCAGGAAACCGATATAGCCCGTCTTGTTGAAGAGGCCCGGGTGGTTCAGGTGGTCAACGGTGTAGGGGTTGTGGTCGCTGCCGTCGGGAGCCACGTTGTGGCCCTTGCAGGCGGTGCGGATATTGCCGTCGACGATAACCTCGCCGTTCACCGTAACCTTGATGCGGTCACCCTGTACGCGGATCTCCTCGGTGTTCCACTGTCCCAGCTCGGGCGACACGATACGCTTGGCCGGGATGATGCCGTAGACCGAACCGTGCACCTGATACTCGCGCAGGTTGGCATAGATCGGGTCGTCGTGGTCCAGGATCTGGATCTCCATGCCGTAGTATGCGGCGTCCTTGCCCATCTCGGCACGGATGCCCACGCCGTTGTTCACGCCGGCACGGTCGAAGCAGAACTCGAAGCGCAGCACGAAGTCCTTGTACTCCTTCTTGCTGTAGAGGTTGCCCGTCGAGCCGTAGGCGGCCGTCACGTACATGTAGCCGTCGATGGGCTGGTAGGCGGCCAGGTTACCCTGCCACTTGTCCATCGACACGCCGTCGAAGAGCATCTCGAAGCCCTCGGCCTCCTCTTCGGGGGTCAGCTTCGATACGATCGAGTGCGAAGCACGGGCGGTGTTCTCCGAGATGAACTTCTCGATATCCTTGCGCTTGTAGACGGCATCGGGGTCGTTCAACGTCGCGCCCACCTTCTCCAGCAGGGCCTTCACCTCGGCGCTGTAGAACTCGGGGTGCTTGGTGGCGATCTCGAGAATCGTGTTGGCCGCAGCCTGCGCCGTCTCGGCGTCATCGAGGTACTCCGCCGCCAGCATCATGCCCTGATAGGTCTGCGTCGGCGACAGCGCGCGCAGAGCCATGTTCCTGAGCTCCGTCTTCGGGTTCATCTCGAGAGCCTGGCGGTAGTTCATGTACTTGACCTGGGCATTCAGCGCCTGCGACGCCTGCGTCAGATAGATGTAACGCTCCAGGGCCGCATCCTTCAGGGAGGCATTCTCGCCCGCGATCCGATACATATAAGGTATCATGGCATCGTCGGCCACCTTAAGCATGCTCGCGAAGGCATACCCCTGCTTGTTGCCGGCCTCGTAACCCTCCACCAGCATCGGAATCACCTCCGACGAGCCGGTGGCGGCCAGAACGGGATAGTACATATAGGCCTTGTCGCCGGCCTTCTTCATGCGTGCCTCGATCATTGCGACCTGCTCGGCAGCCGGCTTGTCGATGATGGCCTCGTTCACGGCGGCATCGTTGCACTTGCCGCTCTCGTAGAGCCCGCACAGAGCCTCGAAGTTCGCCTCCGAAACAACGTTGGGCAGGATGGCGGCTACGTCGTCTCCCGCCTCGGCCATGGCCAGCACGGCATCCGCAGCCTCGGGGATGCGGCGCGACGCGAGGACGTTCCTGGCGATCTCGGCAGCGGCACCGCCCTTGCCCAACATCTCGACAACACCCCCGTTAACACGGCCGTTGAACGACAGGAGGGCATTCGTGATCACATCCTTTTCGGCAGGAGCGGCATCGCCTGCAAGGCTTCCGGCCTTGGCCACGATGGCGGCAAGGGCCTTCTCGCCGCCGATCTTGCTGGCGGCAGCCACGGCCGCAGCCGCAACCTCGGCATCCGCGTCATTCATGGCGGCAGCCACGGCGTCGATCTGCGAGGCGGCGTGAGCCGTGCCGAGCCAGTTCAGCACATCGGCCCTCGCCGCGCCCTCCAGAGAGGGAAGCATGGCGGCAAATGACGCATAGACGGCATCGTCGGCATAGTCATCGGCCATACGCAGCGCACCCACACGGTATTCGCGGTTCTCATCCTTCATGGCCTTCTCGAGCGTGGGAAGCACATCCGCCCCCTCGACACGGGCCACGATCTCCAGACCGGCCGAGCGTACGTTCACCTTGGGCGAGGCCTTCATGAGCTTCTTGGCGGCCTTCAGCGCGGCAGCGGGGTCCGTCTTCGCCAGCTTCGTCAGCAGCGCCACGTACGACGCATAGGCATCCGTCGCCTCGAAAGCGTAGCCGACAGCCTTGGCGGCGCCATCCAGCGCCTTGACCGACTTGGCGGTGCCGCACGATGCCAGGGCGCGGTGGATCTCCGCCATCTCGGCATCCTCGCCGCCCTCGGCGGCCCACATGAGGAGGATATCCTCGGCACCCTCCATATTCTTGTACGATGCGATATGTGCCAGACGCGCGCGGCTCAGGCCGTTTGCGTTCTGCTCCTGCATGAGCGACAGCACCGTCTCCTCGGTTCCGGGCAGCGTGGCAAGCGCGCGCGCCGCGAAGTCGCCCTGGTACCCGTCACCCAGCAGCGCGGCGAAATATCCGGCATCCTCGGCCGTGGCGCAACGCTCCAGCACCGTCAGCAGGAAAGCCTTCGTCGTGGCGTCGCCGCACTTGTCGGCGGCATTGCGCAGACCCTCGCGCACGCCGTCGCGCAGGGCGTCGTTACCCTCGGCGGTGACGTACCACGCCACGCCGTTCAGGGCATACTCCATGGGCGAGTTGTTGACACCCTCGGCCGCGGGCTTCAGCATTGCGGCGATCATCTCCACGCCCTCGCTGCCCGTGGCGGCCAATTCCCCCATGAGCTGGTTATACAGGCCGGCATCCTCCGCCGGCAGCTGGTTCAACGCGTCGGCGACGATGGTCGACGTGACACGGCCGCGCGCATCCTGCGCCTCGACGACCGCAAAGGGAATCATCGCCAGCAGGAGTATCGATATGAACAGTTTTTTCATTGTCTTAACAGTTTAGGTGTTTTTGTGTCAGATTTTCCACGGTGCGCGCATGGGCTGGTCGATAAGGGCGTTCGCAGCGTCGTCGTTGATGAACTTCAGCGCCACGGGGTCGAACTCCAGCGAGCGGTTCAGACGCAGGGCGCAGAGGCCCATGTTGACGATCGTCGCCGAGCGGAAGCCGTTCACCTCGTTCAGGGCGAACTTCTCGCGGTTGTGGATACACTTGATGAAGTCGGTGTTCTGCGGCTCCGGATCGGGCAGCTCCGCCAGCTTGTTCATGATGTTGGGTATGGTGCAGTTGAAGCCCTGGTAGAGCTTGCCCTTCGGGCCCTCGATGTAGGGAGCCGTGGGGTCGCCGTGGTCCTCGCCCTGCAGGATGATCTGACAGCCGTCGTCATACGTGTAGACGATCTTGCGCCAGGTGCCGATGGCGTCGGGGTGCTGCTGCGGAGCGTCCACCTCGACCTTCACCGGCGAGGTGTTGTCCTTGCCCAGGATATACTGCACGGGGTCGATATAGTGCTGTCCCATATCGCCCAGGCCGCCGCCGTCGTAGTCCCAGTATCCGCGGAAGGTCTGGTGCGTGCGGTGCTCGTTGTAGGGCTTGTAGGGTGCCGGGCCCAGCCACAGATCGTAGTCGAGGTTCTTCGGCACGGGCTGCGGAACAAGATTCTCCTTGCCCACCCAGAAGAACTTCCAGTTGAAGCCCGTGTAGCCCGAAATGGTCACCTTCAGGGGCCAGCCCAGCATGCCGCTGTCGACGAGTTTCTTCAGGGGCTTGACCGTGGTGCCCAGACCGTAGAAGGTGTCCTGGAAACGGAACCACGTATTCAGACGGAAGATACGGTTGTTCTGGCGCACGGCCTCCATCACCCGCTTGCCCTCGCCGATGGTGCGCGTCATGGGTTTCTCGCACCAGATGTCCTTGCCGGCCTTCGCCGCCTCGACGGCCATGATGCCGTGCCAGTGCGGCGGCGTGGCAATGTGAACCACGTCCACGTCGGGGTCGTTGATCAGATCGCGGTAGAAATGGTAGGTCTTGGGAGTCACGCCCAGCTGCGTCTTCGCCTGATCGAGCGCCTGATCCAGATGGATGCTGTCCACATCGCACAGGGCCACCAGACGGCACTTCTCGTCGCTGGTGAAGTGGTAGCTGGTGCGGCCGATACCGCCCGTTCCGATGATACCCTTGGTCAGCTGGTCGTTGGGTGCGACATGACCCGGGCCTCCGAGTACGCGGCGCGGCACGATGGTAAAGAGCGCCATGCCCCCCAGAGTCTTCAAAAAGTCCTTTCTGTTAATAGCCATAGGTTATAGTTTTTGATTGGAAAAAGATTTCCGGCAGGTTGTTTCTGGAACCGTTTTTGGAACAAAAAACGCAATTCCGCAATAAAGTTACTCTTTTATTTCCGAAACGCAAACTTTATCACCACAATATCATCCGCCGCAAGGCCTTTTTGCCGGTGCGGCGGCGCCACGCTGTTGCATTTTCGACTCGAAAAACTTATCTTTGCATAATGTTAGCACCGTGCGGGACTCCGCCCCGCCCGGAACGGGAACAAGACACAAACAACCATTAAAACTATACGCAAATGAAAAATCTCTTCAGCGTCGACGGCAAGGTCGTCGTCATTACCGGTGCGGCCGGCATCCTCGGTACTTCCATGGTAAAACATTTCGCCGAGCAGGGCGCAAAGGTCGTCATCCTTGACCGCGCCCGCGAACAGGGCGAGCGGCTCGCGGCAGAAGTCAAGGCCGACGGCGGCGAGGCCATGTACCTGATGTGCGACGTCCTCGACAAGGCCGTCCTCGAGAGCAACTATAACGACATCATCGCCGCCTACGGCCGTATCGACGTGCTGATCAACGGCGCCGGCGGCAATATGGCCGCAGCCACCGTGCCCCCCGAGAAGACCATCTTCGACCTGGATATCGAGGCCGTGCGCAAGGTGGTGGAGCTGAACCTCTTCGGCACCATCATCCCCACCATGGTCTTCGTCAAGGACATGGCCGCACGCAAGCAGGGCTCGATCATAAACATCGCCTCGGAGTCGGCGCTGCGTCCCCTCACCCGCGTGGCGGGCTACGGCGTGGCGAAGGCCGCCGTCGTCAACTGGACCAAGTACATGTGCGGCGAGCTGGCCATAAAGTTCGGCGAGGGACTGCGCGTGAACGCCATCGCCCCGGGCTTCCTGCTCACAAACCAGAACCGCGACCTGCTCACCAACCCCGACGGATCGCTCACGCCCCGCTCGCACACCATCCTGGCACACACCCCCTTCAACCGCTTCGGCGAGCCCGAGGAGCTGCTCGGCACGCTCCAGTGGCTGGCATCCGACGCCTCGAAGTTCGTCAGCGGCACCCTCACCGTCATCGACGGCGGTTTCGACGCCTTCTCGATCTAAGCGCGCCGACCCTGCAACATGAATGTATAACCGATAAAACCGATACCCCAACATGTATCTTTGCAAACAGTCGTGGCGCTGGTACGGCCCCGACGACCCCGTAAAGCTCTCCGACATACGTCAGGCCGGAGCCACCGACATAGTACACGCCCTGCACCACATCCCCAACGGCGAGGTGTGGACAGTGGATGAGATCCGCCGCCGCCAGAAGACCATAGCCGACGCCGGCCTGGTCTGGAGCGTCGTCGAGAGCGTCCCCGTACACGAACATATCAAGACCCAGACGGGCGACTTCCAGCGATATATCGACAACTACAAGCAGTCGATACGCAACCTGGCCGAGTGCGGCATACACTGCATTACGTACAACTTCATGCCCGTACTCGACTGGACGCGCACCGACCTTGCATTCCAGGTGGAGGACGGCTCGCGCGCCCTGCGCTTCGAGCGTGCGGCATTCATGGCCTTCGACCTCTACATACTCAAGCGCCCCGCCGCCGAGAAGGAGTACACCGACGAGGAGAAGGCGCGCGCACGCGCACGCTTCGACGCCATGAGCGAGGAGGAGCGCCACCGCCTCACGCGCAACATGATCGCCGGACTGCCGGGATCGGAGGAGAGCTTCACCGTGGAGCAGTTCCGCGAGGCGCTCGACCGATACAAGGATATCGACGCCGAGCGGCTGCGCCAGAACCTGATCTACTTCCTGCGCGAGGTATGCCCCGTAGCCGACGAGTGCGGCTCGGAGATGGTGATACACCCCGACGACCCGCCCTACCCGATCCTCGGCCTGCCGCGCATAATGTCCACGGCCGACGACTTCCGCCGCATCATCGAGGCGGTGCCCAACCCCTCGAACGGACTCTGCCTCTGCACCGGATCGTTCGGCGTGCGCGCCGACAACGACCTGCCCGCCATGATGCGCGAGTTCGGCGACCGCGTGGGATTCGTACACCTGCGCTCGACGCGCCGCGACGCCGACGGCAACTTCCAGGAAGACAACCACCTCGAGGGCGACGTGCCCATGTACGAGGTGATGAAGGCCTTCCTCGAGATACAGCAGCGCCGCAAGGTGCGCATACCCATGCGCCCCGACCACGGACACCAGATGTGCGACGACCTGAACCGCCGCTCGAACCCGGGATACTCGTGCTACGGACGCATGCGGGGCCTGGCCGAGCTGCGCGGCCTCGAGATGGGAATAGCCCGTTCGCTCTACAAGGAGTAGCGATACGCTCCCCACGGATGCAATGCGGGGCGGTCTCATGGAGGCCGCCCCGCATCATTTCTCTTTCCGCACCGCGTCACTTGCCGTAATAGATGAGCGACACGCCCGCCGCAAGGCCCGATACGGGCAGCTCCGACCGCTCCGTATAGGTGTTCACGACGAAGTGCAGCTGCGGCGCGCGCCAGCCCTTGTCCGTCAGGGAGTCCGCCTCCGTCCCGTTCTCCGTCCTGTTCTCCGGCCCGTTCTCCGCCGCATTCCCGTCCGGCATCTTCTCCCCTGCCGCCCTCTCCGCCGCCGTCTTTTCCGATTCCGGCGCCGCGGCCTGCGGCCCCCGCATCGAGGTCATCAGACCCACGATGGCGTTGACCCACGTATTGGCCGTCTCGATACGTATGCTGTTTACGCCGTTGCGCACGGCGTCCGTGACGTCGAGGCGGTACGGCGCCGCCCAGACGCCTCCCACATAGCGGTCGTTGATCCACACCTTGGCCGAGGTCCCCACATCACGCATCACGAGGTCGACACGGTCGCACCCCGCGGGCTTGCGCACCTCGAAGAGACTGCGGTATGTCGCGCGGCCCGAGAAGAAGCGTATGCGCCGCTCGCCGTTCTGCGAGAGGTCCTTCAGATCGTACATCTTCGTGGCGAAGGGCTCCGACACGGGCGACGAGAACTCCACGTCCCAGCGGTACTCGAAGGGGTAGCCGCCCAGACGGCGCGACGCCGCACGCGCGGCGCTGCCGCCGCCCACGACCACGAAGAGGCTCTCG
>CASDSD010000016.1 GCA_949283205.1 uncultured Alistipes sp. | reverse complement strand
GCTGCGGAGCTATTCCGAGCAGCGCGGTGAGCGTGTTCTCCATCTGGTCGATCTGCTGTCGCAGCGATGCGACCGAAGCGTCTACCGACAGCTTGCTGGCTTCGGATTGAGCTACGGCCAGCTCCGTAGCGTCGCCTGCAGCCTTCAGGGCCTTCATGGCGCGGACATTCTCTCCCCATATGGCGGCCGTGCGCTCGCTGATATCGAGCTGCGCGTCGAGCATGAGCAGTGAATAGTAGCTGTTGGCGATGGTGGCTATGAGCTGTGTCTGTACTGCCTGGCGATATGCCTCGCTCTGTTCCAGAGCGGCTCTCGCACCGCGCTTGGCATTGGTCAGTTTGCCGAATATGTCTATCTCCCAACCTGCCGAGGCGGCAATGTCGTAGCTCTTGGTCGTGGCGCTCCCTTCAGCATGGCGCAGCGTTCCCGACGGCTCGAACGAGAGCGATGGCAGGTATGCCAGGCGTGAGGTCATGAGCGTGGCTTCGGCTTCGGTCACCTTCAGACGGGCGATGTTGAGATCGATGTTGTTCTGCAATCCCGTCTCGATCAGCGCCTGAAGCTTGGGGTCGGTGAAGAGTTCCCGCCATGAGAGCGATGCGAGCGATGTGGTGTCGGCCGCAGCTGCCGGCTGCCGGTAGAGACTGTCCACCAGGGGCATGTCGGGCCGCTCGTAACTCTTGTAGATGGAGCAGGCGCCGAGGCAGGCCCATGCCGATATGAAATATATGAATACTATCTTTTTCATGTCTGTAATGATTCGTTACGTACTACTTGGCAGGTTCCTCGTTCAACTCCTCGAGATTGCGCTCCGGCATCAGTTTCTCCTGCAGATACTGGAAGACGATGAACAGCACCGGCACGATGAAGAGCAGGGCGATCGTACCGATAAGCATGCCGCCCACGGTACCTACACCGATCGAGATATTGCCGTTTGCACCAACGCCCGTGGCGAACATTAGGGGCAGCATACCGAAGACCATCGTGAGCGAGGTCATCAGGATGGGTCGCAGACGTACCTGTGCGGCCGATATGGCGGCCTGGGTGATGGTCATGCCGTGACGGCGGCGTTCCGAGGCGTACTCCGTGAGCAGGATGGCCGTCTTGGCCAGAAGTCCGATCAGCATGAGCAGACCGATCTGGAGGTAAATGTTGTTCTCCAGGCCGAACATCTTGGCAAAGAGGAAACTGCCGGCCAGACCGAACGGTACCGACAGAATGACGGCGATCGGTATGAAGAGACTCTCGTAGAGGGCGCAGAGGATAAGGTAGATGAAGACGATACAGATGATGAATATTATCGTCGTCGAGCTGCCTGTCGAGGCCTCCTCTCGCGACATGCCGCCGAACTCGTATCCGTAACCTGCGGGCAGCGTCTCGGCCGCAACCTCACGCACGGCCTGGATGGCCTGTCCCGAGCTGTATCCGTTGGCGGGGGTGCCGTTGACGGAGATGGCCGAGAAGAGGTTGAATCGTGACAACGTCTCCGCACCGTATACACGCGTCAGGGTGATGTATTGGCTGACGGGTGACATCTCGCCCGACGAGTTGCGCACGAACATGTTCTTGAGCGACTCTGTGTCGAGACGGTATTGTGGCGAAGCCTGCACCATGACGCGGTAGAGCTTCGAGAAACGGTTCATGTTCGAGGCGTAGGTTCCGCCGATGTAGCCCGACAGCACGTTCAGCACGTCGGTGGGGGATACCCCGTTGCGCTTGCAGAGCGCCGCATCGACGTCGATCAGGTATTGCGGGAACTTGGTGTCGAACGAGGTCGTGGCGCGCTCGATCTCGGGACGTGCGTTGAGCTTGTCGATCATGTTGCGCGTGACGGTGAGCAGGTCTTCGATCGAGCCTCCCTTCTGGTCCTGCACATATAGCTCGAAACCGCTGCTGACACCGTAGCCCGGAATCATTGGCTGTGCGAAGGCCATGATGTCGGCCGACGTGATGTCCGCCGTGCGGCGGTATACCTCCGAAATTACCGAGTTGATGTCATCGCCCTCCTCCGTACGCTCGTCCCACTGCTTGAGTCGCAGGATGAACATACCGTTCGAAGAGCCCTGGCCGCTGATCATGCCGTTACCGGTGATTTTCGAGTACATCCTTATCTGGGGTATGCTCTTTATGCGAGAATCTATCTCGTCCATGACGACGCGGGTCTGCTCGAGGCTGTTGCCGGGCGAGGTGCGCACGTCGACGAAGATGGTACCCATATCCTCCTGCGGCACCAGACCCGTCTTGGTGGTATTCATCAGGTAGTAGAGACCACCGCATGCTATGATGAGCAGAATGGCCGCAAGCCATTTGTTCTTGAGCATGAACATCACGCCGCCCTTGTATTTCATTACCAGGCGATGGAATGCCGAGTCGAATGCTATGTGGAAGCGCGACGAGAAGCTGAGTTTCTCATTCTTCGAGGCGTCGGCGTGCGGGGTCATGATAAGGGCGCACAGGGCGGGGCAGAGGGTCATGGCGCTGATGAGCGAGATACCCACCGCTACGGCCATCGTCAGACCGAACTGCGTGTAGAAGGTACCCGTAGTGCCTCCCATGAAGCTCACGGGGATGAACACCGCCATGAAGACGAAGGTCGTGGTGACCAGCGCCGAGGTGATGTTGCCCATGGCGTCGACGGTAGCCTTGTATGGGGACTTGTACCCTTCGTCGAATTTGGCCTGCACGGCCTCGACCACCACTATGGCGTCATCGACGACCGTACCGATCACAAGCACGAGGGCGAAGAGGGTAAGCATGTTCAAACTGAATCCAGCCGCGATGAGGAAGGCGAACGTACCCACCAGCGACACGATGATCGACAGCGCGGGGATGAAGGTCGAACGCAGGCTCTGCAGGAAGACGTATACCACCAGAATCACGAGGATGATGGCCTCGACGAGGGTCTTGACCACATTCTTGATCGACGCGTCGAGGAAGTCCTTCGAACTCATCAGGTCGGCGATCTCCATGCCCTTCGGCAGGTTCTGGGTGATCTCGGCAACCTCCTTGTCGATCTGCTCGATGATCTCGTTGGCATTCGAGCCGGAGGTCTGGGCGATCATACAGTTCGATCCCGGGTGTCCGTTCACCTCACCGATATAGGTATATGTACGCGAGCCGAGCTCTATCGTGGCAATATCCTTGAGGCGGAGTACCTCGCCGTCGGGCAGCGAACGGACGACCATGTTTTCGTAGTCCTGCTCGAACTCGTAGCGGCCGCGGTACTTGAGCACGTACTGGAACGTGTTGCCCGACTCGGCGCCGAGCGTACCCGTGGCGGCCTCGAGGTTCTGCTCGTCGAGTACCTGGGTAATGTCCGAGGGGATAAGCCCGTACTGCGCCATCTTGTTGGGGTCGAGCCATATTCGCAGCGAGTAGTCCGATCCCATGACGTTCACCTCACCCACGCCGGCGATACGCGCCAGACGCGGCTCGATGTTGATCTTGAGGTAGTTGTTCAGGAAGCTCTCGTCGAACGAGTCGTCGGGGCTGTAGAGCGCCAGCGCCTTGATGTTACTCGTCTGGCGCTTGCGCACGTTGATACCGCTTCGTGTAACCTCGGCGGGCATGAGGCCCTGTGCCGTTGCGATACGGTTCTGCACGTTGACCGTGGCCATGTCGGGGTCGGTACCCTGACGGAAATAGATGGTGATACGTGCCGAGCCGGTATTGGTTGCCGACGAGGTCATGTACATCATGTTCTCCACACCGTTCAACGCCTCCTCCAAGGGTACGACAACGCTCTTCAGCACCGTCTCGGCATTGGCACCGGTGTACGAGGTCGAGACGCTGACGGTCGGGGGCGCGATCTCGGGAAACTGTTCTACCGGAAGCTGGGATAGACCGATGAATCCCAGAATCAGTATGACGACGGATATTACTCCGGCCAATATCGGTCGATCGATGAATAACTTGATCTTCATGGCGCGGATTACTGTTTATTTGTCTGACTCTTTACCTCGATTCCGTCGCGCAGCAGGCCGGCGCCTTCGGCTATGATCTCATCGCCCTCGGCCAGACCCGACTCGACGATGTATTCCGTACCGTTGTCGAGTTTGAAGACGGTGATGGGGGCCGATTTGGTCTTGCCGTCCTCGATCTTGTAGACGAAGATGCGGTTCTGCAACTCGTATGTTGCCGTCTTGGGTATTATGATGCACCCCTTGCGGGTTGTGGGGATCATGAGCTGGCCGCTACCGCCGTTGTGGAGCAGCCCTTCGGGGTTCGAGAACGAGGCGCGCAGGCGCAGCGTACCCGTACTCTCCTCGACGGTGCCGCTTATGGCGTCGATACGTCCCGTGTGGGGATATGCCGAACCGTTTATCAGTCTGAGGCTGACGTCGGGCATCTGCTCTATGGCCGCCTGGATCGATCCGTACTGCTGTATGAGGTCGAGGATCTCATTCTCCGACAGCGATACGTAGGCATACATCAGGTCGGTATCGGCCACGGTTACGAGCGGGGTCGATATGCTGCTGTTCACCAATGCGCCGACACGATACTGTATCATGCTGGCCACGCCGTCCACGGGGCTCTTGACCTCGGTGTAGGAGAGGTCGTTGCGGGCATTTATCTCCTGTGCCTGTGCCTGTGCCATGGCGGCTTCGGCCGCAGCCAGAGAGTTGCGGGCCGACTGCAGGTCAAAATCCGATACGATGTTTTCCTTGTAAAGCTGCTCTTTGCTTTCTGCCGTCAGCTTGGCCGTAGCCAGTTGCGCCTCGGCGCTCTTGACATTGGCGATGGCGGTCTCGAGGGCTGCTTTGTATGGCACCTGATCGATAACGAATAGTATCTGTCCTTTGCGTACGACATCGCCTTCATTGAAGCGGATCTCGGTGATCAGACCGCTTACCTGCGGACGAATCTCAACATACTGACGGCCGCGCAATTTGGCCGTGTATTCGGTGTTGAGCGTGCGGTCGCTCAATGAGACAACGAGTGTTTTGTACTCGGCCTCGGCCTGTTCGGCCTGTTGATTCCCGCAGGCCGAAAGCAAAAAGAGGCTCACGAGAAAAAAGAAAGATTTTTTCATTACGGTGCGTATTATTTTTGACATTTACAGATTCCCTCTTACGAGTTTTTCTGTACAAAATTAATATTTCTTATTAATAAACGCAAATGTGTAGACGGATGAACGAAATGTGGTGTCGAACGGCATGTCGGTGATTGGAAATTTGTATGTAAAAGATTAACTTTGCCATGTCGCGGCTTTGTCGGAAGGCCCGCTGCCGGCGCTCCCTTTGTGCCGGTCCTGCGGACGCCCATCCTGCAGAAAGGGTCGTCGCAAGGTGACGCTCGCGGACCGATATCCCCGGAATGAAAATAGTAGTTATGAGATCGACCAAAATTACCGTATTTATCGACCTGCTTTTCTGCCTGGTCATATTGCCCTTCATCATCATGCTGGTGCCGGTGGACAAGTGGTATGCCTACAATACGTGGTTCCTGGTCGTATTCGTCCTATATCTCTACCTGCTCTACTTCATATACCGCAAGTCGAACATCCCGTCGCTCATCATGCAGCGGCGGTATGCCGCCGTGGCGCTCATCGTGGGTGCGCTGGTGGTGCTGACGGTGCTTTTGGGAGATTTCCCGCTTTCGGACAACGGCGACGGCAATGCCGTCCTCGACCTCGGGATGCGCCAGCGCATACGCCGTCAGATAGTGTGGTTTTTCTTCCTGATTGTAACCGGATTCAGCCTCTCGATCGAATTGACGATAGAACTCTTCCGCCAGATCATATCCAAACAGGAGATCGAGGCGCAGAAAAACAAGGCCGAACTGGCATTGTACAAGGCGCAGATCAATCCCCATTTCATGTTCAATACGCTCAATACGCTTTACGGGCTGGTGATCATGAAATCCGACAAGACCGAATCGGCCTTCATGAAGTTTTCGAACATTTTGCGGTATATGTATGCCAATACGAATACCAACTCGCTTACTATTCCGATAGACAGCGAGATAGACTATCTGCGCCAGTATGTCGACCTGCAACTGCTGCGGCTGAACCACCATACGCGTGTCGAGTTCGACGTGCGAGCCGAGGAACACGACGTGCAGATCCCCCCGATGATCCTCATCACCTTCGTCGAGAATGCCTTCAAGTACGGCACCTCGTCGGATGAGGATTGCCTTATCTCGATACGTATCGCCGTCAAGGATGGCACGCTGCGCTTCGAGGCCGGGAACGACGTGATGAAGACTCCGCCGCAGAACGAGCCGGCAATCGGCATAGAGAACTGCCGCAAGCGACTCGAACTGCTCTATCCCGACCGGTTTGTGCTGGATGTGACCCGGGGCGAACGCAAATTCAAAGTATGTCTGACAATCCGCCTGCGATGAAAAAGATATCGTGCATAGCCATCGACGACGAGCCGTTGGCATTGTTGGTCATAAGCCGCTTCTGCGAGCGCAGGGGCGGCATCGACCTCACCACCTTCAGCGAGCCGCGCATCGGGTTGGAGGAGATACGGCGGCGCCGGCCCGACCTCGTCTTCCTCGACATCGAGATGAACAGCATCAGCGGCCTGGATGTGGCGCAGTCGCTGCCGCGTGATAGCTGTTTCATTTTTACGACGGCGCACGCGCAATATGCCATCGCCGGATTCGACCTGGATGCCGTCGACTTCCTGCATAAGCCCTTTGCATACGAGCGGTTCGAGCAGGCCATAGAAAAGGCGTGCCGCCGTATCGGTGCCCGCCGTACGAAAGAGCCGGAGACGCTTGTCGTGAAACAGGAGTACAACAGCATATCGATACCCATGGACGATATCCTCTGTGTCGAGGCCATGGGCAACTACGTGAAGATCGTGCGTCGTTCGGGCGGATATGTGCTCTCGCGTACTGGAATCAAGGTCCTCTCGGAGATGTTGCCGCAGAACCTCTTCCTGCGCATACACAGATCGTATGTCATCCCGCTCCGCGGTGTCGAATACTTCTCCAAACGCGAGGTCAAGATCACGGGCCGCGCCGCTCCAATCCCCATCGGCAAACGCTATGCCGATGAGGTCTATCAGATCCTTTCCAACGAACGTCATTGATTCTGTCCGGCATCGTTGCTGCGGGACGTGCCCTCTGTGCCGCAGGATTGTGCAAATTTTTTATTAAATCTGAATATCGTAGGATAATTTTATCTATTTTTGCGTGCTGACACACTTGTCAAACAATGTAGTCAGCCTCTCTTCCATATGTCCGTATGCAACTCCGAAAGGGGCGGCAGGAGGGATGCCGGCAGCGGAAAGGACATGCGGATGACAGGTTAAGGATTGGAATAGATAAAATATCGGATATATGGCAGATTACAGGATGGGACTGGATATCGGGTCGACGACCGTGAAGGCGGTCGTGCTCGACGAGTCGGGCGGCGTGTGTTATTCGAAATACGAGCGCCACAACGCCCACGTGTCTCAAACACTCTCCGGAGTGTTCGGCGAGATAGGGGAGCGCTTGAAGGATGCGCGTTTCTCGTTGACCGTGACCGGTTCCGTGGGGCTGGGCGTAGCCGAGCGCAGCAAGATAGATTTCATACAGGAGGTGGTCGCGTCGACGGCATACGTCAAGCGCTACTATCCTTCCGCGGCCACGATCATCGACATCGGCGGCGAGGATGCCAAGGTGGTATTTCTCAACGATGGCGGCGCTCCCGACATGCGCATGAACGGAAACTGCGCGGGCGGTACGGGTGCCTTCATAGACCAGATGGCCGTATTGTTGAATACCACGCCCGAAGGTCTCGACGGGCTGGCCCGCAATTCGTCTCACATATATCCCATCGCGTCGCGCTGCGGCGTCTTCGCCAAAACCGACATTCAGAACCTCGCGGCAAAGAACGCCACGCGCGAGGATATCGCCGCGTCGATATTCCATGCCGTTGCCGTACAGACTGTGGTGACGCTCTCGCACGGTTGCGACATCCGCACGCCGGTACTCTTCTGCGGCGGCCCGCTGGCATTCCTGCCGTCGCTGCGCAAGGCCTTCACGGATTATCTGAACCTTTCGGAGGAGGATATCGTGGTGCCGTCCGATGCACAGTTGCTGCCGGCATGGGGTGCGGCGCTTATGGCCGGGGGCGAGCGCCGTATGACGGCATGCGAATGGAATGAACTGATTGCGGACGACGCACCCAACGGGATGCGGTCGTACAGTTCCCTGCCGCCGATCTTCGGCAACGGACAGGAACTCGAGGCATGGCGTGAGGCGAAGAACTGCCATCTGATGGATCCGGCGCCGCTTCACGCCGGACGTGTGGAGATGATGTTGGGCATAGACTCGGGATCGACGACAACGAAGATTGTCGCCATCGATCGCGACAAGCGCCTTCTCTTCTCGTACTATACCCCCAACGACGGCAACCCGGTTGCCGCCGTCGGACGCGGCCTCCGCAAGCTGATGGACGAGTGCGTGGCCGCGGGTGCGGAGCCCGTCGTGTGCGGCGGATGTTCCACGGGATACGGCGAGGACCTTATAAAGGCGGCCTTCCGCCTCGATTACGGCATAATCGAGACCATTGCCCACTATATTGCGGCGCGGGAAATTACGCCCGACGTGTCGTTCATACTCGATATCGGCGGCCAGGACATCAAGGCCATTTTCGTGGATCGCGGCGTACTGACGCGAATGGAGATAAACGAGGCCTGCTCGTCGGGCTGCGGATCGTTTATCGAGACCTTTGCCAAAAGCCTCGGATATTCCGTCTCCGATTTCGCGGCGCTGGCCTGCACGGCGGAGTTCCCGTGCGATCTGGGTACGCGCTGTACGGTATTCATGAACTCGAAGGTCAAGCAGGTGCTGCGCGAGGGCGCCTCTGTCGCCGACATTGCGGCTGGACTCTCGTATTCGGTGGTAAAGAATTGCCTTTACAAGGTGTTGAAGTTCCGCAACGCCGATGAGCTCGGCGAACGGGTCGTGGTACAGGGAGGCACGATGCGCAATGACGCCGTAGTGCGTGCCTTCGAGAGGCTGACCGGCCGAGAGGTATTCCGCAGCGGGCGACCCGAGCTGATGGGAGCCTTCGGGTGTGCGCTGTACGCCCGTGACAGGGCCGTGGCGGGAGTGCCTCTGGAGAAGATCGTCGAGGCCTCGTCGTATACGTCGCGCACGACAGAGTGCCACGGATGCGAGAACAGCTGTATGGTTACACGTTACCGGTTCGCAAACGGCAACGACTATTTCTCGGGGAACAAATGCGAGCGTCACTTTTCGAACCGCGGCGACTACGATGTGGTGGGGCGCAACGCCTATGCCGAAAAACTGCATCTGCTGTTCGACCGTCCCGAACGGCGCGACGGCAGGATGACGATCGGAATCCCGCGCTGCCTGAACATGTTCGAGGAGTATCCTTTCTGGCATACGCTCCTATATAACTGCGATATACGCGTGGTGCTGTCCGATGCATCGAACATGCCCTCCTACGAAAGCAACGTGCGCAAGGTGATGTCGGACAATATCTGTTTCCCTGCCAAACTGGTGCACAGCCATATCGCGACGCTCGCGGCAAGCGGCGTGGACCGTATACTCATGCCCTACGTGATATACGAGCGTGCCGAGGACCGGCAGGCGGTAAACAGCTACAACTGCCCGATAGTGTCGGGATATTCGGATGTCGTGCGCAGCGTGGAGAACCTCTCCGTGCCGCTCGACACGCCGACGGTGTCGTTCCGTTCGGAGCGGTTGCTGCGGCGGCAGTGTCTCGAGTATCTCGGTTTTCTGGGGGTGGATCGTGTTACTGCGAACAAGGCGTTCAAGTTCGCTTTGGCGGAGTATCATACCTTCATCCGCAAGATGAAGTCGATAGACGAGGAGATCGTATCCGGCAGCCGTGCGGCGGGCCGCATGACAATCCTCCTCGCCGGCCGGCCGTACCATGCCGATCAGCTCATACAGCACAAACTTTCGGACATGATCGCCTCGATGGGGGTGGATGTCATTACGGACGACATCGTGCGCGACGAGCAGATCGAGATCGGAGACACGCACTTCGTATCGCAGTGGGCATATCCCAACCGCATACTGCGTGCTGCCGAGTGGTGTGTGCGCCAGGGCAGCGATGTACAGCTCGTACAGATGACATCGTTCGGTTGCGGGCCCGACGCCCTGCTTACGGACGAGGTGCGGGATCTGCTCGGGCGCTACGGCAAGAGTTTCGCCCTGCTCAAGATCGACGACGTGAGCAACATCGGATCGCTCAAGCTGCGCGTGCGCTCGCTTATCGAGAGCCTCAAGCTGGGGCATTGCCGCCGTACGGAGGCGCGGCCCTTCGTCACGACGCCCGTCTTCGGCGAGAAGGATCGTCGGCGCAAGATACTGATACCGTTCTTCACGCCCTTCATATCGCCCCTTATCCCGCATATCGTGGCGCGGGCGGGGTATGACGTCGAGAGCCTCCCGGCCAGTTCGGCCTATACGGCCGAGATGGGTCTCAAGTATGCCAATAACGAGATATGCTATCCCGCGACGCTCATCGTAGGCGACATGATCACGGCCCTGCAGTCGGGTCGCTACGATGTCTCGCGCACGGCCGTGGCCATATCGCAGACGGGCGGACAGTGCCGTGCCAGCAACTACATATCGCTCATCAAGAAGGCGCTTGTCGAGGCGGGATTCGCCGATGTCCCCGTCATATCGGTGTCGCCCGGCAGCGGCCTGAAGAATACACAGCCCGGATTCAGGATCCCGTGGCGCAAGCTGCTCCGTTCGGCCGTGGGATCGGTCATATTCACCGACTGCCTTGCACGGTTGTATTACCCTGCGGCGGTGCGTGAGACTGAAGCCGGCGCCGCGGCGGCGCTGCGCGACAAATACATGTCGGAGGCCGTCAAGATTATCCGTGAGAGGTCGGAGGGGCAGCAGATCGCCTCGTTCCGCGATCTTCTGTCGCGCGCCGCCGGGGAGTTCTCGCAGATAGTGCCTGCCGGCGTCGACCGTCCGAAAGTGGGCATAGTGGGGGAGATATATCTTAAATTCAACCCCTTTGCACAAAAGGGACTGACCGATTGGCTCGTGGAGCAGAAGATCGAGGTGGTGTCGCCCGTGTTGGCCGACTTCTTCATGCAGGGCTTTGTGAACCGCGATGTGAAACTGCGCACGGGACTCGAGAAGTCTCGCATCCCCGATTGGCTCATGCGGCACGTCTTCGAATGGATGCAGGGCATAATAGACAGCTACAATGCCGCTGCTGCGCGTTTCGAGTATTTCCGGCCTTTGGGCAACATCTATCACGAGGCTGCGGCCGCGTCGAAGATCATATCGCTGAATGCGCGTTTTGGCGAGGGATGGCTTCTGCCGGGAGAGATTGCGACCTTTGCCATGGGCGGCGTGAACGACGTGGTGAGCCTGCAGCCGTTCGGATGCATCGCCAACCACATCGTCGCCAAGGGTGTCGAGAAACGTATCAAGACGCTCTATCCGCAGATGAATCTGCTGTCGCTCGACTTCGACGGAAGCGTCAGCGACGTGAACATAACCAACCGTCTGCTGTTGTTTATCGACAATCTGAAGAAAGGAGGTCGCTATGAGAAATGATGTGAATGACAATGTCGAGGCCCGTATCGTGGCGGCGGCGCGCACGATGTTCATCGAGCGGGGCTATGCCGATGCGAGCATGAGCGACATCGCCGTCGCGGCAGGGATCAAGCGGTCGACGCTGCACTACTATTTCCGTACGAAGGACCGTCTCTTCCAGGCCATCTTCGTCGATATCGTGCGCGACATATTCCCCCGCATACAGAATATCCTGACGGAGGACCGGCCCTTCATGTCGCGGCTCAATTCGGTCATAGATGAATATATGTCGTTGTTCCGGAAAAATCCGGCGCTGCCGCAATTCATCATAGGCGAGATACAGCGCGACGTGCGTCATCTGATGGGCGTTCTCGACAGCCTGGAGTTCGAGGGATACATCAGCACGATACGTGAACGTATGCTTCTCGAAATACGTCGTGGCGAGCTGCGGCGTGTCCCGCTGTGCATGATCCTGCTGACATTGTATTCGCAGATGATATTTCCGTTCATGACGCGTGACCTGGTCGTGACGCTTATGCTTGCCGACGGGGAGAGTTTCGATGGCTTCCTGTTCGAATGGAAACGCCGCATAATGAGGCAGATAGGATATCTTGTGCTGAATACCGACAATCGGGCCGAGGTCGAGCGCATTGTCGATGCCACGCTCGGTATCGGCAATGACTGTTCCGTGTCATAGACAGGGTACGGGTTGGTTTGTCACGCGGCGGAGCTGTGTCGACAGGAGTGCGGTGCAAAAATAAACGGTAAAATTTGCAGATTGCAATTTTTGTATTATCTTTGCACTCGCTAACAGAAAGAGGTGCGTTAGTTCAGCTGGTTAGAATACGTGCCTGTCACGCACGGGGTCAGGGGTTCGAGTCCCCTACGCACCGCAAGAAACGGGAGCAAATAAACGTAGGTTTCATTTGCTCCCGTTTCGTTTTGTCTGATCATGCCGTATCGGGGTCATGTCTCCGACTCACTTTGACACGAGGCGGCTTTGCCGCACAAACATCCTCTTTGTTCGTTAGGATGCATCAGGACAAAAAGGCGCTATGTCGGAAGAGTGTCGTTAGCCGTCATTCCCGTCGTCCTTGTTTGAGGTGGATATGAAAGCGACAGCAGACCGGTCCGGTCGCTGTCGCTTCCCTCTGTCGTTCATTGCCGCTGTCACTCGAGCAGCATACTTTCTGCCGGCACATCGCGCACGCAACGTATTCTGTATCTTTTGTCCAATTCATCCCCTTTTGCTCCGGGACTGTATATCAGTATCGACCTTGCGAAGCCGAATCTGACGTTCTGATTACTGAACTGGGTACAGCATGCGGCATGATTCTTGGTGTCCCCATTGTCATCATTACATTCTGACAATAAAGACTCCGCATTCATGGCCGACAGTTCGACCAGGTTGGGAACCCTCCATCCGGTATATTGTCCTTCGCTGTATGTCTCGCACGGATTGTATATTGTACCGTCGGCTCCGATTATGTCTCTGAGTTTGTAGGTTTCCAGGAACCCGAATCTATCTCTCAGGTAATCTTTGGCGACCATGATGCCGTCATAGAAAGAGTTCTCATCATCATCCTCGTTATGCGGCCCCAAAGAACCTTCAACATACCCCCGATAGAGGTTGTCCATAAGTCGGTTCTTGAAATTGAGAATTATCATGCCGTTTCTCTCATACTTCTCGACGGTGGGGTCGGCCTTTATCCCGTATAGTGCCGACGCATCCTGCGTATCCGTTATGGCCGGCAATACACGCACGCATCTTATAGGCAATGGAGATCCGTCATAATAATTGTCTATGGCTCCGTATGAGCCCTTCTCCACGGCCCAATATACCCGCTTGCTCGATTCGCTGCTGGTGTAATACAACGATCCGTCACTGATGTATTTCGACGGATATCCATTGGGGGCGCCTTGTGTCTCTTCCTTTACCATGGCGGATTTGTCGCCTATGTACAACTGTGCCGCATTCGATATGGCTCCGGCGCCGATGCTCATACGTATGTACTCGTTTACCGAAGCGAGATGCCAGCGTATCTCGTTGTCGTCTATCCTGCCGTTGCCGTTCAAGTCGCGGTTACGCGACAGACATGCGTAATATGCATACCTCTCTCCGGCATTTACCGCCTGATATGCCGACTCGTTCAGTTTGTGCCTGTCGTGGCTTGTCACGGTCGTAGAGTACCATCCGTTTTGAGCTGCATTGATATATTTATCCCATTCCCCGTAATCTCCATTTTGTTGGGGATTTCTATTGAGCAGGCGGATCTGATTGGCTCTGCCGTCGGAGTCGTCCAGTGCCGCATATGATGACAGCGGGTCTCCAAACTGGAATGTCAGCGGCGTTTCGTTGTATGTCTCTATGCCGAATGCATTGAGATTCGTATTTTCCCTTGAATTGTAAAACGTCTGCATCGACAACTGTGAGATATACGAATATATCTGGCTGTAGGAGCTGTTGCCGTCCGCCGACACATCGGTGCTCATGGCGATAATCATCTCGCGTGGAATTTTATTTGTCAGGACACTCCACGTGAGCAGTTTGTCCTGGGTCAACGGATGACGGTAATAGTAATACTCGTTTACGAATGCGGTAAAACGGGCTATGTATTGCGTCTCGTTCTCCCTGTAGACTCTCGATATGATGATTCCGTCTTCATTCCGGCCCGCGTCGGGAGTTATTCCCTGTTCCAGCTTCTTTGTGGCCTTGCCCAGTGCGACACACAAGTCGTATGCATCCATCAGTGTCTCGGCATCCGCATCGGGGGGGGGTATAGCCGGCATATGGATCCGGTGTCAGGTCATGGTCTACATTCCATGACGGCACTCCGGGGTATGGCGATAGCTGGGTCCCGCTCTGGGGATAAAATTCCACCCATTTGTAGTCGAATCCTTTTGTCGGCTTGCCCTGCGACCCGGCGCCGTCGAGGATTGCGCTTTTCGCCACCTCTGGGTCCACTCCGTTCGCCATGGCATCGACATATATCTGATACGGCTTGAGCGAACCGCGTTTGTTGCTCACGCCGTTTGCATTATGTTCCATGGCCTCCGACTGTATGACCAGAACCAGTCTGTCGGCGATTGCCTTGTCGAGCTCCTCGGGGGTGTTGTACGGGGTTATCGACTTCGCTATGTCGGATAGATTGTATTCGAGATACACCTGTTCGTAATGGGCATCCAGAATGTAGTTGTACACGCAGTTCTCGGCGTCGTATATGTCGCCTTCCGCACCGTTCTGATTCTCGTCGATTTCCGTCCGCGCTTCGACAATGATACTATTCACATCCAGCACGGACATGTTGTACGTATATGAGCAGTTACGCTCGACAGAGAAGTTGCCCATTGATCCCGCATCGCTGAAATCCCCGAGGTGGACGGTATAATTTACATTCCCGGTATAACGGCCGTCGTTAGAAGCGAATGTCCCGTATATGACGACAAACGTGCTGTTTGCGGGTGCATTCGACCACTTCTTGTCTTGCGGCATCGTGGCCTCACCCGTGCTGTCCCACATGTCGCGGTCGTTGTATTGGGTGATCTCTTTCGTCTCCTGCACATTCTCGGGAATATAGAATGTGAACGAGTATTTGCCTTCGGCGAGTCCGTCGATATTGGTCAATGCACTTTTCGTGTATGTTATGCCGCCGTCGGCATTGTTGATATTGTCCGAGTCCCGGTCTGCATTCGCGCGGGTGTCGGCCGCCAGATATGAGTTTTTCGGAATGTTGTATACCCTGAAGGTGGAAGGATAGAAAACTCCATTGGCATTTTGAGGCTCGGCGGTTATGTTGAAGATGATCCGCGCCATCGAGCGCTGCATTTTTATTGCCACACTATAATTCTCATCGCCATAGTCCCCGTAGTGGGTTATAATTCCGTTGCCCTGATTGTTCCTGGCTATCTTCACCCCTGTATTCCAACCCGAAATGAGCATCTGGTTCGGGGCCGTGATCGTGGGGAGGTTAAGGTCGCCTTCCACATTGTAGTTAAGGCTGTTATTGGCCAATGAAATAATGCCGTCGCGCAACTGAACCAGCGATACGGTTCCGGCTTCAGCCTCGTCGCGCAAATTGGTCAGTTTCTGAAGATCCCAATAGTCGCTGTAGTAATTGGCCACGGCAAGCAGCTGTTTCTCTCCGGTCGTGGTCTCGAACGAGACCTTATACAGCGTTTCGTTTGTCGGTTGGCTGTAGCTGCCGTTTGTCGCGGGGTTGCTTATCTCTACCACATCCTGACACAGCGTTCCCGTGGCGTCATATACGAATATCATTATCGACGAAAGTCTCGACAACGAATTGTCGGCACGTGTGACCGTAATCTCGCTGGCCGATGCGGCACCTATGTTGAGAGTCACGGTGCATGGCCTGCCTTCTGTCGTGTCGAGGCCCGTATTGAATGTGTCGTCCTTGACGCATGCCGTGGCAAACGCTGCCAGCATACTCGCTGCCAATAGCCGTATATATATTGTTTTCCGCATATCGCACATGTGTTGAAACTCGTTTGCCCTAACGTAAAATCCGTTATATGAATGGCGGTATTGTAATACTCTTCTCGACCCAGGTTTCAGTCATTACGTTGAACTCGGGAGTGACGGCGGGTGAGCCGTTGAACGTCCCCTGCACGTCGATGCTCGTGTTGCGCGGCACCTGTGGCAGATATACCCTGTACGTCTTCAGCTCGGTTGCCCCGTCCTGGTAGTCGAAACGAACCGTCAGCTCGAGGCGGTAGGTTTCGTCCAGTCCGTTTGTCGCAGTCGTCCCGTCGGACTTTTGTGCCGTATAGGTGTCGGGGTCGCTCGAACCGTATAGATTCGGGGCGAGGTATGTACGTGCAACGGTCGTATATGCGTTCTGTGTAATCTGTCCGGTAGTACGCAAGCCCAGTTCGACGTGTTGTGCCGGGATCGATTCGTCGATCAATATGTCGACGAGGGTTTCGTCGTTGTTGTGGTATGTTATGGCGTCATTGCCCGAATTGTGGAGTCTGAACGCATCGGGACGATGATATACCTCGGCGCGTGTCAGCGTGACAGTCACGTCGTCTGACTCCTTGTTGAGCATGAGCCTTAACCGGCCCAGCACGTGCTGTACGGTCACGGGGATGACCAGACTGCCGTATGACGGAAGGTCTTGAAGATTTATGGTATATGAGGCCGTATAGTTATTTTCATTTTTGCCGGTGAATTCGACCCCGAACTCATCGCACGGGTTGTTCGACATGGGCGATGCGAAATCCCCGTTTATCTGCTGCCATCCGTCGAATCCCGTCAGGTCGAATTCCAATGTCTCGAGTTCGGTCCTGGTAAGCGATTCCCAGTCGGTGACTGCCGTCCCGTCATGTTTTTTCGGGTCCGGCCCGAACTTGTCGTTGGCTATCACGTAGAAATTGATGTCGCCGATCCTGGACAGCGTCATGGGAATGTAATTCTGGCCGTTCAGATCATCGGCAACAGCGTAACCCACTTTTTCGTCGCCGATGAACGCATATACCCGCAACTGATGTATGACATTGTCGGTGTTGTCGCTGCCGACGCGGGTGCCGTTGACGTCATTCACCACGAGCCGCACGTCGATGGGACCGCCCACGTCTTTCGGCATGTCGTTCCTGACGCACGAAGTCGCAGCGGCCAATGCCGCTAACGCCATCAAGCATATGTATACGGTTTTCATCTCTGAGTCTTCATTGAGGTCAATCCTTGTCGAAGTCGGGGATTACGGGAACAGTCTCCCAGTCGATTATCTCTACGCCGATAGGGGAGAAGCGGACAAGTATGGGTATCGTCACCTCATGCACGCCTTCGACGGCGATATGGTTCTCTTCGAGGAAGTCGGCAAGCGGAAACTCATGCACCACGGCACGTGATTCGTTGGCATGAATTCGCAGAACGATATCGTTGTCGTCCTCGAACCGCAGCGTGTTGAAAGCCGTCGTATAACTCGAGGTGTCGTCCTGGTCGGCCGTGAGTGCGGGATGATACGAGCAGCGTTCTTCCTCGGAGGGAATGTTGTCGAAGTCGGTGAATGATGCGAGCTGGGTCAACTCGATGGACGGCACGCTTGTCGTCGGATCGCCGAAACCTTCGATGCGTACCCGGAATTTGACATGCGAGCTGACGAAATCGCATGTATAGTCCCTTTCGGTCAATGTTTCGGGCACCTCAATGTCTACGGTGCCGTAGTAGAGCGGGTCGTTGGTAGATATCTTGCTTTTGTTATAGTAGCCGTTTGCGGCGATCTTTTCTCCTTCGTTGATGGTGGTCTCATCGAGGGCGTTGCCCCAACATATTATCCTGTACTGGCCCGGAAACAAGGCGAGATCAGCACCCTGGTATGCTGTCAGGGCTTTGTCGTCGTATCTGATCTCGTCGACGAGCGAACCGTCGGCAGCCGAGTAGACATACATGGTTACATGCTCTATCTTCTCGGGGAATATATCGGTCGTACCATCGCCTACATAACGGAAGCGGAGTGTCACCTTGCCCATGCAATCGTCCATGTTCTCCCTGATGCAGCCGATGGCAAGAGATAATGTCACGATCATGGCAAGCGACAGATATATATGTCTTCTTCTCATTTGCTTTTGCATGTTTGCGTACTATTCCGTAATGTTGCCGGAGATGCTACGTATTTTCCGATTAGCCGGTCGGGGACACGGCTTATGCCGTGTCCCGTTACGGACGGTTTTGTATTGAAGAAAATAGGGTGCCGAAGGTTAGTTCTTGTCAAACTCGGGCTTGACGGTTTCCGAGGCGAAATCGGCTACGTCCACATTTACAACGACATTGTAATTGTCCTTATCCTCAAAGCCGAGAGAAACGTTGAATGGATTAATCACGACATCGGCCGTATATATCATACCGGGATGGAATGTTATGTCGTTGGCGCCACTTTCATCCTTGAGCTTGACTACATTGACATATGCGATCTTGTCACTGCCTGCAGGATAGAGGAAATCACTCTTCAGCGAAAGCGACGAATCATCGGTTACCACCTGGTATTGCGAGTCGTTTTCTCCGGCGTTCTTCTTTTTAACCGTAATCGTATAGCCGCTGGTGTCGGGATAATACAGCTGGAAATGCCACTGCGGCAGATTCCCATCCATATTGCCCGTCATCTGTGTGTTGTTGCCTTCGGACGATGTGGGGTCGAACGGAACAAAGAAATGGAACGGTACACATTGAGTGTCCCCGTCATATCCCTGCGGGAGAAGAGCCGCGTAAGCCGATCCCGTATAACCCGTGTGCGCGAGCGAAGGATTTACCTCGCTCCATGTAATTCCGGCTATGGATGGATCCACCCATGCTCCATTTTTGATCGACTCCCAATTGGCGGGCGTGGCGAACAACGAGCTCGTCTGCGGCGTGTCGAATATGTTCTCGGCCAGATATACATTGCTCTGATATACGCCGGTAATTATGGGGGCATATCCCGACCATTCTACACGATATGTGCTGCCGTCGGGCTGTACGAAATCCTTGTATCCTCCATCTATAATATCGATGTTCCCCCACTCCATGCGAGAAATTATGGGACGTATTACAACATTTGCGGCGTATACCATATCTCCGGCAGCGGGAACCGTCGGGTCCTGGTTGTCCACGTTGTCATATGTCGGGATCGAAGAATCCGTGTCGGGGCCGGCATCCAGGTCAAGATCGCAGCCTGCGAAGATCATGTCGTCCTGGGCCATATTGGGCGCCTGCTGGCTTATGAGGACCTTGAAATCGGCCACGTTGCCGATATCCTTTATATTCATCGATGCCGGAATGTTGGCCGCGATATATACCGCAGTCACATCTTTCAGACCGACAAAGCGCAATCCGTCGTTTTGAACGGCACTCAAATAATTGTTGTTCGCATCCAACGTATAGTGTTTCTGTACCGAACCGTTGGCATTGGTGAAGAATACGTCTATCGACGAGATGTTTGTTTCGTTCGGTTTGCCGCCATTGTCGAGCCATGTATCATCTACGGCGCGCGTTACAGGCAGATTCACTTTCAACACAACTTGTTTCGAACCGTCGGCCGATGGGCCATCGCCGAGGCTGTCTTTCGAGCATGCGATCATTCCGATGCATGCTGCAGACAAGAGCAATAGTTTGAATTTCATGGTTGTTTGAGTTTAGGTTTGTTTATTCTAAATATCTCTTTCTCTCCGAAGCCGATGCCGTTCGCGGCTCTTCTCGTTGGAGTTTGTCGTTCATTCCATGCTTTTCTCCAATTCGGCAAGGTTATGCTCTGCCTCCGCCGAAGCCTGCTGCGCCGCACGCGTCCATGCCTCACGTGCCTTGTCGGCATCTCCGCTGCGGGCATACGCCAGTCCTCGGGCATTCAGTACGTAGGCGTTGTCCGGCGCCTTCTCCAACAGACTCAAAGCCCCGTCGTAATCGCCCGCCTCGATCATCCTTGCAGCCGCATTCACCACGGCGGCAGTCTGCGCGGGGTAGGTGCGGACGGCCACGGCCATGACGTGGTCATATTCGGCTGACCCTTTTTCGTACAGAGCCGCCACGCGGTACATCTCGCTCAACGACAGTTTCCCGGGATCGCTGTCGAGCAATGCGCGCGCCTGCTCCACGTCGAAATTGCGTACGTTGTATACTATGCGGTAGTCGTTGCGGCGCAGGCCGGGATATACCTCGTTCATAAGGCGCGTGTATATGGCCGGCGGGATGAGCTGCTTCAGCGCCGCATCCTTTTCGTCGGGAGACATTGCGCCGTTATCGATTATCTCCAACACCTTGTCCTGATCGAGCAGCGTGGTCATTTCGACTACACGCGTGCGGAAACTGCTCCAGTCCTCACCGCGGCCGGTTGCATTGATAATGTCGCGGTCGACATCGGTATTGTCGGCAATATAGTCGGCCAGAGCGTCTGCACGACGCTGCGACAGGGTGAGGTTATAATTTTCGGAAGCCTCCGGCGATGCCCAGCCATCGATACTTATCGACGTTACTGTCAGATCACTGTCCTTGCCCACGCGCGTTACCGATTCGACGATAGAGGCCAGCTCGGCCGCATTCTCCCTGTAATCGACCAGAATGTCGTGTTTGTCCACCTTGAAGTTGATATGGGCGGAGAACGACTCTTCACGGACCTTTACCGGTTCGGCTTCGGGCGCGATGAATGAGAGCATGTACTGCGGCGTATATGGTGTATAGAGGACCCGTCCCACGTGTGTGGAGCCTATTGCGAGAGGCGTATCATCGCAGCCGCAGCTCTCTTCGCGTATCACGAGCGTGGCGCCGCGCATCCATTTCTCGAAGGGAGCCGAGGCCGAATATGCGACCGATTGCTGCCGGCCGAGTCTCTGCCAGCGGCGCAGCGACCGTGCCGTGCCGGCGGCGTTGCCGGTGACGGTCTGTTCTCCATTGCGAAGATAATGCATGTATGCACGCCGGCCCATGATCTCGACCGACGGAAGGTCGAGACTGCGGTCGCCGTTTACGATCACGGGCGTGAGAATGACCGTCTCGTCGCCGCCTACGGTCATGGCGGTTATGTCGACGGACATATCGACATTCAAACTGTTCCCGGCGCGGCTGACATCGAGGTTGCGTATTTCAGCCTCGCCGCTCATTATCTCCTGTCCCGTCGCGGGCAGCGATGCGGCAAGCGACAGGAACGATAGCGAGAGTATGCGTGTTATTGAGTTGTTCATGACCGGTAGCTTTTTCAAAACAGATAAACCAGATTGATCGCCGCCTTGGTGGGGCCGAAGTAGTTGTGATGGCCGCTGCCCACCTTCGAACCGCAGCGCGGACACATGTATTTGTCGTAACTTGTATAGGCATAGCCGATGCCTATCTCGGCTTCGAGGTTCCAGTGCCGTCCCAGCATCCAAGCATATCCGTATGCTACGCCCGCGCCGGC
Source organism: uncultured Alistipes sp. (assembly GCA_949283205.1). Classification (GTDB taxonomy): domain Bacteria; phylum Bacteroidota; class Bacteroidia; order Bacteroidales; family Rikenellaceae; genus Alistipes. The sequence continues at coordinate 61,213 of CASDSD010000016.1, read as the reverse complement.
AAACCACCCTTCGTAGCGGTGATCCTTCAGGTTCGAGAATTTGGTTCCGAAGAAGTCGGGTATACCGTTTATATTACCCGCGTTGTACACGCCGCCCCACAGATGTGCCGCGAGGAAGTGACCGCCGAAGCGTTTGCAGGTCCAATATCTCACCTCCGGCTGCACGAACCAGTGTTTCCACTTTTTGTTGTCGGAGAATGTCCACGGATTATAGTTGCCCGAAAGGTCGAACGTCCATTTGTCGGACAGCACGAACTCGACTCCTATGTTCATGCTCGTCGTGGCGTCGTACAGGATATTGCTTTTTACGCCCCATTTTTGGGCATGGGCCGGGGTGACAAGGCTCATTGCCCCAAAGACGGATAGCAGTATCAGATATTTTTTCATTTAGGCAAAAAATTTGTTTGCAAAATCGCAAGTATGAAGCTAAAAAATAAGCATGTGGCTGCCGGCGTTTAGTGCAAAAATAATAACCCCCCCCCGGGATAATTTTTATGATATTTTTTCAGGCCCGCTGATCGAATTTTTTTAGCATCTCACGTGCGCTCTTATCACTATCTTGCGGAAAATCAAGTGTTTTAGTATAAAATTAAGCCAAATTCCACAATCTGAAAAAAAATCATCTTCATGAAATGAAATAAACGAAGCTATTCGCCAAATCGTCGGAATCGTTGACTCAATATGTATTTTGATGTTATTATTCGCAATCCCCCGCATGCTGCGTACAACATATTGAAATACAGCAATATAATTTGAAATGTATCCAAATGTATTATTCCGCTTCAAAAGCTGTTCGAGTGTGTAATTTCATAATTATGCAATGATTATTCGTGCATAGGTTTGCGGGAAATATACTTTTCGTTGTTCTGAAAAAGCAATATCGGCAAATTCGCATCTGATCTGTCATATCGGAAGGCAGAATGCCTTTTTCACATGGCTGGATTCCGGCCGCAATTGCGGTTATTGCCTAAAACCTTTATTGATACGAGCATCCTCCCAGATCACGGCACAATTCGTGTGAAGATGCAGTTCGAGGATCGTACAAGGCAGGCGGCCAATGCGATACGGAGGCGGAGGCGGGAGCGTCGCCGATTATCTTATTTGTCCATATTGGAACAGGAAAACATATTCAGGCGGGAAAATAAATATGAATAGCTGCGATTTTGATGTTTCACAGACGTTACGGAGCGAAAGCCCAACCGTCGGATTCGCTCTTGATCAGGAATGGAATTATAGTATACAAAATACTGCTGGCATTGGAAAAAGAGAACATCCGACGGTGGCATGAGGTGTGCGTGAATTCATTCCGTGCGGTCTGACGATATCCGTAAATGCAAAGTGCGACCGGATGACGGGCATCGCCGCCATCCGTGCCGCAATGATCTAATAACGGAGACATTAATGCTAAAAAAGTAGACCTAACGGGTAAAAAACATATTTTTATTCTCGGAATTAAATGGTAAATTTGTACCAATTGATATTCCTGCCGGAATCCCGATAGAAATCCAGGACTCTTGTCGCAAATCGGAGGTTTCGGCATGTGCAAACTGGGAGGGTGCCAAGGATTGCCATTTTGTCGATCGGATGGAAAATAGGGAATGGCACGATCCGTGACCGTTGCCGAGCTGTCTGGATGCGGCTGTCGCGGCCATGTGAGACCTCCGTATTTAGTATAGAGATAACATATGATTAACGCGGAAATATTAATTGTCTTCGTCGGCTTGTGTGTAATGGTGGGCCTGCTTGTGGCCGATCTTATGCGTCCGGGATTCGTCATGTTCTCTGTGGTGGTATTGTTCATGTGTGTGGGCATATTGTCGCCGAAGGAGGCTTTGGCCGGCTTTTCTAACAAGGGCATGATCACCGTGGCGCTTCTGTTCCTCGTCAGCGAGGGCGTCCGGCGCAGCGATGCCCTCGGACATATGGTCAAACGCATGTTGCCGAAACGAAGCGGGTGCAGCGTCCGCAACGGCTACATACGGATTCTGCCGCTGATAACCGCCGTGTCGGCTTTCCTGAACAATACGCCCGTGGTGGTCGTGTTCATACCGATAATCAAGCAGTGGGCGCGCAAGGTGCGACTGCCGCTGCGCAAGTTCCTCATACCGCTCTCGTATGCCGCCATATTGGGCGGCATGTGTACCTTGATCGGCACCTCGACCAATCTGGTCATACACGGTATGATGCTGGATGCAGGATACGAGGGGTTCACGATGTTCGAATTGGGCAAGGTGGGAATATTCATCGCCTTCTTCGGCGTGTTGTACATGATTCTCTTTGCTGCCCGGAGACTGCCCGATGACCCTGCGGAGGCGTCCGCGGGCGACAGCGACGTGAACTGCGAAGAGTCGAATGTCGTGGAAGCCGTTATCGGCAGCCGTTTCCCGGGAATAAACCGTTCGTACTCGGATTTCGACTTCGCCAGGCACTACGGGGCCGAGATTCGCGAGATACGCCGTGGCGGCACGGCCCTTACGGATCTTGACTCGCAGGTCTTTCGCGAGGGCGACACGCTGATCCTCGATACCGACGGCTCGTTCATCGCCACGTGGGGCGACTCGAGCATATTCCTCATGTTGAGCAACGGCCGCTGCCACGAACCCGTCAGCCGCGGATGGCGCAAATGGCTCGCCATAGCGCTGCTCGCCGTCATGATCGTCGGGGCGACCGTCGGTTCGCTGCCCGCGGTGCAGAAGCTCCCGATCGGCATTCCTCTCGACATGTTCTTCTGGGTGTGCGTGGTGACGGTCCTGATGGGATGCTTCGGCATTTTCCCGGTAAAGCGCTATACGAAATTGATATCGTGGGATATCCTCATAACGATAGCCTGCGCCCTGGCAATAAGCCGCGCGATGGTGAATTCGGGCCTGGCGGACTTCATAGCCGCACACGTCATAGATTTTTCGAACAACGTATCCCCCTGGGCCGTGCTGGTGGTGCTGTATGTTACGACCAACGTCATTACCGAACTCATCACCAACAATGCGGCTGCCGCCTTCGCATTCCCGATAGCCATGTCGGCGGCCGAGCAGCTCGAGGTGAATCCCATGCCGTTCTTCGTCGCCGTCTGCATTGCGTCATCGGCAAGTTTCTCGTCCCCGATAGGTTATCAGACCAACATGATTGCGCAGGGCATCGGCAACTACCGCTTCAAGGATTTCGTGAGAGTGGGGCTGCCGCTCAATATCATAACCTTCGTACTGTCGATTGTCCTGATTCCGCTGTTCTGGGAATTCTAACCTTTAACCGAAAAAAGAATGAAAGAAAACGAACATAAGACGATATATCCGGTTTTCGAGAGCATGGAGCCTCGCGGCGCCAAGGAGCGCCTTCTGGCACAACGCGGCGTCACCCTGTGGTTCACGGGGCTCTCGGGATCGGGCAAGAGCACCGTGGCGATAGCCCTCGAGAGATACCTGTCGTCGCACGGACATCTGTGCCGCATCCTTGACGGCGACAACGTGCGCTGCGGCATAAATTCCGATCTGGGATTCTCCGAGCACGACCGGCGCGAGAATATACGGCGCATAGCCGAGGTGTGCAAACTCTTCACCTCGACAGGCATAATCACCCTGGCGGCGTTCGTGTCGCCCACGCGCGAGTTGCGGCGCATGGCGGCCGAGATAATCGGGCGTGAGGACTTCGTCGAGATATACGTCTCGACACCGCTCGAGGAGTGCGAACGGCGCGATGTCAAGGGTCTGTACGCCAGGGCGCGTCGTGGCGAGATTTCGGATTTTACGGGTATCTCGGCGCCGTTCGAGGCTCCCGATGCCCCGGATATGGAGATCGACACGACGCACACCGACGTCGGCGAGTGCGTGCGGCTGATCATGGACAAACTCGCACCCAGGATTGCTCCTGCGGACGGAAAAGATTGAATAAATTACATGTAACGACATGGAAGAATACAGATTGAGCCATCTGAAGGCTCTCGAGGCCGAATCGATACACATCATACGCGAGGTGGCGGCCGAATTCCGCAACCCGGTGATGCTCTATTCGATCGGCAAGGACTCCTCGGTCATGGTGCGCCTGGCCGAGAAGGCCTTCTATCCGGGGAAGGTACCCTTCCCGCTGATACATATCGACTCGAAATGGAAATTCCACGAGATGATAGAGTTCCGGGACCGCTATGCGCGCGAGCATGACTGGAACCTGATCGTGGAATATAACAAGAAGGCATACGAGGAGGGTGTCGGGCCCTTCACGCACGGCAGCAAGGTGCATACCGACCTGATGAAGACGCAGGCGCTGCTCATGGCGCTCAAGAAGTACGGATTCGATGCCGCCTTCGGCGGGGCGCGCCGCGACGAGGAGAAGAGCCGCGCCAAGGAGCGTGTCTTCTCGTTCCGCAACGAATACCAGCAATGGGATCCCAAGAACCAGCGGCCCGAGCTGTGGGACATATACAACACGCGCATCAACGAGGGGGAGAGCATACGGGTCTTCCCGCTCAGCAACTGGACGGAGCTCGACGTATGGCAGTACATACGCCTTGAGAAGATACCGATCGTTCCGCTTTACTTCGCCAAGGAACGGCCGATAGTCGAGTACAACGGCAACCTGATCATGGTGGACGACGACCGCATGCCGGAGGAGCTGCGCCGCACGGCCCGCATGCGCAAGGTGCGGTTCCGCACGCTGGGGTGCTACCCGCTGACGGGTGCCGTCGAGAGCGACGCCGACACCATCGAGAAGATCGTCGAGGAGATGATGACCACGACCAAGAGCGAGCGCACCACGCGCGTCATAGACTTCGACCAGGAGGGGAGCATGGAACAGAAGAAACGCGAAGGTTATTTCTAAAAAAGAACGATATGGCATCCAACATAGAAGAGTTTTTGGCACAGGACGAGCGCAAGGATCTGCTGCGCCTGCTTACGGCAGGATCGGTCGATGACGGCAAGTCGACGCTTATAGGTCGTCTGCTGTTCGACAGCAAACGCCTTTACGAGGATCAGCTGCAGGCGCTCGAACGCGACAGCAGGCGCTGCGGCAATGCCGGCGATCATATCGACTACGCGTTGCTGTGCGACGGCCTGAAGGCGGAGCGCGAGCAGGGTATCACGATCGATGTTGCCTACCGTTACTTCTCGACCAACCGCCGCAAGTTCATCATCGCCGACACTCCCGGGCACGAACAGTACACGCGCAATATGATCACGGGCGGCTCGACGGCCAACCTGGCCATAATCCTCGTAGATGCGCGTCAGGGCGTTGTGGTGCAGACGCGGCGCCACACGTTCCTCGTGTCGCTGCTGGGCATACGCCATGTGGTGCTTGCGGTAAACAAGATGGACCTCGTCGGGTTCGACCGCGGACGGTTCGAGGCTATCGTCTCGGAATACCGCCGTTTTGTCGGGTCGCTCGGCATATCCGACCTGCAATGCATCCCGCTCTCGGCGCTCGACGGCGACAACGTCGTGGAACGCAGCGTCCGTACGCCGTGGTACGACGGCCCCGCGCTGCTGGAGTTCCTCGAGACGGTGTCGATAGATCAGGATATCAACATGACCGATTTCCGCTTCCCCGTACAGTATGTGCTGCGCCCGAATGCCGATTTCCGCGGCTTCGGCGGCAAGATCGCCTCGGGCGTGATCTCGCGCGGCGAGGCTGTGAAGGCGCTGCCCTCGGGAAAGGTGTCGAGAATAAAGCGTATAGTCACATATGACGGTGACCTCGAAACGGCGTTTGCGCCACAGTCGGTGACACTCGTGCTTGAGGACGAGATCGACCTCTCGCGCGGTGAGATGCTGGTACGCGAGGGCGACGAACCGCACGTGGGGCACAACATCAGGGCCATGATGGTGTGGATGGATGTCGAGGCCATGGACCGCAGCAAATCGTTCTTACTGAAACAGACGACAAATACGACGCGCGCGCACATCAGCGGCGTGGAGTACAAAGTCAATGTGAATACGATGGAACGCAGCGCTGCCGACATGCTGGCACTGAACGAGATCGGCATGGTCGAAATTTCAACGACGAGTCCTCTCATATTCGATCCGTATGCCGGGAACCGCGCTACGGGCGCATTCATCCTGATCGATCCTGTTTCGAACTTCACGTCGGCCGTCGGCATGATCGTCGGGGCGGACGAGACGGCGGAAAACGGTCACGACGCGCCGCAGACGCTCACGGTGAACCTTTCGAAGCTGGGTATAGGAGAAGCGCACTACGATGCCGTCGAGCGGGTATGCCGCTATCTGCGGGAACAGGGTGTGGATATAGTGTGTACCCGAAAATAACCGTCGCATGGGGCTTTTCAATTTCGACAACCTTCCGGTAAACACCCTTGTGGGGGCCGACCGCGACACTTTTGCACGCGTCACGTCGGGCAAGACGATCGATGACGACTGCCGCCGCAAGTTCAATGTCACGCGTTGCGTGAGGCGTCTGCTCGATCCGTTTTATGCCATAAACGACAGGCGCTATGACACGATGCGCGACGATGGCGCGATGCTGCCTCCGGTATTCATCCTCGGGCACTGGCGCAGCGGCACGACATTCATGCACAATGTCTTCTCGTGTGACGACTCTTTCGGCTGCTGTTCGACATATCAGACCGTTTTCCCGCATCTGATGCTGTGGGGCCGCCCGTTCTTCAAACGTTGCATGTCGATAGTGATGCCGTCGGAACGACCGACGGACGCCATGGCTCTCGGCGTTGATCTGCCGCAGGAGGAGGAGTTCGCCGTGGCCAACATGACCGCATGTTCGCATTACCACTTCTGGATGTTCCCGCGTCATATGACCGAATACAGAGACAAATATCTCACCTTCGAGAGCGCCTCGCCGGACGAACGGGAGGAGTTCAAGCGCACGCTCGACAAGATGATGCGCATAGCGCTGCACACGTCGGGGCGCAGGCGCTATTTGAGCAAGAACCCTCCGCATACGGCGCGCGTAAGGCTGCTGCTGGAGTTGTATCCCGATGCCCGGTTCATCTACATTGTCCGCAATCCGTACGTGGTGTTCGAGTCGACGCGCAACTTCTTTCGTAAGACCATGTCCTCGATATGCCTGCAGAAAATATCGGACGAAGAGCTCGAGTCAGGCATTGTCGCGAACTATCAGGCTCTCTACCGTTGCTACGAGCGGGACAAGGCGCTCATCCCGCATGGGAATCTTGTGGAGGTGCGGTTCGAGGATTACCAGGCTTCGCCCCTGGAACTCACCGAGCAGATCTACCATACGCTTTCTTTGGGCGACTTCGACCGCGTGCGGCCGGCCGTAGCGCGTCATCTGGAGAGCATCAAGGGCTTTCGCAAGAAACGTTACGACTTCGACCCACATACCATAAATGTGGTGGAGCAGAATTGGGGGGATGCCGTCAAAGAGTGGGGATACGGCCTGTGACAGGCATCCCGGCGCATGATGACGAAAGATCCCTGCATCCTCACGATGCAGGGATCTTTCGTGTATCCGTAAGTCAACCGATCGTCAGAAGGAGTATTTTATCATCGTGCATACGCGCACGTTGCCCACGTTGCGCAAGGCGCGGCTGCGGCCGTTTATGGCCACGTCGCCATATCCGACCACCGTATAGTCGGTTTCGAGGGCGAGCGTGAGGTTCTTTACCGTATATGTGAACGAGGGGCTGATGCGGTAGATGTAATCGACATTCTTTGCGCCGCGCATCCAGAAGTCGTCCGTCGAGATGAAGTCATGCGCCGCGCCGAGATTCTGTGTGAAGCCTCCCATCAGGCCGATGCGGTATCGCGTGCCGTAGGTGGCGTTTATCCATGCCGTGAGCGAGCGGATGGGGGCGTAATCGTAGGATCCCGTCACGGGGTCGTATGCCGTGGCGCCGAAACCGCTGACCATTGTCAGGTGGGCTGTGTTCTCGCCGTATATCGCCTTGCCCTTGAGGTTGAATTTACCGCAGCGATAATCGGCGAAGGCTTCGGCCGAGATCCCCGTCACGCGGTCGTCAAGGCGTACCGTAACCTCTTCCGTCGAGACAACGCCGCCGTCACCGGCAACCTCGCGCAGCACGGTGCCGCTGCGGCGCGGCATGATGCTCAACAGGTCGGCGCCCAGGCCTGCCGTAAGGTTCTCTCCGACATGTTTCAGCCCGAGATATATCTCGGGATATCCGCTCCAGCGCGAGTAGTCGCACGTAATGCCGTCGGGACCTGTCGAGGCGTTGGGGAACTGGTACAGCGCCGCGGCCGTTGCGTCCCAACCCCGTCCGAGGTCGAAGTTCGCATTCAGCTGCGGCGAACGGTTGAAGGGCGAAAATGGCGACCCCGACGCGAGCCCCGACACCGAGGGCATGACCTGTATCGACATGGGGTGCCATGTCTGGCCGCAGGTGACCGTTATTCGGTCCCACGCGAGCCGCACGTATGCCTGGCGTATGCGCAGCATGGTGTTGTTGCTGCCGAAGCCGCAGAAGTCGGCCTCGATCCTGCCCGAAGAGGCAGCTTTCCATATGCGCGGACCTGCAAGGTCGATACCCACGCGCGATGTGAACGAGACGAAGGTGAGTTCGTGGACGGCGTTCAGATCCTGCGTGTGGTCTTCGTTCCACGCCTCGTCCATGGGCATGATGTTGAACATCTCGCCCATGGTCGAGTAACAGCGGCGTGAGTCGTAACATATGTAGTTGCGGACAAATCCATACAGTTTCACCCGTACGGGTTTCTCGACGTCATCCTGTGCGGCGGCCGTTGATGACGGCTCCGTCATCGACGCGCTGCCGTTCTGCGGCGCGGCTGCAGCAACGGCACATGTGGCCAGCAGCAGGGCCGTCAATAGTGAGGTTCTCATGGGCGTGTGTTTTCAGTAGGGCAAAAGTATGAAAAATCAGCCGAATAACACACCCTTTCCCCGAGTATCAGATCAATGGGTTTGAATTGTGGCGGATAATTCTTATTTTTGCGTGGGTTTTTCGAAAATAGGGAATCATGAAGAGATATGTTCTGATATTGGCCGCCGCGGTAGTGTGCGGTGTGCTGTACATTTTGTTCGGGGGCGGCCGATGCTCCTCTCCCGAGGCCGGCATTGACGAGACATGCTATCGTCTGAACGACTCGCTCTACAATGCCCTCTCCGACATGGAGTCTACCGAGAAGATGGAGAGATACATACGCAACTGGATGGCGCGCAATGAGATACGCGGCGCATCGCTTGCCGTGATGAAAAACGAGCACCTGGTCTATTGCAAGGGTTTCGGATGGGCGGACAAGGAACGCGAGATCCCGGCCGAGGTGGGCGACATATACCGCATAGCCTCGGCATCGAAACTCATCACCGCCGTAGGCATAATGAAACTGTGCGACGAGGGCCTTCTGACCCTCGACACGAAGGTATTCGGACCGGAGGGCGTACTCAACGACCCGCAGTTCTCGGAGATAAAGGACAAACGCGCCGAACAGATTACGGTACGACAGCTGTTGAACCATACGTCGGGCTTCAGCCGACGCCTGGGCGACCCCATGTTCCGTATAACGGACATCATGCGCTGGGAGAAGATGGACCACTCGCCCTCGGCCGACGAGCTGATCGCTTTCCAGTTGCGGCAGAAACTGCGCGACAAGCCCGGCGGTGCGCCGCAATACTCCAATATCGGTTATCTCGTGCTTTCGCGTGTAATCGAGAAGGTCTCGGATGTAAGTTACGAGGAGTATCTTCAGGAGCACGTGCTGCGGCCTGCCGGCTGCTACGACATGCATATCGCGCACAACTACTATGACGAGCGTTTTCCGCACGAGGTGAAATATTACGGCAGCGACCCCGACGACGAGATCGAAGCGTTCGACGGTTCGGGAACGATGAAGCCGCGCCATTACGGCGGCAACAACATCACGGGGCTGCAGGGGGCCGGCGCATGGGTTTGCTCGGCGGTGGAGCTGCTGCGACTTGTGGCGTCGATCGACGGCAAGCCGGGCGTGCCCGACATCCTCTCGCCGCAAAGCGTGGCCGAAATGAAGCGCATAGCCCGCAAGGGAGATTACGCCCTCGGCTGGGCGCGATACAACAGCAAAACGGGATCCCTCGTGCGTACGGGCACCATGTCGGGGACGTGCGCCTATATAGAGAGCCGCGGCAACACCTCCTATGTATTCATCACCAACACGAGCCACTATCGAGGTGCGTCGTTCACCAACTCGATAGGGCGCATGGTGCAGACCGCAATGTCGAGAGTGACCGAGTGGCCTTCCGACCGGGATCTCTTCGTCGCCGTGCCGCATGCGTCCAGTGATCAGAACGACAGCGGAGAGAACGGCATCTCCTGAATCCGGCCGGCCGCGACGCATATCTTATCCGCACGCGTTGTTGCGGCATCCGCGCAACCGGTAAAGACAACGAAGGCGGCACCCCGACGGGTGCCGCCTTCGCATCTATGCGCCGCAGCCTCAATCCTCCAGTATCACGCGGAAACCGACGTTGTTGGCCGGCTGCCATGCGTAGTAGGAATTGCGTACGTATGCCGTTGCATTCTTCGGACGGCTGTTCCATGCGCCGCCGCGCACAACCTTCTCGTCACGCTCCGCCGGCTCGCCCTTGTAGGGGTAGGGGGCATACGACGAACGCGTAAACTCGCACACATTGCCGTGCATGTCGTACAGACCCCATGCATTCGGTTCGTACTGCGCCACGTCGGCTATGGTCATCGTGCCGTCGTCGACCGAATCCTCACGCGGCATGAAGGTGTAATATTTGTATACCCAGCTCTTCTCCGATACGGGCTGCGGGTCGATGCCCGATACGGCCATCTTGCGCAGCGAACGGTCTGCGAGATTCTCCTTGGTTGCGAAGTCGCTGTTCAGGTCCCCGTACCAGAAGTCGCTGTCGTTGCCGGCACGGCAGGCCCACTCCCATTGCGCCTCGGTCGGCAGGGCGGCATTCACGCCGCACTGCTCGCTCATCATGCGGCAGAACTCCGTGGCCTGATTCCAACTGATGCGCGTTACGGGCTGCGCAGGACGGTTGGCCGGATATCCCGGGCCGACGTGATCCTTCCAGAACTGCGCCGTGTAGCGGCTGTCATGCTCGGGGAAGAAGACGTTGTACTGCTCGTTGGTAACCTCCGTCTCCGACATCCAGAACGGACGCGATATCTTGACCTTCGCTTCGGGGGCATTGTGCGCGCCGCGACGGTTGTTACCCATCACGAACTCTCCGGCGGGGATTCTGACGAATGTCATCTTGACGCCGGGCGCAATCTCAACCACACGGTGCGTATCGCCGTACTCTGCGGCAAGAGCCTTGGCCGTAGCCTCGTCGAAGGGGAACTTGCGGCTGGTAACATCCTTGTATTCGGGTTTCTCGACCCGCACGCGCTCGGCAGGAGCCTTCGGGTGAGCCTTCAGATACTCGGCATAGTCGGCAATCTCGCGTTTCCAGTCCACGCCGGCACCTTCGGCATACTTGTTCGCCAGTTCGATACGGCGGTCGTACTGGTTGGTGGGGCAGTAGCTTACGCTGTTGTAAACGAACTGTCCGTGGCAGGGGGCGTTGAAGTCGATCCAGTTGTATATAGTCCGCCACTCGTCATCGTCGAGCGCAACGCCGTGATGCCCGTCCTTGAGGATACGCACCAGTTCGCTGGTCGAGGCGTGGTACTCGTATGGCTTCATAACATAGATATCGGCTTCGGGGCCCTGACGGTTGACATAGGGATGGAGGTTCAGATAACTCTGTGAAAGATCGAGACGGCCCGACTCGGCACGGCGGCTCGGAGAGTCCGCCACCTTTATGCCGCCCGTGAAGTCGGGCTCGGCACCGTCCGCATTATGGCATGCCACGCAGTGACGGTCCAGTATGGGCTGCACCTCGAGGTCGAACGTGAAGGGACGCACGCCGCCTTCGGGTGTCTGCAGGCGCGCGGGCTCCTTTGTCGAGGCGGCGACACGCTTGGGCAGCGGCACCGAGTTCTGATCCTCGTGGCAGCCCACGCATGAAACGACCTCGCCCGGCATTCCGGTCACCCAGCTGCGCATCCACTGTATGGCGCGGCCCTCCTCGTCGAGGGGCTGGAACGATACGGGAGTGTTGGCCGGGATCTTGAAGATGGCCGAGCCGTCGGGCTCCACATCCACCTCGCCCAGATTGCGCTTTATGTCCCAGCCGCTCTGGATACCCTGTGCGATATGGTCCGATTCCGAATTGACGTAGGTGTATTCGTATGCGAAGACGCGCAGCTTCTTCACCGTGCCGACAGGGACTCCGGGAAGGCCTTCGCCCTCGTATATGTCCTGAATGAATACCGTAGCCTCCTTGTCGCCGGGCTTGATGCGGTCGGGAATGATGGGCGGCACGGGACGCTTGGCCACGATGATGGGGTTGATGAGGCCCTCGCCCTCGAACTCCGCAACGAGCGTCATGTTGTCATACACATCCACGAGGTATATTCCCCACAGCGACTTGGGCGTCAGCTTGGCCGCTACGAGGAAGTATTTGTCGCTCACGGGATATGGCTTGATGAACTGCGGCCATACGCCGTTCACCAGCTCGTCCTTTATCAGGGGAACGATCTCGCGCTTGCTGAAGGGCAGCTCCTGTACCATACCCTTGGTCTCCTTGCGGCCGAGGGCGGGATTGAAGAGTATGAGGCGGCCCGAGCGCGCGATGCCGTGGTGGCCCGAGATGATGCCTATGAAGGTGTTGTTGCCGCCGGGCAGGGGCTGGATGTCGAATATGCTGTTGGGGAACCACCCGCCGCTGCCGTAGAGGGCCTTGGTCTCGGTGCCGTCGGGATTGGCGTGCATGACGAAACGCGAGTAGTAGTGCGTCAGGTCGGTGTACTCCCAGCGCACGTACATCAGTCGTCCGTTGTTCATCACCCTCGGGTGCCAGTTGGCATCCTGGTCGAACGTCATACGGCGCAATTCGCCCGTTTCGGGTTCGTATGCGATCATGTTGCCCACCTGGTCCGAGCCGTTCACGCACGGCACGCCCTGGTAGCCTATGTTGCTCATGGCGATGATGCGGCCGCTGGGCATATAGGCTCCGTCGAAGAACTCCAGGTCCGGCTCATTCACCTCGATGGCCTTGTGCAGTCCGGTACCGTCGCGGCGTACCTCGTAGACGCTCCAGCGGTTGTTCTCGTCGGCCGCGGTAAAGAGGATCCTTTCGCCGTCCCAGTTCAGCAGCAGGTCCGTCACCGAAGTGCTGTTCGCCGGTTTGTAGACCGTGCGGACCGCCACATCGCCCCGCAGGTTTGACAACTCCGCGATCTCGGCATCGAATCCGCTGCGGGCGGCCGACGACTGGTTCGACCAGTTGTTCTGCTGCGTACCGAGCGACGGCGCCCACACCTCACGCGCACGGTCGCCTATGCGATAGCGCCCGACAAGCACCTTGGCGTCGTCAAGGAGAGGGTTGGATAAAAGGATCTCGCGCTTCAACGCCACGATACGCGCCATGGCGTCATAGTCCTGCGGCGTAACCGTCGAGCAGGCGCTCTCCAGCTCCCGCAGCCTCTCGCCGTAACGTGCGGCATCATAGTCGGGGTCGGTGCAGAAGTCGTTGTACGCCGCCTTCACCGATTCGATATTCAGATACTCCATTTCGGAGTCGAGCCGCATCCGCTCGGCCTTGTCCGGCGTAAACTGTCCCCATGCCGCCGTGGCGAGGAGCAGGCACGGGAGGATCGATACAAGTTTAGGTTTCATGATGGTATGGTGTTTTTCAAATTGTTGGTTTCATTATCTGGATTCACATCGTGCGAGGCTCGCTACAGCGAGTTGACGTATTCTGCCAGGGCTTCGGCCTCCTTGCGCGTGATCTTGCCGTCGATGCCATGCTTGTGTACATAGAACACCTCCTCCATGGTGGCGGCGCGGCCGTCGAACAGATAGGGCGCCGTCCGCCATACCTCGATAAGGGTGGGGGTGTCCCAGCCCTGCTCGAACTCGATGTCCTCGCCTATGCGGTGCATCTTCATATCCGTATAGTAGGGGCCCGAATGGCAGTCGGCGCAGCCGAAACGCTCGTAGAGCCTCTTCCCTTCCTCGGCCTTCTCCGAGAGCTTGCCGTCGACCAGATACGGACTCGGCAGCGGCTCGAGCGACATGAGGTATTCGTCCACGCACAGCGCTATGTCCTCGGGTATGTCGCAGAACTGGATGTACTTGTATCCCGCCCGCACGGCGATGCCGGCAGAGTCGCGTATGCCCGATATCATGCACTTGGGCGTGCGGTGGCTCAACAGCAGGCTCTTGCAGTTCTTCGGGTTGCCTATGCCGTCGTTCATAAGGTCCCAGTTCATGCCGTCCATACGTCCCTCGTTGGGATGGCATCCGTTGCACGACTGCCAGTTCTGATAGCACAGGCCCGCGTCGTTGAATGCCCGCTCGCCGATGTCTACGGCCGTCTCCATGCGGTCGGGATTGTATGCGAATATTTCGTCACGATCCTGTTCAAGGTCTATCACGTTGAGCGTATCCGAGAAATATGTCGGGACATATAGCTTGCCCTCCTTCAGGCATATCGCACGCGGGCCGTTGCCTGCCAAGGCGCGACGGCGACGCACGTCCTGTATGAAATACATGTCATAGTCCAGCTCCTCGGGGTTGGCGTACTTCTCGAGTTTGTCGATCATGGCAGCGTAATCCACCACGCTGACGTCGTGCGTGCCCGACTGCGACGTTACGAGATAGCGGCCGTCGCATGCCACATCCCATATGCCGCCGGCACCGCGGTCCGTCTCGTCCATTACCACGGCTCCGATGAACTCCTGCGTCGCGGCATCGATCACGCTGACGGCGTTGGTGTTCATCCATCCCTGCTGAAGTTGCGATGTGGGTATCTCGTAACGTCCGAGATTGTGTGACACGAAGAGGTAGCGACCGTCGGGCGAACAGGTTATTCCATGTAAAGCATTGCTTCCGTTAGATAGATGGATATCCTTTATTTTCTTGAATTTATCGCATTCGACAACAGATACGGCTGCAGCTACGTAATCGGCATCGGCACGCTGCGTGGGCAGGAAGTTGGCCACATAGAGATAACGTCCGTCGGCCGACAGCGCCGCCGCACACGGCTCGCGCAACATTGCGATCGAAGCCTTCACCTCGCCGTCCGCCGCCGCAACGGCGCTCACCGTACCCTTATAACGGTTGCATACGTACACCGTGGCGCCGTCAGCGCTCACCACAGGCGAACATGCCCCCATTGCCGTGGGGACGGTGTATGCGACCGAGTAGTCATCGAGCGAGATCTTCGACAGGAAACCCTCGCCGTCGCTGCTCGTGACATAGGCCCACCCGCCATCCAGGGCGATGCCGGTGGGAGGCTCTTCAAACGATATGCGCTCGAGCAGCTTGCCTCCGGCATCATATACGGTGACATCGCTCGAACCCTTGTTGGTGAACATGATACGCCCGTCGTCGGCAACGGCGACATCCGTCGTGTACATGGGGCGTGTCCCCGAACTGCGCATCGCCGAGCAGACAATGGCGACGGTCGTGGCCATAAGCGGTATGAACAGAAGGAATCTTTTCATGGCTTGTATTATTGCTGAAGTCGATTCATATATCCGAGTTTGTGCGATATCTCGGCGGCGCAGTTCATTATCACCTCCCCGTGGGAAGGAATCACATCGTCTCCGATACGGCCCTCGGGGCCGGTTATCCACACGGCCGCCACGGCTTTCGAGTAACGGTTGAATATCGGCGCTCCGATGCACCTTACGCCGGCGATCTCCTCGCCGCGGTCGAGCGCATAACCTGTGCGCCGCACCTGCTCGAGCGCCGCGAGGAACTCCGCCTCGCACGAGATGGTGTTTTCGTTATATCGCGTATACTCTATCTTGTCGAGCAGCAGGCGCAACTCGTCCGCTTCCATGTATGCCGCAATGGCTTTCCCCGGGGCTGACGCGTGGAGCCGCACATTCATGCCGGGCTTAACCGTAAAGCAGAAGTGGTGCAGGCCTATTATCTGATCGAGTATTACCACCTGGTTTTCGGTCAGCGTGCCGACGACCACCGTCTCGAGCAGCGTGTCGCGCAGCCGCCGCATGGGATCGTAGGCATACTCGAGCAGCGACGGACTGCCGATAGACGATATTGCCATCCCGAAGATCTTGTGCGTCATCGAAAAACGTGCCGTGCGCTCGTCCCGGCGCAGGTACCCGAGCTCCACCAGCGAGTAGAGGATACGGTAGAGCGATGTCTTCGGAGCGCAGAGTATTGATGTCAACTCGGTGAGAGTCAATCCCTGCGGATTGCGCGATATCTCTTCCAAAAGCGCCATGCCCTTGGTCAGGATGGGAATGTTGTATCGGGTTTTGTCGGTCAGCATGGTTGAGTTCCGCATTTTGAATCACGTTTCAAATACGAAACCGTTACAAATATACTATTTTTATCCCGAACAATCAAATTATAGCCCGACAATCTGTTACAAAAAAGGGCCGGCCGCGAGGGCTCTAAACGAAGGAATGCGGTACAGATAAAAAAAATGAAATAAAAACAGCCTGTAAATTTGGCAGTAACACATAAAAACGCTATTTTTGAATATTATATAACCAAAACCCAACTATTGCCCTATGTTCAAAATCAGACGCATTTTATCATTCCTCCTGTTACCGGCCGCTTTTTTTGCCGTATCATGCGGTAAAACGGTACCGGCGGAGCAAAGCATCGACATCGTACCTCTGCCGGAGTCGCTCACGGCCGCCGACGGAAGCTTCATGCTCAAGGCCTCGACTCCCGTCGTGCAGACGTTCGGCGACGAGAGCATGACATATGCCGTGAATTTCTGGAGCGGCGTGACGAACGAGCTTTTCGGCCGCGATGCCGAGACCGTAAACGCTGCAACGCCGCAGAAGAGAGCCATAAACATCGTGCAGGACGAATCCCTGGCCGACGAGCAGTACCGGCTGAAGGTGGAGCCGTCGGGCATAGAGATCGCCGCCAGGACCCCGAACGGCGTCTTCTACGCATTTCAGACGTTGCGCCAGATGCTGCCTGCGGCCGCATTCGACGGTGACGGCGCACGTATCGGTATCCCCGCATGCGAAATCAACGACAAGCCATACTTCGCATACCGCGGTTTCATGTTCGACATGGGCCGCCACATATTCAGCGTGGACGAGGTCAAGGACATGCTCGACATACTTGCCATGCACAAGATCAACAGGTTCCACTGGCATCTTACCGAGGATCAGGGCTGGCGTATCGAGATAAAGAAATACCCGCGCCTCACGGAGGTGGGAAGCATCCGCAAGTCGTCGCCCACGGGCCGCAACCAGGGACAGGACGGCAAGCCTTACGGAGGCTTCTTCACGCAGGACGAAGTGCGCGACGTTGTCAAGTACGCCGCCGAGCGTTTCATCACCGTCATTCCCGAGATCGAGATTCCGGGCCACTCGGTGGCGGCGCTGGCTGCATATCCCGAGCTCGGATGTACAGGCGAGCAGTATGAAGTCGCCACGTGGTGGGGTGTCGACGAGCGCGTCATATGCCCGGGCAAGGAGCTGGCCTTCACCTTCTGGGAGGATGTCCTCACGGAGGTTATGGAGCTTTTCCCGTCGGAGTATATCCATATCGGCGGCGACGAGTGCCCCAAGACCATGTGGAAGAAGTGTCCCGCCTGCCAGAAGCGTATTCGCCAGGAGGGGCTGAAGAACGAGGCCGAGCTTCAGGCATACGTCACCAAGCGCGTCGAGAAGTTCCTGAACGACCACGGCCGCAAGATCATCGGCTGGGACGAGATTCTCGAGGGAGGCGTTACGCAGAGCGCTACGGTGATGGCATGGCGCGGCCCGAGCTACGGCATCCAGGCCGCAAAACTCGGCAACCACGTGATCATGTCGCCCAACTCGAACTGCTATCTCGACTATTACCAGACGCGCGACGTGGAGAACGAGCCGCTGGCCATCGGAGGCTACCTGCCGCTCGAGACATCGTATGCTCTCGATCCCTACAACCAGCTCAACGACGAGGAGCGCAAGTTCATCCTCGGCGTGCAGGGAAATCTCTGGACCGAGTATATCGACAACTACGACTACGCCCAATATATGGCTCTGCCGCGCCTGAGCGCCATAGCCGAGGTGGGGTGGAGCTACGACCGCAAGGACTATGACTCGTTCCTCAAGCGCATGGGCCACCTCACGCAGCTCTTCGACCACTACGGGTACAACTACGGCAAGCACGCCTTCCCGAAGGCTGAGACGGAAAGTAACGGACAAACCAAATAAACACCTTTTATATTATGAAAATCAAACATCTGTTTATCGGTTGCGCCCTTATCGGGATGGCACTGACCGGATGCTGCGGCGCATCCAACCCCATCGAAGGGGAGAATTACTCATTTAAGGACGGTATGATCGTCTTCGACGAGCCTGCCCGCGCCGCGGGTCAGGAGTCGATGCTCGGTTTCGCCGCCGATCCCATTCCCGTCGTGCGCGTGGGATTCATCGGACTCGGCATGCGCGGCCCGGGCGCCGTACAGCGCTTCACGCATCTGGAGGGCGTCGAGATCAAGGGTCTGTGCGACCTCGAGCAGTCGAACGTGGACAACTGCCAGCGCATCCTCGAGGGCGCCGGCTTCCCCAAGGCCGAGAGCTATGTGGGCCCCGAGGCGTATAAGGAGCTTTGCGAGCGCGACGACATCGACCTTATATATATAGCTACCGACTGGGTGAACCATGTGCCCATCGCCGTATATGCCATGGAGCACGGCAAACATGTGGCCGTAGAGGTTCCCGCCGCCACAAGCGTGGCCGAGTGCTGGCAGCTGGTGGACACGTCGGAGCGTACGCGCCGCCACTGCATGATGCTCGAGAACTGCGTCTATGACTTCTTCGAGCTGACGAGCCTCAATATGGCGCAGCAGGGCCTCTTCGGCGAGATCGTACACGCCGAGGGCGCTTATATCCACAATCTGTCGGACTACTGGGACAGCTACCACAACAACTGGCGTCTGGACTTCAACCAGAAGCACCGCGGCGACGTATATGCCACGCACGGCTTCGGCCCCTGCTGCCAGGCTCTGAACATACACCGCGGCAACAAGCTCAACTACCTCGTATGCATGGACTCGAAGTCGGTGAACGGACTCGAGAAGGCCAAGGAGAAGATGGGCTCTACGGAGTTCGCCAACGGTGACCACACCGTAACGCTCGTAAAGACCGAGCAGGGTCAGACCATCGAGATCCAGCACAATGTCTACACGCCGCGTCCCTACAACCGCCTCTATCAGCTGACCGGTACCAAGGGCTTCGCCAACAAGTATCCCATCGAGGGCTTCACCTTCATGCCGGGTCAGATAAGCGAGGATATCCTGCCCGAAGGTGCGCAGATCAACCAGCACGACTTCGTTTCGAACGACGTGCGCCTGGCCCTCATGGAGGCCTACAAGCACCCCATACACCGCGAAATCGAGGAGAAGGCCAAGCAGGTCGGCGGCCACGGCGGTATGGACTTCGTGATGGACTACCGTCTGGTATACTGTCTGCATAACGGTCTGCCGCTGGATCAGGACGTATACGATGCCGCCGAGTGGTCGTGCATCGGCGAGCTGTCGGCAACCTCGGCCAAGCACAACAGCATGCCCGTTGCAGTGCCCGACTTCACCCGCGGCGAGTGGAACAAGCTGCAGGGGCTGAAATTTGCATATTAATTAAATATGCAGAAAAATTAAGCCGGCAGGGTACATAATAAAAAATTTTTATTATATTTGCACTAACAACGAAAAAGGAATATGCTTTGCAACTCACATAACTGGTGGTGGCGTTCATTGGAAGTAGAGAAACAATGACGTCGGATCTGTTATGTGTGCATGTATAATCTGAATATGGGCCATTGTTTCTCGGAACAATGGCTTTTTTTATGATACTAACCACTTACGTGTTAAACATAGTCTATTATGAAAACGAAGAAAATCTTATTGTCGGAGCACGAGATGCCGACCGCATGGTACAACATCGTGGCAGACATGCCCAACAAGCCCATGCCCGCGCTCGACCCGCGGACAAAGAAACCCGTAACGGCCGAAGCCATGGGCCGCATCTTCGGCGAGGAGCTCGTCAAGCAGGAGATGTCGACAGAACGCTACATCGAAATACCCGACCAGGTACAGGATCTATATAAGATATGGCGCCCGACGCCTGTAGTGCGCGCCTACAATCTCGAGCGCATGCTCGATACTCCGGCCAAGATCTACTTCAAGAACGAGGGTACGTCACCAGCCGGCTCGCACAAGCCCAACACCGCCATACCGCAGGCATACTACAACGCCAAGCAGGGCATAAAGTACCTCTCGACGGAGACCGGCGGCGGACAGTGGGGCAGCGCCATGGCCCTTGCATGCCAGTACTTCAACATCGACCTGCGTGTCTACATGGTCAAGGTGAGCTACCACCAGAAACCGTACCGCAAGCTGTTGATGAACGCATGGGGTGCCGACGTGATCCCTTCGCCGAGCACCACGACACAGGCCGGACGCGATATCCTGGCACACGATCCCGAGTGTTCGGGCAATCTGGGCATCGCCATCTCGGAGGCCGTGGAGATAGCGCTGGCACATGGCGAGACCACTCGTTACTGCCTCGGCAGCGTGATGAACCACGTGCTGCTGCACCAGACGGTGATAGGTGAGGAGGCGATCCGCCAGATGGAGATCGCGGGCGACGAGCCCGATATCGTGATCGGCTGCTTCGGCGGCGGCTCGAACTTCGCCGGCATAGGTTTCCCCTTCCTGCGTCGCAACCTGTGCGAAGGCAAGAAGACACGTATCATTGCCGTCGAGCCTGCGTCGTGCCCGAAACTCACGCGCGGCGAGTTCCAGTACGATTTCGGCGACACGGCCGGCATGACGCCCCTGATGCCGATGTATACGTTGGGACATGACTTCCAGCCCGCGGACATCCATGCCGGAGGCTTGCGCTACCACGGCGCCGGACCTATCGTGAGCCAGCTCTACAAGGACGGCCTTATCGAGGCGCAGTCGGTACCGCAGCTCGAGACCTTCGCCGCAGGAATGATGTTCGCCAAGAGCGAGGGTATCATCCCCGCGCCCGAGTCGACGCACGCCATCGCCGTAGCCATCCGCGAGGCGCAGCGGGCAAAGGAGGAGGGTACGCCCAAGACCATACTCTTCAACCTCTCGGGTCACGGCTTGATCGATCTATACGCTTACGAGCAGTATTTCGAACACAAGCTTACCGATTACAACGTTCCCGACGAGGTAATACGCAAGTCGCTCGACTCTCTCGACAAGATTATCCGATAGCGATCGTCCGACATGACGACGGCGGCAGACCCCATGGTGGAAGTCTGCCGCCGTTTTCGTATACGAGTTTTCCGCCTCCGCGCATCAGCCGATCCGTCGTCAATCGTTCGCACGGTATGCCGATGGGGTCAGTCCCGTATGATTCTTGAAATATTTGCCGAAGAAGGACTGGTTCGGGAAGTTGAGCCGATATGCTATCTCCTGTATGCTGAGGGCCGAATATTTGAGAAGGTTCTTCGCCTCGAGTATGACGAAACTGTTTATCCAGTCCGTTGCCGTGCGGCCGCTGGCCTTGCGGATGACAGTGGTGAGATATTTGGGCGTCAGATTCATCTGCTCGGCATAGAACCCCACGGAGCGTTCCTGGATGTAGTTGCGCGAGAGGATCTGCATGAATCGCTCGAAATATCGTTCATGTCTGTCGTGAGGCATCACCTTCGACGTCATCTCCCCGATGTCGGTGTAATGGTCTATGACACGGCATATGCGGTATATCATCAACCGAAGCTCCGATCGTATAATCTCTTTGGTGAAAGTGTCGTTACGATATGTCTCCTCGCTGCATATGTCCGATATGGAACGCATTATGTCTCCCCACTCCTTGTCGTCGAGATAGAGCAGCTGGTTCCTGTCTACCTTCAGCAGCAGTCCCGTCATAAGTTTCAGGTCGAGGTTTATATGCTGCATGAAGGTGTCGGGCCACATGGCCACGTATATCTCGGCATCCTCGTATGCTTCGGCCTGTATTATTGCCGTCGGGTGGTTCAGGAACATCGTGTGTTCGCTCAAGGTGTAGCACGTCTGGTTCGACACCAGCGATATCGAACCTTTGGAACATAGTATTATCAGCGAAGCGTTGAGCCGAACCGGATGACGGAAAAGCAGGCGGCGTGCCATCTTGTCGAGACATATCTTGGATGTTATGAGACAGCCTTCACATAGAAAATCATCTTTGCGCAGTTCGAAATTTTCAAGCAACGACGAGATGGAGATGTTGGTTATATCCTGTTCCCTCATGATCCGTGATCTTTTGACAACAAATATATCGCAATATAAACCTAAATATTGTATTCAAAGTCGGTAATCAAACCTTTAGACCAATAGCACCGACACGGAGAATATCCGTCATCAGCGCTAAGGTCCGCCTGAAGGACCGCCGCGCACCGTCGTGCCGGTCGGATTCGTAATATTTCGAAGAATAAGGCGAGAGTCTCTTGTCTCTGCGCCTCGATTTGCGTATATTTGTATGCGTCCACCTGCAGAAGGGATACACACGCCGGCGGAGATATTGCCGTCCGGGTGTTTCACATGGCCGGGACGGACCGGCGGGAGACTCGGCATGCACCGCCAGCCCATCTCCCGCAGAGCGGCGCACTCACCCGTCGAACGCCATGAAGTGAGGAATACGTATGTCGGACTTAAACGGTAATTGTCATGTTGGGCGAATTAACTGTAACTATTTCGCGTCTCTGCGACGAACTGCAGAGGTTGCAGGATGAAAGGGAACTCTTCGTCATGGCAAACGAAGAAGTGCTGCATGAATTCATCTTCGAAAAGAGACTCAAGGAGTACGATGCCCGCATCGAAGAGATCGAAAGCGAGCTCCGCGCCCTTGAGCAGGAACGGCTGGAGGTCATCGATGCGGAGGCGGCGGAGCTGAAGGCCGCCGACAGTCCCGATCCCGATGCCTTTGAAAAGGAGTTCGAGGAGTTGTCGCAAATCGACGGCGTCGATCCCCGCGAAACGCTCGACGAGATCGTGGACATTGACAACGATGAAGATCCGCTGCGCCAGGAACTCTACGGCTCGGACGAGTGACGCATCGTAATGACGCGGGAGGCGGCGGACGTCCGTGCGTGCCGCCCCATGATCCCGCTTTGCCGCCTGCAGGTTATCGGGATATCGTGTATGAGACACGTTCCCCCGCCTTGACATGCACCTTTTCCTTCCATCGCAGGAAAGCGTTCTCCCCGAGCGGTTTTGCGGCATTTTCCCCATCCTCGGAGAATATCGTCACCGTCGCATCGTACATCGTGGGGTTCGATATCTCCAATACGATACGCCTGGCGTCCCGCTTCGCTATTTCGGCCCTTACATGGTCGAAGACATATATTTCGGGCAGATCCGTACGCACATATATGCCCGGGATTTCCAACGCCATCATCGCCCCGTTCGTTTCGTTCCATCCCGTCTTGCCGCCGTCGCCGCGCGAGCCGCGGCTGTCGGCGTCGCAGTATGTAAGGCGCTCGGTGATCTTCCCGTTGGGCTGTATGCCCTCCGCATGGGCATGTATGACATCCCGCAGCAGTTCGGCGTACAACACGTCGCGCGTGGCCCTGTATATCTTGAAAAGAGCATCCCCCGACTGCGTGCAGAATCCCGGAGCCCCGTGCTTGTTCTGGGTGCTGGCCCATACGGCTCCCGTCAGATTGGCACCCAGTTTGGCCAGCGGAGTGTTGTCCGGAAGCCGGTAGGGGAACGACACGGTCCATGTGGCGCACAGATTCGCCACATCCTTCGCACGCTCCAGCCAGACAGGCTCGCCCGTAGCCTCATACAGCGTAATCATGGAGGTCGTCAATGCTATCGCCGTCTCGGAATCGGCATTCTGGAGAATATCGCCGCAGCCGCCCGACGTAAACCCTGTCAGAGCGAACGACGCATAGTAGTCTTCGGCCGCCTCGCGTGCCGCCTGCAAGTATTCGGGGCGATCGAAGTAGTTTGCCGCCAGGACCATGCCGGCCACGGCCATCGCCCCGCCCGTCGTGTTGTATACGGCAATGTCGCCCGATTCCACGTCGACATAGTTCCCCCAGGTACCGTGTTCCCTCCATGTCCGCAGAAAGGCATCGGCCAGTTTCCGTACGGCATCCTTCCACTCCGGCAGGACAGATGCCGCCCGCCCTTGGGCATCCAGCAACATGAACTGTTTGATCATCCAATAGAGAATGTCGGCATTCTTGCGCGTCAGACCGATCCCTTTCTGAAGAGCGGCCGCATCGCGGTTAAGGACGTTGCCGTCCGCGCCCAGCACATCGTAGTAATACCCGCTTCGGCCCTTGGCCCGCGGCAGGGCGAAATCAAACGTATTTGCCACCCTGCGATAATGTTCCGCATCGCCCAGGGCGAGCATGGGATATGTATTCATCAGTCCGCCTACCCACCCGTACGACATCCAGTCGGCATTTTCCGGACAATAATATTGCCACTCGGGCCCTTCGTGATAGCGTTCGTCTATATTCCGGGTCATAAGGTCGAACACCTCGCTCATGGGTATCAGGTCGCGCGGCTGCGCCCCGGCGACATGCATCTTGCGGCACTTCATGAAACGGGCCAGCAGGGCGGGTGTCTCTTCACAGTGAAAATCGATCTTCGTGACCCGAATGGTGACGGTATCACCTTTCCTGACATCCATACCGCGATCGGGACTCGGACTGAACCCTATAAATTCAGGCTTCCGCTCGCGCACGCCGGGCGCGCTGATTACGAACGTCGCCCGCGAACGGTCGCGGCTCTCTTCGACGGACAACCCGTGATCCAGCACAGCTCCGTTCCGTACCACGCCCTGGTCCGTGAGCAGGATAGTCCCTCTTTGCCTGGCCCGCTGCAAATAAGCTATGGCGGGGGTGGCCGCATTGTTCACCAGCACCTCAAGACGCGATTCGGCCCCGAATTCGGGTGACAGTTGCGGAATGGGGTTCGAGGTCAGCGCCAGATCCTTGCGGTAATAGTCCGTTTTGTCCAGCCCCGTGGCATACTCTCGGTTGACGATACGCTGCCTGTTCCCGTTATATACCGATGCGGGGATCATGACGTAATTGTCGCTGCTCCATCCCGTCTCATCGAAGGCCACAGCCACACCCGCTTCACGCATATCCCGCAGGGCGGTAAAGGTGAAGATATGGAGCGTCGCATCGCCGCATGCGGACGTCCGCTCCTCCACCGCCCAGTCGGAGCCGGCTTCCCGGCACAATTCCAGGCGTGAGCCTTCATACCGGCACTCCAGCAAACGATATGGCTTTGCTTCGGCGTGCTCCTCCGGAAGCCATCGCCGAGCCTGCGACGTGCTCGCAAAAAGCAGTGCCAGGGCCATGAGCAATCCGCATCTCTTCATATGTTCATACGTTATGGTTAGGTCGTCGGCAGGGATTTGCCACAATTGTCCGCCTGCCTCCATTTCGTGTCGTCACCCCGAACGGATGCAGTCCCGATGTCCGATTGTCCCGATATGTTATACGGCAGGCATCACCGGCAGCGGGAAAGGCCCGGTCGTGCATATCGTTACGCCGGCACCCATGCCGGCAGGCAGCATATTGAAAACAAAGATAATATTATTCCGGGAGAAGTGCCAGAGCCATCCGTACAAATATCCGGATCACGCCCGTACAGTTCCGCCGAAAAATCTCCCGTAATGTATCCCGTGCGGCATGATGCCATCCACGCGTCGCCGGGCATGCGGTATTTTACGACCTTTGATACTCCGACGGCGAACATCCGACCTTCTCCTTGAAATATTTCCCGAAGAAGGACTGGTTGGCGAAGTTAAGCATGTCGGCGACCTGCTGTATGGTATACTTGCGGCTTTTGAGCAGGGCTTTGGCCTCGAGGATTACGAAGTCAGTGATCCAGTCGCCGGCAAAACGGCCGCTTACCTTGCGGACAACCTGCGACAGATACTTTGGCGTTACGCACAGCACGTCAGCATAGTACGAGATACTGCGCTCCTTGGTATAGCATTTCTGCACCTCGCGGATAAATTTCGTGTAAAGTTCCTGTTGCCGGCTGCTGTTTCGCGGCTGTTTGCCATAGTCGGACTCGGCCGAAAGCAGGTATTTATAGGAATTGTAGGTAAGGACCTGTGTATATCCGAGCAACGAACCCTTGCGGAACGGGTTGTCCGTCTCCATGATTTTCGCCTTCATCAACCGGTAGATCGTCATCGTCTCTTCCATCGCATCGGGCGTCAGATGGTAGAGCGGCAGGGAGTACAGGCGACGCTGCAGCGACAACGTGGCCTCGATCTGAAGCGCGGACTGAAAATATTCGGATGAAAAGGCGATCACCGCGAGCCGCGTATCGTCTGCCATGCCATGATATTCTCCGATGGCGCCCTCCTGGACAATCAGAACGTCGTTGGGCTTGAGTTCGAAATTCCGCAGGTTGATTTGAACGGACATGCGCCCGGCCAGACAAAAGATCACGATCGTGAAGGAGAGCTTTACCGGATGGTTCACAAACTCCAAGCCCGTATTCACACGTTTGATGTTCTCATCGAAATTGTCGATCAGAATAAACTCCTTGTCCAGATGAACCGCCGCGTTTTCGGCTGACAATCTGATCAGATCCAAGTCCCAGTATGCCTGCTTCATATTATATGCCATTTAACCTTTCGGCAAACAAAGTTAGACATTTTAGATTATGTTGATACCGTTTGTTATCCAACAGGACAATATATCTTCCCATTAGAGAACCCAATCTACGGGATAAATCTGGAACTTTGCAGCGAAATGGGAAACAGTCATTACAAAATAAACCGAACAATGAAAAGATTTATTACTACGGTTATCGTCGCCGGAGCGCTCTGCGCCTGCGGCAATACACCGTGCGAGGAGTCCGTCACACGGAGCGTTGAGCTGACAGAACCCGTACTGCTGGAATCGACCAGAACGATACGGCGTTCGGGTATCGTCCGCGAAGCGCATACGATCAGTCTGGGATTCAAGACGGCCGGACAGATCGAACGCATTCATGTATCCGAAGGCGACTATGTACGCCGCGGCGACCTGCTCGCCGAACTGGACGCGAAGGATTACCGGCTTGGGGTCGAGGCCCTGCAGATACAGTACGACCAGCTCGAGGAGGAGGTGGAGCGTACGAAGCGGCTTTTCGAACAGAAGAGCGTCTCGGCCAACGATTACGAGAAGGCCGTTGCCGGACTGCGGCAGTTGGGCGTGCAGCTGCAGGTCAATAAAAACAAACTCGATTATACGAAGCTGTATGCCCCGACGGACGGATACGTACAGAGCGTGAATTTCTCGCCGGCGGAGATGGTCGATGCCGGCACGGCGCTGTTTACGCTGCTCGACGTGTCGCACATGGAGGTGGCGGTCGACATCCCGGTGAACGAGTACCGGCAGCGCGACCGTTTCGTCCGTTATGAATGCACGGCGGCGGGTATCGGCGGGAGCATGCCGATGAAACTGCTGGGAGTGACGCCGAAGGCGGATGGGAACCAGCTCTACGGGTTGCGGCTGACCTTCGCGCAGAGACCCGACAGAGGGCTGACGGCGGGCATGAATGTCGAGGTCGGCATAGTGATAGCCGACACCTCTTCGGTCACGGGAGTTGCCGTACCCCTGTGCGCCGTCTTCAGGGACGATGTCCGGAATGAACCGTGCGTGTGGGTATTCGGGCAGGACTCTACGGTCACCAGGCGCCCGATCGTACTCGACGGAACGGATGCCGAAGGCCGCGCCGTCGTCATCGGAGGATTGACGGGGCAGGAGCGTATAGTCCGTGCCGGAGTGCATGTGCTGCGGGATGGCGAACGTGTGCGTGTCGTCGAAAAACCGAGTGAAACCAACATAGGGGAATTGCTGTGATGAGAGTGACTGAATTTTTCATGCGACGGCCGGTGCTGTTCTGGTCGTTCATGGCGGCGATCCTGATCGCCGGCGTGTTGTCGTTCGCGCAGATGCCCAAACTGGAGGACCCGGCAGTATCGGCCAAGCAGGCGATGGTTGTGGTCGCCTGGCCCGGAGCCGGTGCGCACGAAATGGAGCTGAAGGTGGCCCGAATGATGGAAGACGAACTGCGGGCGCTGCCAAACGTAAAAAAGGTGAAGACCGAATGCCGGAACGGCTCGGCCATGTTTACCGTCGAGTTCCAGATGACGGTGCTGAACCGTGACCTGGAGCAACATTTCGACCTGCTGCGCCGCAAGGTGAATGACGCTGCGGTGCGGCTGCCCCAGGGATGCTACGATCCGATAGTCATCGACGACATGATGGATGTCTACGGCATCTTCTACGCCCTGACGGCCGACGGATACGGTTATCCCGAGATGTTCAGATATGCCGAATATATCCGACGTGAACTGCTCGACGTAAAGGGTGTCAAGCGAATCAACATCGTCGGCAATCGCGACGAGGTGATAAACATCATCCTCTCCAAGGAGCAGATAGCCCGCAACGGCGTCGTGCCCACGCAGATAATGTCGGCGCTGCAGACTGCCGGCAAGACCGTCAATGCCGGGAAGTATGCCGGCGGCGACGACCGCATAGCGCTCTATGTCGATTCCGCCGTAGAGGATGAGGAGGATATCCGCAACCTTATGATCCAAACGATGGACGGCAAGACGATGCGCATCGGCGACATCGCCCGCGTGGAGCGCACCTATGCGCAGCCGCAGCGCAACGGCTTTTTCGTGGACGGCAAACCGGCTCTCGCCATATGCGTGGCTATGGAGTCGTCGGCCATCGTCCCCGATGTTGGCAAGGCCGTAGATGCACGGCTGGCCGAGGCGATGAAGCATATCCCCGCAGGATTCGATACCGAGAAAATATTCTTTCAGCCCGACATGGTCGACAACGCCATCTCGTCGTTCATGTGGAACCTCGTCGAGTCGGTTGCCATCGTTATCCTCGTGCTGATATTTACGATGGGATTGCGCAGCGGTCTGATCATCGGCTTCGGGCTGGTGCTGACGGTGGCCGTGTCGTTCCCCATACTGCTCATGTGCGGCACGACGCTGCAGCGCATCTCGCTCGGAGCATTCATCGTGGCGATGGGCATGCTGGTCGACAATGCCGTGGTCATCATGGACGGTATCCTCATCGACAAGAAACGGGGCCTGGGGCCGAAAACATATCTCTATCGCATAGGGCGCAATACGGCCCTGCCGCTGCTCGGCGCAACCGTTATCGCCGCATCTACATTCCTGTGCGTATATCTTTCGCCCGACTCGGCCGGGGAGTACGCCGGCGACCTCTTCCTGGTGTTGTGTGTCAGCCTGCTCGCCAGCTGGGTGCTGGCCCTGGTGCAGGTCCCCGTCTGTGCGAAGGCGTGGCTGCCGAAGCGCAACCACCGGACGGGAAACGGCACCCCCGTCGTCATGAACTCGCCCGTACACCGGTTCGTGCGGCGGACAGTATCATACCTGATAGGGCGCAAGCGCGTGACCATCATCGCCGCATTCGCTGCCCTGGCGCTGTGTATCTTCGGCATGACGAAGGTGAAGAACCTCTTCTTCCCCGATTTCGACTACAAACAGTTCGTCGTCGAATGTTTCTTCCCCTCGGCCACCGATGCCGATGTGGTGCGTGACAATCTTCTGGAGATGAGCCATAAGCTCTCCGGCAACCCCGCCATAGATCGTGTGGCCGTCAGTCAGGGCAGCGCGCCGGCCCACTATTGTCTGGTACGTCCCATGACCTCGGGAGGCGACTGCTACGGGGAACTGATCGTCGACTGCAAGGATTACAACACCGTGCTGGAGCAGATACCCGCCGTGCGGGAACAACTGCGCGAGGCATATCCCGATGCCTACATACGCATCCGCAAATACAACTTCTCGATCTCCACGTCCCACACCGTCGAGGTTGAGTTCGCCGGTCCCGATCCGGCCGTGCTGCGGGAGTTGAGCGCGCAGGCCGAGCAGATCATGCGCCGCTCGCCGTATGTTGATCCCTATTCGGTGCAGAACAACTGGAAACCGACGGGCAAGGCCATTCATGCCGGATACATACAGCAGGACGCCATGCGCTCGGGCATCGGCCGCGGCGATGTGGCCAATGCGCTGCTGGCGGCCACAGACGGCATGCCCGTCGGCGTGTTGAACGACCAGAACCGGATGATAACGCTCAACCTGCTGGTGCGTAACGACGACGGCAGCCGTATCGGTGATCTGCACAACATCCCCGTCTGGAGCATGATGAACGTCCACCTGTCGGACGAGGAGTTGCAGGGGACGCTCTCCGGAGGCAAAGTGATGAGCGAATTGCAGGACAAGGTTTTCCGTGCCGTGCCGCTCGGGAACGTGGTTGACGGGCTGCGGCTCGACTGGGACGAGGATGTCGTGTTGCGGCTCAACGGCCGGCGTGTCATCGAGGCCGAATGCGATCCCAACCCTTATCGCAGCGACGCCACTCCGGCCAAGGCCGTAGCCTCGATAAAGGAGGAGATCGAGTCCATACCGCTGCCCGAAGGATACACCATGCGCTGGGTCGGCGAGGGGGAGATACAGGGCGAGGCCATAGGCAACCTCATGAAATTCGTACCGATCACCATCTTCCTGATTCTGGTAATTCTGCTCCTGCTGTTCAACAGCTGGCGCAAGGTAATCCTCATACTGCTCTGTTTCCCGTTCGTCTTCTGCGGGATCACGCCCTCGCTGTTGTTGAGCGGCCAGCCCATGACCTTCATGGCCATTATCGGCATGCTGGGACTCATCGGCATGATGGTCAAGAACGCCATCGTCCTGGTGGATGAGATCAACCGTTTACAGACCGAAGAGCATGCCACGCCATACACGGCCGTGGTGGAGGCGACCGTGTCGCGCGTACGTCCCGTGCTGATGGCATCTCTTACAACGATCGTGGGCATGATTCCGCTCGTGGGCGACCCGATGTACAGCTCGATGGCTATCACCATAATGGGCGGCCTCACGGTCGGCACCATCATCACGCTGATCCTGCTACCGTTATTCTATGCGACATTGTTCCGCATACGCAAACCCGCCAACATGTAAAACGATAATAAAATGAACGGAAAACATATATTTATTGCGTGTGTCCTCTTGCTTTCTGCTACAGGCGTTCGGGCACAACAGACGATGCGTCTTACGCTGCGCGAATGTCGCGAAAAGGCGCTTACACACAGCGAGGAGCTGCAACAGGCGGACAATGATCTGCGACAGGCGGAACTCGACCGCCGCATCGCCGCGACGGCCCGCCTCCCGAAGGTCGAAGGCTCGGCTACGGGGGCATACATGCTGCCCGACATGGATATGATGGGCATGGACCTGTGCATGCACGGCATGTACATGGCCGGACTCAGCCTGACACAGCCGATATATACGGGCGGAAAGATTTCGACAGGGCATCGCTTGGCACGCATCGGCGAGGAGGCTGCGGCCGAACAGCTGCGCATGACCCGTATGGATGTGCTTGTCGAGGCCGACAACGCCTATTGGACTGCGCTTGCCGTAGGACGCAAGGTGCGTATGCTGGAGAGCTACCGGGCGCAGATGGATACCCTCCGTCGTGTTACTGAAACGGCTCTTGCGGCAGGCATGGCCACCGAAAACGACCTGCTGCGCATCGAGGCCAAACGCACCGACATAAGCTATCAGCTGCAGAAGGTACGCAATGGCGCCGACCTGTGCCGCATGGCTCTCTGCCGAGTAGTGGGGGCCGACTTCGACACACAGATCGAGATCGTCGATACGACGTTCGACATCCATGCATACGGGAGCCTCTCTTCGGATCTCGACGCCCGTCCCGAACTGCATCTGCTCGAGCGGCAGGTTGCGGCCGAGCGGGAGCAGATACGAATGGCGCGAGCCGACATGCTGCCGACGGTGGGGCTGTCGGTAGGGTACAGCTATTACGGCAATATCAAGCTCAACAGCATGGTCGATGCCGGAGGAGGCGCGATGGTGCCATATACGCAGCAGTTCCGCGACGGCATAGGCCTTGCGATGCTGGCCGTGAAGATCCCGATTTTCCATTGGGGCGAAAGCCGCAAGAAGGTACGCAAGGCGCAGTACGCACTTCAGAATGCGGAACTGGAGCTGCAGAAAAACAGCCGTCTGATGTCGATCGAGGTGCACCAGGCGATACGCAACGTGCAGGATGCCTACGGGCTTGTCCGCACGGCTGAAACGGGGCTGCGCCAGGCCGAGGAGAACCTGCGTGTGATGCGCAACCGTTATGCGGAATCCATGGCCCCCCTGACGGACCTGCTCGACGCCCAGTCCCAATGGCAGCAGGCGGAGAGCAATCTGATCGAGGCACAGGCACAGTACCGCATCTACGAAACGGAATACCTGCGAAGTACGGGCCGTTTGCAGTGATCCGCTGCGGCATGCGCGGTTCCATCCCTTACGACAGGCCGGAACCGTCCGCATGCATGCGGCAAGATCATCCGCCGTGTCGGTTCGGTTTTGATTTTACGCGAGTGAGGACTCGGACGGGATGGGTTCCCGATCCGGGTCCTGTTTTGTGTGGCCGCACTCTTCGGCAACGAAGCAGAGCCGATTTGCGCGAATGCGGCGGCACGGCCTGTCGGAAAGGATATGTGATACGGCTGAAATGGAATGCCGTGTAAAACAGTAATTCGGGTAAGCCTATCCGTAATCCGTTTAAGTCTCGTCCGTGGGAACATCGCTACTTTTGTATGTGGAAAAATCAACGGTGCCGAAAACGGGGAGTCAGAGCCGCAGGCAGGCTGCGGCAATGGAGGGTATGACGGCATCACCGACACGCGGCGTGCGCCCGCACGGCTGCAGCTGCAAGAGGTGAAGGACTGAACAACGATATGATTTGGTTACGTTATACGTTATAATTATGAATATGAAGCAGATATTGCTGGTGCTGATTCTGTCGTTCGCATCCGCAACAGGGACGGCGCAGAATTCAAACGATAAAACGAATATGGAAAGCATGGAATCGAAAAAGAGGAGCCTCGTGGCCTTTTTCTCACGGGCCGACGAAAATTATGGAGTGGGATACATCGAAAAGGGCAATACGCACATTGTGGCGGAGATGATCGCCGCAGAAACGGGAGCCGACATGTTCCACATTGAAACGCAGAAGCCCTATCCGGCAAATTACAGCCAGTGCATCGAGGTTGCCAGAAACGAAAAAGCGTCGAACGCACGTCCCGCCATCAAGGGAGACATCCGTGTGGAGGATTACGAGGTGATATACCTCGGCTATCCGAACTGGTGGGGCGAGATGCCGATGGCAGTCTATACGTTCATCGAGAGACACGATTGGCACGGGAAGACGATCGTCCCGTTCTGCACGCACGAAGGCAGCGGACTATCTGGGACGGAGCGTCGCATCCGGTCCGCATGCGAGGGGGCAAACGTGCTTGAGGGGCTGGCCATACGCGGCACGATTGTGCAGACGGAACCTGCCACGGCACGAAAGGCGGTGGATTCGTGGCTCGAGAAACTTGACTTGTAGACCATGTGCAAGAGATTTCAGACGCGCCCCTCCGAATTTACGTCGGGCGGCATTGCCGCAATGCCTTGAGGATACGGTCGAATAAATTGTATGAAGCAGCCGAAACGGATGGCGTCGCATGCCTCCGTTTCGGTTTTTGTTTTTGCCGTTAACAATGCAATCGTCACATCCCGGAAGGCGCCAATATTACAGACGCCACTGACATCAGAGCCGGCATCTCTCTTTATCTCCGCGAGTATCGTGTGATGTGTCCTCGTTCGCAAAACGGGCCCGTCGTTTTACCGGCCGGAGCGACAGGGGAGAACCGGAGGTGGCAAATCAAATAAGGGGAATTATCCTATCACCCTATTCGAAACGATCCCAAAATCACCATTCATCCTCGTCGTTCCAATAATTACAGGATCACAGACCAAATCCCGGAAACGGGGTTCCGGGTTTGTCTATGCGTCCGGCCATCACGGATAGTTCAATGTCACAACATATCACTCAAATGAGAAAAGTTGATACGGAAAAGTTTTATTCGCTGATCGTAGGGGGCCAGGTGTGCAAACCAACCGGCAAACATTTCCATACTCCTGAAGCTGCAAGGAACAAGAAGACGCATCCAGTTCCGTAATCGCATCAAATCAGAGCGATACGATAGAATTGTTTTCTCGTCGAATATTTCCCGAATTTGCCGTGTCTTTGAAGTTCGGGGACATGAAGACGAACCTGCATGAAAGAATAATCCAAAAACTTTCGAATATATTTTGACAATCAAAATAAATTACACATTTTTGTATTAACAATTTTGTTAAACACTATTGTTAGCACATGGCTTCATATGCACGAGCAAGAAAAAAACAACACCGAGCAGCTGATTCTGGAGGCTGCCGAACAGGAATTTTTCGCCAAGGGATTCGGAGGCGCGCGCACGGCGGCAATTGCCGAGAAGGCAGGTGTGACCCATGCAATGTTACACTACTATTTTCGAAAGAAGGAGTGCCTGTTCGAACGCATAGTCGCAAAAAACATCTCACTTCTTGCGCAAACGATCACGGCGGCTGTGGGGAATTCCGAGTTGCCGATTGTGGAACGTCTGAGATCTGGTATCGCGGCGCATTTCGATCTCATTGCCGCCAATCCGCAGTTGCCCCGATTCATTCTCAACGAGGTTTTGTCGCGGCCCGAGCACTATCATATTCTGTATGAACGTATCAAGGAGGTGAGCGAAAATCTCTTTGCCAGCCTGCAAAAAGACGTGGACGAAGCAGCCCGGCGCGGAGAAATTGAACATGTGGATATACGGATGCTCTTTATCAGTTTCATATCGCTCAACGTATTCCCGTTCATTGCCTATGCATTCATAGAACCCGTATCGAACGAACTGCTGGGGGGCATGATGGCCGACCGGGAGAAATACCTTGCCATGCGCAAGGCCGAAAATATCGAGATTATCATGCGAAGAATCAAAAAACAATAACCCATGAAACGATTAGTCATATGTCTGTTGCTCGTCCTGCCGCCGGCAATCTCCGCGCAGTCGCTTGACGAGTGCCGCCGTTTGGCTCGGGAACACTATCCCGAGATTCGGCAGTACGACTTGATTTCGCAAACCGAGCAGTACGACCTCTCCAATGCCGCTCGGGCATGGATCCCGCAGATGACACTCTCGGGGCAGGCGACATGGCAGACCTCCGTGGCGGAATTTCCCGATGCTCTTTCGGGTATGCTCGCACAGCAAGGGGTAGGCATTCCGGGCATGCGTAAGGACCAATACAGGGTGGCCATCGACGTATCCCAAACGATATGGGACGGCGGACAGTCCAAAGCCGGGCGCGCCATAGCCGAAGCGGAGGCCGCAGAGCAGCGCAACCGTGTGGATGTGAATCTGTATGAGCTGCAGTCGCGGGTGGACAACCTTTATTTCGGCATTCTGCTTTTAGACGAACGCGAGGCACAGACCGAAGCGATGATCGGACTGCTGGAAAGCAACCTTGCGCGGTTGCGAGCGTGCTGCAAAAACGGGGTGGCCATGCAGGCGGATGCGGATGCCGTCGAGGCCGAACTGCTCACGGCCAGGCAAACCCTCGGACAGGTCGTATCGTCGCGGGCGAGCTACCGCCGGATGTTGGAATTGTTCATCGGCCGCCCGCTCGACAGCGGGATATTGGAAAAACCCGCTCTGCCTGAAGTCGCGGGCCGCACCTCCGCACGTCCCGAGCTGGCGTTGTTCGATGCCGAAGCCGCAAAGCTCGACGCACAGCGCAAAGCCGTCAAGAGCTCGCTGACACCCCGATTCAGCGCCTTTGCACAAGGGTATTACGGCTATCCGGGGCTGGACATGTTCAAAAGCATGATGTCGTCGGATTGCCGGCTGGATGCCTATGTCGGCATACGCATGTCGTGGAACATCGGCGCATTCTATAACAAGCGGAACAACCTCGGGAAAATAGATGCCGCCGCACGGCAGATAGACGTGCAACGCGACATATTCCTCTTCAATACACGAATGCAGACGGCGCAGGACAACGGCGAAATCGCCCGTCTGCACAAAGCCATAGCGGACGATGCCCGAATTGTTGAACTGCGGCGGTCGGTACGCATGGCTGCGGAATCGCAGCTCGAAAACGGGGTCATCGACGCGACCGACCTGCTCCGCAAAATTACCGATGAAACGGCGGCGGCACTCGCCCGCAGCACCCACGAAATAGAACTGCTGCAAGCCATGTACAGATTGAAACATACATTAAATCAATAGATGCCATGAAACGGATTTCATATATCGCCCTGGCGATGCTCGCCGTATCGTGCGGCACCGGGACTCAATACGATGCACAGGGCACATTCGAGGCTACAGAGGTGGTTGTATCCTCCGAAGCGGCGGGACGTATCCTCGATTTCAATGTCGAGGAGGGCATGCCCGTAACAGGCGGTGCTGTGGTCGGCGAGATCGACAGCCTACAGCTCCATTTACAGCGCAAGCAACTTTCGGCACAGCTTTCGGCCCTGATAGGCAGCCGCCCCGATATCAAGGCACAGGCAGCGTCGCTGCGCGAACAAATCGCCAAACAGCAGACCGAATGCAACCGAGTCAGGAACATGCTGCGCGACGGGGCTGCCACGCAGAAACAACTCGATGACATAGAGGCGCAGATTCGCGTGTTGGAGAGCCAGCTCACGGCTACGCTCTCGACCCTCGGCAAGAATACGGCCTCCATCAACGACAATGCGGCGGCATTGGAGGCGCAGATCGACGCACTCGACGACCGCATCGCCAAGTGTCGCATCACGTCGCCCGTAGGCGGTACGGTGCTGGTGAAATATGCCGAAACAGGCGAACTCGCATCCGTCGGCAAGCCTCTGATGAAAATCGCCGATCTGGACAATATCTATTTGCGGGCCTACTTCACCTCCGACCAGCTCGGCCGCATCTGCCTCGGAGACAAGGTGCGTGTGGTGGCAGACTTCGGCGGCGAGGAACGTTACGACTACGAGGGACGTATCTCGTGGATCTCCTCCGAAAGCGAATTCACCCCGAAAACCATCCAGACGAAAGATTCCCGGGCCAACCTGGTATATGCCGTGAAAATCGCGGTTAAAAACGACGGACGGCTGAAAATAGGTCTCGCGGGAGAAGTCATATTATGAATGCCATAGACATACAGCGACTCTCAAAGAGTTTCGGCCGGGTGCAGGCACTCGACGCGGTGTCGTTTTCCGTCGGCAGGGGAGAACTGTTCGGGCTGATCGGGCCCGACGGGGCGGGCAAAACAACACTGTTCCGTCTGCTCACGACGTTGCTCGCCCCCGACAGCGGCACGGCCTCGGTCGACGGGTTCGACATCGTGAACGACTATCTTTCGATCCGTTCGCGTGTGGGCTATATGCCCGGCCGGTTCTCGCTTTATCCCGACCTGACGGTAGAGGAGAATCTCGAATTTTTTGCCGCCTTGTTCGGCGTCAGGGCCAAAGAGTCATACGACCTCGTCGCTCCGATTTACAAACAGATCGAACCGTTCCGCACGCGCCGTGCCGGGAAGCTCTCGGGTGGGATGAAACAGAAACTCGCTCTTTCATGCGCACTTATCCACCGTCCGAGCGTACTTTTTCTCGACGAGCCTACGACAGGGGTAGATGCCGTATCGCGCAGCGAGTTCTGGGACATGCTCGCCTCTCTGAAACAAAAAGGCATTACCATACTCGTCTCGACCCCATATATGGACGAAGCGTCGCGTTGCGACCGCATCGCACTGTGCAACGAAGGTCGCATCCTGGGGATCGACACGCCCGACGGCATCGTCCGTCGGTTCGATGCGCCGCTCTATGCTGTGCGGGCCTCGAACATGTACGCGCTGCTCTCGGCGGCCCGGAGGGTCGAAGGCGTTGCGGAGTGCTATCCCTTCGGAGAGGTGCATCACCTGGTGGCAGGCAAGGGATTCGACATGACGCAGTTCATGGATCGGCTGAACGAATTGGACGGACTGTCCGTACAACCGGTCGCACCGACAATTGAGGATATATTCATAAAATGGATGAAACGATGAACGACACGGTGATATCCGTACGCGATCTGACGAAATGTTTCGGTGACTTTGTCGCCGTCGATCACATCTCGTTCGATGTGTTTCGAGGGGAAATATTCGGCTTCCTCGGGGCAAACGGCGCAGGTAAGACCACGGCCATGCGGATGCTTTGCGGATTGAGTTTCCCCACTTCGGGCAACGGGACGGTTGCGGGTTACGATGTGAGATGTGAAAGCGAGCAGATCAAACGTCACATCGGGTATATGAGCCAACGCTTTTCGCTATACAACGACCTGACCGTATGGGAGAATATGGATCTTTTTGCCGGGATATACGGGCTGTCGAAAAAGGCTACGGCGGAGCGCGCCGCAGAACTGCTCGCGAAACTCTCTTTCACCTCGGAGCGCGACACCCTCGTAGGGGCATTGCCTCTGGGCTGGAAACAGAAGCTGTCGTTCGCCATCGCCACCATACATCGCCCCGAGGTCGTTTTTCTGGATGAACCGACGGGCGGCGTCGATCCCGTGACGCGCCGACAGTTTTGGGAGATGATCTACGAGGCCGCGGATACGGGTACTACGATATTCGTCACCACCCACTACATGGATGAAGCGGAGTACTGCTCGCGCGTGTCGATCATGGTCGATGGCGAGGTGCGTGCGCTGGATACGCCGGCCCGGCTGAAACAACAGTTTGCCGCCGGATCGATGGACGAAGTATTCCGCACCCTCGCACGCGGGGCCAAACGAGGAGAATAACTTATGAATAATAATTTCCTTTCATTCGTAAAAAAAGAGTCGTTGCACATTCTGCGCGACAGGCGGACGATGCTCATCGTGGTGCTGATACCCGTCGTACTCATGGTGCTGTTCGGCTTCGCCATATCGACGGAGGTTAACGATATAAAGGTCGCGGTGGTTGCCCCCGACCGGACGGACGGCGTACGGGATGCCGTCGAACGGCTCTCACGGAACGATTGTTTCACCTTCTGCGGTTATACGGACAACAGATCCATTGATGCGCTTCTGCGCTCGGGCAGGGCGGATGCCGTCGTGGTATTCACGGCGGACTTCGACCGCCGCATGCAGCAGGCGGCATCCGCCCTGTCGTCGAACCCGGTCATTCAATTGGTGCTCGATGCCTCAAACGTCAATACGGCGGGAGCTGCGACGGCCTATCTGCAGGGCGTGTTGCTGGGTGCGGAGTCGCAGCAGTCGCTGTTCGAAACCCGTATGCTGTTCAATCCGCAAATGAAGAGTGCGTTCAACTTCGTTCCGGGAATCATGGGCCTGATATTCATCCTCGTATGCGCCATGATGACCTCCGTGTCGATCGTCCGGGAAAAGGAGGCGGGCACGATGGAGGTGTTGCTCGTCTCTCCCGTGCGGCCGTTCAAAATCATCTTCGCCAAGATGATTCCATATTTCGCCATCTCGTGCATCGTATTGATCATGATCCTTCTGCTCGCACGCTACCTGTTGGAGGTGCCCATGAGCGGCGGTGTGGCCGGCATCTTCTCGCTGTCGCTCCTCTATCTGGTCCTCTCGCTGTCTCTCGGGCTGCTCGTATCGACCATTGCCCGCACGCAGGTCGCGGCTCTCCTTATCTCGGCCATGGTGATGATGATGCCCATAATGATGCTCTCGGGAATGCTATTCCCCATTGAGAACCTGCTGAAATTCTTTCAGGCCGTCTCGCTTATAATTCCGGCCCGCTGGTATATCGACGCCGTGCGCAAGATGATGATTCAGGGTGCATCGATCGCCGATGTCTGGCAGGATTGCGTCATACTGGCCGGCATGACAGCCCTCTTGCTCGGCGTCTCTCTCAAAAAGTTCAACGACAAACTGGAATAGGCCATGAGAACATTCAAGGTGTTATTACGTAAAGAGTTCCTGCAGATTCGCCGCAATCCGTTCCTGCCGCGATTGATTGTAGCGTTCCCGATCCTCGTTATGCTGATCATGCCGCTGATTATGACGATGGATGTCCGGAACGTCAATGTCGCTGTCGTGGATCTGGACCGTACGGCCACGTCGCGCCGCATCGCTTCGCATATCGGTGCTTCGGAATATTTCTCGCTCACTGCGGCGACCTCCGACTTCATGCTTGCCATGAAAGATCTGGAAGAGGGGACGGTGGATGCAATCGTAGAGATTCCGGCCGGGTTCGAGCGCGATATGGCTGTCGCCACGCCCGAGCGCATCAGTATCACCGCCAATGCCGTCAATGCGACCAAAGGCTCGATGGGAATGCAGTATCTCGTGCAAACAATATCGCGTACGCTATCGGAACTGAAGGCCGAAAAGAGTCCCGTCAGGGCGGCGGAGCTGATAACGGTGCAAAACCGTTTCAATCCGGCGCTGAACTATCGTCATTACATGATTCCCGCACTGATGATTATCATTTTTATTCTCGTTTGCGGATTTCTTCCGGCACTTAGCATCGTGGGCGAGAAGGAGTGCGGAACCATCGAGCAAATCAATGTCACCCCCGTCAGCCGGTTTACATTCACCCTTGCCAAATTGCTCCCGTATTGGTTGATAGGACTGTTTGTACTGACTGTAGCGATGTGTGTGGCCCGGGCAGTCTATAACCTCACGCCGGAAGGGGCGGTCGGGGCCATTTATCTGGGAGCCATACTGTTTGTCCTAACCATATCCGGGTTCAGCCTGACGATTGCCAATTTCTCCGAAACGATGCAGCAGACAATGTTCGTGATGTTCTTCTTTATTATGATCTTCATGCTTATGAGCGGTCTGCTGACTCCCATTGATTCAATGCCTGCATGGGCACGTAAAATCACCGTCGTTCTGCCGCCCCGCTACTTCGTCGAAATCCTGCGGTCGGTATATCTGAAAGGCGCGACGCTCGCCGAATTATGGATCAACTATGTCGCATTGGGTATTTTTGCTATCTTGTTCAACACACTCGCGGCCGTAACCTATAAAAAACAGGCATAAACGAATTGCGTGTAACCTCTTCCATCCTTTACGCATAATAGACACGTCTCCTGTTGGCTTTATATGGCTCTGAAGCCTCGCCGCGGCATAGACACATGACAGGGCTGCAGTTACAGGATAACATACTTCGATATTGGGGTGGGGTAAAATCATATTATGCCCAAACGAATCCGGACTTTCCTCCGGGAAACGTGTCTTATCCGAACGGACTTCGCCATTTATACGGCCATAAACCGTTGCACATCGAATTTAATCCCCAGCCAATTCATTTGACAGGCAGGGGTTTAACTGTCGCCCCACGCTTTAAGCCGAACCAATGTTTTTCCCTCATGGAAGAAATAGATACACATTGATTCCTGGCGCCGATAAAATTTGCTTCGGCAGACGCTTCGTCCGAGACGGGATGAAACATGGAGGGAAATCGTTGAACAAACAAAAAAATCACAATTCAATTTATTGGCAAATAAATTCGGAGCAAAAAAAATAGCGCATCGCAAAGTATGTAATTGTGATATCTTTCGTATTTTTGTTCAAAGCCATATTAAACAGAGTCGAATATGAAAAAATTTTATTTGTTGATGGCCATTGTTGCGCTTGTCGCAGTCGGATGCGAAAAGGATAATACGGGAGACAACAAGGGCCCTGTCACGGACGAGTTCGATCCAGCCTTTGCCGCAGAGCTGCAAAAGCGCGGATATATCACCGATGCCCAGAACATCACATCGGAAGAGGTGGCAGCCATTACGGAGCTCGATATCTCGTCAGATAATTATGACGGAGAGCTGACTTCATTGAAAGGGATCGAATATTTCAGTTCGTTGCAGGAATTGAAATGCTATGGGAATCGGTTGACCTCGCTTGACGTCAGCAACAATGCGGCCCTGGAGAATTTGGATTGCAGCTACAACGACCTGAGTTCGCTGGATGCCAGCAATAATACGGAACTGAAGCTATTGAAATGCAACGACAATAACATGGGTTCGCTGGATATAAGCGGCAATAGGGTTCTGGAGGATCTGGATTGCAGCTACAATAACCTGGGCTCGCTGGATGTCAGCAACAATCCGGCACTGAAGTATTTATATTGTTACTCCATCAACTTGAACTCTTTGGATATCAGCAATAATACGAAACTGGAGTTTTTGAACTGCAGTTATAACAACCTGAGTTCGCTGGATGTCGGCCGCAATACTGCTCTGACCGGGTTGAACTGCGCCTCAAATAATCTGACTACGCTGAATGTCAGCAGCAATACTGAATTGACAATGTTATACTGCGCCTCCAACGGCCTGACAGAACTGAATGTCAGCAGCAATACCGCGCTGGCGGATTTGCAGTGCTACTCCAATAACCTCACCTCGCTGGATGTCAGCAACAATACGGAACTGGCATTTTTCCAATGCTACTCCAATAATCTCACTGGGCTGGATCTCAGCAACAATACGGCACTGAAGTACTTGTACTGCGACTCCAATAACCTCGCGACACTTGATATCAGCAACAATACGGCACTGGAGTATTTATACTGCAACTCCAATAACCTCACGGCACTTGATATCAGCAACAATACGGCACTGAAGTTTTTATACTGCACAAATAATCCGGGGGACGGGAACATCTTCCCGGTAGATACATGGTTTGACGACGACTCGATTCCGACCGATTATTTTACGACCGGCAGCTGGAATTACCAGGGCAATACCGTAACAATCAGTTACCGTAAGAAAAAGTAGCACCCGTCCGCTCACCGACGGTCGGAATTGGCAAAACGAGGAATTATTGTTTTTAGTTATAATGAAAAAATGAATATCGGTGAAGCGGATGGATGAATCGGAGTGATGTCTGGATATTTAATATCATGGAGTTACAAAACATAGTATCAGCTCTTGTTATGCCCCTTGTGGTTTTTAGATAAAAAACTTTGACAATTAGGCAGTTAATGCCTTGCGGCTGAAGCAATAGCTTAAATTAAAATATTATGATGCGTTTCCGGCATGCAAAAATCAGTCTTAACTCTAATCAGTTAGGATCGTCATTTTTGCTTTTTTATAGTGATTTTTATTGCAAAAAGTATTTTTAATTCATACTTTTGCAGTGGAAAATCCTTCTCCCTTCTTTTTTCATATAAAGGAAAAAGGAGGGTTTATTTTTGGTACAAGAGCTTCTCTATTGGAGATCACAATATAGAGATACCCAACGAATGGAAAATATGCGGAAATTACTACTTCTGGTGACGCTTCTCTGTCTATTTTCTCAAATATCCAAAGCACAAAACGTTGCCGTAAAAACAAATGGACTCTATTGGGGGATCGCCGCCCCGAATG
The DNA here is from genome assembly GCA_949283205.1 of uncultured Alistipes sp. Taxonomy (GTDB): domain Bacteria; phylum Bacteroidota; class Bacteroidia; order Bacteroidales; family Rikenellaceae; genus Alistipes. Next base: position 18,041 of record CASDSD010000016.1, on the reverse strand, counting down.
CAGGAGTAGAGTTTGCGACAGGGCGCAAAATGACCATGGAGCTTTTTGGAGCATATAGACCATGGACGCTCTAGAATACGGATGCACGATTCTGGCTGGTTCAACCAGAGTTGCGTTATTGGCTTTGTGAACCTTATGAGGGTCATTTCTTCGGCGTTCATCTCCACGGTGCACAATACTATGCCTTTATTCGAGACAAAATATATGACGGCTATCTGGCTGGCGGAGGATTAACTTATGGATATGACTGGATTCTTTCACCGCATTGGAATTTAGAAGTTCTCATTGGCGTGGGGTATGCCCGCCTGTGGTACGACAAACGTCCGAACTGGCCTTGTGCAAAGTGTTTCAGTAACGACGCCGGGAATTACATTGGCCCGACGAAATTTGCCCTGACAATCTCCTATATATTTTAGACTTTTGCTTATGAGGACAAATAAATACTTTCGCATTTTGTGGGGAGCTGTTTTCTCGGTCATTTTAGTCGGGTGTGCCTCGCAACGGATGAACATGTTTTCAGTTTCGCCCGTGGAGACACTCGTCCCCGACTCAGATTCCAGGGTACGCGTCGATGCAACTATCTCCATTCCTGAAAAGTCATTGCCGAAACGCAGCCGTTTAATCGTTCGCCCCCGTCTCGTGCAGGCAGACAGCGTCGTTGTCGAATGTACGCCCATGGTGCTGGACGCTCCGATCTACGCAAAAAAGACGAAGCGTCGTGAAAAACTTTCCAACTATGTGGATTCACTCGCTGAATATGCCAAAACAGTAAACAACAAGCGAGAACTGTCGTTTCCGTACCGGGCCTCCATTATTGTGCCTGAACATTTCGACGGAGGACGTATTGTGGCTTCGGCATCGACCAGCGGTTGCGGACAGTGCAACGCGTTTGATACGGTCGATATGGCCTACATTGCCAATATATCGACGCTGATTAAGCCTCATGAATCGCTCCAACTGAACTGGATGGCACCGGAATTTGTCATCCGGCCTAAAATCGTAAAAGGAAAAGGTGAGGCCCGTTTGCAATTTGTTATAAATCATTACGACATCAATCTTACTCTCGGAAACAACCGCCACGAGATGGAGGCCATGCTTGCCACACTCGGGAATATCGTTTCCGATTCTCTGAAGACACTCAATTCGTTGGATATATATGGCATGGCCTCGGCCGATGGCCCTTATGATTTCAATATGATACTGGCCAAAAATCGTGCAACTGCGGCCAAGCAGTGGTTGATTTCCCGATTGCACATGTCGACCGGACAAGCTGCCTTAATTACGACCGGCTCGCATCCCGAGGGGTGGGGACCCGTCCTGGCAGCGATGAGAGCCGACGGGTACCGCGACACATTGGCTGTTACAGCTATCCTCGACCGTTACGACGCTGAAAACGATGATGCTGCTGAATACCGGATTCGCCGCCTGGCCTGCTGGCCGGATATTCGTGACAAATATTTGCAAAAGGATAGAAAGGTCGAATATGAGTATACCTATACAATCCGGAGTTTTACGACCGACGACGAGTTGCTTGCCATGTATGACAAACGTCCCGATGTATTCAATGAGGAGGAGCTGCTACGTGTAACGACCCTCATGAAGGATACGCATGAAAAAATGAGGGTATACCGCACTATTTTACATTATTTCCCGCAGTCGCAGACATCTGCCAACAATTTGGCCGTGCTGTTGTTGCGCGAGGGACGAACCGATGAGGCCGAGTCCGTACTCGACTCACTTGAAGAGTTTTCGCCGGAGATGCTTAATACGAAAGCCGCCATATATGTTTACCGGAATGATTACGAACGGGCGATAGAACTGCTTGAAACACGGACCGAACAGCCTGAGGCTCGTTATAATCTCGGGTTACTTATGGCGGCCATGCGCAAACTGGATCGGGCTTACGAGTTGATGAAAGGGTATGAAGATACCAATACCGCGATCGTGGCGCTCAGTGTAGGGCGCAACGACGCTGCAGCCAGAATCATGGTGCGGTGTGACGATCGCACCCCTCGAGCGGAATATGTACGGGCGATAATTGCAGCCCGCAGTGGCGATAGTGATGCGTTGTTCCAACATCTTGGTTCAGCCGTAGCGGATGTTTTCCTCAGACGCAGAGCTGTTACCGAAGCCGATTTTATACCGTATGCTTCCCTGGCGGAATTTATTGAACTGACAAATCATGAGTAGCGGGGGAGTAAATAAGATTGTTGGGATTTTGATGTCCGGAGCAATGCTTTTGTTGGGCGGATGTATCCGGGAATCACTACCCATGTGTCCGCCGCTTGTTGTGGAACTGACCGTCAAGGACAAGAACTATTTCAATATTGACGATGCTGTCAAGCTGGGATTGATGGAGCGACGATCCGAAAATCTGCCTTTTCGCGAGTATGTCCATTCGCTCTATTATATCGTCCATGACGAACATGGGAATGTAGTCGCCGAACAACACAACAAACCTGTCGAGAATGACGACATGGAACAAATGATCGTCCTGCCGGCATCGTTGCCCTATGGACGGTATACCGTTACGGTGTGGGGGAATATGAAGAGTGAAGAACCGTTGGGGGCCGATGCTACACAGGCCGAAATGGAAGCTGCCGGGGCTGCGGCCAATGACATCTATCTGGCCAGCGGGACGTTTGATTACACATACGGCAAAGAGCACTTTACGCTCGGAATGGAACGGACGAAAGGGAATTTGCTGATTAAGGCCGAGGCTATACCCAATAACATAAATTTCTCGACCAAGAATATAGACGATGTCTTCGGCCTTGTGGACAACCGATTTGTTTATTCCAATCTTACCAGTGTGCAGACCGAGTTGGACTGGGAAGTACATAACGAAATACAGAGCCAAACTCTGATGTGTCCCTCGCCATCGTATGAAGGATCTACCCTCAGTGTGGTATTCATCGACAAGTCGGCGGTCTTTGGCGGAGAGCGGGGGACGCTTTATCCGACGCTCGAGCCGCATGATGTCCATATCACGATGGGACGCAATGAGATTACGATATTGAGATATCTCTATGAAGAGGACAGCAGCGGAGGATCGTTCAAGATATATGTTCGCGTGAACGATAACTGGGAGCTGCAACATCAGATGGAAATTGAATGATAAGTTTTATAATACACTTAATTATTTATAACATGAAAAAGACATTTTTATTTGGAATGGCCATGATTGGATCATTGGCCTTCTGTGCCTGCTCAAACAATGAAGAGGCAGGTGACGATGTCAACCCAAACGACGCCAAGCAGATTATCTCGCTGGCCGTAGCTAACAGCGACACTACAACGCGTGTTGGACGTCCTCTGCTCAGTTCGGAGGCAAACCAGACCATCGAGAACGTAGTCGTATATGTGGTTGATGCCTCGTCTAAAGAGGTGAAATACAACAAAGAATTTTCTGATTGGCAAAACGAGTCGGTGGAGTACGGCACGAATGACGGGAAAAGCAAGGATATCGTACTGGAAACGAATCTCGATGACGGCAATTATCAGATATTTGCTGTAGGGTTCCACAGCGGAAGCAGATACAGCGACATCGAAAATACTCTTGTTTCGGGTTCGACATTCAACGAAAATGCCGTACTGTCGCTCACCACGGACGAGGGCGCGGAGGAGATTTTTGCCGGTTCAACCGTACCCTTCGACGTCAAAAAAGCCGAAGGATTTAAGCAAGAGGTTATCTTGAACCGTCAAGTAGCCGGCGTTTATGTCTATGCAAAAGACATTCCCTACATTGCCGAAGCTACGCAACTGCGTCTGGTTGCTTCGAACGAGAACAACCGTCTTGTACTCGGTCAGTTTGCCAACATCAATCTGGATAACAACGGATCCGGCAACAGCATCTCGACAGCCGTTGTCAACGGATTTTCCGAAGAGCCGGATTTTGACAAGACGCTTGTGACGATAGATCTGAACGACTGGTTCTCGTCGATTGAAGCCAATGGCACGCTGATCAACTCAAAAAACTGGCAGAAACCGGCACAATACGAAACCAAGGCCACTTTCCAGAAAGGATCCGTGTTCGGGGGGGGGTGAGTTCGTGATCCCGTTCGCCAAGGTTGAGGCTGCCCAAACACTCAAACTGCAGCTAACAACCGCAGGAGGTGATGTAAAACGTGAGTGGAACGTAAACATGCCTTCGAGTGAGACTACAACCTATACGCTTTATACGTGGGATACTGCAAGCAGCACATTTACATCGCAGACCTCTGTAACCGAAAACAAGAATTCCTACAATATTGTTCGCAATCACCTTTATGGCCTGGGAAATCGTACGAGTGACGACCCCGGTCAAGGCACTGACCCCGAACCGACTCCTGGAGATGATGACAATCCCATATCATTGGATAACAAGCATGAGATCGAACTGGTAGTTAACGACAACTGGGAGGTGATTCACGAAATGGAACTGGAATAGTTCCGGATGGGACAAGGCCGTATCCGTCCCTTGGGGACGGATCGGCTTGTTTTCAATAAACCAATCGATTGAACTGAATGAGTGCGACAAGATCTATAATCGTCAGCTTGGGAATGATGGCAGTGGCCGTCTCCTGTAACAATCCGACACCCGATATGCCCGGAGGCATGAACGATGGGCAGACCGAACAGCAATTTACGGTGGTTGTTGAAAGTGTGGGAGAATTGTTTACGGGCGGAGAGAGTGTCAACTCATCGTCGATGACCCGTCGTCCCATATCGAGCGTATCCCCTGCACAAAACTTCGATAAGTTGAGCATTATCATCGCAGAGTACCAGAGTCCTGCAAGGGTGGTATATAAAACGACTATAGACAATTGGAGCAATCCCAATAACAAGACAAGTATTCCCTGGAGCGAAGAAGAGGGACAGGGGCGATACGCCACCGTCCGACTCTCGGGAGATGAATGCCTGAACGAAGGTGTGACCTACATAGCCTATGCCATCGGTTACCAGACCGGGACTTACGGCGATTACGAACCCTTCGAGGGTATCGGAATCGGGGACGATTACAATCAAACGGAAACAGTTTCCATAACTGCGGATAATGTGGTTGAGGAGGTGTTTGCCGGAGCGGAACTGTTTTTTGTCAAGGATGGTGTGATTTTATCCAAACGGAGTGAAGAGGCGAACGTGGAGCATGGTTTGTTGATGGTGCGTCGGCAGGTGGCCGGGACGTTCGGATATTTCACTCGCATTCCGGCGGATATTCAGGGCTCCAAAGTGTCAAAACTGCGGCTCGTGACGACACGATACAACCAGACAGTTATATTGGGAGGATTCCGAGGGGTGGACGATTCTTTTGATTTCCATAAGGATAATGTTATTAATGGAACGGATCCGAGGTCGGATTTCGATGCTTCTTTGGCCGGCTCCACCCAGCCCGACGCATTTACGGCATATGAAATAGACCTCGTGAACTGGTTCCCCGGGAATCGGGAAAATCCGCGCCTCCCTTACGATGCAAACGGTGATGGATACCTCGATGTCGACGATAAGAACTGGAAGACGGACTCGGAGATGTATCCGGCAGGCACGATTTCCCTCTCACCGGGGACTGTTTTTGGAGAATGTTTCCTGATACCATTTGCCGTAACCGGTGAAGACGTAACATCAGGACGTTGTTCGTTTCAGCTGCAGTTGCTCGATATCGACGGGAAACTGCTGAAACATTGGAATGTGGCGCTACGCGATCACGATGCTGCCGAGAATGAGAATCGCACGTTGGTCTCTTTGCCCGAAGGGGGAACCGGCCGGACCAGCATCTCATTGCTTGAGAACGTGGATACGGAGTATTGTTTCAGTGTCGTGCGCAACCGGCTCTATACCATAGGGGGAAAAGAGCCTGTCGCAAAATTACGGCGAGGACATTCCCATCGATTTGAGCGTGGCCGATGAACTGGTAATGGACACCCACCATCAGTGGCAGATTCAAAATGCAATCATTTTCAACTAATCATAAATGAGGGTATTGGCATGAGATACGGGATATATATCATTTTATCGTTATCCGTATTTGCCTTTGGATGTTCACGGGATAATATGTCTGACGGATCCATACGTCAGCCGGAGTTCTATGATGTGGAGGTCCGGTTCGACCTGAATTCGGACAAAGGTGTGGATGATGGCTCTTCGCAGGCTGTGGACATGACGTTTGTCCCGGATGGCACCATCATTCCGCAACAGGAACCGCCTCGAATGCTTTTGAGCAGTAATAACTGGCAACAGATTAATGATGTACGGATTTATGTGTTCCGCAGAAATGAGGCCGGCGATTTCACCTATTACAAACCGATTGTGGAGGATGGAACAAGTCGGGATTATCTGTCGGTCGATGAATTTACCCTTAAGTTTTCTCCAAGTCCTTATGTCATCTGGTGGGGTGGACCACAAGACCAGGATGAATCGCATTGCTATGTGGGACGAATGCGACTTGAAAACGGTGAGTATACGTTTTTGGCGGTGGCCCGTGACGACAGTAAGGCCGATATACCTAAACTTTCGGATCCCAATAATGCGTCCTCCGGCCATCAATGGGAAGAATGGGTCGAAGGAGAAACCCTCCTGAAAGAAGCGACTCTGTATTGTGCCAGTGAAAAGGCTGTAGAGGCAACGGAACTTTTTTCCGGCTGCACGACACAATCTCTGACCGTCAATGGCACGACCTCTCATTTTTCCCGCTCTATTTTTCTTGAACGGGCCGTTGCAGGCCTCCTGCTTTATGTCGAGAATATTCCGGCGACCCTTATGGCCTATGCCCCGGATACGGAGCTTGCTACGGGAATCATCCCCGAACAGACCGAATATCGGGTTGTTGGCCTTGCCTTGGCACATGGTACGCTCCTGTCCGACAAAGTGCTGATTGCAAGCCGGGAGGCTATGGATGGAGAGCTGAATGTCCCTGTATACAATTTCGCATTCAACCCTCCGACTCCGGAGCATGTCCTGTTGAAAATCGATATCCCGGGACAGGCAACAATTAGCAATGGCTTTTATGAGAATACTTCGCCCGACAACAAACGCTATCCCAACAGCCTGTTAGCCGGAGCGTTCGTGATACCCCAGCATGCTAATGCCGCCTCATCATCGGGTAGCGAGATCTACGACAAGAGTCTATACCTGGTATTTTACGGATACGACGAAAGTTCCGAGCAGGAATTTGCCTTGGGTTGGATCCCAATCAGTCTCGATACAGGGTCTGGTTACGATATACATTATTATCCTATCTTGGCCAATCATTTTTACAGTATTGGCCGTCGGTGTTTCACCGCCGACGGCAGCGATTTGCCTGAAGAGGATGACAAACCACTCGACTTGAGAGAGGGGACTACAACCGATATTGTGATCCGACTCGATCCTTTCTGGAATGAATATTATGGGGGAGAGCTCGGCGAAGCAGACCCAGGACTGGGACTTGATCCCGAATGGGGAGATCATCCCGCCGGAAATTTACAGCAATAAACAAAAAAACGATACGATATGAAATCCGGTATCTTGTTCCGTATATTTCTTTTGGTTGGCCTTGCCGGCTGGATCTCATCCTGCCAGAAAACGGATGTCGAGACAGACGCGCCCCGGCCGATTCGTTTCAACCTGACACTCGATCAGCAGACCAGGGCACCGCAAGCGATCGATTTCGGGAAGTATGCGGTTTCCCTGTATATTTTTGAAATGACGGAAAACTCATCTGCCTGCATCCGCGTCATGGAGATAACAAACAGTTCGTTTACGGTGACCGAGTTGGAAAGGAACAGCGTATATCGATGTGTTTTTCTGGCCATCCCTAAAAACCAACAGCCAGCATTACCACTCACGGCCACATCCTATGAGACAGCCCGGATGCAATACCTGGAAGGGAATCAACCCGAGCAGGAAGTTTTCCGCAACATTCTAACCCTTTCGACGGCCGATGATATTACTTCGTACAGTATCGTGCTGACCCGGCAGAACGGAGCCATTCAGATCCGCATGAACAATGCCGACGGGTCGATCCACGGCGCACAACTTGAGGTTGAAGGGTTTCCAACGATGCTTTTTCAGGATGCAACGGGAGGTAAGGTTGTCTCAACGGGCGATCCCGTGCTTTTGTCGAAAAGTGAGACCCCGGCTGTGTCGGACGACTATCGGATTACGATCAACCTGCTCCCGACAGAGGATATTACAGGAAAAGGGAGTTTGACGCTGACCCACATAGACGGAACCGAGACGGTTTATGAGCTGAAATCCACATCGGGAACAATTCCGATATATCCCAACCAGATCACCTGGCTCGTTCTCCGCGGAACGGGCGAAGGTGGCAGCTTCGAGGTCGGTTTCGGCGGCGATATCAATCTGGATGACGATGAATGGGATGGTTACATGTAGTTTGATAAGAAAATCGAAAGGTATGATCTGTAGACAGATATTTTCAGGGTTATTGGTTTCTATCGCCTTGTTTTTCGGGACAGGCTGTGACAAGGATAGCAACACATCCGCGGTTGGAACTCCCGTATCCGGATCATATTCGGAATCGGAGAGTTTCGATGTGACGTTCTTCCCGTGTGAAAGTGATGTTTCATCTCTTGACACGCGCACTGCCATCAACGGTTCTTCAGACCGGGTACAAACGCTTATGTATATTCTCTACCGCAAAGACGCAACCGACCGATATGTTTATGTTAAACGCGAAACCGTTTTCCGGCCGGACAACTACACTGTTCCGGAGAGCCATGAATGGCCCCTTCAGGCTATTCACGAGACTCTTCCGAATGGCGATTATCGGGTCGTGTTTCTGGGGAATCTGGATGCCAATCTTTTCGAAGGACAGGGACAAGAGTCGATTTTGCAGAATTACATGACCTACTATGAAGATGCTCGTATTGTGATGCCGGTCATGGGTCCTATGACCTTTACGGATCAGAACATGTACTATTTCGCTTCAGCGGATTTCAACCAGAACAACACGCAGGTCGAAATTCTGCTTCAGCGTATCGTCACAAAACATGAATTTCTCCGGGAGTTTGTTGACGCCAATTCAGCATTGAGTCAATTAGTTGACAACATTGCCAAGGAGGTCAAGGCAAGACATTTGACTACGGAGATTGTCAGTGGACTGCTTCACAACGCCTTGTTTGGGCCTATCGACGAAGTATTAAAATTACACTTCGTTTTAGACTTTATTACAGAAGACATAGTCGACGCGTTGGTTGGAGCTTTGGTGGGCGATCTGATCGATGCACTCAACCAGGAATTGCTACATAAGTTGTTGACCCGTTTAGAGAGTACATTGAAGACCAACGATACGGATGCAGACCTGTTGGGATTGCAGAATCTGCTCAACCCTTGGGCCATTTCGTCGAGTGCCGATGTAACCGGTTATTTTACGTCGGCTTTGGACTTCGATCTACAACCGATTGCGGCAAGCAGTCAGACCGCCGTTACTTGGGAGGAGATCCCCATGCAACGTAAGGCAGGAGAGGAGCTGAGCAGCGAACGCTATATCTCGATCATCATGCTCGGTGGAGACAATAAGATCGATAAGATCGATGTGAAGAAAGAGGGGTTGACGGGACCGCTGATCGACGGAGTGGTTGATGATGCAGCGCTTTACGGGCGCTTGATTAATATCGAGAACGATCTGGTTTATACGGCCTATCCCAATGTGGCCTATCATACGAATTATGCTCTGGTGAATCTGACCCTGAACAACTATGATGATTCGGAGGACGAAGAACCGCTATATCTGTCGGCCAAACTTGATTCGATCTTAATGACAGACGAATTGCTGCAAAGTATTTTGGGCGACTACCTTGGTGGCTTGCTCTGTTCTTTATTGACCCCATTGCTGGATACTGTTACTGACGTGTTACGGGAAACGACATTTGAGCTGGATGTCATGTTACCGGACTTGGATATCCATAATATTGTAGTGGAGGGTGGCTGGGAGCCGACAACCTCATCATTGGAAGGTGGTATATGATCGTTTTACAGTGGGATTACTGTAACTAAAATGATTCTTTATTGTAGTTTATATTGGTTTGCCAAGCTCCATATCAAAAACGGAGAAATATAGCCGCACAAACCACACGGTAGTCAAACGCCATTGTTAAAACAAATTAAATCCCGGTCAATTTGATTGATTGACCGGGATTTAATAGTCGTCTCCATGCTTAAAATCGCACTAATATTCTTCTCCAACGGGGAACGTAAAATCTCCTATTGAATCACTTATAACACTCGTTCGTCCATCTCGGAATTATATAATCACCTTTGCAAGCCTTTTACCAGGTGTTACTGAGCTAAAACTCCACGTGTCTTCGTATATCATCTCTGAATCTGAGCTGAAGTTGGAACAATATACAAAAACAACAGCAAAAAAATAATATAGTTTTCATTATATGAGCAAAGTTAAATAGCGTTAAGTAAATGTAAATGATCTCAAAGATGGAGAAAAATCAGCACATATACATTTATACATGATAATATCAGAATCACCGGTTTAAATTAATGGAATCTATAATTTTTTCGTAAATTTGAATTAATATTTTTGTTATTTTGACCGATGAAACCGCGCCGCATCATCCTGATCCGGCATGGCGAATGCCATGCGAACAACGACGAAAGCAAATTCGCCACGGAGCCCGACTATACAATCGAACTGACCGCAAAGGGTGTCGAGCAGGCCCGTGAGGCCGGACGTGCGTTGAAGGAGTTGCTGGGCGACGAATCGGTCTATTTCTACATCTCGCCGTTCTGGCGAACCCGCTCGACCTTTGAGAATATCGTGCGCTCGTTTCCTCGAAGCCAGTTTCGCTACAGCGAGGAGCCGCGCCTGCGGGAGCAGGAGTGGGGCTATCTGCGCACTTACGGGGAGTTGAAACGGCTTAAAGTGGAGCGAACCGCCTATGGCGCCTTTTACTACCGTTTCCCGGGCGGCGAGTCTGGCACGGATGTCTACGACCGCATCAACGACCTGCTGGGTTCGCTGCACCGCGATTTCCGCGACAAGGACTATCCCCACAACTGCGTGCTGATTACCCATTCGCTGGCCATTCGGCTCTTTGTCATGCGGTGGTTCCACCTGACGGTCGAGGAATTCGAGGAGATGCGTTCTCCTGCGAACTGCGCTCTGACGATTCTAGAACTGGACGAGACAGGCGACGAATACCGGCTTCTGACCCCGCTGACCCGGAATCCCGAGGCACCGATCCGCCGTCGTCCCATCCGCCTGCCCGATCCGGACGAAGCATAATGAATCTACCTGTTAACTAAATACCCAAGAGAATCTATGGAAAACACATACCAATCCATCGGTCTGTTTATCGATGGAGGTTACTACGCCAAGGTGAACGAGGCGCTTGCGCAGCAGGCATCGCTCAATATCGACATGGGCAGCTTGATGTACCTCGTGCGTCAGCAGGTGGCCCGTATCGGCGGCCACGTCCTGTCGGACTGCCACATTACAGAGAGCCACTACTTCCGTGGCCGTTACCGTGTCTATGATGCCAACAACAAGCACCTGCTCTACAAGGAGCGGCGGTTCGAGGATGCGTTGATCGAGAACGACGTGATTTTCCACTACAAACACCTGCGCGAGGTGCAGCACGACGGCGAGACGACGGTTATCGAAAAGGGTATCGACGTATGGTTTGCTCTGGAGGCCTACGAGTTGTCGGTCATCCGCAAGTTCGACTATGTGGTACTCATTACAGGTGATGCCGACCACGAGATGCTGGTCCGCAAGTTGAAGGCGTTGAAGATTCATGCCGTGCTGCTTACGTGGGATGTGGACAGCGACTCGTCGGCCACGTCGAAGTTGCTGAAGGACGAGGCCTGCACGCACATTGAGTTAAGCGAGTTGGTTGCCGCCGACCGCGAGCTGCTCGGGCGTCTGTGTCGCCGCGTGAAGAGCGAGTAAATGGTCGTGCCATCCACTTGTTAAATAAGTGAATCCATGAAACCCTATCAGAACACGATGATGGCCGTTGTTCACTTTACGGTCGGAGACAAGGATATTCCGGGCGCATACGGTCAGGCGGATTTTGAGAAATAGTAGATGGATATGGCAACAAACGATACTGTAGATATGTCGGGCTACGACGAGATGCTGGCCGAGGTGCAGGCGCTGTACGATGCCGGGCGCGATCAAGAGGCGAGCGAGATGGCCGACAGGCTTTTGGGTAGGATCGAGCGGCAGGGGCTGGATGATTCGCTGCTCTATTCGGAGGCGATGCGGTTATTCGGCATGGCACAATACCGGATGAAGAACTACGCGTTGGCGGATGGAGCCCTGCGCTTTGCCTACGAGACCCGGAACAAACTGGGTAAGGGCGGAGATGCAGTTGGCATAGGGATTCTGCAAGTTTTGAGCGAGATTGCCATTCTGCGCGGCCAGCCCATCGAGGCCGGCAGCCTGCTGACGCTGATCAGTCAGCATCTGGAGGAACAGAATCATCCGGATAAATGAGCATCAGCAGTTCTAAACTCGAATAAAATTTTGTAACTTGCATATATTAAAATCACAGATCAAACGATGAAACAAACCTATACCCCGGCTCCGCTCGATACGCGAAATATTGAACTGCCGAAGGAGCTTGATGAATTGATCGAAGAGATGGCCCGCAACGTCCATGATGTCTGGGCGCAGGGACGTATTGCCGAAGGCTGGACTTATGGCGAGCAGCGCGATGACAAACTCAAGACACACCCCTGCCTGGTGCCATACGAGGCACTGCCCGATGCCGAACGTGAATACGACCGTCAGACCGCCGTGCAGACCCTCAAACTGATTCTTAAACTCGGATTCAAGATCCACAAATAACCCCTTTATGGAACCGATAGCGTCGAAATTTGCAGAACAACTCAAGAAAATTGCCGAGTTGCTCAATAGGACTCTTTGCTGGATGTTTATTATCACTCTTGTAGCTCTGGTCGGTATTATCAGCTATGTGATTATTTACCACGACGAGCCGGTATGCCTTGGTGTGATTGCAATCGGAAGTGGAGCTTTGGTTGTAATCTGCGCCCTTTGTTGGTTGGGATTTTTCAGTAAAAGGCTTTTGGATGTTCAAGATGGCTGCAGGCAACAACTTTTCGAGACAGAGCTGTCACTCTATCGAGAATCTGTTCGCCGCGAAGGGCTGATCCAAGACAAAAAAACCGTTATTGCTCAACAGGATCTCGATATTGAAGCAAAACGCAAGGAGATCGAGCTGGCAAAACTGGAAAAGGATCTCAAAGATCTCAAAGCCTCCAAATAACCCTCACGTCAACCAAAACCGCAACCCATGAAGAACTCGCTGAAACGATTTTTTACGCTGGGCTTCGACCGGGCCTTCTCGGGACGTGGACGCACGCAGTTTGCCTGGCTGGTCGGTATTCTGTTACTCTTTTTCGGGGTTATCTATCTGGTCAGCTGGTTTTTCGCCTTTCCTGAGCCTTCGGATGTTGCAACACCCGATTCGCAGCAGGGCGTAAGCGGTAACGACGTTCCGATGGGACGTCTGTTGCAATTGATCTGCCTGTTCATTGATCCGGGCAGCGTGGCCAACGTCACGCCCGAACTGCGCTGGTTTTCGCTTGGAGTTGCCATTCTGGGTCTGCTGCTCTTTACGGGCCTCTTAATTTCGGTGGTATCGAACATGTTGGAGCGGCGTGTTGAACGTTACCGCGATGGTGAAATTGCATATCCGCTCGAAGATCATGTCGTGGTCATCGGGTTTGACGAGATGGTGCCGATGCTGGTGCGGCAGATATGTGCCGATCCCCGTTATGGGAGGTGCTATGTGCTTATTCAAAGCGTGCTGCCCGCAGCCAAGGTGCGTAACCGCATACATACCGTGCTCGATGCCAGTCAGGAGCGGCGCATCCTGGTGTTGCACGCCCAGCGTAACTCGACCGAAGAGCTGGAGAGACTCTGTACGACACGGGCCCGCGAGATCTTCCTGGTCGGTGAGGCAAACGAGTACGACCACGATTCGCTCAACATCGACTCCCTGCAGAAGATAGTGAAGATCCACAGCAAGAAGCGGAACTGCCCGCGCATCCCGGTCTCGGTACTCTTCGAGTACCAGACTACCTATGCAGCCTTCCAGATCTCTGATTTGGCTGAAGAATGGCGCAAACAGATTGATTTCCACCCCTTCAATTTCTATGAGGAGTGGGCCAAGAAACTGCTGGTGAAGCGGTGTTACGAAGAAGGAAGCGTTAAGGTCGAATACCCGGCTTTGGATCGTGAGCCGATCACACGGGAGAGCGACCAAATGGTTCATCTGGTCATTATCGGCATGAGCCGTATGGGCGTGGCCTTGGGTGTCGAGGCGGCGCAGCTACTCCACTTCCCGAACTTCTGCCGCGACCGGCGGCTGAAAAGCCGGATCACGTTCATCGACGCCGCGGCCGATGAGGAGATGAATTTCTTCCGCGGCCGCTACCGTCACTATTTCGACCTTGCGCCGAGCCGCTACCGGGATATGGAGCATCCTGACGATGAGCGTATTCTGCCGCCAAATTGGAATTATGGGCTTCGAACAGATTTTCTCGATGTGGAGTTTGAGTTTATCAAGGGTCGTGCCGAAACGCCGGCCGTACAAAAATTGTTGGCGGAGTGGGCCGAAGATCCCAGACAACAGCTGTCTATTGCCATCTGTCTGAACTTCCCGCCGCAGGCCATGGCCATGGGGCTCTACCTGCCCGATGTCATTTATGCCCGCAATATCCCGGTTTTCGTGCGGCAGGAGACCTCGAGTGCGCTGCTCGACCTGCTCAACAACCGTCTCAAGAAGGAGCCGCTGAACCGCTATTCGCACGTCTTCCCATTCGGTATGCTGGCAAACTCGTTCGATCTGGACCGCCGCAACACCCGCCGGGCGCAACTCGTCAACTACATATACGATTACAAAGGCAAGTACGGCACAAGTCCGTCGGCTGCTCCTTCGGACCATGAACTGCAGCAAGCATGGGATAAACTACCGGTAGCGCTCCAGTGGTCGAACTTTTATTGCGCAGATTCGGTGGATATAAAGCTGCGCTCGCTGGGCTTCGGGGCGACACCACCCGTGCGGCTGACTGAGGCACAAATAGAACTGATGGCCGAGGTGGAGCACAACCGTTGGAACATGGAGAAACTCCTGCTGGGGTACCGCAAACCGACTCCCGAGGAGGAGAATCTCTGTGAAGACGAAGCCATTCGCAAGGAGTACAAGAACAAACTTTTCGTCCACACGGACATCCGCCCCTATTGCGAGTTGAACAAAAAGACGAAGGGTTACGACCGCTGCATCTCGGAGTGTTTATTTCTTATGGCAGAACAATGATTACAAAATCATATACAAATCCGATAATATGTTTGGGCTCATTCGATAAAGATCGTGTGGCGATTAATTTAAGTACACATGGAAACGAAAGGAAAATTCTATGAGGTGTTTATCTCATTTAAGCACACAGAATTGGATGGAAGCGAAACAAAAGACTTCCATATAGCTAACGAAGTATACCAATTCCTTACAGCTAAAGGGATATGTGTGTTTTTTAGCAATGAATCTTTTAAAACTATGGGAGTTTCGGTATATAAGCAAAAGATTGATGATATTCTCGATATTGTTAAAGTCCTTATAGTAATCGGGACAAGTCGTGAACATTTGGAGGCAAAATGGGTGCGGTATGAATGGGATAGTTTTTGTTCAGATATTTTGGATGGCATAAAAATAGATGGCAAAATTTTCAATTATATAGATGGAATGTCATTATCCGAACTGCCAAGATCTTTGCGTCGTTGCCAATCGTTTGAACGAAACGAAACTTCGTTGGAACAACTGGGACAATATGTTTTTAGCGCCTTAGGTAAAAGTTACACTACAATACAAACTAAACCTCAAAGCAAATATTCTCTGATTGGTTATAATGACATAAAGCAAAAAGAATGGAATTTTGCGGAAATGGTGAGTACGCTAATGGATATTGTCTATTCTACTTTAGATATAGATGATACGTCCTCAATACTAGATGCCAATAACTCCATAGAAATTATGGAACGAAGTTCAGATACATGGCGGATATTATTGGGTCCGAATAATCAGATTATAGGACATTGGTTTTTCGTATCTTTATACGATAAAGAGTTTGAGTTGTTAAAAAGCGGAAGATTGAAAGAAGACTCCATTTCATATAAAAATATCAACTATTTGGATATGCCAGGGCATTACAAGGGATATTTTTGTCAAATTGATATTTTGAAAGAGTATCGGAATGCAAGGACATTGCAATTATGATTATTTCATTTCTAGAACGACTTGAAATATTAGCAAAATCTGGTATATTTATTACGGAATGGTGCGTAGAGGCATTATCTCCGGAAGGAGTCTCATTAAGCCGTTCGATGGGACTGTCATATGTTTGTAAGGGGCCTGATGGAGGGGACATATATGCTGGGGCGGCCAGTTTGATGTTTGAACGCCCCATATTTCAGAAAGTTCCTAAACTTATAAAACTTTATAAAACAGAATGTGAAAAGCAGTCTTTCGCAAAATAGCTGCATCTAAGATAAATATTCCTATGGTTGCATTGCTAACCAACTTATAGCATACGATATTTTCATTATAATATAGAAAATTG
The DNA here is from genome assembly GCA_949283205.1 of uncultured Alistipes sp. Classification (GTDB taxonomy): domain Bacteria; phylum Bacteroidota; class Bacteroidia; order Bacteroidales; family Rikenellaceae; genus Alistipes. Next base: position 1,463 of record CASDSD010000016.1, on the reverse strand, counting down.
CGCAAACAAACCGCACTGTCTGAGACGATGTAAGGCGGTAGACAGAATGAATGAACAGACCCATCCGCGGTAACATCATCGCTCTTGGAAGTAAATAATGGAGGTATAGTCCTCGTCATATCGCAGCGTATTACCACCGACATTCTTGTGGACGGGATCTGTTGTTCTGTCCTCACCACTTCTGCATATAAAAGAAGATAATCGGGAACTATTCCCTCGAATCTCGCCGTGTCGGTTGTCCGCCGGTCATGCGGAAACAGTCCGGCCGGGGCTTCATTTGCGGGATGGGAAAAAGTTCCCTATCGACAAAAAATTGTCTAAACAACAATTACATTATGCCTATTCAACAAATATGACGAATTGTGGAGATCCGGGCCTCAAAATCATCCATCAAAATTGAAGCAATAGAGTGTTTTTCATTACATTTGTTGGACGAACAAAAGAAAACAATACCCACATATGAGTAAAAAATTTTCCCTGACGCTGTTTTTATGGCTGACGGCAATATCTTTTCCTGTTCTTGCACAGCAAAAAGCAGACTCTACATTCACCTTCCGCTTCGTGGCGGACGATGACATGTTTTATGTACCGTGGAACGGCAACGGAGCCGAACTGGAGCGATTGCTTGCCTGCGTGTCCGAGCATCGGGCCGCGATTCTCGACGGCATGATCCCAGTCAAAGTGGATGGTTACAGTGATTCGAAACCCACGGCGGCCGAGAACCTCGCCATAGCCAAGACGCGCTCCAACCGGGTAAAGACCGAGCTGATCCTGCGTGGAGAACTCACGGAGGCGTGCTTCACGACGAGGAACCACACCTCTGGCGGCAATATCGTAACGGTTCTCATTGTCGTACCCGCCGGGCCTTCAGTGGCGGAACGGCAGCGCCTCGAGACGGAGGAACGTGCCGAGGCCAGGCATCTTGAGGCCGGGAAGCGCGCTGAAGAGCAGCGCAAAGCGGAAGAGGCTCAGCGCGCCGCGGAAAAGACCGAAACCGAAAAAACTGTGCAGCAAACGGCAACACAGCAAAATACCTTTACCGACCGGCCTGCGGGAACAGAGGCTGCCGAAAATTATCATTTTGCCATTCGTGCCAACCTGCTGCGCTGGGCGACCCTGACCCCGGATTTAGGTATTGAGTGGCGCATCAGCCCGTCGTGGGGCATCGCCGTGAACGGTAGCTGGACTTCGTGGAGCTGGAACGACAAGGACCGCCGCTACGCCTTGTGGGAGGTGGCACCGGAAGTGCGCTGGTATCTCGGCGAAAAGAAGGCGTGGTACGTCGGCGCGATGTTCAAGGCGGGCGAGTTCAACTACAAGCTCTCCGAAACAGGCAAGCAGGGCGACCTGATTGGCGGCGGCATTACCGGCGGCTACCAGCTGCGGCTGAACAAGGCATTAAACCTTGATTTCAACCTCGGTCTGGGCTACCTGAATGCCGATTTTGAAAAATATGAGGTCAT